>CAZPEN010000033.1:0-49955 GCA_964585615.1 uncultured Chthoniobacter sp. | reverse complement strand
CTGCTTCTAACCCATCTCCAACAAGGAATCAATATGGTTTCTACACAGCAAGTCTTTTTCGTAAATCCGTGACACAGCAAAAATTTTCCGTCCCGGGCATAAAAACCAAGCAGGCGGAAAATATCTCCAGCGAACAAAACACGCACCTCCCACAAATCATCCCGTCCGGTCATCTTCTGAAAATACTGCCCCGGAACGGGAGTCAAATTGCGCAGCAGATTGAACGTCCAAAGAACTTTGGCCGCCTGTTTGTCACTCAACGAGTCCATATAGACCTCCACCGGACACCCGCCATCCCTCGTCCGATAAAAATCCACTTCAATCATGCAAAGATGTTAGCGCATCCGCTAACGATGTCGACATTCTTTTCATTCAATGAAAATTTCCCGACCGCACCACAAAGAAACTTCTTCATCCGCCCTCTGCTTCTTCGCGCCTCTGCGGACAACCGCCGGATCCGGGCTAATTCCAGTTGTCGATCTTGACATCATCCGGCGAAGGCTTGCCGCGGCCCGTCTCGACGAACTCCTTGAGGCTCATCATGAACGTCCCCCACTTCATGCTGCAATGGGCCATGCATTCAACGGCTTCGGGCCAGTTCCTGTGGCTGAAGAGGACGATGGTGTGATCGCCCTCCTGGGAAAGATGGAAAACAACTTCCGTTCCCATCCACTCCTCCGGTCCCGCTGTGAAGCGCCAACACACTTTCTTGTCGGGTTCCAGGGCCGTGACTTCCATTTTCATTCCGCCGATCCTCTCTCCCGTGGGTGAGCTGAAGAGAACTTCCATTGTGCCGCCGGGTTTGGATACTCCGGATGTTTCCTTTGTCCACCATCCGGCCACGCCTTCCACGGTGGCCAGGGCCTCATAGACTTTCGAAAGAGGCGCACGAATCCCGACTCTGTGAACGATATCAGGCATGGTCCCTCCCTTTGTGTTTCCCGCACAACCCGGCAAATGCCCGGCGTCCGGACCACAGGAGGAAGGCCGCCAGCAGGCAGATCAGGATGAGGATCGGATTGACGAGCCCCTCGCCTTTCATGATGAAAACATGGAAGGCGAGGATGTTCACGATGATTGGACCAAGAACCAGCAGGCCGAAATTTCTCGTGATGGGAATGGCGACGAGGATCCCACCGAGGACTTCCAAAACCTTCACGAAGGTGAGGTAGCCCGTGGGAAACAACGCCCCCATGAACAGAGCCTGTGGTGAACCTTCAGGTGGGGCCGGAGGCGCGGGCATGAGGTTCAACAAAAACAGGAGACCGAAGGCAACAAACGGCAGCCCGAGCAGGATGCCGGCGATGGTGGATGCGTATTTCATGGATTAGATTGGCAGAGTGATCATCCAGTTCGCGCCGAACCGGTCGGCGACCATCCCGAACAACGGGGACCAGAAGGTTTTGGCCAGGGGCATGTTTACTTGTCCGCCTTCGGACAGAGCGGCAAAGACGCGTCCGGCTTCTTCCGCATCCGGCAGGGTCAGCGAAAGCGAAAAGCCCGCAAACCCCGGGCTGGAGCCGCAGCCATCGGACGCCATGACCGTGGATTCGCCGACGCGAAATGTCGCATGCAGGATCTTGTTTTCAAATCCGGGAGGGACCATTCCCTCTGGATGGGGTTCCGGGCTGTCTTTGAATCGCATGACGATTTCCGTCTCCGCGCCGAGCACGACACGATAGAATTCAAGAGCTTCTTCGCAGTGACCGCCGAAGAACAGATAGGGTTGGATGAATGTGCTGGAATTGGACATGGAATATTTTTGGATGGTTGTGTTGTCGGTTTTTTCGCCCGTCAGTTCGGGCTGGTGGCGACGACGTTTTTCAGATTGGCGAATCCCTGCTCGAACATGCCGCCTACCATTTTGTCGCAGCTCATAAACAGCCCGAGCGCTTTCATGATGAAGTTCTTTTTTCCAATCATGCTCCATGTCACCACGGTTTGATTGCCCTCGGGTTTGAAGGTGAATTCTGCGATGTTGGTGCCGGCGAAGGGCTTGACGAAATCCAGGCGGAACCCAATCAGAGCGTCCGGTTTGCTCTCGGTGATCGTCATGCTTCCCACGCCGACCTGATCGTTTGTGGATGCCCATCGCATGACGGCTCCGACACCGGCAGACGGGCCTTCAAAAGTCGCTTTGGCGCCCGGGTCGATCTTTACCCAGGGCGACCAAGCCTCCCATTTGCGGAGGTCGTTCACGTGCGGAAAGACCACCGACGGCGGAGCGGGAATGGTGGTCGAGCGCGTCACGCGCAATTCGGATGGTTGCGCGGCCACGACGATGAGAAAGACAACGACAAGCACAGCGACGGCGAGGAGAATATTGATAAACATGGATTTCATAAGGTGTTGAGGTGAAGAGATTTATCCTTGTGCGGCAAGGAGAGATTCGGATTTGGCGGCTTCCGTATAGAGCGCACACTCTCCGGCGACGGGGCGTACTTCCACCTGGATGCCATAGGGAAGGCCGGGGCATTTTTGCGCGATGGCAATCGCCTCCTCCAGCGTGTCCACTGTGAGGAAAAAATACCCGCCGATGGCCTCCTTGGATTCAATGAAGGCGCCGTCGGTCAGCACGTTTCCGTTTGTGCCGGAAACGATCTTGCCTTCCCTCTCCAGCGGGTGTCCTGCAATCGCCTTGCCTTCCCCGGTCAGACCGTGGAACCAAGCCATCCATTGATCGGCGATCTTCTGCATTTCCTCGGGTGAGAGGCCTTTGTACCAGTCCGTGCCGCGAAACAGCAGCATGGCTCCGTTTGGTGTTGGTGTGCTCATGGGTGTTTTGAGTTTTCTTGATTTTGCTCAAGAATATAACGAACGGGAAGGAGCCTTCAGGACAATTCCGAAAAAAATTTAAGCAAAAAATCAGGTGCGTCCCTTCTCCTTGCGGCGCGTCAAGAAAGTGTGGAGAAAAGCAAGGGAGCGGATCGACAACAAAGCCCGGTTCTCATTACTTTGCGGGCGATGAGAACTCTCTTTCCCCGCATCGCATCTCTTTGTGTTTGTGTCAGTTTTGCAAGTTTGTCGTTCCTTTCCATCTCTGCTGCCGCAGAACCGCCGGTTCCCACGGTCGAACAACGGCTTTCGGCCATGGAGGCGTATTTCAGCAACTCCGATCCTGCCGCAGCCTTGAGGGGAACCGATGGGAAAATTCCTGCGGGGCTGACCACTCCCGCCGTGGGAGTTCCGGGACCCGGTCACAACGTGTGGGTGATGATTTCCGCAGCGCTGGTGTTGTTCATGACCCTTCCCGGACTGGCCATTTTTTATGGCGGGCTGGTGCGCAGGAAGAATGTGCTGTCGATTCTTGCCCAGTGCCTGGGGGTCACGTCATTGGTGACGGTGATTTGGTGGGCAGTCGGGTATTCCCTGGCCTTCGGCCATGGCAACGCTTTTCTGGGAGGATTTGAGTTTGCGTTTTTGCGCGGGGTGGATGCCCGGCCGAACCCGGCGTATTCAAGCTGGGTGTCGCAAAATGTCTTTTCCATGTTCCAGTTGATGTTCGCGATCATCACTCCGGCATTGATTGTTGGAGCCGTGGCCGAGCGGATTCGGTTCCAGGCGATCCTGACATTTCTCGGCCTGTGGATGTTTCTGGTTTACCTGCCGGTCACGCACATGGCCTGGGGAGCGGATGGCTTGATGAACGGGGTTTGGAATGCCGGGGCATCCGTCCGGGCGATCGACTTTGCCGGGGGAACCGTGGTGGAGATGGCATCCGGGTGGAGTTCGCTCGTGCTCTGCCTGTTGGTGGGGCGCCGCGCGGGGTATGGCCGCGAGATTTTTGCTCCCCACAGCATGGTTTTTTGCATGGTGGGAGCAGGGATGCTCTGGGTGGGATGGTATGGATTCAACGCCGGCAGCGCGCTGGCTGGGGACAGCGTGGCATCCAACGCCTTCCTGACGACCACGCTTGCCGCCGCGGTGGCGAGCGGTGCGTGGGCGCTGGCGGAGTATTTCACACGGGGCAAGGCCAGTGTGCTCGGCTTTTGTTCGGGAATTGTCTCCGGTCTGGTGGCCATCACTCCGGCCTGTGGGTTTGTCAACGCGGGAGGCGCTGTGTTCATCGGCCTTCTCGGCGGCATCATTCCGTTCCTCGCCGTTTTCAAGCTGAAAGCCTGGTTCAAATACGATGACTCGCTGGATGTCTTCGGTATCCACGGTGTGGCTGGAACGCTGGGGATGCTTCTCACCGGAATCATGGCCGATGCCGCGGTGAACCCAAACCTTCTGGGAGCAGCCGCCCAAGCCAACGGCCTGGCCCGGTTGGTTGGAAACGGACTCTGGCTGGAACAGCTCAAGGCAATGGGAATTACCTTTGGAGTGGCCGTGGCCGGAACAGCCATGGCGGCCGGCATGGTCAAAGCCATCATGCCCGTGCGGATCACCCCGGAAGAAGAACACTCCGGACAGGACCTCGCCGAACATGGCGAAGAGGGCTACATCCTGTAAGCGGAGAACGGGGGCGGTTCAGGCGGGTGGGAGTCCCGGGAGTGCGGGGGGGTCTGCGGGCTTTCTCGGGCGCTTTTTGTTGCGGACCCAGAAGATGGTTTGCGGGCCGTTTTTGGTTTCCTTGACTTCAAAGAGATCGACGGCCTTGAAGAGGTCGCTGAGTTTTTTGAAGCCGTAGTTGCGTGGGTCGAACGGGGCCTGGTTGGAGATGTTTGACCCGACGCCCCACAGGGGAGCCCAGCCGTCCTCGGTTTCCCCGGCTTCGACGGCATTCCGGAGGATGTTCATCAATTTGGTGTCGCTTTTGAGCTTGCTGGTGTTTGCGACGACATTCGTGCGGACTTCCTTCGCTTTCTTGTCTTCGTCGAGGTAGAGGAATTTCGAGCAACTGTTCACGAACGGGATTGAGGCCTTGTGTCCGCCGAATCCGATGACTTCCTTGCCATCCGCCCGCAGGCGGTGGACGAGCGGGGTGAAGTCCGCGTCGGATGTCACCAGGCAGAAGGTGTCCACCTGTTTGGTGTAGAGGATGTCCATGGCTTCGATGAGGAGGGCCATGTCGGTTGCATTCTTGCCTTTGACCAGATCGAATTGCTGCACCGGCTGGATGGCGTATTCGTGCAGGACTTTTTCCCAGCCCGCCAGCGACGGGCTTTTCCAGTTGCCATAGGCGCGGCGGATGTTGACGACGCCGTGGGTCGCGAGTTCGGCGATAATGAAGTCGATCTTTGCCGAGGGGGAGTTGTCCGCATCGATGAGCAGGGCGATGCTCTTTTTGGGTGGGCCGACGGGAGTCATGAAAGCAGACTAACAGCTTCCGTCAGAAAAGCGACCGGTCATGTGACCTGCTGGAGTTCCAGGCGGGAGACCATCTCGCGGATGTGGCGCAATTTTTTTCGCTCGCCCAGGATTTGCAGGCTGCGCTCGGGCGAGCCCCATTCCAGGATCTCGATGGTCACTTTCCGTACGCCCCAGCGGTCCATCTCGCGGGCACTTGGTTTGAAGAGGTCGATGGTGCCGTTGCCAACCATGGCGCTGCCGTAATCGTCAACGATGTATTCCTGGCCGGTCTCGACGATGCGGAAACGGGTGCCGACGGGGTACACAGACCAGTCCGCCGCGGCGCTGCGCACGGTTCCGGCCTTCAGGGGTTTGCCCAGGGCGTTCGAGGTGGGGTTGTCGCCGTTGCACTCCGTGCCATAGGTATAGGCTGTCGTCCGGACAGCCTCGATGCGCTGTCCGAGCTGTTGCCCGGTTTTCGATGCCTGCGCGGAACAAACCGCGATCAACATCACGGCCATGAGAGAAAGGGTGTTTTTCATGGAGCCGGGGAACCTAGGGAGGGATTCCGGTGGCGCAAGGGATTATTTTTACATAATGAGATCATATCTCAATAAGAAAATACTGTCTGGATCTGTTCATTGAGGGAAATTGGGGGTAGATTTCCGGGGTGAACCAGATGGATTTGCGGATACGGGAGGAGGCTTTGCAAGGGGGAGGAACGGACATTCGGATTGCGGTGATTGCCGACACCCATGGGCGGCTGCCGGGGTCGGTGATTCCGGCGTTGCAGGAGGCGGACGAGATTTGGCACCTGGGGGATTTCTGTGATTTGTCGACACTGGAGGCGGTGCGAAATCTCGGGTGTCCGTTCCAGGGGGTTCTTGGCAACAATGATTTCGGTCTTGATCTGCCCGACCGGCTGACACTGGAGCGGAACGGGAGGACCTTTTTTCTGATCCACATCCCTCCGCACAAGCCGGTGGTGGCGGGATTTTTGCTTCATGGGCACACCCATGTTCCGCGCGATGAGAGGATCGGAGGCACCCGGTTTCTGAATCCTGGAACGATTGGGAAGCCGAACAAGGGGGTTCCGCCGAGTTATGCGTGGTTGACGGTTTCCGCGGCGGGAGGGATCACCTGGGAAGTGGTCCGCATCTGAGCGCGGGCGGGATTGTCAGAGCAATGGGGGATTGGCGACGGCTGCCTGAAGGCGTTTTTCGGCCATCGCGGCGTAGGCGGGGTTGGATTCGATGCCCAGCCACCGTCGGCCGAGGCGTTCGCAGGATTCCGCCGTGGTGCCGCTGCCGAGGAACGGATCGATGACGAGGTCGCCCGGCCGGCTGCCGGATTCCACGAGATGATTGATGAGGGTGATGGGTTTCTGGGAGGGATGGCCCACTTTTTCTTCGGAAAGGCCCTTGAGCGAGGGAACGCGCAGGATGTTTGTGGCATACTTGCCCTTGCGCAGGTGGGTCTCGCGGGCGGTTTTGTCCTTGTAGCGTTTGTCGCGCAGGTAGGTCTGGATGGTGGCCTCGTCGTAGGGCAGGCGGACGGCATCCTTGTTGAAATAGGGAGTGGCTTCCGCTGTCTGCCGCAGGGCCAGGATCATTTCATATTGGGGAGTGAAGGAATCGGAGCGTTCGTTGTAGCCGACCGCCCGGTCCCAGATGATCATGTCGTGGAAGGCCATCTCCCCGGCCAGCAGGGAACAGACGTGGAGCCAGACGTGCTCGCGTTTGCCGAGCTGGCCGAAGATGTAGAGCAGGCCGTCTTCCCGGAGAACCCGGCGGCATTCGCGCACCCACTCCAATGTCCATTCCAGGTAGGCTTCGCGGGTTTCCCACTTGGTGTCCCATTCCTGCTCCAGAAGCACCTGAAAATAGGGGGGATCGGCAATGATAAGCTGGGCGTGGTGATCGGGCTGGGAGCGGAGTCCGTCCAGAACGTCGCTGCACAGGATGGCGCCACGACCGATGGTTCTTGCGGACGGCTTCGGCATGGAACCTTCAGCTCAGTTGCTTGATCGCCGTTGTGAGGTAGACCGCCTCGGGGTGCTTCCCGCGGTATTTTGTGATTTCCTTTTTCTCGATCACCCGGAATCCGAAGCGTTCGATGACCTTCGCGCCACGGCGGGACTCGAATGTCACCATCTGGCCGAAGACCGCCTTTTCCCCGTGGGCTTTAAGGTAGTCGAAATACGCGTTGAGCAGGGTGTGCGTGCCGGCGAAGCTCTGGGCCTCGGGGAGAACATTGAAATGGAAGTGGGCGGTCTTGCGCGGGGCCGCGGGAACTTCCCTCCAGGAGTTTTTGAGGATCCACTTGATGAAGTCCCGAGTGGCCTGGTTGTAGCGGCGGTACCGGTGCATTCCGGCGGCGAACAATCTCAGGTTGTGGAAAAAGCTGTGCCACTGTTGCCGGAGCGGACGCCGGGAGCCGAGCAGGTAGCCTTTGACGACGCCGTCCTGTTCGAGGACGAACGATGATTCGGGTTCGATGTCCGTATAGTAAGCCGTGAGGTAGTCGGCGAACAGCTCGCGGTCCTCAAAAACCGGATCGATCGGCTTGCCGAGGAAGCCGGTTTCGCAGCAAAGACGACGAACCGCTTCGCGGTCGCGGGATTCGTAGGGACGGATGGAGATTCCAGAGGGCAGGGCCACGGGTCATTTTGTATGTGGGAATCAAAATTTCGACAAGGTCCAACCGACGGAAAGCGGGAAATCAGTCCAGAGGAGGAGGGGGGAGGTCGAATTCTTTCCCGAGTTGGATGCAAAGCCCGCGCAGGGCGTTTTGGGCGGCCGGGAGCAGATCCTGGAGAACGGTGAGGTTTCCGTCGTGTCCGGCTGTCTGCATCTGTCCGGCGATCCGGGCGAGATTTTCCCCTCCCATGTTTGCGCCCGAGCCCTTGAGGGTGTGGGCAAGTTTCCCGGCGCTTTCGGCATCTCCGGCGGAGATGGCGGCGGAGAGCTGCTCAAAAAGCGACGGGATGTCGGCAAAGAAGGTTCTCGTGATCTCCGCAGCCAATGGCCGGTCGTTCATCGTTCGTTCCACAAAGCCTTCCCGATCGAAGTCCGGCGGCTCTCCGGAGGGTTCCTCCTGTCTGGCGGGTGGATGGAGGCCGTCCCGCCCCGCCGGAACCTGACGGGCACCGAACTGTTCGAGCGCGGCGGCCAGATTGTGGGGATTGACGGGCTTGGAAAGGTAATCGTTCATTCCGGATTCGAGACACAATTCCCGGTCGCCTTTCATGGCGTGGGCCGTCAGTGCAATGATGGGAATTCTGGGATTCAGGACTCCCGAGCCGGGATCCCGGATGATCCGTGTTGCCGTGAAGCCATCCATGACCGGCATCTGGCAATCCATGAGAACGATGTCATAGGATTTTTCCCGGAGGGCTTCGAGCGCCTCTTTGCCATTGCCCGCCGCATCAGCCGCATGGCCGAGTTTTTCGAGCATTTTCAGTGCGACAAGCCGGTTGGTCGGGTTGTCTTCGACGACAAGAATGTGAAGATTCCTGCGGGCAGCCTCGGACACCGTGTGGCGGGTGATGAGGAAGTGGTCGGCTTCCGTGATTTCTTCGCGTCCCAGCACGAGCGAGAGACATCTCCTGAGCAACCCGGGGCGAATCGGCTTCGGCAGATAGCCCGAGAAACCGACCCCGGCCAGGCGGTCCGCATCGCCGCGTTTTCCGATGGAAGTGAGCATGATCAGCTTGGTCGCCTGGATGGCTTGGTCTCCCTTGATCAGGCGGCCGAGTTCCGCTCCGTCGATGCCGGGCATGTGCATGTCCAGCAATGCCGCCGAATACGGATCGCCCTCTTTGGCGGCTTTTCGGAGCAGTTCCAGAGCCATGGCAGCATCGTCGGCTTCCCCGGGCCGGCAGCCCCAGTTTTTGAGAAGTGTGGCGACGAGAGTCCGGTTGGTCTCGAAATCATCCGTCACCAGAACCTTCACTCCCGCAAGGTCCGCTTCTTTCAATGGGGGTCTGGGAGATCCCGGCGCCGGCTTTTCAAAGACCGCCGTGAAGAGAAAAGTGGATCCTTTCCCCTCTTCGCTGCTGACGCTTATTTCTCCTTGGAAGAGGTGGACCAATTGCTTGCAGATGGCGAGCCCGAGTCCGGAGCCCCCGAATTTCCTCGTCGTGGACGGGTCGGCCTGGGTGAATTTGGAAAAAATGGAGTCGTGCTTTTCTGCGGGAATGCCGATGCCGGTATCGGCCACGCTGAAGCGCAGTGTCGCCGCTTTTTCCGATGAGGAAAGAAGCTCCACATGAACACTGACGCCCCCTTTTTGTGTGAACTTGATGGCATTTCCCAGAAGGTTGAAGAGAACCTGCCGGAGGCGGCCGGGATCGCCCCGGAGAAATTCCGGGACATCGTCGGCAATGATGCAGGCCAGATCAAGTCCCTTGTCCTGTGCCTTGAAGGCGATCATCTCGACGGCGTCCTCGATCGTGGTACGGAGGTCGAAATCCAGGCACTCCAGCACAAACTGCCCCGCTTCGGCTTTCGAGAAATCCAGAATGTCGTTGATCAGCGAAAGCAGGGCGTCTCCGCAGGAGTGGATCGTCTCGGCATATTCCAATTGTTCGGGGGTCAGCCGGGTCCCGAGAAGCAGGTCGGTCATTCCGATGACCCCGTTCATGGGGGTCCGGATCTCATGGCTCATGTTCGCCAGAAATTCGCTCTTGGCGCGGTTGGCCGACTCGGCTTTTTCCGCAAGCTCATCCGCCCGGGAGAGAGCGGTCTTGAGGCGTGCGTTCGATTCCTGAAGAAGCGTCTCCGAGGCTTTCTGCTCCGTGACATCGCGGGCAACGCCAATGAGACCGATAATCTTCCCCTCGTGGTCGCGGAGCGGAACCTTGGTGGTGGAAAACCAAACCGTCCGCCCTTCCGGCAGAGTCCATTGTTCCACAATGCCGGCCAGGATGCTTCCCGTTTCCATGACGCGCCGGTCATAGGCCAGGGACTTTTCCGCAAATTCCGCAGGTGCAAACTCCGCGATTGTGCGACCGAGCAATTCCGATTGGTCGTGAAGCCCGAGCTGGCGGACGCAGGCGGCATTCACTTTCACGAACCGGGACTGCAGGTCCACGAAAAAAATCCTGTCGGGGATGGTACTGATGAGCTGATTGAGGAGGGAACTTTCATGCCGGGCCTGGTCTTCTGCGAGTTTCCGGGCGGTGATGTCTTCCTTGACCGCCAGGAAGTGGGCGATTTTCCCGCTTTCATCGCGAACCGGGGAAATCGTGGCCGATTCCCAGTAACGTTCGCCGTTTTTCTTCTTGTTCTCGAGTTCGCCGCGCCATTCCTCGCCGCCGGAAATGGTTTTCCAGAGACCGGCGTAAAATTCCGGCGGTTGCTTGTTGGATTTCAGGATGCGGGGATTTTGTCCGAGGGCTTCTTCCCTGCTGTAGCCGGTGAGTTCGACGAACTTCGGGTTGACGTATTCGATGCTGCCCTCCGCATTGGTGATGACGATGGAAACCTGGCTTTGCTCGACGGCGCGGGAGAGCAGGGCCAGTTTTTCCTCCGCAAGGTGGCCGGCCTTCCGGGCGCGGCTGCGCTCCATGGCATTGAGCACGGCAAAGGGAAGATGCGCAGTGTTCTGCTTCAGCACATAATCGTCGGCTCCCGCCCGGATGCAGAGGGCGGCTGCGTCGTCCTTGAGGGCGGCCGTATACAACACAAAGGGAAGCCCGGGCTGGATTTTGCGGCACAACTTCAATGCACTGAGTCCGTCGAACTTCGGCAGCAGGTAATCGGAAATCACGATGTCCGGGGCGAACTCCTCCAGTGCCTGTGCAATGCCCTCCGCCTCCATCTCGCACCGCGAGACAAAGCGGATCCATTCGTGACGCAAAGCCCGTTCGGCGAGTTCCTGATCCGCCGGGTTGTCTTCGATGAAAAGGATGCGGAGCGGTTCGTCCGTTTTGTCCGATGGGGTATTCATCAAAGTTGCACCGGATCCTCCCGGCCGGTCCTCGTTTCCCTTTTCTATCCCGTATTTCTTTCGACGGAAAGCGAATTATCCTGAATGTATCAGGGTTGGACGTTCCCCGGTGCGATGGTGCGCTTCTTTGTTTTCACTGGCCTTGGCCCGCATTCCGTCGTATCAATGCTTTTATGAGGCCCCCCCCTCTTTTCTTTCTTCCCACAAGGGGCTTGGGTGAATGGGAAAATTCCGGCCCGTCCGGGAACAGCCATGAACCCGTCACGTAAAATACCGTGTCCGGCGGATGAATTGGATCTGCTTCTCAAGACGCAGCTGGGCGACCTGAAGCGGGAGGTGGAGGAATTGCGGAGGGAGGTGGGAGCGAAGGACGCCCATATCGCCCAGTTGCGGACAGACGCGGGGTTGGTTCCCCATGATCTCAAGCCGGATGCGGGAGAGAGCAGGATTGTGGTGGGGGGAGTGGAGGTGGCATGGAACATCCCGGCGGGACAATGCACGTTTCGCGATCTGCCGGTGGCGTTGATGTGGGTGGACACCACGCTGGCGGGGTTGATGGCGGGGCTGGAGGCGATGGTCGGTCCGGAGCGGTTTGCCCTGGCGTTGCAGGCGGAGGGACGGAAAAGCGTGGAGTCCGACTGGATGCTGATTTCCCGTTATGAGGATTTTCGCGAGGGCTTCGCCACGCTGAACAAAAACGCAGCCATTGCCGGCTGGGGCGACTGGCGGCTTGTTTCCTACGACAAGGCCGGGCAGGAATGCCTGTTCCAGGCGTACAACAACTGGGAGGGACTCTACCAGAAGGCGCTCGGAGTGTGCTGGGGAAGCGGCCTGCTGGCGGGCAAGTTCGCGGGTATCTGTACGAAGCTTTTCGGGACGAACTGCTGGGCGACCCAGACCCGGTTTGTCGCCAGGGGGGACGCCTGCGATGAATTTCGCGTGGCTCCTTCCCCGCGCAATATCGAAAGCGAAATCGAGTCCCTGCTTGTTTCCGACAAGGCCACCAGCGCCGACATGGCCGTGGCCTTGCAGATGCTCAGGAAAACCGAGGCGTCCCTGCGCCAGCAGATATCCGGGCGCCGACAGACCGAGGAAGCCCTGGGGGCGGCCAACAGCTACAACCGGAGCCTGATCGAAGCCAGCCTGGATCCGCTGGTCACCATCGGTCCGGACGGAAAAATCACCGACGTCAATGCCGCCACGGAGACGGCAACCGGGCGTTCCCGCGCGGATCTGGTCGGTACGGATATTTCGGATTATTTCACGGAACCGGAAAAGGCAAAGGCCGGCTATCTCCAGGTGTTTCGCGAGGGAACGGTGCGGGATTACCCGCTGGAATTGCGGCATGTGAACGGAACGGTGACTCCCGTGCTTTACAACGCCTCTGTTTATCGGGATGAGAACAACGGGGTGGCCGGGGTGTTTGCGGCGGCCCGAGACATCACCCACCTCAAGCGGGCGGAGGAAAAACTGAGCCATCTGGCCGCCATCGTGGAATCATCGGATGATGCCATCATTGGAAAGACGCTGGACGAGCGGATTCTGAGCTGGAACCGGGGGGCGGAACGGATCTACGGCTACACGGCAGAGGAGAGCGTGGGGAAGTCTGTTTCGATGGTTGTCCCGCCGGATTTGCAGGGCGAGTTGACCGGGATCATGGAGCGGGTGAAGCGCGGGGAGAGAGTCGAGCATTTTGAAACAACCCGCCGCCGCAAGGATGGAAAGACAATCCATGTGGCGCTCACCGTTTCGCCGATCCGGGATGGAAACGGAAAAATCATCGCTGCTTCCACCATTGCCCGGGACATCACCGGACGCAAACGCGCGGAAGAGGAAATTCAAAAGCTCAACAAAGAACTCGAACAGCGGGTGGCTGAACGCACGTCGCAGTTGGAATTGGCAAACAAGGAACTCGAGGCGTTTGCCTATTCCGTCTCCCACGACTTGCGTGCCCCGTTGCGCAGTATCGACGGGTTCAGCCGGATCCTGCTGGAGGATTATGCCGACAAGCTTGACGGGGATGGACGGGAGCATCTGGACACCGTGAGGGCCGCCAGCCAGCGGATGGCGCAATTGATCGACGACATCCTGCAGCTCTCGCGGATCACCCGCACCCCCCTCCGGTTGTTGCCCGTGGACTTGAGTGTGCTGGCCGCGACGGTGGCGGAGGACTTGCGGAAAATTGAACCGGAGCGCACGGTGGAGTTTGACATCGAACCGGGCTGCCTGGCTCTTGCCGATGCGAACCTGATGCGGATCGTGCTCGAGAACCTTGTGGGCAATGCCTGGAAATTCACCGGGAAAACTCCCGGGGCCCGGATCCGGTTCGGCATGGAAGTCCGGAGCGGCACTGTGGTCTACTTCGTCCGCGACAACGGGGTTGGGTTTGACATGAAATACTCCTCGAAGCTGTTCGGAGCCTTCCAGCGGCTCCACACGGCAAACGAGTTCCCCGGCACCGGAATCGGCCTGGCCAGCGTGCAGCGCATCATCCACCGGCACGGTGGTGAAGTCTGGATCGAGGGCCGGCTCGGCGAAGGGACCACCGTGTATTTCACCATTCCACAAGCAGAAAGGTTCCCATGAACTCCAAAACCATCCTCCTCGTGGAGGACAATCCCGATGATGTGCAGCTCACCAAGCGCGCACTCAAAAAGAACAACATCACCAACAAACTGGTGGTCGTTAACGACGGGGTCGACGCGCTGGCTTATCTGGGAGAAACCGGCCCGGCGGGGGAGTCGAGGGCACTGCCCACCGTGATTCTTCTGGATCTCAAGCTTCCGCGAATGGACGGCCTGGAGGTGCTCAGGCAGATCCGCGGCAACGACCGCCTGAAGCTCCTGCCGGTCGTGGTGCTGACTTCCTCGAAGGAGGAAATCGACATCATGAAGAGCTACGATCTGGGCGCGAACAGCTACATCCGCAAACCGGTGGACTTCGAGCAATTCAACGAGGCTGTCCGCCAGCTTGGAATGTATTGGCTGTTGCTCAATGAGCCGCCTCCGAGCCACGAAGGGGGAGCGACATGAAGCGGGAAGTCCCTGTGCTTCTTGCTCTGATGCTCGTGGCCGGGCCGCTCCGGGGCCAGGGACCTCAATACGGAACCCAGCAGCCGGTTCCCAAGCCGCCCGCCTACCGCCTGGCCGTCCATCCCCTGCACAATCCCGCCAAGCTGGTGCAGGCCTACCAGCCGCTGGTCGATTATCTGAACGTCCGATTGCACGGCGCACGGCTGGAATTGGAGGCTTCGCTGGATTACGCCAATTTTGAGGAAAAGTACGATGCCCGAAAGCCGGAGTTCCTCCTTCCCAACCCCTGGCAAACCTTGCAAGCGATGAAAAAGGGATACGATGTGATCGCCATGGCCGGGGAAGCCTCCGATTTCAAGGGCCTCTTTGTGGTGAGAAAGGGCAGTGGCATCAGGCATCCCCGCGATCTCAAGGGCCGGGCGGTGAGCTATCCCTCGGCCACGGCCCTGGCAGCCTGCATCATGCCCCAATACTTTTTGCACGAGCAGGGGCTCGACATTCACAAAGACATTGAGAACCGCTATGTCGGCTCTCAGGAGTCCGCGATCATGAATGTCCGCCTGGGAAAAACCGCCGCGGGAGCGACCTGGCCTCCCCCCTGGAGGGCCTTTCAGAAGGAGCACCCGGAAGACGCCGCGCTCTTGGAAGTCATCTGGGAAACCGAGCCACTGATCAACAATTCCGTGATGGTTCGCAATGATGTGCCGACAGATGTGCGGGAGCAGGTGCGTTCGCTTCTTGTCGGATTGAACGGGAACGCAGAGGGGCGAAAAATCTTGGCCGGGATGGAAACGGCCCGGTTTTTTCCCGCAACCGATGACGATTACCATGTGGCGGAGGAGTATGTGGCGCGGTTTGAACGGGAAGTGCGACCGGTGGAGCAGAGGTGATGATGCGCTCCCTCCAACAGTTCTTCTTTGGCACGTTCCGGGGCCGCCTCATTGTTGGGGTGTCCCTGGTGCAGGCGGCGATGATGGCGCTTTTCATCCTGGATCTGACGGTGCGCCAGCGGGCCATGTTGCTCGACCGTCAGGTGGAGGAGGCGGTGGCATTGGCCCAGTCGCTTTCCACCTCCACCGCAGGGTGGATTGCCTCCGCGGATGTTTCCGGTTTGCAGGAAATGGTCGAGGCCCAGCGGAGATATCCCGAACTGTTGTTCGCAATGATCACCGATGATGACGGGCTCGTGCTGGCCCATACGGACTTGGCCCGCCGGGGACTCTATTTGATCGATCTGCCGGACGAAGCCAGGCAGACGATGCTTTGCGAAACTCCCGGGCTGGTGGATGTGGCGGTGCCAGCGATGCTGGGAGGGAGGCATGTCGGCTGGGTGCGTATCGGGATCGGACAGCGGGAGGCTGCCAGGAAGCTGTCGGAGATCACCCTCGACGGCATCAGGTATGCCCTGGTGACCATGCTGATTTCTTCCGTCATTGTCTGGTTGATGGGATGCCGGATCACCCAGCGGCTTTATGCCGTCCAGGAGACCATCAATATGGTGCGCTCCGGAAACCGCCAGGCGCGTTCCCATGTTTCCGGCACGGATGAGGCGGCTGTCATGGCGGGAGAATTCAACGCCATGCTGGACGCGTTGGAAAAGCGGGATGCCAAGCTGCGGGCCAGCGAGGAAAAACTCCGTGGTCTGGCCGAGATCGTGAAGTCCTCCGACGACGCCATCATGGGCAAGACATTGGATGGACGGATTCTCAGCTGGAACAAGGGCGCGGAGCAGATCTATGGCTACGCGGCGGAGGAGATCGTGGGGCAGCCGGTGGATCTTCTCGTTCCGCCGGACCGGAAGGAAGAACTGGAGGCGATCATGGAAAAAGTGGGACGCGGGGAAGGAGTGGAACACTTCGAGACGACCCGCGTGCGCAAGGACGGAAAGACAATCCATGTGGCGCTGACCATTTCTCCGATCCGGGATGCCGGCGGGCAGATCGCCGGGGCTTCCACCATTGCCCGGGACATCACCGGACGCAGGCAGGCAGAAGAGGAAATCCGAAAGTTGAACACCGAACTTGAACAGCGCGTGAGGAACCGGACGATGCAGTTGGAGGAAGCCAACCGGGAACTCGAATCCTTCAGCTATTCCGTCTCACACGACCTCCGCGCCCCGCTGCGGGCCATCGATGGCTTCAGCCGGATGGTGCTGGAAGATTGCGCCGACCGGATCGGCGAAGAGGGACGGGACTGTCTCGAACGGGTCCGGGCGGCCAGCCGGCGCATGGGGCAATTGATCGATGATCTCCTCCAGCTGTCCCGGCTCACCCGCAGCGAAATGCGACGCACCCCGGTGGACTTGAGCGCGATGGTGCGGTCGTTGGCGGATGAACTGCAAAAGGGGGAACCGGAGCGGCGGGTGGAGTTCGTCATCGAACCCGGCGTGGTGGCCGCCGCCGATCCGAACCTGATGAGGATCGCCCTGGTCAACCTTCTCGGCAATGCCTGGAAATTTACCGGGAAGCAGGACGCCGCGAAGATCGAATTCGGGCACACGATCCGCGGGGACGGGACGGTTTTCTTTGTGCGCGACAACGGCGTGGGCTTCAACATGGCTTATGCGGGCAAGTTGTTCGGCGCCTTCCAGAGACTGCATTCTCCCGCCGAGTTTCCCGGCAACGGCATCGGCCTGGCCACCGTTCAGCGGGTGATCCACCGCCACAACGGACGTGTCTGGGCCGAAAGCCAGCCCGGGCAGGGAGCGGTTTTTTATTTCACATTGCCAACCGAACCGCGCGAACCATGAAAACCATCCTTCTTGTGGAGGACAACCCCGACGAAGAACAGTTGATGCTGCGGGCTTTTCGCGAGAACCGGATCTCCAACCCGGTGGATGTCGTTCACGATGGGGTCGAAGCCATGGACTATTTGTTGGCTGCCGTTGCCGTGGACAAGCTGCCCGCGCTTGTCCTGCTGGATTTGAAGCTGCCCCGCATGGACGGACTGGAGGTGCTCGAACGGGTTCGTGCCCACGGGCGGCTGAAAAACCTGCCTGTCGTGGTGATGACTTCTTCAAGGGGGGAACGGGATATTTTGAAAAGCTATGCCCTGGGGGCGAACAGCTACATTCGCAAACCGGTTGACTTCGAGCAGTTCGCCGGGGCCGTCCGCCAGCTTGGCAGATATTGGCTGCTGCTCAACGAACCACCGTTCCCCGAAGAAAAAATACAAATGACGGGAAAGGATAAACAATGAAAACGAATCCGATTTGTGTGCTGATGGTGGAAGATGTCGAGGATGACGCGTTGTTGATGGCCATGGAATTGCGCCGGGGTGGTTATGACGTGACATTCGAGCGGGTGGACACCGCGGAGAGCCTGCGCGAGGCGCTGGAACAAAAGTCGTGGGATGTCATCCTGAGCGATTTCACGATGCCGGGTTTCAGCGGAACAGCGGCGCTGGAATTGGCCAAGGAACAGGGATCCGACGCCCCATTCATCTATGTTTCGGGCACCATTGGCGAGGAAGCCGCCGTCCGGGCGATGAAAGCCGGGGCGCAGGACTATGTCATGAAGACCAATCTTGCCCGTCTGGCGCCGGCGGTTGAGCGGGAGTTGCGGGAGGCCCGGACCCGGCGTGAAAACAGGCGCGCCGAGACCGCCATGCGGGAGTCGGAACACAAATACCGCCAGTTATTCGAGGCGCTGGGGGATGCGGCATTTGTCATTGAGGAAGAATCCGGACGGATCATTGACGCGAACATCCGGACAGAAACGCTTCTGGGTTGGCCGCATGGGAAGATTCTTGGGTCGAAGCAGACGCAGTTTTTTGCACAGGAAGGATGGGAGGCCCTGCGCACTGCTGCGGGCGCCGGCCATCCCGAAGGTTGTGAACTGGAAGTGCTGCACAGCGACGGCCACCGGGTGCCGGTCCACGTCTCGGCCTCGCGCCTCGAACTCTACGGACGGCATCTCTTGCTCATCCTGCTTCGGGATGTCTCCGAGCGCAACCGCATGGAAGGACAATTGCGCCAGTTGTCGCGGGCGGTGGAACAGAGCCCGGTGTCCGTGACGATCACCGATCCGGACGGGAACATCCTTTATGTCAACCCCCGGTTCACCGCGCTGACGGGCTATGCGCTGGACGAGGTCATCGGAAAAAATCCCCGCATTTTGAAGTCGGGAGAAACGTCGCCGGAGGAGTACGCCCGCCTGTGGAAGACCATCACCTCCGGAAAGGAATGGCGCGGGAGATTTCATAACCGGAAAAAGAACGGCGACCTTTTCTGGGAAACGGCACTGATCACTCCCATCACCAACGAAGAGGGAAAAATCACGAATTTCCTGGCGGTGGAAATGGATCTTCCCGGGCACGGATAGGCAGATCACCCGGACGTTTTCCGGAAAGTTTTCAGAAGCGCCACAAAATCCGCCAGGGCTTTTCCGGTGGCGGCTTTTTTATATACAAATGTGTGATCCAAAGAAGGCCGGCGGCGGCCGGCCATCGGACGAAAAACGACTCCTGCCGAGAGGAATCTGTGCATGGCGGTCGGCAGGAGGCTGATCCCCTGGCCCGCCGCCACCATGGTGAGAACGGCGGCCACACGTTCGGATTCCTGAACGATGCGCGGCTTGAACTTTTCCTGTCCGCACAGGGCGTCGAACTGGCGGCGGAAGGCCGGCGCGGCCTCCCTGGAAACCATGATCCAGCCTTCATCGCGGAGTTGGGAGAGGCGGAGGGGGGCGCCGGAGGAAAGAGGGTGGGCCGAGGGAAGTGCAATGCCCAGCGGTTCGCTCTGCCAGACGAAGGAGCAGAGATCTCTTCGCAGGGAATGCGGGGGTGCGCCAATAAAAGCGCCGTCAATGCTTCCCGAGGCCAGGGACTCAAGCTGCGAGGAGGGCGGGAGATCTTCCAGGCAAACCTGGCAGAGGGGATGGAGTTCGCGGAACGTCTGGAGCAGGCGGACCATGGATTCATCCAACAAAGCTCCCACAAAACCCAGGCGAAGCCGGGTGGTCTCACCGCCGGCCGCCCGGATCGCGGCGTCCGCGGCGGCATCCAGGCGTTTTAAAAGTCCGCGGGCGTCTTCCAGAAAGAGTTGTCCTGCCGGGGTGAGAGCCACGGTCCGCGTGTTTCTCACGAGGAGGGGACAGCCAAGCTTTTCCTCAAGCGACTGAATTTGCCGGGTCAGCGGAGGCTGGCTCAGATTCAGCCTCCGGGCGGCTCTGGAGAAGTTGAGTTCCTCCGCCACGGCGGTGAAACATTCCAGTTCCCGGATGGTGGGGCGATTCATGCACAAAAGGTATTATTTCGATACAATACTTGCAATTCAGCAATTCTGCACACGTGGTAGGATGACGGCATGACTTCTCTTTCACAAAAATCCACCACTGGGGAAATCCGCAGGCGCTTTGATGGCGAGGTGGAACGGTTCAGTTGTTTGGAAACCGGCCAGCAGGCCACGGTGGATGCCCCGCTTGTTCTGGATCTGGTGGCAAAGACCGCGGCGACACATCTCCGCCGGGGCGGTCGGATTCTCGATGTCGGCTGCGGGGCCGGCAATTTCACGCTGCGGGTGATGCAGGAAACCGGTCCGCTGCGCTGTCACTTGGTGGATTTGAGCCGGGCAATGATTGATCGGGCGCAATCCCGCGTTGGAAAGGCCGGAGCGCTTGACGTGGAAACCTGCCAGTCCGATCTCCGCGATCTGGACTTTCCGGAAGACACATTTGACGCGATATTGGCCGGTGCGGTTCTGCACCATTTGAGGGAAGAGCAGGATTGGGAACGGGTTTTCCGCCGGCTCCACCGCTGGCTGAAACCCGGCGGACGCCTCTACGTTGCGGATCTGGTTTTTTTCGATTCACCCGAGGTTCAGGACATCATGTGGGAACGGTATGGGGACTATCTTGAATCCCTCGGGGGCGGGGAATACCGGGAAAAAGTTTTTGCTTACATTGACAGGGAGGATTCTCCCCGGTCACTTTTCTTCCAGACGGGATTGTTGCAAAAGACGGGATTTTCCTCATGGGATGTCCTGCATCGCAACAGCGTCTTTGCCTGTTATTACGGGGAGAAGTAGGCGTCAGGCGGAAACAAGGTCCGGATCTGTGCAACCTTCGGGCCGGAAGGTTTGGATTTTGGCCGGCAGGGCCTGGAGGGATTCCAAGGTCTGCGAGATGTCCGCGAGATCTTGTCCGGAGAGCAGGGAGGGATGCACGGTCGTGCGCAGTTCGTAGGGGAGGCCGGAGGCGAGCAGCAGGCGCAGGGATTTCGCAGGAGCCTCAAAGGAAAGTTCCTGCTGTGTGATCCGGTCATAGCGCAAATCCAGCGGGGCTTTGATATCGAGGCCCACCCAGTTCAGGAGCGGCAGAACCTCCGCAAGGCGGTCCGGAAAAATCCCCGCAGTGTGCAGGCCGACCTTGAAACCGAGATCCCGCACCGCCCGCAGGGCACCCGGGAGGGCCGCCTGCGCGGTGGGTTCCCCGCCGCTGAAAACCACGGCTTCCAGAAAATTCCGACGTTCGGTGAGAAGGGCCAGAATATTGTCCCAATCCCACCGGGCGTGGTCGAAGGATTGGAGGTGGGGATTGTGACAATACCGGCACCGCCACACACAGCCCTGGCAGAAAATCACGGCGGCCAGGTGGCCGGGATAGTCCACCGTGGTGAAGGGCACGAAGCCTCCGATCTGGAGGGTCTTGTGCAATGTCCGGGGTCCGCCGGGGAGCGAATCTCCGGGAGGAGCGGGAATCACGCCGCGCGACGGGCGGCAATGCGTTCTTCGCGGAACGGAGTGCGTTCGCGGTGCTCGCTTTGCTTGCCCGCATTGAATTGCGAGACCGGGCGGTGATAGCCCATCACGCGGGTCCAGATCTCGCACTTGGTGCGTTCGGTGTCGGGGATGTTTGTTTTTTTCATAATCCTTCAGGCGGCGTGGCAGCAGCTCCCCCGCTGCTCGATCTCACTGTCGCAAACCGGGCAGAACTCGTGCTCGCCCGCAAGGTAACCGTGGCGGGGGCAGATCGAGAAGGTGGGAGTGATAGTGAGGTAGGGCAGGCGGAAATTTGTGAAGACCCGGCGGATGAGTTCGCCACACGCACGGGCGGAGGACATCCGCTCGTTCATGTAGAGGTGGAGGACCGTGCCGCCGGTGTAGCGTTTCTGGAGTTCGTCCTGATGTTGGAGGGCTTCGAACGGGTCATCCGTCCAGCCGACGGGGAGCTGGGTGGAATTCGTGTAATACGGTGCTTCCGGGGTTCCCGCCTGGATGATGCCCTCGAGATTTTTCTGGTCCATGCGGGCGAAGCGGTAGGTTGTGCCCTCCGCCGGGGTGGCTTCCAGGTTGTAGAGGTGGCCGGTTTTCTCCTGGAACTCGACCATCCGTTCGCGCATGTGGTCAAGGAGACGGAGCGCGAAGCGGCGTCCAAATGGCGTGGCGATGTTTTCGGCGTCGCGCGTGAAGTTGCGGATGCACTCGTTCACGCCGTTGATGCCGACCGTGGAGAAATGGTTGCGAAGCGTGCCGAGGTAGCGCTTGGTGAACGGGTAGAGCCCGCGGTCCATGTTTTCCTGGATGAGGCGGCGCTTGATCTCCAGGCTTTCGCAGGCGAGATCGAGCAGGGTGTCGAGCCGCGCAAGCAGGCCTGCCTCGTCGCCGGCGAAGAGGTAACCGAGCCGGGCGGCGTTGATCGTCACCACCCCGATCGAACCGGTCTGCTCCGCGGAGCCGAACAGGCCGTTGCCGCGTTTGAGAAGCTCCCGGAGATCCAGCTGCAGGCGGCAGCACATCGAACGCACCATGTTCGGGCGGAGTTCGGAATTGAGGAAATTCTGGAAATAGGGCAGCCCGTATTTCGCCGTGACCTCGAAGAGCAGTTGGGCGGTGGCGCTTTCCCAGGGAAAATCCTCGGTGATGTTGTAGGTGGGAATCGGAAACGTGAACACCCGCTGCAGGGCATCGCCGCGCGCCATGACACGCAGAAACGCGCGGTTGATCATGTCCATTTCCCGGCCGAGTTCGCCGTAGCAGAACCCGGCGTCCTTCCCGCCGACGAGGGCGGGTGTGTTCCGCAGATCTTCCGGACAGACCCAGTCGAAGGTGAGATTCGTGAACGGCGTCTGCGTGCCCCAGCGCGAAGGAACATTCAGGTTGAAAACAAATTCCTGCATCCCCTGCTCGACCTCTTCATCGCTGAGATTGTCGTGCCGTACATAGGGCGCAAGATAGGTGTCCACCGAACTGAACGCCTGTGCTCCCGCCCATTCATTCTGGAGCGTTCCCAAAAAATTCACCATCTGCCCGAGGGCGGTGCGGTAGTGGCGCGGCGGGCCGGACTCGATCTTGTTCGACACCCCGTTGAACCCTTCCGTGAGAAGCTGCCGTAGCGACCAACCCGCACAGTAACCCGAGAACATGTCCAGATCGTGGATGTGGAAATCCGCATGGCGGTGCGCCTGTCCGATCAGCGGAGGATAAATATGATCGAGCCAATAGTTCGCTGTCAGCTTCCCGGCGGCATTCAGGATCATTCCCCCCAGCGAATACCCTTGGTTTGCATTTGCGCTGACGCGCCAATCCGTACGCTGAATGTATTCTTCAAGGACGGAAGCCGGTTGGATGGATGTGGGAGTGGAGCTGGACATGGTGCGATGGGAGGAATCTTTTTGGATGGTGCGCCACCATATGTAGTGGTTTGTTTTCCGCTTGGGGGCGATATATTGTATAATTTTAGGAAAAACTTCATTGATCCGCATCAAAACGGAGGCGTTTTTTTTGAAATTTCTCTCCGCCTGCCTTTCAACAGCTTGCGCTTCGCTTTGCTCTGACTCGTTTGCCGCGCTGGCCGAATTCACCCCGGACGGGGAAGTGGATTCTGGCGGCAACAGGTGTGTCTGGCGATGGCTGATGGGTCCAAGAAAGCGGATTGTCATTCCCCGGGCATTGGGCTTTATCTGTGGCATGGATTCTCTCCCGGCCCCGCTCCATGAGGCGGACGTGCGCAACATCGTGCGATTGCTCGGGGAGGTGGCGACTTCCCGCGGGGAACTCATGGCGCGGAAGCGCCGGTTGATGGACGGACTTTGCGAACTCACCGGGGCGGATTCCTGGGCCTGGAGCCTGGGTTGCGGGCTGGAAGCAGGCAAACAACCGACCTATCTGTCCATGACCCACGGCGGCTTCGATGAGGAACGCTTTGCCAAGTTGATCTGTGCATCCGGACATCCCGACATGGCCCGGCAGTCGGCGTTTCTTCTCGGGGAAATGCAGCGGCGCAAATCCCACCTGACCCGGCGGCATCAACAATTTCTCGACGAAAAAGAATACCGCGCTTCCGGCATTTACCCGCTGATGTGTGCGGCCGACCTCGGGCCGTTTCTGGCCTCGTTGCGGCCCATTGACGGGGATGCTTTCAGCACGATTGTGCTTTATCGCCGTCTCGGTCAGCCGGATTTCACCGAACGCGAGTCGCGCATCGCCCACATCGTTCTCACCGAGGTCCCCGGTCTGCATGAGCATGGCTGGCCTGAAGATCATGGAGCCAGCGTGCCGCGTCTGGCACCCAAAGCGCGCCTGATCCTGAACATGCTTCTCGACGGTCGCGCACGGAAGGAAATCGCCGGGCATCTGGGACTCGCGGAGAATACCGTGGCCGGCTACCAGAGGGACATCTACCGCCATTTCGGGGTCAATTCCCACGCCTCTCTCATGCGTCGCTTCCGCAACGGCGACGGCGGAGACCTATAAGATTCTCTAATATCTCAACCCACAATTGTGGGGGTTGGCGTATCCCTGCTTTCCGGGCACTGTGGTTTCTTGATGCAGATCAAGCAAATGCCAATCCCGCACGACACCCGCGAGGACGGGTATGCCGTTAAGAGCACCGCCTCGAGAGTCATCCGCCGACGCCGCAATACCGGTCGGAACCAGGTCCGACCGGGGCTTGCGTTCGCCATCAGTATCGTTCTGATGCTTCCGGGATTGTGTGCACGCGCAGACACCTACACAGTTACGAGCACGGCGGACGACGGGTCGCCGAACACCCTGCGCTGGGCGATCGAACAGGCGAACGCCAGCCCGGGCAGCACGATTCAGATCCAAAACAACCTCGGCACGATCACCCTCACGGAAGCGCTTCCCATCATCACGACCGGCATGACGATCAATGGGGGCGCTGGAAACGCGGTGAGCGGGAACAACCTCAACCGCGTGTTTTTTGTCTATACGGCAAATTCCACGGATGCGGTGAATTTCCAAAACCTGACCATCGCAAATGGCTATGCGAAGGGTGGCGACGGGGGATTTTCCGGAGGAGGAGGCATGGGGGCGGGAGGAGCGATTTTTGTGAACGTCGGAGCGGTTTCAGTCGCCAATGTTGCCTTGGTCGGCAACACAGCCCAAGGCGGCAAGGGAGGCGATGGAGCTTCGAATGGTGGGGGGATAACTCTGGTCCCTGCAGCCGGAGGCGGAGGCGGATTGGGCGGCAACGGAGGAAATGGTAATGGCCACGCGGGGGGAGGTGGAGGCGGTTTCCGTGGCAATGGAGGCACTGCTGTCGGCACTTTCGGAGGGGCGGGTGGTGGAGGTTTGGTGGGCGATGGGGCTTCTGTCAACGGCACCTCTGGTGGCGCGGGCGGTGGTCCCAATGGCGGGGCCGGTGGATATTATTATGATGAAAATGGCCAGGATGGAGGCTTCGGTGGCGGGGGCGGGGGCGCAGCGGATGGCGGCGCGTCTGGTGGAAACGGAGGCATCTTCGGAGGAGGGGGCGGGTCCTCAATTGATAACGCGTCAGGCGGCCATGGGGGAGATTTTGGCGGCGGTGGCGGCGGGCCAGGCACCGATCGTCGTGGCGGAAATGGCGGATATGGCGGAGGCGGCGGAGCCGGTAACGCCTATCGGCATTATACGATGTCCCCTAATCCCGGTGGCTATGGCGGCTTTGGTGGGGGCGGCGGTGGGGGTGCCATCAGTTTTACGAAGGGTTTGGGGGGCGCGTATGGAGGCAACGGTGGCGGTTATGATACAACTTACCGGAATGCGAATGTCGTTGGCTCTGGCGCCGGCGGTGGTGGCGCCGGACTGGGTGGAGCAATTTTTGTGCGGAGTGACCATGGTGCCTCACTGACATTTGTCTCCGGCACGGAGACGGCATCCACCGTCCTTGGCGGAGAGGCTGGCATCTCGCTTCCCGCTGGATTTAATACGCTACTGATAGAAGCCACCGATGGACAGGCGGCTGCGGCTGCCATTTTTCTTCCTTCGGGCACAACCACTTTCCAGAGTGGGTCGATCCAGAATGCGATCGCTGGCGATAATGTCTCGATCCGGAAGACGACGTCGGGCGTGCTCACTCTTTCCGGATCGAATCGGTTCACTGGTGGCACCAGCCTGGAAGGCGGTGTGCTGGCTCTGGGTCATTCCGATGCCCTTGGCGACTCGGGCACAATCTCTTTTGTTGGTGGCACTCTGCAGTTTGGGGCTGTCAACACCAACGACTACTCGGCCCGCTTCTCGACTGCGGACAATCAGCAGTTCCGGTTCGATACCAACGGCCAGAATGTCCAGTTATCCTCAGCTTTGAGCAGCACAGACGGCTCGCTAAGCAAGCTGGGACCCGGCACGCTCACGTTGAGTGGAAGTGGGGGCTCCCTCACAACGATGGTGGCCAAGGGGGGTACTCTGAAACTTGACGGCTCCGGGACGACGAATGTCATTATCGCCGGTGAGTCTAGCGGGGACAACGGATCGGTCGTCTTTAATGCACCGAACTACACGAACGGCTATCTGATTGTCGGCGGGTCAGCGGGCTCAACCGGCAATGCGACGATTGCGGGCGGCACATTAAATTCCGGCGGTATGGAGATCGGCAGCTCCGGCACTGGAAGCCTGATACTTGATAATGGCTCCATCAACGCGCTCAACCGCACCATCGAAGTCGGCAAAGAGGCCGGAAGTGTGGGCACCTTGACGATAAATGGAGGCACTGCGACCTACGCTGGAAACAACTTTCTCCTCATCGGCAGGTATGGTCAGGGATCACTCACGATCAACGGTGGCACTTTGACGGGTTCGACCACATACATTGGCGTAAGTGGCAGTGCCATTGCGACGGTGAATGGCGGCTCCTGGGATACGGGAAAACTCATCGTGAATAATGCCGACGCGCAAAGCACGTTCATCGTCAATGGCGGATACGTCAACAGCACTGCTGTCCACCAGTCCTTTGGCAGTGCCGTGACTGTCACGGGGGGTACGTGGAACTCTGCATCCTACGGACTGGGAGAGAATGCCCCGGCGTCGCTGAGTATTTCCGGCGGACTCCTCACGACCGGCACGCTAACGTCCGGTGAGGGAGTTATCACTCTCTCCGGAAACAGTGCCGGGCGTGGTGTCCTTTCCGCTTCGCGAGTGGTAAAAAGAGGTGGATCGAGTGCCGTGGTTTTCGATGGAGGCGTGTTGCGGGCAAACACCGGCGAGAGCGACTTTCTCTCTGGTTACGGATCGGGAGATATCAACCTTCAATCCGGTGGAGCATTCATCGACAGCAATGGATTCTCCATTGGTATCACGAGCGCTTTCACCGGCCCGGGCGGCCTGACGAAGATCGGCACCGGTACGCTCACGCTCTCGGGCACGAGCAATTTTGACGGTGCGCTTTCCCCGGATGCCGGGACGACGATCATTACGGGACACGTAACCAGCGGGGCCACCAGCGGCCTCGCGACGAGCGGCTCCCCGGCCACGCTCATCGTCTCGGGTAACGGGGCGAACTGGACGAGCAATGCCGATACTCTGATCGGCCACAACGGCGGGACCGGCAACTTAACCATCAGTGACGGGGCCACGGCCAGCGACACCTTTTCCCTCGTCGGACGCACGGCTGGCAGCACGGGGACCGTGACTGTCACCGGACCCGGTTCCACATGGACGCACAGCGCGGGATTGGTCATCGGAACTGGCGGAGTGGGATCGATGTTGGTGGATGCTGGCGGGCATGTGACCAATGCCGACGGAACCATCGGCGGCGATGCAGGCTCCAGCGGGTCGGTGCGCGTGACGGGAACTGGTTCACTCTGGATGTCCTCGTCCTACCTGGTGGTCGGAAATGCAGGATCAGGAACTCTCTCAGTGGACGCTGGCGGCATCGCGCGTGTCGGCTCCGGCGGGGCCGGGGTGCTGACGCTGGGCAACGCGGGCTTGGGCACGGGAACGCTGAACATTGGCGCGGTGGCCGGTCAGGCGGCAATCGCAGCAGGAACGGTCCAGGCCGCATCGATCACCGGCGGGGCCGGCTCCGGCACGAAGGTCGTGAATTTCAACCACACCGAATCGTCCTACACTTTTGCTCCGGTCCTGACGGGCAGCCTCCGTGTGGAGCACAATAGTGGCTCCACCAACCTGACCGGAAACAACAGCTACACCGGCGGCACGGTGGTCGCCGGAGGCATTCTGAGTTTTTCCTCCGACTCCAATCTGGGAGCTCTCTCGGGCGCGGTGACGATGCAGGGCGGCACACTGCGCAACGCGGGTGATCTCACCAGCAGCCGCCATGTCGTCTTGTCGGCCAACAGCACGTTTGATGTCGGTTCCGGCTACCTGACATTTTCAAATCCCATCTCCGGTCCGGGCGGACTCACCAAGACCGGGGGGAACTACCTGACCCTCACCGGTGCGCAAACCTATACCGGCGCAACAAGCATTCAGGGCGGGTTCTTCAAACTTCAGAGCGGCTCGCTTCTCACGCCGTCGGTCGATCTTGCCACGGGAACAATTTTTTACCTCGCCGACAGCACGGGAGTTCTCACGGCCAATGTGACCGGGTCTGGAATTTTCAATCGGGGCGGGGCAGGCACAAGCATCCTGACCGGCTCCGTTGGCGCGGGTGTGCAGACAGTCATAGAAAGTGGCACACTCCAAATCGGCAATGGGGGAACGACTGGATCGATCTCTGGAAATGTCCTGAACAACGGCACCCTCCGCATTAATCGGAGCAACGCCGTCACCCTGAATGGCACGATTTCCGGCAACGGCGCCTTATTCCAAATCGGCAGCGGAACGACCACGCTCACCGGCAACAACACCTATCTCGGCAACACGATCATCAGCGCCGGCACGCTGGCGGTTCAAAACAACACCGCGCTGGGCACCGGGGCCGTGAATGTGAATGGCGGGGTGCTGCTCATCCACGAGGGATACAATGTGTCCAATACCATCACTCTCACCGGAGGCAGCCTGGCCCGCCAGATTGGCTCGGGGACCAATCTTTCCTCCCTGTCCGCCTATGTGGGCAATGTCAGCGGGGGCCAAACCACCCTGGCGCGATTCCTGGACGGCGAAACCAGCACAGCGGGCACCCTCACCGGTGGCTACACGCTTGCCTCGTCTGCTCTCAACGACAGCACCCGCGTGGGCGAAGTCTTCCATCTTGGCGGCGTGCCGGTGGTGGACGAACTCACGGGAGAAACGGACACCTTTGTTCTCCAACTCGAGCTCTCACCCGATTGGTTGACGGAGCATTCCTGTCTTGCCTGGCTGAACCCGGCCACCAACCTTTGGGTCAATGCTGTGGACGGCAACTTCGGCGGCACGGTGACCTTCGTGTCCGGTGCCTACAACCCGGCCACCGATTTTCATCTCGGCACCTATGGCGTTGACATCGAACAGGGAGTCGTCTGGGCCGTTCTCAATCACAACAGCGAATTTTCCGTGGTTCCAGAACCTTCGACATGGTTGCTGCTGGCTTTCGGGCTTTTGACTTTGACGGTATTCCCAAGACGTGGGCCGTTCAGATAGTCGTTTTTGGTCTGTCAGGCCGATGTCTTGCCCGGCATCTTTTTTGTTTCCCCCCCAGCGGTACTTTTCTGAGCGGAAAATTTCGCAAAAATGTTACAAAGTCACAAAAGTGTAATTTGCCTTTTTGGTTATGCCCCACTAGTTTCCAAGCATGATTGAAGTGAATTCAAAGGATTCTCAAACTGCAGAAGGACAGCGAGGACCGATGGATCACGCCCGCCGCGAGCAAATCCTTGTCGTGGCTGCGGAGCATTTTCGGAACCTTGGCTACCACAAGACCTCGATCTCCGACATCGGCCGTGCCATCGGTATTTCCCACGCTTATGTTTACCGCTTCTTCGAGTCGAAGCAGGCGATTGGCGAGGCAGTCTGTTCCCAGACACTGGCAAAGATCATCGCAGCCGCGGAAAAAACGGTGACAGGTCCGGCCTCCGCTACAGAGAAGATTCGCCAGGTTCCGCTGATTCTGATCGAGAAAGGGCTGGAGGTGTTTTTTCAGGATCGCAAGCTCCACGACATTGCGGTGGAGGCAACGACAAAAAACTGGAGCTCGGCAAACAATCACGGTGCAAACATCGAGTCCCTGATCCGTCGCATTGTCGCCCAAGGGCGAAAGACCGGGGAATTCGAGCGGAAGACATCCGCCGATGACGTGGCGCACTCCATCAGAGTGGCATGGACCCCCTTTTTCCACCCTGTTTTGCTGGCTCAGCGCGATCCGGAGGACCTGCGTAAAGATGCCCGCAGTGTTTCTGCCATGGTGCTGCGCAGTCTCATGCCGTAAAAAGTTACATGTGACTATTTGACAAACTTGTAACCATAATTCATGGTGAGTCATCTCGCTATGAATACAAAAAACTCAATGGCCGGCCGCGGGGTTCTGCTGGTTGCCGCATTGCTGGCCGGGGGATGCTCAAAACCGGTGGCGCAAGATCCCCGTCTGCAGCCTCCGAAGGTTGTGGTCTTCAAGGCGCGGGCCTCCGAAGCTGGCTCCCGGGCCTTCACCGGTATCGTCGAAGCCCGGGTCCAGAGCAATTTGGGATTCCGGGTTGGAGGAAAGATCCTGGAGCGTTGCGTTGATGTGGGACAGCATGTGCAAAAAGGGAAGCCGCTCATGCGTCTCGATCCAGTGGATCTCGAGCTCTCGGCCGCCGCCCAGCAGGCCAATGTGGAAGCTGCCCGGGCCCGATATGTCCAAGCCAGGGCGGATGAGACGCGGCTGGCCAAGCTTGTTCAGTCGGACGTCATTTCCCCGCAGGACTATGACCGGGTGAAGGCGGCGCTCAACAGCGCCAAGGCGGACTTGGAAGCCTCGGAAGCCCGGGCAAAAGTCGGTGAGAACTCCAGTGCTTATGCCGTCTTGCTCGCCGATGCAGACGGCGTGATCGTCCAGACCCTCAGCGAACCAGGTCAGGTCGTTGCCCCCGGACAAACCGTGATTCAACTGGCCCACGACGGTCCGCGAGAGGCCGTGGTCAATCTTCCGGAGGACGCGCGACCGGGAGTAGGCAGCCACGCCGTCGCCAGGCTTTACGGCCGGGAGGAAGCATTCCCGGCAAAACTTCGCCAGCTCTCCGATGCCGCCGATGCGGCCACGCGGACCTTCGAGGCGCGATTCGTTCTCGAGGGGAATGCCGCATCGGCACCGCTCGGCTCGACCGTAACTGTGACGGGAGCCTCCGACGGGAAGCCCGGGTTCGTGCGAGTGCCCGTCGGCGCGATTTGCGACCGCGGCGATGGACCCGGAGTCTGGATCATCGACAATCTCAGCCAGGTTGAATTCCGGCCCGTGGGCATTGTGTCCTTCGGACGAGAGGAGGTTGTCGTCTCGACTGGACTCGTGGTGGGAACGCCCATCGTCGCACTCGGCGCTCATCTCCTTCACGAGGGGCAGGTCGTGAAAGTCGCAACCGAAGGGAAGTTCTCCGATGGAAAACTTTAACCTCTCCGCGTGGGCGGTCCGGGAACGCGCCATCACGCTCTTCTTCATTTTTGCGGCGGCATGTTCCGGTTTTTACGCTTATTTCCATTTGGGAAGGGCGGAAGATCCCTCCTTCACGATCAAGGTGCTGACGGTGTCGGCGGTCTGGCCCGGGGCCACCGCTCAGGAAATGCAGGATCTTGTGGCAGAACCCATCGAGAAGCGGCTGCAGGAGCTTCGGTGGTATGACCGGGTGGAGACTTTCACGCGGCCCGGTCTGGCGCTGATGACCTTGCATCTGCTCGACAAGACGCCTCCCAAGGAGGTCGCGGATCAATTTTACCAGGCCCGGAAAAAACTCGGGGACGAGGCGGCGAACCTGCCCCGCGGTGCGCTCGGCCCGTTCATCAACGATGAATATTCGGATGTCTCCTTCGCCCTCTATTCGGTCGAGGCACCCGGCTACCCACCTCGCAAGCTCACGCGTGTGGCCGAGGATCTCCGGCAGCGCCTTCTGCACGTTCCGGGAGTCAAAAAGGTCGATATCCTGGGGGAGCAACAGGAGCGGATTTTCGTGGAGCTGAGCTATCCGCGGCTTGCCACCCTGGGCCTTGCGCCCACCGACATTTTTGCCGCGCTTTCGCGGCAGAACGCTGTTACGCCCGCGGGATCGGTCGACACCGAAGGATCGCAGATTTTTGTCCGACTCGATGGCGCTTACACCGACATCGACAAGATCCGGGATACGCCGATCTCCGTCGGCGGACGAAGCTTCAAGCTCTCCGACATTGCGAAAGTCACCCGCGGATATGAGGATCCCGCGACCTTCTCCATTCGGCACAATGGCGAGTCCTCGCTGGTGCTGAGTGTCGTTATGCGGGAAGGCTGGAACGGCCTCGATCTTGGTGCCGCGTTGCAGGCGGAGAGCGGGAAAATCTCCGCCGGTCTCCCTCTGGGCGTCAGTTTCCAAAAAATCACGGATCAGGCGATCAACATCAGCAATGCCGTGAACGAATTCATGGTGAAGTTTGCGATGGCGGTTTGTGTGGTCATGCTCGTCAGCCTGCTGAGCCTGGGCTGGCGGGTGGGCCTCGTGGTCGTGGCGGCGATTCCTCTCACCTTGAGCGCCGTCTTCGTGATCATGATGGTGACGGACCGTGTCTTCGATCGCATCACGCTCGGCGCACTTATCCTGTCCCTGGGCCTGCTGGTGGACGATGCAATCATTGCCATTGAGTCGATGGTTGTGAAGATGGAAGAGGGCATGGATCGCATCCAGGCTGCCGCGTATGCGTGGAGTCACACCGCTGCGCCCATGCTCTCGGGGACTCTGGTGACCGTGATCGGCTTTCTGCCGGTGGGATTCGCCCGCTCCAGCGCCGGGGAATATGCCGGGAACATCTTCTGGATCGTCGGCTTTTCGTTGATTGCCTCCTGGGTTGTGGCCGTGGTCTTCACGCCGTATCTGGGAGTGAAACTTTTGCCGGAACTGAAAGTCGTCAATGGAGGTCGCGAAGGCCTTTACGCCACCCCGCGGTATCGGCGGTTCCGCCGCTTCGTGACCTGGTGTGTGCGGAGAAAATACACGGTGGCCGGCATTGTCCTCGGAGCCTTTCTCGCCGCCGGGGGCGGCCTGGCGGTGGTGAAGAAACAGTTTTTCCCCAACTCCGACCGGCCGGAATTGCTGGTCGAGGTGCAGCTCCCCCTCGGAACGAGCATTGAAACCACGAGCGAAGCCGTCGCGAAGATCGAGAAATGGCTGTCAGCCCAGCCCGAGTCGCAGATCGTCACGTCCTACATCGGTGCCGGTGCGCCGCGGTTCTTCTTTTCCTACAATCCGGAACTCCCCGATCCCTCCTTCGCCAAGATCGTGGTCCTTACAAAGGATGCAGACGCCCGGGACCGTCTCAAATGGCGTCTGCGCCAGGCGGCGGTTGATGGTCTGGCCCCCGAAGCGCGCATCCGTGCCACGCAGCTGGTCTTCGGCCCCTATTCGCCCTTCCCCGTCGCCTTCCGCGTAAGAGGACCGGATCCGGAAAAGCTCCGGGAGATCGCCCATCAGGTCGAAGAGATTATGCGCAACGATCCCCGTATGCGGACCGTGAATCTGGATTGGGGAGAACGGGTTTCGAAGGCTCGCTTCATCCTGGATCAGGAGCGGCTCCGGCTCATCGGGCTCTCACCGGAAGAGGTCGCCCGGCAACTCCAGTTTCTTCTCAATGGTCAGACCATCACCCAGGTCCGCGAAGACATTCGCGCTGTCGACGTCGTGGCGAGAAGTGCCGGACCCGAGCGGCTCGATCCCGCCCTGCTGCAAAATTTCACTCTCATCGGTTCGCAGGGCAAACCGATTCCGCTCAGCCAGATCGGGCATGTGGAATTCCAACCCGAAGATCCGCTCATCAAGCGGCGCGATCGGGTGCCCACGATCACCGTGCGGGGTGACAACGTCGAGTCAACCCAGCCGCCGGATGTTTCGTCCGCGATCTGGACCAAGCTCGCTCCGTTGCGCACCGCGCTGCCCGACGACTACCGGATCGAAATGGCCGGATCAATCGAAGAGGCTGGCAAGGCGAATGCCGCACTGGGTCCGCTCTTCCCCATCATGCTCCTGCTCACTCTGGGCGTGATCATCATTCAGGTGCGCTCCTTCTCCACCATGGCCATGGTCATGCTGACCGGGCCGCTGGGCTTGATTGGCGCCGTGCCAGCCCTGCTGTTGTTTCATCAAGCCTTTGGATTCAATGCCATCCTCGGGTTGATCGGGTTGTCGGGCATCCTGATGAGGAACACCCTGATTCTGATGGGTCAGATTCATTCAAATCAGGCCGCAGGCCTTGAGCCCTACCATGCGGTGATCGAGGCCACGGTCCAACGGTCACGCCCCGTTTTGCTCACAGCCCTCGCCGCGGTGCTGGCTTTCATCCCGCTCACACACTCGGTCTTTTGGGGCTCCATGGCCTATGTCCTCATCGGTGGCACAGCTGTCGGAACTCTCCTCACGCTCGGATTCCTCCCGGCGCTCTACACGATCTGGTTCCGGGTCACCGCGCCGGCTTCCACAGCAGTCTCTTGAACAATCACTCCCAATAAATCGCCTTATGAAATCAAAACTCCAAAACAAAGTGACCCTGGTTACCGGGGTATCATCCGGCATCGGTCGGGAAATCGCCCAATTGCTGGCCGCCGACGGTGCGCAGGTCTACGGCACAGTGCGCAACCCCGCCGCCGCCGGGCCGATCAAGGGCGTGCAAATCGTCCGCATGGACGTCACGGATGAGGCGAGCGTCGGGCAGGCCATCGAGCACATCCTCCGAGAGAGCGGAACGATTCATCATGTGGTCAACAATGCGGGCTATGCCCTGAGCGGTGCCCTGGAGGAGACTTCCCTCGAGGAAGCCCGGACGCAGTTCGAAACAAACTTCTTCGGCGTGCTGCGAGTCACAAAGGCGGTCCTGCCCGGGATGCGGGAGCACGGCTATGGCCGGATCGTGAACATCAGCTCCGTCGTCGGGTTTCTTCCTGCGCCGTATTTGGGAATCTACTCCGCGACCAAGCACGCTCTGGAGGCCTGCACGGAGACGCTTGATCACGAAGTCCGGAATTTCGGAGTTCGCGCCGTGCTGGTCGAGCCTGCCTTTACCCGGTCAAAACTCGGGGAGAACGGGATTTCCACACACACAACCCTGGATGCCTACGACGGTTTGAGGAAGCAGGTGAACGCCGTGATTCGCTCCAGTATCGAAAATGGAGACAAGCCCCATCTGGTCGCGGAAGTTGTGCGACGAGCCTTGGTCGCGGATGTGCCGCAACTGCGGTATCCCGTCGGACGGGGTGTGACTTTGAGCCGGTTGCGGCGCTTTGTTCCGGCTCCGCTCTTCGACAAGAGTTTTCGCAAGCAATTCGGTCTGGAATAGCCGAAGTCGTCGTCCATAACGTCCGATGGTCAGTAGAAGAGCCCGAACCCGGCGGCGCGTATCGGAAGCTCTCAATGAGAGGGGCTCACCCGCCCGCGCAGTTTTTTTGTCTCCCCCCGCCGACGCTTGCCCTCCACCAACTTCCTCTTGGTGCCATGAGAGCGTTTCGCCTTCTGACGCCGGGCTTTGGAGACGGCGGCCAGCTTTTCCTGCTGCGCTTTTGTCCGCTGGTTTTCAAAAATCTCCACCAGGCGCTCGAGGGCGAGGCGGCGGTTGGTGTATTGGGAGCGGCTGTCCGAGGCTGTCACCGAGATCCCCGAAGGCACATGACGGATCGTGCAGGCGGTGTTCACTTTGTTGACATTTTGCCCTCCCGGTCCGCTGCTGCGGGCAAAACTCTCCTCCACATCAATCAGGCGCACACCGCAGCGCTCGAGGCGGGCTTCCAGTGTGAGAGAGGATTTCATGCGACAGGGCAAAATCCCTGCCATTGTCGGTATCCGCCGTTTCACCGACAATCCCAAAGAATCCCGCAAAATTCCCTTTCTCTCACGGATTTTTGAACAGAGAGTCCCCGGACAGATTTCGTCACCGCATAAACAAAAAAATCGTTTGGACGACCGGCATTCTTCTGGGATGGGCCGTGGCTGCCTATCTCCTCATTCCGTTGGTCTCGAAACTCTACTTCCGCCACCACTTCAACGAGGGTCCGCGCATCACCCAAACTTCGGACGGCCACCCGGGCGATCCGATCAATATTGGCATCGAGGGAGAGGAAGAAGCGCTTATCCGTGCCATGAATGCCGCCGGATGGCACCCCGCGGACCCGATCACCTTCGACAGCAGCGTGCGCATCGCGGTGGATTCCGTGGTCGGAAGACCGGACGACCAGGCTCCGGTGAGCAGCCTGTTCCTCTTCGGGCGCAGACAGGATCTGGCGTTCGAACTCCCCGTCGGCGACAGCCCGCGCCAACGACATCATGTCCGGTTCTGGCGGTGGGACAAACTCAAGGACGGACGTCCGGTCTGGTTCGGATCGGCGACATTCGACGAACGGGTCGGCCTGAGCCATGCCAATGCCCAGGTGACCCACCATATCGGACCGGATGTGGATGCCGAACGCGATCTCATCATGGCCGGGCTCAAAAAAGCCGGTTGGACCGGGGATGAATATTATGTGGACGGATTTCACAAAGACCGCGAAGGCCGCAACGGGGGAGGCGACCTCTGGCGCACCGACGGACGTCTCGGGGCCATTGTGCTGAAAAAATAGCCCAAAAATTCCGGACTTGTTCGTCCGATTGAAAAATTCCGCCGCGGGGCTTCTTTCTCTATTTAAAGAAATAAAGATACTTTTATCTTGATTTAAGAAGCAGCTTCTTTTAGAAACGCCTTCGTCATGGCGCATGGACATTTGATGTTCGAAAAACCGGTCTTCGAATTTCTTTGCCGCCTGACAACCACTCCAACCCCACTTCATCTATGTTTTGTTTTCAATGCCAGGAATCGTTCAAAAATCAGGGCTGCCAGGATCGCGGTGTTTGCGGGAAGCCCGAGCTGACCGCGAATCTTCAGGATCTTCTCGTTTTCGCCCTCAAGGGACTCGCGTTTTATGCGGTGCATCTGCCGGAGGCGGAACGGTCAGACGACACGGATTTTCTCGTCGAATCGCTTTTCTCGACCATCACGAACGCCAGCTGGGACAATGAGGATTTTGAGAATCGCATTGCCGCGGCGCTCGACCGTCGCGATGCCGTGCGCGTAAAACTGACCGCCGGAAATCCGGAGAAGATTTCCGGTGACGTGCCGGATTGCGCGAGCTGGCGTGGGGACAGAAGCGGGTTTGCCGCCAAGGCGGCGACCGTTGGCATCCTGGGCTGTGCGGATGAGGACATTCGTTCACTGCGCGAACTTCTGATCACCGGGGCAAAGGGTATCGCCGCCTATGTGAAACACGCGGCGGCGCTCGGCCATCGCGACAGTTCGGTGGACCATTTTCTTCTGGAGGCGCTGGCTTTGACGACACGCGAATCCACGGCCGACGAACTGCTCGGGCAGATCCTGCGCACCGGAGAAATTGCCGTCACCGCCATGGCACTTCTGGATCGCGCCAATACAGAGGCCTATGGACACCCGTGCATCACACAGGTGGATCTTGGCGTGCGGCAGCGGCCGGGCATTCTGGTGAGCGGACACGACCTCCGGGACATTGCCGAGCTGCTGGAACAGAGCGCCGGAAGCGGGGTGGACATCTACACTCACAGCGAAATGCTGCCGGCGCATTATTATCCGGAGCTGAAGCGCCACCCCCATCTGGCCGGAAATTACGGCAACGCCTGGTGGCAGCAGAACCAGGAATTCGAATCCTTCCAGGGGCCGATTCTGCTCACGACAAATTGCCTGGTGCCGCTCAAACCGGGAAACACCTACCTCGAACGCCTCTACACGACCGGTGCAGTGCGCATGAGTGGTGCCCGGTATATTCCGGCCGGTGAAAAGGGCAGTCCGAAAGATTTTTCGGCCCTCATCGAGCAGGCGAAAAGTTGTCCGCCGCCGAAGCCGCTGGAAAGCGGAAAAATCACCGGAGGCTTCGCCCACCGCCAGGTGCTCTCCCTGGCCGGGGAAATCCTCGAGGCCGTGCGCTCCGGCGCAATCCGGCGGTTTGTTGTTATGGCCGGCTGTGACGGACGGCACGCTGCCAGGAATTACTATACCGAGGTCGCGGAGCAGCTTCCCGATGACACGGTGATTCTCACGGCCGGCTGTGCAAAGTTCCGCTACAACAAGCTCGGCCTCGGTGAGATCAACGGCATTCCTCGCGTGCTTGACGCCGGCCAGTGCAACGACTCGTATTCGCTCGCCCTCGTGGCCCTCAAACTCAAGGAGGCGCTTGGTCTCCAGGACATCAACGAGCTGCCGATTTCCTACGATATTGCATGGTATGAGCAGAAGGCGGTTGCCGTTCTCCTGGCCTTGCTGCATCTGGGTGTGAAAGGCATCCGGCTGGGCCCCACCCTCCCCGCATTTCTCTCGCCCAATGTGGCGAAACTTCTTGTCGAGCGCTTCGATCTCAAGACAATTGGGGCTCCGGAGGCCGACATCCGGGAGATGCTGGCGGCCTGACACACCACCGCACCTTCATGTTCATCTACGGCAAAACTGCAGCCAACGCGATCGCCGTGATGAGCTATCTCGCCGCCGAACCGGGACGCCGGGCCGGCTCGGGGGAAATCGCCGAAGCCCGCGGCATTTCCCGGGCGCTCACGGCCAAGCTTCTCACGCAGCTCGCCGCCACGGGCCTCGTGAGCGGGCAGCCCGGGCCGGGCGGTGGCTACACGCTGGCAAAACCGGCACGGGACATCACCCTCGCCGACATCATCCGGCTCTTTGAACAAACGGAAATGCCCTCCGTCTGCCCCTTCGGCCACAACTGGTGCGGTCATGGCGAACCCTGCCCGCTCCACGATGAAATCTCCCGGATGCTCGAAAGCAACCGACGCTTCATCGAAGAAACCACGCTCGCCGTCTTCCTCGAAAAATCCCCTTCAAAGAAAAACTGACACGGGGAGAGCCTCCCGGGGGGGATTTTGAATCCATGAAAAGCAGGCATGTAGTCATGCAAGATCTTTCCTCACGCATGGGTGATTTTTTCTGTTCTGCTTGCCGCAGGCAAGCCTTGCTGAGATTCCCTCGAACGCCTGCCCCGGCGATCCCGCGATCCTGACGATGTTCTCGCAGCCATGTCCCGACGACATCAGATCCGGAAGAAATTGATCGATTCGGCGCGGAAAAAGACTCGAAAATCGAAAGATATATCAGAGCGGTTTAAACAATTCTATAGCCGTTGCTTTGCGGCGGCGAGAGCCGCAGGACTGCGTCAGCAGTTCGGGCAGTGTGTTTTCACACAGCCGCTTCACTGCCGCCGCACCCCTGCAACCCTCGGCGCTCGCAAATCTGCGGCCACATTATTATTTAAACCGCTCTAACAAAGTAGAACTAGACGGGAGGAACCCCGTCGGGGTCGGCGACTTCCTTGTCCCAATCCGTGTCCACGGCCGTGTAGCTCAGGCAACTGATCTCCTCAAGGGAGGTGTTCCCCAGGGCCACCTGGTGGAGTCCCTCCTGATACAACGTCAGCACACCTTTCTTGAACGCCAGCTTGCGCATCTCGCTCTGCGGGGCATTCCGGGCAATCAGGTCCGAAAGAGCATTGTCGGACGGGCACATTTCCATGAGAGCCATCCGGCCGGTGTAGCCCGCCTCGCGGCATTCCGGGCAGCCCTGCTTTTCGTAGATGAATTGGACATCCGGGGGAATGGCCACGCGGTTCGCGGCAAAAATCGCCTGGATCTCCGGTGTGATCGGCACCGGATGCTTGCAGTAAGTGCACAGCCGTCGGACAAGACGCTGGGCCTGCGAAAGAGCCAGGGAATCGGCCAGAAGGTACGGGGGAATGCCCATCGCAATCAAACGGCTCACCGCCCGCAACGAGTCGTTTGCATGCAGGGTGGTCAGCACCAGGTGACCGGTGAGGGCGGCATTCACCGCCGAATTCGCCGTCTCATAGTCACGACACTCACCGATCAGGATCACATCCGGATCCGCACGCATGAGCCGCCGCAGGCCCTCCGAAAAATCAATGCCGTTGATCGGATCGGTCTGTGTCTGGTTGAGTCCTTCGACTTCATATTCGATCGGATCCTCGATGGTCTGGATGTTGATGTTGTCGGCATTGATGCTGTTGAGCAATGCATAGAGGGTGGACGTCTTGCCGCTGCCGGTGGGGCCGGTCACGAGGATGAGCCCTTGGTCCCGTCCCATCGCCTCGTTGAGGGTCGCAATCTGCCGCGGGGAAAGATTCAGCTCGCTGAGCTTCCGGATGCCATCCTGCCGGTCCAGGAACCGGATGGTGATTTTTTGCAGATCCTTGCGGCAGGGAATCGCGGACACGCGGCAATCCACGCGTCTTTTCCCCAGGGTGAGCGAGAAGCGTCCATCCTGTGCGTCCTGGCGCCGCTGGCCCATGTTCGAGTAATTTTTGATGAGGCTGACAAACCGGGAGAGCTGTTCTTCCGGACAGGAATGGATGACTTTCAGTTCGCCGTCGATCCGTGCACGGAAGCGCGCCATGTTGAAAAACTTCTCGATGTGGAGATCGCTGGCCCGTCCGGTGATCGCCCGGTAGAGAACCCAATGGACAACCTGCTCCGGGGTGGCATTGATGCTGGAGGGATTGGTGCGTTGGATCTCCTGGACATCGATGTCCACGATGTTCGCCACATCCGAATACGTGAGTTCCTGATCGCTCGCGGCCGCGCTGGAGGCCACCGAACGGCTCCGGTCGCGGTTGATTGCCGCAATGACGGCGGCCTTCTCCGCCAGCACGGTGCGGAAGACCATGGGATCGTTTCCTCCGGACAGCCACTCGTCCTCGAAGGAGAAGTTTTCCTTCTCTTCGGAAAGAAGGAAGATGGTCTTGCAACCGCAGTAGAGAGGGTAAACCGCGTGCTTTTCCAGCAGCGCCTCCGGGAAGAGGCTCTGGGGTGGCGCGTGTTCGGCGTTGAAGCAGGGCTCCCCGGTTGAGAGGTAGCGCAGGGCCGTGCCAAAATGGCTGGGAAGCGACTTGATCGCGTTCAATCCCTCCACCGTGATCCCCGCCACCTCCCCTTTCGCCCGTTCCAATTTCGTCCGGGCTTCCTCTTCAAGCGGATATTCCTGGAGCAGCCAGTTCAACGCGGACTCCGGGCGTCCGTCCCGGGGAAGAGGGTTCGAGAAAACCAACGGGGCCTTTGCTTCCAGGGGTTGGATTTCCAGCCTTCCCATGAAGTCCCGGTGCAAAATCGCGTATTTGGACTGGGGCATCAGGACCGGAATGATCAATTCCACCGGAATATCCCAGAGTTCCGTGCTGGCGGGATTGTAATGCGCACAGAGGAGCAGGGGGCCCAGTGATCCGAAAGGAATCCAGCGCTCCACATCAAGATCGCCGCCCTTCGGGGAGAGATGCCTGAAGGAATTTTCCGCACGGGTCGAGCAGCTGGCGCGGACCGGATTGAACGGCAGAATACCGAATTTCCTGGCCAGCCATTCCAGAGCCTCCTCGGAAGACACTCCATTGAGCTGGCCCAGATGTTGGTGAAGGTCGATGGATTCGTCGGGGAAAGCCCCCGCATCAATCCCTCCTTCCTTCAAAATAACGCAGAGTTCCTGCCAGGCTTCCGGCGTCATGATGCGGGAGGAACCGGCGTGTTTGTGGGAGCCGACTGAACGGAGTTTCCCATGATTTCCATCAGATCCAATCCCGTTCCCTCGGTTCCCGGTGCCACGAGTTCAAACATCCGGCCGTTCCATTTGGCACGGTAATCATCCGTGCTGCTGCTGGTCACAAAAGTTGCAGTGGGCGGGAGGTAGGGCGAGCCGGGGGCGGGATTGACCGAATCACGGTAACGGAGGGAATCAAAAATCCGCCGCTCATCATCGCTTCCTCCCGAAGTGGTCAGGACAAGTTCCCAGTTCGACTGGTTGAATGCGATGACCGCCCCGTTGAGGTAATTGAGATTCCGGGTGGCCGACCCGAGGGAGGATCCCGAGAAGACCCCGAGCATGTTCGGAATGGAAATCGCCGCAACAATGGCGAGGAAGGCGATGACCACCAGAACTTCCGTCAGGGACAGTCCCCGTTTGCAAAAAAAACGGTTCCCGCTCCCTTCCATATGCTCCGTCCGCGCCATTTCCTCAGTAAGAAATATTTGTGCTGCGGGCGCTGCTCAGACGCACTTTGGTTGTCAACGGACTGATCGTGGTGGGCAGGGTGTTGGTATAACCGCTGGGCGTAAAGGCCGAGAGAGAGGACTCGGCAAAAGCCACGTAAGGGGAAATGAGGAGATACTTTGCATTGTCGCTGGCGGCCGCCGACCAGTTTGCTTGGGCGGTGTTTGTGCCAACCGCCTGCACATAGGCGGCGATGGCCATGTTCAGGGTTTCCGCCCGGGAGCGGGCCAGGTTGTCCTCCGCATCCTGTCGAACCTGCACAATATTGGGTACGGCCAGGAAAGTGATGATGCCGATGATGGTGATGGCGGCGAGAACCTCGACCAGAGAGAACGCATGGCCCTCCCCGGGAGACCGCACCGGTTGGCGGGAGAAATTCATGGTGGGGGGTTTTCTGGATGTCATGCCGGAAGGGAAGTTCACTGGACCATTTCCACAATCGGGTAGTTCGTCGTCGCCCAGGTCGAGAACCGGAGATAGACTCCGGCTTTGGTCATCGCCTCGCTCTTGATCTGGTCCGAAGAGGAATAGTTTGTCAGGTGGCTGTAAGTCTCGGAGTGCAGGTAATTGGTCAGCATGGCGAGTTTGGCCAGAGACGTGCTGGCACTCGTGTAGGTTGCCCGCGCTGTATTCAGAGTGTTCGTTCCGCTCGTGGCCGAGGCGATCCAAGTATTGAGGGCATCCTGCAGTACCACCTGCTGCTGCCGTGCCACCACCATCCGGGCATCTTGCGAGGCGTTGGCAACAGTGGTGATGATCAATGAACTCATCACCCCGATGATGGCGATCACCAACAGCAACTCAATCAAGGTAAAGCCGTTCCCTTTCCGGAGCGAAAACTTGCTGGAGAGGGCGAGCCGGCATTGGGAGTAACAATGCTCCATATCTCCAGCATACCACGCCTTGCCGGTTTGCCCAAAGGAAAAACAGGAAGACTTTTGCTTGGGGCCGGGGCGGTCCCGCGCCGCCAGCAAGACTCCTCTTGGGAGGTTTGGTGGAGGTAAGGGGATTCGAACCCCTGGCCTTCTCATTGCGAACGAGACGCTCTACCAACTGAGCTATACCCCCGGGTGGGTGAATGAAAATCCTCCGAGACCGCATGTTTTCATGACCAAAGGCTCGGGGCAAGGAGAAAGAAACCGCTTCGTCGTTTTGCGGTGATGCTCCCGAACGACCAAGCGGAGACGATGTGGTGGCTCTTGGAATGCTTCGAAATGTGCCGTGACAATCCGGCAGGACGGTGCCCTCGCGTGGTTCGTGTTGCGCGAGTCATTTCGGGCATCCCGTGCAATAACCACAGCATCCGGGTGACCCGTTGCCGGGTTTCGAAGAAGCCCTGATCCGCAGAGGGAAAAGATCCCGGCCGTCAAATAAAACGCAACCCGAATGCCAGCCACAGCGGGATTGTGATCAGGCCGACAAGCGACGTGCCCAGCACCACCCGCAACGCGGTCGGCATGTCGCCATCGTGGATTTTTGCCAGAACGATCGGGAAAACCGCCGAAGGCATCGCCGCCTGGACGATCAGCACGGCGTGAAGTGCCGGGTCCGCGGGCAGCAGCAGGGCCAGTCCCAGCAATAACACCGGCAGCACTCCCAGACGGAGTCCGATGCCCAGAAAGGCGGCTCCCCATCCCCTGCGAAGCACATGCGGTGCGGCATGATCCGCCAGCACGGCCCCGGTGAGAAGCAGACCCAGCGGCACCGCACAGAGTCCGAGCATGTGCCATGAGGTGTCCACGGAGGAGGGAATCCACCGGTCCGCGCCCAGAAGGTTGAGCGCAAGCCCGGCCAGCACGGCGAGGATGGGCGGATTCAGCAGCGGCGCCCACCAGCGTTTCCCCGCCTGGTGCCCTGAGATCGTGGCCACTCCGATGCTCCACATGGCGACCTCGACCCCCAGATTGAATGCAAAAAGCACCCCCACCACCTCGCGGTCAAACAACGCCTGGCACAGCGGCAGCGGAATGTAGCCGTAATTCTGCAATCCCGTCGTGCAGGCAAAGGTCCTGCGCACCGTGCGGTCTTTCAGAAAAATCCGGGCCGCCAGCAGCGAGACCCCCAGCCCGAGGGCGACGGACACAAACCCGGCCGCCGGTGGCAAAAAAAGATTGGCGGGCCGCGTCAGAGCCTCATTCCCAATGATCACGTCCAGCGCCAGGCAGGGAACAAAAAGTTTGATCAACACCCCGAGGAGCGACTGGTCGGCTTCCTCGGTGAGAATCCTCGCGCGCCGCATCGCGTACCCCGCGCCGATAACAAGGAACACCGGCAGCACGATCTGCAACAGACGAAGCGTCTCCTGCATGTCAGCGCCCGAAAACCATGTTGCAGATGATCACCGACGCTACCACCCCGGCCAGATCCGCGACCAACCCCGCGGGAACCGCATGGCGGGTGCGCCGGATGCTCACCGACCCGAAATACACCGCAATCACGTAAAATGTCGTTTCCGTGCTGCCCATGATCGTCGCCGCCATTTGCGAGATCAGACTGTCGGGCCCCTGCGCCTTGACGAGTTCGGCAAAAAGCCCGCTCGCCCCGCTCCCGCTCAACGGACGCATCAACGCGAGAGGAAGCAGTTCGGATGGAAAAGAGACCGCGGCCAGGGTGGGTCCGACGGCTTTCGTGATCAGATCGATCCCGCCCGCTGCCCGGAACATCGCCACCGCCGCAATGATGGCCACAAGGTAGGGAATGATCCGCACAGCCACCTGGAACCCTTCCTTCGCCCCCTCCACAAATTCCTCATACACCTTCACCCGGCACAGGGCCGCGTAGAGCGGAAAGAAGGCGATCAAAAACGGAATCGCCAGATACGAAATGGACTCCACCACCCGCACAAGAACCGGTCGTCCCGACATCTCCGGTGTCGCGGCATAAGTCCACCCGAAATACACAAAGGCGGCTGCAAAAAGAAGCAACACCCATGTTGCCCACCGGATCAGTCGTGGAGCGGTGGTTCCTTCCTCTTCGACCGCCTCCACCTGCGGAGCCCGCACCCCGCCGGGCAGCGCAAACATCGGGAGCTTCTCAAAAAATTTCACTGCGATGATCCCCGCCGCCGTCGAACAGCAGGTCGCAAAAAATGCCGTGCCGATGATCTGCGTCGGCGCTTTCGCCCCGGCGGCCGCAAGAATCGCCACTGTCGTTGCCGGGATCAATTGAACCGAACTCGTGTTGATCGCCAGGAACGTGCACATCGCATTCGTCGCCGTCCCGGGGTGGGGGTTCAGTTTTTCGAGATCCTGCATCGCCCGCAGGCCCAGTGGCGTGGCCGCATTGCTCAGGCCCAGCATGTTCGCCGCCGTGTTCATCACGATCGCCCCCATCGCGGGATGCGTCGGCGGAACATCCGGAAAAAGCCACTTCAACACCGGACGCAGAGCCCGTGCAAGAATCTCCACAAGCCCCGATTTCTCGGCCAGTTTCATCAATCCCAGCCAGAGCGCCATCACCCCCGCCAACGGCAGCGCAAGAGTCATCACCGCCGTCTTGCAGGCATCGAACGCCGCGTTCGTGACCTCCTGCAACTGGCCGGAAAATCCTCCCATGAGGACCGCCAGCACCACGAGGCCGAGCCAGATGTAATTCAGCATCCGCGGAGCATGGGGGGGAATTTTCCGAAAATCAATCGCGGGAAAAACCTTCCCGGCAGCATGGAATGGACACCGCTCCCAAAAATCGCCACCCTGCGCGCCATGCCGGACTCTCCCACCCAATGGCTCTGCGCCTACGCCGCAGCGGTCTGCATTGGTCTCAGCAAGACCGGCTTCGGGGGCGTCGGCATGTTGGCGGTGTTGCTCATGGCCCGGGTGCTGCCCGCGAAGGAATCCACCGGTGCCGTCCTCCCGCTGCTCATTGTCGCGGACATTTTCGCCGTCCGCGCCTTCCGGCAATTCACTGTCTGGAGGCATCTGGCAAAGATGCTGCCGCCGGCTGTCTTCGGAATCGTCACGGGCTGGCTGTTGATGCCCCATCTCTCCGTCCGGGTGTTCGGACCATTGATCGGTTGGATGGTCCTCGGGTTGGTCGCCCTGACCATCGCCCAAAAACTTTCCGGCCGCCTTTCCGCTGCCGCCGCCGAACATCCCGCCATCGCCTGGCCTCTCGGATGGACCGCCGGAGTCACCACCATGCTCGCCAATGCCGCCGGGGCGGTCATGACAGTTTACCTTCTCGCCTGCCGCCTGCCGAAATACGAATTCGTCGGCACCGCAGCCTGGTTTTTCTTCATCATCAACGTCGTCAAAGTGCCCTTCAGCGCCTCGCTCGGCCTCATCAACGGCTCCTCGCTCCGGCTCAACCTCCTGCTCGTTCCGGGCATCCTGGTCGGGGTGGCGGCCGGACGGTTTTTTATCGGAAAAATCAACCAGTCCGCCTTCGAGTGGCTCATGATCGCCTTTTCCATCCTCGGCGGACTCCGTCTGATTTTTGGCACTTGAGCCCCCGCACCACCGCTTTTTGCTGGCACCCCGCCCCGGTCCGCGCCAAAATCCTCTTATGCAAATCCACCTGAGTCCCCGAAACATCGCCCTCACGGGAGCAATCCATTCGTTCCTCGCCGAAAAAATGACGCATCTTGAAGAGCATGGGGAACAAATCCTCGCGGCCCACATCGTTCTTCTTCACGACCAGAACAAAAAGAAACCCTTCGTTGTCAAAGTTCACCTCGCCATTCCCGGACCCGATATCTTTTGCGAGGACGCCGAGGCCGATCTCTACGCCGCGATCGACGCCGTCATCCACAAGCTTTCCGCGCAACTCAGCAAGCGCAAAACCCGCCGGAAAGATCACAAGAAACACCTGACCCAGCTCGAACGCGAAGCCGCCAAGCGGGGCTTCAAGCGGCGATAACGCCCGGTGGAAGATTACAAGGTCAAACTCGACGTCTTCGAGGGGCCGCTCGATCTCCTGCTCTACCTCATCAAACGCGATGAGGTCGACATCTACGACATTTCGATCGAGCGCATCACGAAGCAATACCTCGGCTACATGGAGGCTTTCCAGGTGCTCAATATCGAGCTCGCCGGGGAGTTCATCGTCATGGCCGCCAACCTGCTGTATATCAAAAGCCGCACCCTCCTCCCCGTCGACCAACAGATGGCCGAGGAAGACGCCGAGGAAGACGATCCCCGCTGGGAACTCATCCGGCAGCTCATCGAATACAAAAAATTCAAGGAAGCCGCCGCCCGCCTCCGCGACAAGGAAGCCCTCCAGGAAAACCTCTTCCCCCGCATCCCCGTCGTCCCGGACCTCGCCCCCGCAGAGAACCTCCTCGTCGAGGAAGTCGGCATTTTCGACCTCATCCATGCCTTTCAGAAAATCCTCAAACGCCTCGAGAAAAAACCCGAAAACCTTCGCGAGATCTTCGAGGAAAATTTCACCGTCTCCGAAAAGATTGACTATCTCATGCGCGTCATTTCCAGTGGCGTCTCCATGCGATTCGAGGAGCTTTTTGCCGATGTGGCCAGCCGGGCGGAAATCGTCGTCACCTTTCTCGCCATGCTCGAACTCATCCGTATGAAGCAACTCCGCGTCCGCCAGGATGCCCATTTCGGCGAGATCTGGATCGATCACGCCGGGAATCCCTCACCCCTGTTTTCAAGAGCATGAGCGAAGAAACCGCCTTCCCGCTGCACCGGATCGTTGAAGCCATCCTCTTCGCTTCGCAAAAACCCGTCTCCTTCAAGGAACTCGCCTCCGTTTTCAAGGGAGCCGCCGAGGGAGCCAAAGAAAACCCGCAGATCGCCTGCTTCGCCAGGGTGAAACAGGAAGAAATCGCGGAAGCCATCCGCTTGCTGGAGACCGAATACCTCGAATCCAACCGTTCCTTTGAAGTCCGCGAAAGCGCCGCCGGCTGGCAGCTCGTGACCAAGGCGGATTTCGCCCCCTGGCTCCGCCAGCTCTTCCCCGAGAACCGCTCCGCCCGTCTCAGTGCCCCCGCCCTCGAGACCCTCGCCATCATCGCCTACCGTCAGCCCATCACCCGCGCCGACATGGAAGCCGTTCGCGGGGTCGCCGTGGACGGCGTCATGCAGACCCTTCTCGACCGCGGCCTCGTCCGCATCGCCGGTCGCGCCGAGATTCCCGGCCGCCCCCTCCTCTACGAGACCACGCAATATTTCATGGAACACTTCGGCCTCAAGGATCTCGACGACCTGCCGAATGCCGGCGAACTCCGTCGGATTTCCCTTCCTACAGCAACCCCTCCCGCCGAACCCGCCCCCGAAGGCGATGCCAAAGAACCCGGACCATTGGCTGCCCAGCCGGAACTCGTGGAACAACCCGAACCCCCGGCGGAAACACAGCCCGCCCCCGAACTTCCAGTTGAAGAATCTCCCGGGCCTGCCACCATGGAGGAACTCCCCACAGAATCCCACGAAGAAACCAAATGAGCGACCTTGCCGGACTGCGGGAAAAAATCGACGCCCTCGACGGGGAATTGCTGAGACTCCTCAACGAACGCACCACCATCGCCCAGCAAATCGGGGTCATCAAAAGCCGGGAAAGCCTCCCGATTTATTCCCCCGAACGGGAAATGAAACTCCTCCGCAACCTCGTCGGACGCAGCGAGGGCCCCCTTCGTCCCGAAGCCATCCGTGCCATTTATCGCGAGATCATGTCCGCCGCCCTCGCCGTGGAAAAAGACGTGGCCATCGCCTGCTTTGGCCCCATGGGAAGCCCCTCCTACCAGGCCGCCCTCGGAAAATTCGGTTCCAGCGTCCGCTACACCTTCTCCGCCGAGATTTCCGGAGTTTTCGAGGAAGTCTCCTCCGACCGCGCCGACTGCGGCGTCGTCCCCCTTGAAGATCCCGCCCACGGCCTCGTCAACCAAACCCTCGACGCCCTCGCCGACTCCGATGTCTCCATCTGCGCCGAGATCGTCCCCGATGCCGCCTCTGACGATGCCCGCTCCGCCGCCCGCTACCTCGTCCTCGGCCGCCAGGCAAACGCCCCTTCCGGTCACGACCAGACGATGCTCATGCTCCGCATCGAGAACAAACCCGGCACCCTCGTCTCCGCCCTCGAACCCTTCAAGGAACTCCAGATCAACCTCAACCACTTCGCCAGCCGCCCCGCCACCAAGGGCAGCAACGACATCTTCTTCTTCGTTGAGGCCGACGGCCACACCCGCGACCTCCAAATCGCCGACCTCTTCCGCGAACTCTCGAAAAAATGTCGCGCCGTCAAGGTTCTCGGCAGCTACCCGAAGAATGAAATCCCCGACGGCGACTGAAAAGGTTCCATAAAAACTTCGCGCCTCCTCCTTTGATCTCTTTTCGGAATGAAGACCATTCTCGACATCATTCTTGAAGATGTGCGCGGGGAGGTATCCGCCGCCAAATTGCACCGTCCACCGGCCGATATCCGGAAAATGTCCGCCGACGCCCCGCCACCGCGGGATTTTTACTCCGCCCTGGCCGCCTCCTTCGGCCTCATTGCCGAAATCAAGGAACGCTCTCCCAGCGTCGGCCCCATGCGCACGGAAAACATCCGCGAAGCCACCCCCGCCTACGCCGAATCCCCCGTCGTTCGCGCCGTCTCCGTCCTCACCAACCACCGCCACTTCGGCATGGACATCGGGCGCCTCCGCGACATCCGCTCCCGGGTTCCCCACCCGGTTCTGCGCAAAGACTTCTTTCTCGACGAATACCAGATCCGCGAAGCCCGCGCCTTCGGTGCCGATGCCATCCTCCTCATGGCAAACGTCCTCGACGCCCCCCGCCTCGCCGGCTTCCACGATCTCGCCCGCGAACTTGGCATGGAAGCCCTCTTTGAAGTCCATACCCCGGAGGAAATGGACACCCTCCCTCCGGATGCCCGCATCGTCGGCATCAACAGCCGCAAGTTCAAGTCCCACTCCGGCTTCGTCAAGGAAGGCGCCTCCTCGGAAAAAGACTTCAGCCTCGATGAGAGCGTCTTCGACCTCGTCGACAAATTGCCCTCAACCGCCCTCAAAGTCGCCGAAAGCGGCATCAGCCCTTCCACCCTCGGCGGCCTCCGCGAAAAATTCCACGCCGCCCTCGTCGGCACCTCCCTCCTCCGCGACCCCCGCGGACTGCGCCCCTGCCTTCACGAATTCGAAAAAGCCGCCGGCTTTTGAACCGAATTTTCAGAAACGCATTTGAAACAGCAGTGTGGAATCTTTCTGTCCACTGCTCATTCGCTGCAAACCAAGTCTGTCAATTTCGTCGCTTCTGTCCAAAAGGTTCCTTTCGCCGGGGAAAGTATCGGGGAGGCCGGGGAGATTCCCGGAAGCGCTCTACATGTAGATTGTAATATTGATTGCTGTCGTTCCCGGCGGGATACAGAGTGCCGCCCACACCCCCCCTCCCCCATGAGATACCGATTCCAAACAGCGGTTCTTTTTTCGGCTGCATTGCTCC
>CAZPEN010000032.1:0-50713 GCA_964585615.1 uncultured Chthoniobacter sp. | reverse complement strand
CAAGTTGTTGATTATCAATACAGATTTCAGAGTTCGAACCCTGTATCGCGCACCAGTTTTTATCTCGTTCGGATCAGGCCGCTATGTCGGCGGGAGGTTGGATCGGTTTGAAGCGGAAGCGTTCGTGATAGGCCCCTCCATTGTATTTGCGGCAGCATTTCACACAGGCGACCCGTTTTTTGATCGGGCGCACCCTGGCAAGAATGGTGGAACACTCGGGGCAGGCATAAAAGAATTTCCGCCCGATTTTGCGGCGCTTGAAGGGAAGGTCGTGGCATCTGGCTTCGTTGGGAATGCCGAGAGCGGCACAGGCCAGTTTCCATTCCGGTCCATGGGCTTCGATGCGGGTCCTGCCCGCGCGGTGCTGGGCAAGCAGATGGGCCAATTCATGCCGCAACGTCCTCTGAACTTCCGCGGCGGAGACCTCCACGAGCTTCGGATTGAGAATAATTTTGCGATCCTTCCAACTGGCCATGCCTGCCGTGGTGCGGAGGCCGGGATTCCAGACAACTGTGACCAGCAGTCCCCGGCAACCCGCGGCAATGAGGAGTTGGTTGGCAAAGTCTTCCAGCAGGGGATCCGGTCGCAGGCGGGAACTCCTGCGGGGTTTCTTCAAGTCGTCCGGGGAAGTTCTGACCCGACGCATCACGGCTCTTCCGAAATTCAGCAACAGTTGATGGTATTTCATCAGGCGGCCAGCGGTTGGAGTTCCAGCACACGCCGCAGGGCGCGGAGGGTGTGCGCAATATCGTCGGGAGAGGTTTCGCGTCCGAGGGAAAAACGCACGCTGGCCAGGGCGGTCGGAGCCGGGATTCCCATGGCCAGGAGCACGTGGGAGGCCTGGATCGACCCCACCATGCAGGCGGAGCCGCTCGACACGCACACGCCCTCAAGGTCCAGACCCATCAGGAGAGATTCACCATCGGCTCCGGGGAAACTGACATTGAGTGTATTGGCAAGGCAGCGTTCCAGGTCACCGTTGCGGACGGCCTGCGGGCAGATGTCCCGGAGGCCCGACCAGAGGGTTTCGCGGAGAAAACGAAGCTTGGCAGAGTCACAGGTGGAGGCCGTTTCGGCGGCAGCGGCCATGCCGGCGATGCCTGCGACATTTTCCGTGCCCGGGCGTCTGGTGTTCTCATGCGCACCCCCGTGCGCGGTCCGGGAGAGAGCAACTCCGGCCGCAAGAAAGAGCGCCCCAACGCCTTTGGGGCCGTGGAATTTGTGCGCGGCGATGGAGACAGCCGTCAGCCCGTCCTCATGGGGCCTGAGTGGCAGCTTGCCGAAGGATTGCACGGCATCCGTGTGAAAGAAGATATTGTGCGTCCGGCAAATTTCGGCGAGTTCCCGGATGGGTTGGATGGCTCCGGTTTCGTTGTTGGCGTGCATCACCGAGACGAGGGTTGTCTCCGGTCGAAGAGTGCTTGCAAGGGAGTCCGGATCAACCGTTCCCGTGCAGTCCACGGGCAGAATCTCCACATCGAACCCTTCGAAGTGCTTCAGATACTCGAAGGCATGGAGCACGGCATGGTGTTCCACGGCAGAAGTGATGATGTGTTTCCCGAGGGGAGCATGGGCGCGGGCGAGTCCAATGACTCCGAGATTGCAGGATTCCGTACCACCGCCAGTGAAAATGATCTCGTGGGGACGGGCTCCCAGCACCGCCGCCAGCCGATCCCGGGCATCATCCACGGCAGCCCTGGCACGACGTCCTTCCGCGTGGATGGAGGAAGGATTTCCAAATCCACCCTCCAGCAACGGCAGCATGGCCTCCCGGGCCTCCGGGCACAGGGGGGTCGTTGCGTTGTAGTCTAGATAAACCATTCGATCTCGCGCGTTTCCTCGCGCCGGTTTTTGTCCAGAATGCGGAGTTGCTTCTCTTCGTAAACCACCAATGAGCCGGAGGGGACGCTGTGCATGAGAAACACGTTGGCTCCGATCGTGGAGCCGGCTCCGATCGTGGTCTCCCCGCCGAGGATTGTGGAATTCGGATAAATCGTGACGCGGTCTTCCACGTTCGGATGGCGTTTCCCGCCTTTCACGATCTGTCCGGCATCATCCTTGGCGAAGCTGCGTGCTCCCAGTGTCACCCCGTGATACAACTTCACATGAGCTCCGATGTGGCAGGTCTCGCCGATCACCACCCCGGTGCCGTGGTCGATGAAAAAATAGGCGCCGATCTGTGCCCCCGGATGAATGTCGATGCCCGTGTGCGCATGGGCCCACTCGGTCATCATTCGCGGCAACAGCGGCACACATTCCAGATAAAGCAGGTGTGCCACCCGCTGGATCGCAATCGCCTCGATGCAAGGATAGGAGAGGATGATTTCTTCGTTGCTCAGCGCCGCCGGATCTCCCTCGTAAGCCGCCTCGATATCCGTGCGCAGGAGATTTCGCACCCCAGGCAATGCCTGGAGGAAGCGCAGGAGAACGTCCCGGGCCCGGGCCTTCGGGCAGGAGGGATCCGCCACCTGCAAGCTCTTCGCGATCTGGTCTTCCAGCCCCTTTGCCAATTTCCCCAGCCGCTCTGCGGTCAAGTCCGCGATGTCGCTCTTGTGGATGGGCATTTCATCGTGAAATCCCGGGAAGAGAATCTGGAGCAGTTGGCTGCAAATCTGCCCGAGCGCACGCTTCGAGGGAAGGTTGTGGCCGTCTGTGTTGTTCAGCCCGCCCACCTCCTCGTAAGAGATCAGTGTGTCCTGGATGACCTGCCTGAGTGCGATTTCCATGTCGGGGGAAAATATGACCCATCAAACCCTTCTGTCGAGTAGCAGCTTCGATTCTCTTTCAACTCATGGAAAAACGCCGAGTCCAAAATATCGCAATAATTGCGAAGCTTGTTGCCACAGCACAAGTCTGGGTGCCAGCGATAGCCAAAGACCTTGCGCTCCGGACACGAAAACAGACACCCCGCCGGGGTGTCTGTCGAATTCGTCTGTTAAAAAACGAAAAAGAGAATCAGGCTTTCGCCTTCACGAGCGCCTTGTTCAAGCGGCTCTTCTTGCGGTCAGCCACATTGCGGTGGATGATCCCGCGCTTGGCGGCTTTGTCGAGGGCGGACGTCAGCTTGGCGAACTCCGCCTTGGCGGCATCCGGCTTCCCTTCGGCAAGGGCTTTGCGGAACTTTTTCTGTTCGCTCTTGAGTCCGGTGATCACACTCGCGTTGCGGTCACGACGAACCACACTCTTGCGCGCGCTTTTTTCTGCAGATTTTGTATTGGCCATAAATAAGGATTGGTGCCAGGGGGGAGAATCGAACTCCCGACCAAGGGCTTATGAGTCCCCTGCTCTACCGCTGAGCTACCCTGGCGTGGGGTAAGGACAATATCTCTTTCCCTGCGCGGGACAAGGCCCAATTTTGCGGGAAACCGCCAAAAATCAAGCCCCTCATCTCCCATCTCTCGGAATCGAAAAAGAATGTCGCCCCCCCTGCGACATGGCATCCTTCCCCGACATGAAGATCCTCGTGGCCCCGGACAAATTCAAAGGCTCGCTCACCGCCGCCGGAGCAGTGGACGCCCTCATCGCCGGATGGCGCGAAATTTTTCCAGATGCCACCTTCGACCGCGCCCCCCTTGCCGATGGCGGTGAAGGCACGGCAGAGGTTTTTTCCTCATGCCACGGAGCCATGCGACGACGGGTGACCTGCCCGGACGCCCTGGGCCGGAACAGAGATGCGGAATATGTGTGGATCCCGGAGGAACGGCTGGCCGTCGTCGAAATGAGCGCGGCTTCCGGACTGGCGCAGATTCCGGAGCAGGAAAGAGACATCCTCCGCTCCTCGACATTCGGAACCGGCCTCCTGCTGCTGGATGCCCTGTCGCTCTCTCCCACGACCATCGCCATCGGTCTCGGGGGCAGTGCCACCAATGATGCCGGAGCCGGCCTGGCATCCGCCCTGGGATGGACATTTCTGGATCGCCAGGAGCACCCCCTTGTTCCCCTCCCAGAGAATCTGGATGCCATCGCCGCCATCACCGCCCCCCCTTCCCTGCCTGCCGCACAAATTCTCGCCCTCTGCGATGTCAGAAACCCCCTCCTCGGCGACCGGGGCTGCTCCAGGATCTACGGCCCCCAAAAAGGAGCCTCGCCCGACGATGTGGCATTGCTGGAATCCCATCTCCGGCACTTTGCCGATGTCTGCGAAAAGACCTTCGGAAAATCCTTTCGCGACACCCCCGGAGCCGGGGCGGCGGGCGGCACTGGCTTTGGACTGCTGACTTTTTGCGGGGCAAAAATCGTCTCCGGTTTCGACTGGATCGCGGAACGTCTCTGCTTGGAAACCCGGATCGCCGCCTGCGACCTCGTCCTCACGGGAGAAGGGGCGATCGATTCCCAGACACTGGAAGGCAAGGGCCCCGGCGCATTGGCCCTGCTGGCAAAGAAACACGACAAACCCTGCATCGCCTTCGCGGGCCGTGTGCGGGACGGTGCCGGGGAGATCTTTTCCAGGTGCGTTCCCATCGGCGATCCCTCAATCGGGCTTGCGGAGAACCTGTCCCGTGGGGCACACTTGCTGCGTGCCGCTTCCTCCAGGATGGCGCGCTCTTTCAAATCATGACAAAAAAACTCGCTCTCCTCTTCTCCGGCCAGGGCGCCCAATCCGTCGGGATGGGCAAAGACCTCTGTGCCGAATTCCCCGCAGCAGCCGCCCTTTTCAAGCAGGCCGACGAAATTCTGGGCTACCCGCTCTCTTACATCTCGTTTGAAGGCCCTGCCGAAGAACTCACAAAAACATCGGTCTGCCAACCCGCGCTCTACGTCCACGGCCTCGCCTGCCTGGCCGTGGTCAGGGAACGGTTTCCCGGTTTGGAGTTTCATGCCACTGCCGGTCTCTCCCTCGGAGAATTCACCGCCCATGCCGCCGCGGGCACCTTTGATTTTGCCACGGGCCTCCGCCTGGTGGACAAGCGCGCACGCGCCATGCAGGAAGCCTGCGAATCGACCGAAGGCGCCATGGCCGCGATCATTGGCGGTGACGAGGACCGCGTGCGGGATCTGGCCTCCGCGGCGGATGTCGATGTTGCCAATCTGAACTCCCCCGGGCAGATCGTCCTCTCCGGCGAATCCTCGAAGATCGCTCTCGCCGTCTCGCTCGCCAAGGAATACGGCGCCCGCAAGGCGGTTGAACTCACCGTCGCAGGCGCCTTCCATTCCCGCCTCATGGAATCCGCCTACCAGACACTCGGTCAGGCACTGGCGGAAACCCCGATGTCCCCGCCGCGCGTTCCCGTTGTCTGCAACGTGGATGCCACCGCCGTGGGCGATGCCGAAACTATACGCCGCACACTGGCCGATCAGGTCACCGGCAGTGTCTGCTGGTCGCAGAGCATCGAATACATGATCAACCACCTCCACATCACTCACTTCCTCGAACTCGGCCCCGGTGGAGTCATCGCGGGCCTCGTGGGACGCATCCGCAAAGGCACCCCGGTGGTTTCCGTCTCGAACGTGGCCACATTGGAAGAGGCGCTCACCGCCCTCCGCGCGGAATAACATCCATGACCTCCACCGGCACGGATCTGGTCGAAGAAATTCTGGAGCTGAAACGCGCGAGAAACGCCGTCATTCTCGCCCACAACTACCAAACCGCCGACATTCAGGAACTCGCCGATTTTGTCGGGGATTCCCTCGGCCTCAGCTACAAAGCCGCCGAGACCGGGGCGGATGTCATCGCGTTTTGCGGAGTTCACTTCATGGGCGAGACCGCCAAGATTGTCAGCCCGTCAAAGACCGTGGTGATCCCCGACAAGGAGGCCGGGTGTTCCCTCTCGGATTCCTGCCCCGCCGACAAACTTGCGGAGTTTCTCGAAGCCAACCGGGAAAAAAACTACCACGTCATCGCCTACATCAATTGCAGCGCCGGAGTCAAAGCCCTCGCAGATGTCATCTGCACCAGCGGCAATGCCATCCGGATCGTGGAAGCCGCACCGGCCGACCGGAACATCCTCTTCGTCCCCGATCAAAACCTCGGCTCGTGGGTCATGGAAAAAACCGGACGCCCGATGGATCTCTGGCGGGGGAGTTGCTACGTTCATGTGGAATTCACCCGCGACAGCATCGACAGGATCCGCACGGACCACCCGGATGCCCGCGTGGTCGCCCATCCGGAATGCACCCACGCCGTCCGTCTGCTCGCCGATGAAGTCTGCTCCACGGAAAAAATGGTCGCTTACTGTCGGGACAACCCGGCCCGGGAATTCATCATCGTCACGGAGAGCGGAATGCTCCACCGCCTCCGCCGCGAGGTTCCGGACAAGATTTTCATCCCCGGCCCCACCGATCGCTGTTCCTGCGGCGACTGCCGTTACATGAAGCTCAACACTCTCGAAAAATTGCGCGACTGCCTCGCCACACTGCACCCGGAAATCATCATCCCGGAGGACACCCGCGCCAAAGCCGAACGCTCCGTCCGCCGGATGCTCGAACTCTCCCGCTGAGAAGTTGTCCGGAAGGAAACCCGACCGCTCACAAGCCGGTCAATTTCCGCAGATTCTCCTTCGGCATGGCTCCCGTTCCGCGTGCAACCTCGCGTCCGTCTTCAAGCACCACGAAACACGGGATGCTGCGGATGTGGTATTGGCGTGCCAGATCCGGACTCTGATCGACATTCACCTCCACCACTTGGAGGCGGCCCCGAAGTTCCCCGGCCAGTTCCTTCACCACCGGCTTCATCATCTTGCACGGCCCGCACCAGTCGGCATAAAAATCCATCAACGTCCGCTCTCCGCCCACCGCCCCGGCCGGGGAAGCATTCGACTGCGTACCATTCCAAATGACCCACGCAAGCACAGCCCCGAAAAGGAGCAAAAAAACAGCGGCAATCAGGTTGCCCTTCATCCCCGCCACGCTACCAAACCACCCCTGCCGCACAAGACGCTTTTTGCCGGGAAGGGCTTCATCCCAAGCTGGAGATTCCTCACGCAGAGAAAAGCGAACAGGAAGAGCCCCAGCCTATGCCAGAAGGCATTTCTCCCCCCGGCGGGGATTTTTTCACTCTCACCACCACACGAGATGACGGGCAACGTTCAAGTGCCTGCGTAAGGCCAAAACTGGTGGAGGCGAGGGGAGTCGAACGCCTATTTCTTCTATGGTAAAAACTCTCATTTCTGGCTATATATACCGATCATATACAGAAATTGACAGAGGTTTTTAATGAAAATACTGGCCTTCAAATCCGCAAAATTTATGTCGAAAAAAGCAACCGGAAGCAACGCCATTTTTGAATTTCCCTCGCAGAAACGCGAAAAAGCCACACCCACCCATTCCAAAAAATCACGCATCGGGAACAGCGTTTTTCACGATTCTTATTGAATATCAGCATTTTTCATGTTTCGTTCTACAAATCTTCGGTTTTCATTTTTGCATAGTTTTTCATAAAAATGACAGAAAATCAGTTCATTTCACGCCCCGTCAGCATTTTTCACGGCCTGCTCTTGCCAGAAGAAAAAATGACTTTGGTGGGTTATGCCGCGATCATTGAGCACTACAAACTGCATGTGCCCCTGCCATCCCGACTCGCGGTCATCAGCGCAAAACACCGCAAATATGCAACAGAAGGCTGGACGGTCTTCACCCCCAAACACAAGCCCGCTGACACTCTGGCAGGACACATGACTTTTGCCCTCAAATATGAAGGGGTTGATCTTTCGGTGTTCTGCGCTCTATTCCACGCTGTCAGCGCCGAAGACATCCTTCCCATTGTCCGAAGTGAACCCACCGGGCAGTATAGCCGCCGCGTCTGGTTCTTTTACGAATGGATCACGGGCAAAACTCTGGACATCCCGGATGTCAGTGCCGGCGACTACGTCAATGCGTTGGATGACAGGCTGCAATATCCCGGCCCGCCCGTTGCATCCAAACGTCACCGCGTCAGAAACAATCTGCCCGGAGTTCAGGATTTTTGCCCCCTGATCCGCCGAACAGAGAAGTTGGATCAGTTAATCGGGATGAACCTGTCCGAGCAAGCCAAGGCCGTTTTGGGAGCCGTTCACCCCGATATCATCACACGGGCGGCGGCTTTTCTACTGCTGAAAGATTCAAAAGCATCTTATGCCATTGAAGGTGAACGCCCTCCCCACAATCGCGCCGAACGCTGGGGGCGTGCAATTGGCCAAGCCGGGCAACAGGAACTCACTCTGGATGAATTCCTCCGCCTCCAAAGCATTGTCATTGAGGATGCCCGGTTCATCAAAATGGGGTGGCGTACAGAGGGCGGATTTGTCGGTGTCCATGACAACATGAGAATCCCGATTCCGGAGCATATATCGGCCCGTTGGCAGGACATCCAACGCTTGATGAACGGGCTCATCGCCACCGACCACAAATTGGAGGCCAGCGCGTATGATCCAGTTTTGGCCGCGGCAATAATTGCTTTCGGTTTTATCTTTATCCACCCATTCGCAGACGGAAACGGGCGTATTCATCGATTCCTGATTCATCATGTCCTGGCAGAAAAGGAATTCGCTCCAACCGGAATCGTTTTCCCAGTATCCGCCGTCATCCTGAAACGCATCGATGAGTATCGGCGCATTCTCGAAGCCTACTCAAAACCACGCTTATTCCTCATCGATTGGATGCCCACCGACCGTGGCAATGTCGAGGTTCTAAATGACACTTGTGATCTCTACAGATTTTTTGACGCCACCGGTCAGGCCGAATTCCTGTATGACTGCGTTCGCCAGACCATTGAAGAAACCCTGCCGGAAGAGGTTCTATATTTGGCCAGGCATGACCGCATGAGAGCATGGATTGTGGAGCATTTTGACATGTCCGACAGGCACATTGAACTGCTTATTGCTTTCCTCAGGCAGGGTAACGGCCAACTCTCCAAACGCGCCTTGGAGAACGAATTTCCCTCACTGAGATCCGATGAGGCGACAGCCTTGGAAGAGGCCTTCCGTGCCATTTTTGGGCAGGCATGAAGGCAAACGGAACATTTTGGAAGTTCCCATTTTTTATCCGTCACGGCAGTGTCACCTGTAGTCGGACTTCTGGAAGACATTTCGGATTTGTCCTGCATGGAAGCAGGCGGTTTCAAAATCGATCCCCGACCGTTCGCCATCCGTCCCGTTGTCGAAGAAGTTCGCGACTTGTTTTCCCTTCAAGCTCGACAGAAGGGCATGGCCCTTGAAACAAACATCGTCCTGGATGTTCCTGAAACGCTTGTTGGGGACGCGAGGCGGTTGCAACAGGTGTTGCTCAACCTCACAGGCAACGCGATCAAATTCACGGAAAAGGGGCATGTCTCCATCGCGGTTTCCCGCGAGTCACCCCTTCTCTTTTGCGTGAAAGATTCCGGAACGGGAATTCCGGCAGAAATGCTGGAAACAATTTTTGATCCCTTCACTTACTGCAAAAAACATGGAGGAAGGGACTCGGCCTTGCCATTTCCAAACGGCTTGTTGAATTGATGGGCGGTTCTCTTCGCGCGGAAACCCACCCCGGCTTTGGTTCCTGTTTCTTTTTTCGACTGCCGTTGGAGGCGGTGAAATAGACAGCAGAACTCTCGTTGGCTCGCACAAGAGGAGTGCTTGTCGGTTATTTGAAAATATCGGTGACCTTGCAGCCAAGTCGTTTGATTATCTGCTCAAGAGTGTCAAGTGTAACATTCTGCTGGCAGACCTCGATTCGCTGGAGCGTGGAGTCGGAAATTCCAAGCTTTCGCCCGAACTGTGCGAGGGTCGCGTTACCGCGTGCCTTCCGCATGAAGCTGGCGAGATCCGTCTTGAGTTTTTGTTGCACAGCTCAAGGTTTGGGCGATTTATCATCCCGCATATGGGATTTCCGCTTGACGTCGTGGCTCTGTCAGTATTTATCGGTCTTCATTCGAGACCCAAATGCTCTTGACCTGTAAACGCACGGAACGGTTTTTCGCTCTCTCCCCGCTCGTCGGTGTGTCCCTCCAGGTTGGCGAAGCAGGAAAAAAGCAACCAGTTGCACCTGCGCAAGAAGGCGCGCTTGACAGGATTCGCAGGAAAGAAACCATGCGACGCATGCATCATCATTTTCATCGGCATCTGCCGACGGGCCTCTTGGGTGGGATATTCTCCCTCGCCCCGGCCGACGCTCCGGCATTCACAGAATCGCGGGCATCCAGTTTCACCACGGCGGAATTGCCGTCCACTCAAAACGCCACATGAAAACCCCACCCCTCATCCTCCTTTTCTGTGCCTCGGCAGGGGGCGGCGAGGAGCAGCTTGCGAGGCCTTACCGTCAACTTTGTCCCCAATGAAGGTCCATGACGAGCCGTGCTGCCAGCTTCGCGTTACCATGCCGCTTCAAGAACCAGTCAGGCGAGGCCCCGAGGACATCGGAAAGAAAGAGAAGTTCAAAGTCCGAAATCCATCGCACCTGTCCTTCTATGCGGGCGATCATTCCCCTCGAAACATCCCAGCCCTTGCGTTGGAGAAGTTCGGCAAGGGTCTGCTGCGACATGCCTTTCTCATTGCGCAGTTTTCGAAGTTGGGGGCCGATGATGTTGCGGGGCGTCATGTCTGGAATACCAGACTTGACGATAGGAAAGGAATTGTGATTTGATTGTCTGGAACTCCAGACGTTTTCTTTTTTCTACGATGCTCAAATGCCCACCACCTTCCCCATTTTCAGGCCGTCAATTGACCGTGAAAGAAAATGCGGCACTTTAGATGGAAAATACGTGGAAATACGTATTCAGAATTCCCTGGTTTCTAGGTAAATACGCAGTCGATGAGGCTCCATGAAAAACATTTTTGAACGTGAGTATTTTATTGCCCTTCCCGACAGAAGAAGGCATTTCAGACGAACGCTTCGATAGACGCGATAGGAAATATGTTACGCATGAGATCCGCTGCCAGATGAAAACTCACTCCATACTTGTTGCCGTCTCGCTTGCGTGCATCGGCATTCCCGCCCGTGCCCAGCAAACGACACTGGCCGTTGATGCTCCTTCCTTGAAGATTCTTGATTCTCAGGAAGTCGACCTCGGAGACCACAAAATCACCTACAATCGCGTTGAGGTGCCGAAATTGAAACCCGAGGCGGTGAAAACGATCTCCGTTCCAGTGGACCCTGTCCCCATGACCGCAGAAGAAGAGGCAGCCATGAAAGCGTGGGAGTCGAAGTTTCAGGAGGCCCTGTTTTTTGGGGTGGTCGTTTACGATGGGAACTACTCCGAGATACGGTGGTGGGAGGACGGGCAGGAAAACGTGGTTTGGAGCAATGTGAATTTTCTGCATTTTGCGCCCATGCCTGATTTGGAAACCGATAAGGCGTATTATTCCCTCATGCTCTGGGGGTGGGAGACGACGAGCGAGGAAGTTCGGGCCATGAATGCAGAGGCGAAATCCCCCCTGGAGATGACAGCCCTCCCGCCGAGCGAATTGCCTCCTCTCGGAGAAGCCGGTCCAAAATGGATGGCGCAAGGGAAATTGTCCGAAGCAGCGGTGCGGGCAATGGAGGATTTTCACGAATATTATCACCTTCACGGCGTTGCAATGGCCGAGGACTACAAACGCCGCGAGGCGGAGGCAAAGGCCCATGAAGAATGGGTGAAAGCGCATCCGCCAATTCCTCAGGATACCACCGTCAATTTCTTCCCCATCCGCAGCGTTCATGCCCCCAAAATCGTTCCAATCGAAGAGAATATCCGCAAATGAAAACGCTTGTCGCCATTTTCGCCATTTTCCAAGTGCTGATACTTGGGGCATTCGCGCAAACCCCCGATGAGGTAAACGAGGGGACAAAACTCGAATACGATTCCGTCAATTCCATCTGGCGCTTCAAATGGTGGGGGCGTAGTGGGCGGACGTATTTTATCCAGCATACCGACGATCTTCAAACATGGTCGTGGGTTCCCATCGTGGAACCGGGCAACGACTCCATCAAAGAATGGGGATTCACAACAACATCTGACAAGTTTTTCTGGAGGCTCCAATATTGGACAGGTCCGACAACCGACCCGGAAGGAGACGATTTCGACGGCGACGGGATTTCCAATTTGGCTGAAGTCCAACAGGGCCTGAGTCCCTTCAAAATCGATTCGGATGGGGATGGAATGCCCGATGGCTACGAACTTGCCAACGGATTGAACCCGCTCGTTAACGATTCATTGCTCGACTTTGATGGCGACCTGATCCCCAACCAGGAAGATGCCAGGCCGAATGACATCAACATCGGTCGGCTGACCATCAGCATTGCCACTCCGACAAACGGAGGAACCATTCCATGAAGCGCACATTTATTTCCCTTTTTCTCTTCGCGGGCATTCTCTCCGCAGCGGCTCAAACCAACCCTCTTGCGGTGGACAAACGCTTTAGCCGGGTGCCGGAGAATGCCCCGAGCTATCAATCCTTTGTTATTCCACTAGACGGGCAGAAAGGCATTGAACTCGATCCTTTGGGTGACAATGCAGTGAAATTCGACAACACGCTGCCTTGGTTTCAGCGCATTGCGAAGGATCAACGGCGACACCTGACCCAGAATCCGTCGCCTGCGTTCGCGCATGTGTTTGAAAATCCACTTGTGGCTTTTGGCTCTGCCGGTGGCGGAACACCACTCTACACCGGCCAGCAATACAGTTTTGGATTTTATGGCGGAAGCCGGGCCGAAGGCACTCCGCTGGAAACCACAAACCCCCTCAGTGTGCTGTATGGAGAGGTTTATATATATGCCTACGCCAAATCGGCGTTCACCGCCGGAGCCTCGGGAGTTGCTCCGTTGCCGCAGGCATTGCGCATTCGCACGCCGCGCCGGGGCACGGCAGAATGGAATGATTTTACAACGAAAGGCTACCAAGTCGAGATTCCCCCCGTTCTATCCGGTCTGGAAATAACTCTGAAGCTTGTTGAAAGCACGACCGCTCCTGCGAACGAAACATGGGGAGCTGAGATGTTCTCGCCTTACATTCTGACGGTAAAAGCGGCTTCGGCTGATTACTTCTTTGTCGTTGAAACGATTGGGCTTTTCCAATCCTCTGGAGGGTGGTTGCCAACCACGATGAGTCCGGACGGCACACAGGCCCGCCTCAACCGACTTTTCACCTTTGATTTTGAAGATCGCCCCGCATGGCGCTCCACATTTATTCATCAGCCGCACTTCGACGGCGAGCCCCTCCCTCCGTCCTACACGGGCAAGAGCGTGGAGGAACTACTGCATGCTCAAACGCCGGTCATAAAACAATTGGGAACCCCCTTGGCAGCACATTCGGCCATCGATGCGAGTCCCGAACTCAGCCGGCACCCGATCCTTGATAAATTCGTCGCGGACATGGGCAACGATCCGGTTGCCCTGGCCAATTATGTCTTCAATGAGATCGAGTTGACCGATGGAATGGCCTACAGTGATGCTGGCAACATTTCCGATGCCGCGATTTACCCTGGAGGGGTGAACCGGGGGGCGTTGGCCACTTTTCTTGAGGGGCAGGGCTCGCCTGTGGAGCAGTGCAGCCTGCTCGTTTATCTTCTGCGTCAGGCAGGCTATCCCGCGGTGTATGTTTTTCCACCGCGGAATGAGTTGAAGATGCTGGACCTTCGCATGAGCCGCCTGTTGCGGATGCAGTTCCGGGGGTTGGTGAACAATCTTGGAGTAGAAACCCTGCCGGGAACGATTCCCGTCAACTACCCGTGGGTGAGTGTCTATGTCCCCGATGCGGAGCATCCCGGACAAAGCAAGTGGGTGCATGTATTTCCTTGGATGAAGGATACCGAGATTGTCGAAGGGCAGGAGCTCTACAGCCTGATGCCTGCCGGGTATCGCACCGGCTACCAGTGGATGCGAAAGTATCTCGACAAAGACAATACAATCCTTTCGCTTTCCAGCGAATCGGACAGTGTCGGCGAGTTGTTCGGGACTTTTTTGGAGAAAAGCCTTCGCGACACCCACCCGGAGTTTTCAATTGACGATGTGGGCGTGAAAGCCCGCAATCGTCGGCATTATTTCACGCGCTGGGACGATTTTCCGCAACCTTGGGAGGTTACGGAAACCAACGGAACGATGACGGTTCAGAGCGATTTGAGTGCGACACCGGATATTTTCGACACGGTCGAGGTGGATGTTTGGAGCGACCGGAATAGCAACGGTCTGTGGGATTCGGGAGAGCCGCGCATTCAGACGGGACCCATGCGCTCGCTTGATGTCCATAACCGCCGCATGCTGCTGAGTTACCAGCAAACCACTGGCGACAACCACAACATGATTCTAACGATGGCCCCGTATCGTCCGGGGACCACTGGCGCGGGAACCTTTGGGTCGTCTGATCCGACATGGCTTAACAAACAGCAAGCATCGGTTGCGCTGGGATCGACCGATTACAATATCAAACTGAAGGTAACCCATAAACGAACCCGCTCGCTTGGAGCCTCGTTCAATCCCGGAGATCGCTGGAGTAACCCTTTTGGGTTCTCATCGTGGGCTTACGGCACCCGCGCGGTGGAGAACGTCAGTGATCTCTCCAAGGGAGATCTTGCCGCTGTGTGTCTGAATTTCGGACGTGTGTCCCAACGCATGCTCTCGGTGCATCTGGAGGATTTCTGGGCGGAAGAACAGCGGCTAAAGGAGACGCCTGGAGCCACTGGCGATCCCGAAGTCATGCAGGGTACGGCTGCTTACATCATGGGCATGTCCTACTACGAAAAGGTTTCCCGCTTTCAGGAACGACTCAAGGATCTGCACAAGGTCAATGTCATATCAACCTTCGCCAATGGTCTGGCTAAGCTGGGAGCCCGGCGCAATGCCGACGGGACCCTCATCAACAGCGGTCAGATTGACCTTGTTTATCCCGTGGTGGACATGTCGTTCAGTTGGCTGGCCTATGCGGGAAACGGAACGGCGCGCCCCGATCTCCAAGGACCCCGGGTTCTGAGCATGGATGACTTCATCGTGGTCGCCGGAGGTGATGTCTCCTCGCAGGAGCACCGAAGCATCAACGATTATTTCGAGCAGTTTGACGCAGTTTCGACAGTCAAGCTGATCCACCTCGCCAAACAGGCGGGGCAGACGATCATTGAATTGAACACGGGCAACTACGCCGCCCAAGGCGAAGTGAATTACACCCACAATGGAACGACCAAAAAACTCAAGGATTGGTGCGGAACCGGGGTCTGGGGAAAGATTGCCGAGGGTTTTGGAGCCAATGCGATCTGGAAAGATTATCAGCGGGTTTTGATCACTCCCGGTCCTGTGAGCGGGGCGGGCGGCACCTATCGTGGTGTGGGAGCCTTCATCATGCAACCGGAGGGGTTCTCGGCGCTCATCACCCCGAACATCAACGGGGGATATGGCCGACCGGTTGCCAACAACTCGTTCCAGAGTTCCAATTTTTCCAATATTTCTCTGACGCTCGGGCAAAACTTCACGCCGAGAATTTCGGTTTCTCCGCCGAGTTTTTCAGCACCGGTCATCACTCCTTCGATCAGCACGAATTGGAATATCTCCAGCACCTACAACAACATTGCTTCCGGCTCTTCGGTTGTTTCATCCTTCCAAAGCAGCTCTTGGAACAGTGCGGCTTCGGCGTTGAACTACACTCCCACCGGTACGCTCGCGCAAATCAATGCCAGCCTGTATCGCTACACAGCCAACACCGGTTGGGCGGGAGGTTCCAGTTACAAGGGCAATTTTTGGAGCGAAGTCGGGCAGGCGGTGTCCGACCCTGTAAATTCGATCACCGGGGAGTTTTACGTTGATGCGGTGGACATCCGTCTGGAAGGGCCGATGCCACTGGAGATCCGTCGTAACTATTCCTCGCTCAACAAGGCGTCCAATGAATTCGGCTATGGCTGGAAATGGGGCTACTTTCCTTACCTGATGGTCGCTTCCGACGAGGATGTCATTCATGCGGCGGAAATGGATGGCTCTGTCATTGTTTACAAGAAGCAGTCTGCGGATGTGTGGAAACCCACCATTGAGAAGAACCCGGATTGGGTAAACGTCAACGGCCAGTCGATGGGATCGACCGGCAACCTGTTCAACGCCACAATCACCCGCTCCACCTCGGGAGGACAGACCTACTTCACGCTGCAAGGCCCCGACGGTTCTGAACGGGTCTTCCACGTCCGTTCCTTCCCCACCGCCGGAACCAACGGTATCACGCGGCAGCGGCCATATCTGGAAACATGGTCCGACAGCCGGGGAAATTCCTACAACTTTGCTTTTGAGACGGATTCCACGCGCCCCGGTTACGGGCAGGTGACCCGAGTTCAGTCCACTAATGGCAACTTCCTTGGTTTCTATTATGATACCTTCGGTCACATCAAGGAAGCCTACACGGGGGATGGTCGCCGACTTTACTACCGTTACGACAAATACGGAGATTTGATCGAAGTCACCCGGCCCGATGCTTCCGTGATCACCTACGACTATGGCCGGACTACAGAAACCGTGGGAACGGCCCAGGAAGCGGTTTCGACCCACCTCATCACTCGCGAAACAAAACCGGGCGGTCGCATTCTTGAGAACGATTACGATACCGACAGGCGGGTTAAAGAGCAGCGTGCCACTGTCGGGGACAACCTCGTCCCGGTTCGTAATGCCACATTTATTTACACTCAGACGACAGAGACGGATGGCTCCAAAACGGGTTATACGTTGGTGCGCGATGCATACAATCACGAAGGCCGGTATGATTATGTTCGCAGCCAGTTGACACGCATTCTCGATCCACTGAGCCAGCAGACCACACAAGTGTGGTATGATCCCACGGATACTTCCCCCGGCGCGTATCCCCGTGCTCTCAAGCGCCGCACAGACAAGCGCGGGCTCATATCGGACTTTTCCTATGACACGGCGGGAAACCTCCAGGCTGCCACCTATACCGGTGATCTGACCGGGGATGGCATTTCGGACACGGCAACCACCAGCTTTCATTACAACGCGCTCAATCTCGTGGATGAAATGATCGATCCGGTGCTCAACCGGACGGTGACGCGTTATGAAAATCCCGCCTATCCTTACCTTCCGACTACCATTGAACGGCATGCTCCAGGTGGTTTGATATCGACTACGCGGCGTGTTTATCGCAATGAAACTTCGACCGCCGCCTCGGCCTATGGGTTGCTTGAATCGGAGACCATGGCGTTCGGCTCACCGGATGCTGCCACGGAATCCTTCCTCTACAGCCCGGCAGGATTTCCTCTGACACGCACCCGCGAGACAGGCACTTCGGACCCTGCCGTGATCACGAATTACCGCTACAATCTGCGCGGGGAACTCATTGAGGAACGGGACGCTATCGGACGTGCCGTGGGCTATGCCTATGACGCAATGGGCCGCCGCATTTGGACCGAAAGTCACAATGAATCGGGGGCTCTGGTTGGATGGCAATACGACTACTTCGACGGCAATGGCGAAATGACGTGGAGCGATGGGATGCGCTTCAACCCCGAGGATTTCACATGGCGCAAATTCGATGGTGCGGGCCGGATCAGGGAGGAAATTCGCTGGCGCAGCCGTTCCAACGGAAGCGGGGATGGCGTTCTGGCCCCGGTGGGGGACGATCTCTATTCCACAACGTTCCATCGCTACAACCTGTTCGGCAGCTTGGTCGAGTCTCGACTGCCGGATCGCAGCCTTGTGGAGATGGATCATGATTGGATTGGGCGAATGAAGCTGCGGACTGTCAAAGAGAACGGGGTGACGCTTTCCTCGGAATCCTGGACATATGAGCCCGGCGATCAGATCGAGACTTACACCAGTCCCTTGGGTGGCGTCACGACGTTCACCTATACGGCAGCCGGCCAGCCTAAAACGCGATCGAACCCCGATGGCTCGTTTCTCGAATGGCGCTACCAGCTCGATGGACGCCCGCTGCGTGAGCCGCTCTCGCACAGCACTTATTGGGATATTTCTTACGACGATCTGGCCCGCACAGTCACCCGCACGCTCAGGAGCAGCGGTGGGGGCACCCTTGGCAGCGAGGCGAAGACATTTGACCGGCGTGGCAACTGCATTTCCCGCACGGATCTGGATGGGAACACCTTCGAAACAACCTTTGACCACTTGAACCGGACGAAAACCTCCAATGGTCCGGCCACCACGGCTTCATCTGCCCTGCAATCCACAACCTGGACATATGATTCTTGTGGAAAGACAACGACCATCGCCAATGGTCTTGGAGAAAAGACCATCACCGAGACGGACATTCTCGGGCGGACGGTTTTGGTGGAGATCCGCGATGCTGCTGAAGCCCTTGTGCGACAAACCAGCTATGAGTATTCGCCCGATCACAACAAGGTCACGAAGGCAGAGGGCGCAGGTTCGGATGCCATCACGACGCGCACATGGAGTGATACTTTCGGCCAGCCGGTCATTGTTCGCCATGCGGACGAGAGCAAGCGCATCATGACCTATGATGTCGCTGGCAGGCTCACGGAGTCGAAGGACGAGTTGGGACACTCGACGGGGTTTCTCAATAATGCCCTGGGACATGTGACCCAACAAACGCTTCCCGACGGGGCAGTGGTCAAATTTGATTTCGACCCAACCGGAAACATGAAGAGCCGGCTGATGCCCGGTGACATGGAATGGAAGGCGACTTATGATACCGCCGGGCGCATCACCGGGGAGAGTCTTGTGAATGGGGCACAGAGCACGCGAGGCTTCGGCTACAGCTATTATCCGAGTGGAGCGCAGACCGGCCTTCTGCAAACGCTCACCGATCCGCGCGGCCTCACGCGAACCACGTTATACGATGCGTTCCGTCGTCCGGAAACGGTGACGGCGAGTGGTCCGGGTGTGGCGCACAATGTCGGCGTCACCTATGGCTATGACAACCGGGGTAATCCCACCGCAATCAGCCGCACGGGCGGCGACCAGCCGTCTTCGGTGGTGGCCCGTGTGATCGATGGTTACGGGCAACTCACATCGGAAACAATCACCTTGGGGGGGCAGGCCCACAGCACGATTGCCCAGACATGGGATGCCGCCGGGAGAAGGACGGGAATGAATGGCGGAACGATGAGTTCCACCTTTGGACACAACGCGGCGGGCCAAACGACCGCGGTTTCCTCCGGGGCACATTCTTCGGATTTCGGCTACACAACCGCCGGGCTTCTGGACAGCCGCACGAATGCGATGCGAAGCCAGAGCGTGACTGCGCGGGATGCGAGGAAGCGGATGACGGGCTGGGCTACAACGGTCAATGGGGTGGTCATCCTCTCGGAATCGCTCATATGGCGGGATGACTCGACCCTTTCGGATTATACGGCGGCGCGTTTGGGAACCCATGCGTGGAGCGAGTCGCGCGCCTACGGATACAACTCACGCGGGAAGCTGCTGAGCGAAACGTATGCGCCGTGGTCGGGAGCAAGTGCCACGCTGAATTATGAATTCGATTCCGGCACCGCCGGGGTGGGCGTGCGCACCCAGGCAAAAGTCGGCATCGGCGGGAACACGAATTGGTTCCTCAATGCGGCTGCGGTGAACTCGTTGGCACGGGTGACATCCGAGACGGACAACACCGTGCTGCGGCAAACGACTGCGCAGGGGGCCTCGATGGGGGCGGCAGGCGTGCGTTTGGAGATTGACGGGGTGCCTTACGGGGAGGCCACGCATCCGGGCTGGGCGGATGCCACCGGGGCATGGTCACGGGCGCTGGACCTGTCTCCCGGCCAGCATCAACTCTCGGCCTATGCGGTCCACCCGAGCGGCTGGGTGAGTGATCCGGCACAAAGCACGTTCACGCTCACCGGCCAGCCTCAGACGCTGGACACGGGCTATGATGCCGCCGGAAATGTCACGACCCGCACTTGGAGCGGAGGGAAAGTTCAGACGCTCACATGGGACGCCGATAACCGGCTGGTCAAGGTGGTGCAAAGCGGCGGGGGCGAAACGGCCTTTACTTGGACCGCAGCGTATGACGGTCTTGGCCGCAGGCTGCTGACGACGAACACGCCTTCGGGCGGCAGCGCGTTTTCGATTCGCAGCACCTATGACCCGCAGGTGACCCATCTCGAAGTGGGGGTTCGCACGGAAGGCACTGCGGGGACGGTGGATTTCTGGAAGGTTTACGGTCCCGATTTGAACGGCGCGTATGGCGGGCTTCAAGGTGCGGGGGGATTGGATGCGGTGATTTCCAACGGTGTGGTGACGGTGATGACTGCCGATGCGTTCGGAAATGCCGTGGCCTCGGTGACCCCCGCTGGAGTTGTCTGGAGCTCGGCCAAGCTCGGCGGCTATGGTCCGCTGCCGACTTCCAAAATGGAGACTTTGGAGTCCGGCGCGTCCCTCATTGCGGCAACAGCTTGGCGCGGAGCGCGAGTCGATCCCGCTGGATTCATTCAGCTCGGGGTCCGTCCCTATGATCCCGAGGGCGGACGGTTCCTGGCAGCCGATCCGTTGGGACATGGTGCCTCAATGTCCCTCTACTGCTTTTCCGATGGAGACCCGGTGAATTTCTACGACCCGGACGGCCATCTGACGGTCGGGGCGTGGAACCTCACAACCAAGGTGCTGGGCAATCCTTATGTCAGCGGCTCACTTCGCACCGTGGGCGGTGTGGCAGAGGCGGGAGCCGGTGTGGCTTTCGGCGCGGCCTCCTCCTGGACTGGAGTGGGGGCCGTGGCCGGTGGTGCCGTCGCGATGCATGGCATTGACCAAGCTGTCGCGGGTATCCGAACCATCTCAAGCGGACAACATCAATCCTCATTCACCTCGATGGGCATTCAGCGGACGGGGATTTCGCAGCCTTATGCCGACCTGATTGATTCGGGGATTTCGATTGCCGGGACCGGGGCACTGGGCTTGGCAAGCCGGAGCTCCTCGGTAGCACCGGCGGTTTCCTCTCCCAAATCGATTCCTGCGGCGTTGCCCGCAAAGGGAGGCGGTGGCAATCTGATACATCTCACCGACGCTGGCGGTGAGACTGGAATCATGACGAGCAACTCGCTCAACGGAAGTAGGGGAATATTTGCTGTTCCTTCCTACGTCGCCAATGAAAGCACGGCGCTTAAAGTTGCTCGAACGGGCTTGATGCCCGCTCAAACCAGCAACTTCGTTAACGTACCTCAAGCGGCAACCGGTTTATTTCAACGACCGGTTCCGATTGGACCGTATTCTGCTTGGAAGTATTTCGGAGGTGTTCGGACTGCTCCTCCCGGAAGTATCAACATGAGCACTGGTGCCTTCACCCCAGGATCGTCACTCATCGGACCAAAAACCTTGATCTACGGGCCAGATGCAATTTTATACGGCGGTGGGGCCGCATTGGGTGGATATTACCTCTACAATCAATCTTCACAGTGATGAGCAAGTTTAACCGTTTGCTGGCTCCAAATTTCTGGATAGCCGTCTTCTCCGTACTTGGGTTGATTGGTCTGGCCTTCGTCGTAGGCGGGATAGTGTCCGGAGAGTCAAAATTCGTAACGATAGGTCAGATTCTCATCGCGCCCCTTGTTCTTGGAGCAATCGCCCTGGTAGTTGTCGTGATTCCCATTCTGATTTACGCGAACCGAAAACATAAAGGAGGGCCGCCAGAGAATTTGAAATAGCGCCGGATTACTTGCCGCAAAGACAGCACCCGAGACATTTTACCGCTCAATGAGCCAAGTTCACTACGATCAATTGTTGAAATGAACCCGCAAGCCAACCAATAGCATTGGACGAGCCAACCTATTTTGGAAAATGAAGTCCAGTAAAGCTTCTCGGCTATGAACGGTTCATTTTGTCACCGACCCCGTGGACCTGCCGCTCTCCAACGCTTGCACACAATGCGGGAGCGCCCGGTCAACGACCCCAATCACTTTTTTGAGCCCAAGTTCGCCTACATCTGACTCAACATGCCAGCGCCATGCCCACCTCGGAGCGGTGTCCCGGTCAACCGGCCTTGATTCCCCGTGCGCGTGTGCTGGGAGGAACGCCGACCACGACTTCGGTAAGACATGCGACTTTCTGAACGATGTAACTGTTGTTTACCAGCCCGTCCAATTCGAGTAAAGCAATTCTTTCGATGACACTCGCACGGCGCACCACAGCTCACACGCGCTAGTGATAAGGATGCGGTTCAAGTGCTTGCTGCGTTGTGTGCATTTGGAAAAAGTATCGGAAGCGATGCTGCCAGGTACTGCCATACCCCTGCCCAGAGCGGGGCATCCTTGAGTTTTTCATTCCCTTGAAGAACATCATCCGCATACGGAATGAAAAGCCTGTGAAGCTGGGTGGATGTCCAGCCTTGACAGGACGTTCTCAAGATTTCTGAAAGTCCAGCGCGACGCGCAGAGTTATGCGAGCCTCGCCGGGAAGCTGTGTATTTCCGAATCCACTCTTTACCGGCTGATTAACGGGCAGCAATCCGCTACATTGCGCGGCATCGAAAACATTCTTCGACGCCTCAATATGTCTCTCTCCGATGTTTTCGGGGAGGAAATCCATCGCAAGCGAGGCCGCCGGGACTGACCCGGACGTCTTTGGGGGGCATATGGGGAAGGCTCTGTTCTGGAAATGTCAAATCTGGGGATGGGCGGCATTTGTCATCCTGTCGATTCCCGCCAAGATGATCGTCTTTGGTTCCCTGTCGGCATCCGTGGTCTCACTCTACCGCGACGGGATCGGATTCCTGCTGACCTGGGGAATGCATGAAATCTACCGCAAAATATCCTACCGCCGAGTTCCCGTGCTCTGCGTCATCTTTCTGATCCTCGCCCTGTCATTTCTGGGCAGCGGAATCGAGATGCTGCTATCGCAGGCACTCCATCGAGTGGTTTTCTTTGAGGAAGCGGGATTTTCCAACGATACCGTGGCAACGGGAGTTTTTTATTACCGGGCCGCTCTTTTCGCCTGTTGGAGCTTCCTCTACTTCGGAGTCAGGCTCGTGTACGAAACCATGGAAAAAGACGGGCGTCTGGCCCATGCCGTGGCGGATCATCGCGAAACCGAACTGCAAATGCTGCGGGCGCAGATGAATCCCCACCTCCTTGTCAATGCCCTGACCAGTATCCTTGCAAGAGTGGGGCAGCAAAGGCCCAAGGTGGCCGCAATGGTTCAGGCATTGGCCAACTATCTCAACTATTCTTTGATTCACCAGAAAGACGATTTCGTCACAATGGACGAGGAATACGAGGCCCTCATGGATTTCGTCACGTTGGAGAACGAGTTGTTCGGTAAAAAACTGGACATCGGATGCCAGATCGACGAAGCCGCCCGCTCCCTCAAAGTTCCGGGAGTCATCCTGCAACCGCTTGTTGAAAACGCCGTCAAATATGGGTTTCGGACATGGGCACCACCCATCGGCGTCCGATTGTCCATCAGCCGGTCCGAATCGGATCTTTCGATCGAGGTCGCCAATACTGGTCACTGGGTGAGTCCAGACAAAACCCGGACGCTTGGGGGAGTAGGGCTGCAAAACCTTCGCCGAAGACTGCGATGGCTTTACGGAGACAAACACAAAATCGAAATCCTTGAGGAGGCAGGATGGGTGACCATCCGGATACTTCTTCCCGTCAAATGATGAATCGCCAGACATTGCAGGCGTTGATTGTCGATGACCATGCCGATGCCAGAAACCGCTTGAGGCAACTGCTCGAACGTCACCTTGATGTCCGGGTTATCGGAGAAGCGGAGCGCGTTCCGGATGCCGTTGCCCTGTGCAACGACCTCCACCCGAATCTGATTTTCCTCGATATCGAACTCCGGGGAGAAACCGGCTTTTCTCTTCTCGAAAAACTCGATCCGCTGCCCGCGGTCATTTTCGTCACCGGTTACAGCGAGTATGCCGTTCGGGCGTTCGAGGTCAACGCGGTGGACTACCTGCTCAAACCGGTTGATCCACGCCGACTTTCCGACGCCATCGAGCGTATCCACCAGAGCCCGCCACGCACCCAGAGCAAGCCGTTTGCACCAAACGACCCGATCATTCTGGAGTGGGACAAAAAAGCGCGGGTGATCTTCGTTTCCCAGATCGTCGGCATCATCGCTGCGGAAAATTACACCGAAGTCTTCATTGCGGACGGCAGCATGGTTTTCATGCGGCGGCAGATCTCCAAATGGGAGGAACTTTTGCCGGAATCACTTTTCCTCTGCCCATACCGTTCGCTCATCGTGAACTTGAAAGCTGTGCGCAATCTGACACTCAAATTCCGCGACAAAATCACCTTCCTGTTGGAAGCACATGACCGTGAATTCGAGCTCGGTGGAAAGCCCGCGACCCGCCTCCGCCAGGCATTGCGGCAGGGGCGAGGGGTGTGACGAACGTCACAAATCCGGCGCTTCGTCACGGATTTGGAGCGTTTCGTCACCATGAAAATGACTTGTCCGCAGTTCCGGGCAGATTGCAGCCATGCGACAAATCAACAACATCGTGGGTCCGCAAATCCGCAAATTGCGGGTGCAGCGGGAATGGTCACAGGCCAAACTGGCCATCAAACTCCAAATGGCCGGTTGGGATATTTCCCGTGGCACCCTCGCCAAGGTCGAAGGCGGGACGCACTGCGTGCGGGAATATCAGATCTGCTTCCTCATGCACGTCTTCAAGGTGCAATACCGGGATCTGCTTCCCCCGGCCATCGATCCTCACGATCCGAACCTGTTTGAAAAACTATCTGCAAGGCTGAAATCCCGATACTGATCGGACTGGCTTCAAAGCGGCTCCTGACTCCCGGTTTTGCCGAACTTCTTTTCAGCGGCATCGGAAAAAAACTTCGCGATATGCGGGGCGCTGCCTGGAAAGATCCGTCCGAAAATGAGAACTTCGTAATCCGCGATTGCTTCGTCCTGGTTTTCAATTTGAACGATCCGCTCCTCCGAACATTGAAATCCGGATTTGGAAAAAAGCCCCGCAACCTGAGCATGGCTCCATCCCTGCTTTTCCCGAAGCTTGCGAATCAACGGTCCCAGAACGTTTTGTGGCTTGAAGGGCGGATTCATTGTTGCGGAAGTCAATAACCGAAAAACCCTACAATGACAATCCGCGGGATGGCGGTTTCTGTTGGCCCATACCACCGGAAGCGTGAACTTCCGGCTCTTGAGGGACTCCCTCCACTTCTGGCGGGAGCGGGAAAACCTGTCTCCGAATTTCCACTGGGATCTGATAGTAAAAATCATCGAACGCCCGGTCGAAATCATTGGCAAAATCCTCGCTTTCCAAGGAGGCGAGCAGGTCGGGCTCCATGAGGAATGCCGAAGCGTTGATATCGAATTCGAGCAGTTTGGCGACAACGCAATCCGTACCGGTGGTTCGTGGAATGCGATGGGCGGTTTTTGGCGTGAAAATGGTCTGCGGAAACGGATTCATTCGCGCGGCGGAACTTGAGCGGATATCTCGCACACGAAAGGCGTATTCCGAGTCAGCCCGTAATACCGGGCCTCTACGGCACGGATCGACGCCAGACGCCCCGCACAAAGCAAAGGCACAAGTGCCTTCAGCTTCCACCCGAGAAGAATCACGTCATGCGTGGAAAAGGAGAGCAAGAATCGCTCGGCGGGAGCGTTGGGTTGAAGCTCCACATCCGGGTTTGTTTCATGGAGAAAGTGCAGCAAATGGCCGTAGGGGAAGCCGTGAACTCGGCCATCCCGGCAGTGAAAATCCATGGCCAGCGAAGTTGCTTCTGACTCGAAGACCGATTGGGGAGCGTCTTTCATGGCGTTTAGAGGGGCTGGCCACCCTGCCGAATCGAAGGCGCGGAAATCGCTTCCTGCTGAACGTCACCTGGCGATATTTCCCCGACAACAGGAATTCGGCGCAACTTTTGCGACAGGGTGACCAGCTGGCGAAAGACTCTTTGGGAAATTTCCATCAGGCGATGCGGTGAAAGCGTTCTGGGTAAGGAGCGTAGGGGCCGCAGGCGGGGTGGATGTCCCGCAGGCGGAACAGGTTTCCGTTCGGGCGGTGTAGAAAATCCCTTTTCCTCCAGGGCGCTTTTCACCAAATCAAGCGCAGCCTGTCGATGGGTTGATCGGGCAATGCGATCCCGCAGGATCATCGTGTCATCGGTGAAGATCCGACATTCCCGCCGTCCGCGTGAAATGGAAACATAAAACTGTTCGCGGTGAATGGCCGGGGCCGAGCGGGACGAGACCACGAGAAACACCGAGTCAACTGTCCGGGCTTGGGCCGCGTGCGATGTCACGCAATACCCATGAGCAAACTGACGGTAATCCGGTGGAAGCACCCGCCCATCAGAAAGGGTGATGCGCCCCGCCAGGACCTCCTTGACCGTCACTATTTGCCCATTGACGAGCGTGCCGCTCGACCCATTATCCAACCGGCGGTTGGCCTGGAGCAAAATCTGATCGCCCGGAGAAATCGCGATCTCGCGACGCTCGCCCACATCGAACATGCCGCTGGAACGGGGACGGAACAGCCGTTCGCTTCCATCCTCCCGGCGCACCCGCAAACCGGAAGAGGACGGGGAAACCACTTCCACCTGTTCATTGGCACGAAAAGACCCCGAGCGTTGCTGGAAGAGGATCTTCTGGCCGGAGCGGTAATGGGAAAACTCGCCTTTTTGCGCCTCCGTCCAACCGAGCGAATCAAAAACAGGAACCCGCTCTTCGCTTTTGGCGAGTGTGCCGGTTTCCTTGAGCCGCGAGCGCACGCGTTCAGTCACAGCATCAATTTCAGCCCACGTTGGGGCGACAAGCAGGGCGGAATTTCCATTTGCCCGGGCGGTGAGATATGCCGTTGCCGCCGTTTCGTAGATATGGCTTGGTTCTTCCACGCATCCACGGGCGTCCAGTCGGTCAAATGCTTCCTGCGGTCGCTGGCTGGCGGCCAGTTCCACGGTTTGGCGATAATCCGCCTGCTGTTGCCGTCGGATTTGATCGAGCTGACCGAAGCGGTAGAGGGAATGCTCCTCCAACAAGCGCAGGGCATCCCCGCGAGCCACGCCGGAATGCTGACCGGTATCGCCAGAAAACACGACGCGCGCCCCTGCATCCACGGCGAGGGAAAACAATTCCTTCATGTCGCCGAGTCCGACCAGTCCGGCTTCGTCCAGAACGATCACCGATCCCGGCTTCAATTTCTGCCGGTGTTTGGGATCAACCAGAAGCGCCTTGAGCGTGACGGCTTTCTTGAAGCCGTCCTTTCTCAGTACATCGGTGGCCGCCGCCGTGGGGGCACAGAAAATCGCCTGACAGTTTGTCCTGCAAAAGGCTTCCGCCAATTCTTTCAGAGCCGTGGTTTTTCCCGCCCCGGCCAATCCCCGGAATCCGGTAAACTGATCCGGGCTTTGCAGAATATGGGCAATGGCTTGCCTCTGATCCGTTCCCATGGAGGGATTCATCGGTTGAAAATCCGGGGCAAGCGCGGCGAAAGCGTTCTGGCCAGCATTGAGTTTTTCAATCAGGAAGAGTTCTGTCGTCAGGATTTCCCTTGTGGAGATTTCCTTTCCTACCCGGATGAATTCTTCCGAACCTGCGATCTGGTCTTTGAGGGTTGCAAGATTGGTTTGCCCGCGACCATGAATAAGCGCGTGGCGCAGAAGTTCGGTTTCCGGGACGACGGAGGCCCGTTCAAAGACATGCGCCGTGGCGTAGCGCAGGGCGGCGGATTCATCGACTGATTCAGTGACCGCACGCGGAACGCCTTGCTCTCGCACAGTGCGCAGGGAGTCGATTTCTTCGGGCGTCATTTGGTCGAGTTGCATCTGGCGGACTTCCGCCGTGGAAATCCCTTTCAGTTTCCGCGAGCGAGTTTGATGAACCGCCCACGAAACCGCGTTGTTCGACACTTTCCTTCCCAATCGTTTTTCCATTTGCGCGATAACCGCATCCCGTTCTGCTGAACGCTTCGAGAACCGTTTCATCAATGCTGGCGACACACCCTTGATTTCAAATCCCTCCATCTCGTAACCGATGGCCCGCAATCTCCGGTTGAGTTCATTGCGATAAACCTCCGTGCCGTATTGGGAAGCCGCAAAAATGTCGGAAGTCTGAAGCGCCTTCCAACGATTCTCGTTCGCGTCAAAGGTGGCATTGAAAAGGGTGAAGTGCGTGTGCAATTGCGGGTCCAAGGCCCGGCTGGAACTGTGCAGAAACTCCGCACCAATGACATTGCCGGTGGCGCGGTCGGCATCCGCACCTTTTACCCGAATACGGGCGGCAGCAAACTGCTCAAGTTCCTTGATCGCCATTCGGGAGGATTCCTGATGTGCCTGCACCACTCGGGTATCATTCATCGTGACCGCCATCACCGAAACCGACTTCGGAGCTGAGCAGGTGAAATCGAAAAACACGCGACGATTGCCCTCCGCATTGTGGCGCTGGGTCAATCGCATATCGGTCGATGGATGCAGACCATCGCACAGGCTCAAGAAGGCACTCTGATCCACAACCTGAGCTTCCTTTAATCCCAGTTGTTCCGCACCCTGGCCGACCCAATATCCCGGTTGGATTTCCCCCTCTGTATAATAATCATTCTGCGATAAGTGCTCGTCGAAGTATGCCTTGGCCACCACCTGATTCTTAAGGACAGTTGCGGTAAACATGCCTCCAGACTAGCTGGGAATTGCACCAGGATGATCCGCAGACGGATCATTGTGAGTGAAGACACCAACCCCTTATTAAATAAGGCAAATATGGCCGTCATTCATTCGTCATAAAATCCGTCATTGGACAAATCATTGTTCCGTCACCGGAACATCATGCCGCAACCAGTGTGCTCTCATCGCTCCCGTCATGAAGACGAAACTCGATATTGCATCGCTCGAACATTCCATCGATTTCCAAGCCGTCATGGAAAAGCTGGACACCCTGTCAACCAGCGGATCAGCCCAACGTCATAAATCCGTCTATGATTTGCTCGACCGGATAAAACCCGCGATTCTTCGTGCCCGTCAAAGCAACGTCCCGCTCCCAACATTGACGGCGTTCCTCCGGGAGAGTGGTATTTCTGTCAGTGAAGCGACATTGCGCCGATATCTTCACGCTCATGGCGTTCGTCACAAAATCCGTCAGCGCAAAGTCAAAGTTGTTCCATTGGCGGTGCAGCCCCCCGTTGATCTTCCGTCTAAATCACCGTCAACACTTCCGCCACGCTTGGCGCGGCGCATCACCCAATAAATCCATGAGCAAATCCCCATCTCGCAAACTCGTTGTCTTTTCCATTGGAGGAAAAGGAGGCGTCGGCAAAAGCTGGCTGATCTCTCTCCTTATCGACTGGTATCGGTCGCGCAAAATTCCGTTCCGGGCCATCGACCTCGACAACGAAAACAACACCCTCTCGCGGTTTTACCCGGACGCGGACTTCATCGAGGTTTCCAGTCAGCGTGACCTTGATTCCATGCTGGAGAAGATCGTGGATTCCGAGATCGCTCTCACGGTCATCGACATGAGGGCGGCATCTACGGACCGCATTGAACCGTGGTGGCGGCAGGTGGATTTTGACGCACTACGGGATGAACACGGCATCCGGTTTTCCGCCATCGCCGTGGTGGATTCCTCGGCGGACAGCGTGGCCAATATCGGATTCTGGGCTCGCGATGTTCTGGGCAACCACAAGGACATTGCCTTTCTCATCGCGCAGAACAAGGTGCGTGGAGAGGAACTGAGTTACCCGAATTCCAAGGCCCGCGAGGAATATCTGAAAACCCTCGACCTTGCGGAAATCCATCTTCCGAAACTCGACGACTGGGTTCACCAGAAATTGGAACTGGGCGATTTGCGCGTGGGTTCCGCTTTGGAAGTCTCCGATCCGGCCAGTGAACTGACCAAATTCATGACTCGCAGCCGCCTCCGAAAATATCAGCAGGTGGTGTTTGCCGAATTCGAGCAGGTCAAGACCCGGCTCCTGCCGTAATTTTTATGGAGATCCCGTCCGTCCTTGAAGAATTGCTTCACCCTTATCCGGTGGAAATTCAGCTCAAACTCCGGGAGGCCCTCGAACGGCTCCACATCACCAATCCCAACGATCCCATTTTGGAATTGATGCTGGCACTCGGTCTCTGGGGGACGTTTTACCAGAAGATTTCCGGCCAGATCGTGGAGGCCGGACGGGTTGCCGACCAGCAGCGGGGTGAAGCACTCGATCTTTTCAACGACCGGCTCCGCCTGTTGCAGGGATTGACTCTGACGATCCAACGGGCCACCGACCGACTGAGCACGGCCGGCGAGGATATCGCAAATCGTTTCCCGGTGGACGACATCGTTCAGAGGACCACGGATCGGATCGATGCGGCTATTCAGAGTTTGCCCATTGATGGCCTCTTGCGAACGGTGGTCACGACCCGTGAGGAAATGGCAACTCTTGGACGCTTCGCCGAAAATGCCGCCAACAAACTGGAGACTGGCGCTCAGATGGTCGAGGATTGTGCCCAACGTCTGACCGATGCCGGGCTGCCGAGGGTTTCCTTCGGATGGTCCGCAGGATGCGTCCTTTTCGGATTTGCCTTGGCATTCTTTGCCTTCTGGTGGTTCGGCTACGCGCCGAAGTAAACCGCATTTTCGGGGTGCGCCGCAGGCAACCGAGCAGGGAGGACCTGCTCCGTTGTCTGCGGCCATTTCATTCACCAGAAGACCCGCGGCGACCATGAGGGGATTGCTTTCCTCCTCCGTCGAACGCAATTCCCTCATCGTCACCAATCAGATGCGAGCCGGATTACCCAGCTTTTCATCTTCAACAGTGAAGCGAAATCCACCCAGGCCAGATGCCGCCGACTGAAGCAAACCGCATTCGTGGGAGTTCTCCGCAGGGCAACCGAGCGGGAGGACCCGCTCCGTTGCCTGCGGGCATTTTGTTCACCGGGAACCCGTGGCGACCATGAGGGGATTGCTTTCCTCCTTCGTCGGACGCAATCCCTTCATCGTCGCTTTTCAGGGCGAGCCGGATTTCCCGGACCGAAATGTCGTCAGCCTCGAATTCGGATTCCCTCAGGAAGGTTTCCGACCATCTCTACTAAACTTAACCATCGTCATGAGTAGGTCGCATTCCGCAGCAACAGCATCATGAAACCGTCTATGCGCTGAACGCTCTTTTGAAAAAGAAGGTTATCGGTCCACAAGAAGTACAGGCTCTCGTTGATCGCGCTTGGCAGGAGACCAGAAAACAATTTCCCCGCGCCAAAAAGGAATGGATCAGCGAGCGATTCCGGCCTAACGTTGTCACAAGGATGTCGCTATGACTGCGCGTGAAGTCGATGAATACCTTTTTGGCGAGGAATGGGCGCGTATCAACGCCCTGCCTCTCGAACAACGCATTGAGGTGCTCTGCGACTATTGGGACAGTTTTGACACGGCAGCAGATTTGTCTTGGCCGGAGGAATCCCGGGCAGGGGCATTGGGCAGAGCGAGGTTTCCGATCCGGGATGGCGAACCTTCCGAGACCAAGGTTGCCGGTCAATCGGCATAGGCCCTTGCAATGACATTCAAGCGCTCTTCTTCAGTAAAAAACGGGGATTGGATGAACGGCATCGATGAGCGTAAGCGCTGGGCCTCATCTCCTTCGGATTCGAGCAGGTCGGCGATCTCCTGCGGGCTGTATTTCTGAATCAAATTCGCCCACTCCATGCGGGCAGCAGTTGCGCCGCTGCGCTTTTTCTCCCAGCGCCGGATGTTCTCCAAGCCCACTTTGATGATTTGCGGATTTCCCCGAATTCGGGCGGCTGCCAGCTTGGATAGCTGGAGGGCAATCCAATCCTGCCGCTGGTGTGGGCGGGTAAATTTCATGGCCTTGCGGAAAAGGTAATGGTTTTTTCCCCTGAAAGAAAGATCCAGATCGGAATTCACGTGGCCCCCTGGGGCTCATCCCTATTGCCTCTACCAACGCTTGAGATAATCTTAAGGACATGCCTGACACCATCACTTGGGAACAGAATGAAGCCGAGCACGCTGCCGACCGGCGCGAAATCCTCGAAGCGGTCGCGTCTGGCCGGAAAACGGCTGGCAGGTGCAGGAAGAAAATTCCTTCATCCCGCTGGATGCAAAAATTGAAGTCGATTTCGACAGTTTTTTGAAACGGCGCGAGCATCGTCATAATTGATAAATCCCAGAAGAAGAACCGGGCGGTCTCCGCAGGTCAACCGAGCGGAAGGAACCGCTCCGTTGACTGCGGGTATTTTGTTCACGGGGAACCCCACGGCGACCATGAGGGATTACTTTCCTGCTTCGCTGGACGCAATCCCTCATCGTCGCCAGTCAGACACGAACTGGATCACCCGGACTGCAATCTCTCCGACATGGTCGGCTTCTTATGGGTGTCTCTGCCAATGCATGGATCATTCCCGGCGTTTGTTGGATTTGGTCTTGTAGGAATAAAGACGGTCGTCCGGTATAGCCACGGTTGTCTGCGATCTCGTCGCCGACGGAGATGCGCGAGAGGGAAAAACATCAGAATCCAACGTGCCTGACAGTCTATGTTTTGCCGTGAGTGAGCCCTTTGCCTCGCCCCCTCCCGCTGAACACAAAACAAAAAGTTGCTCTTGTTTTGGAACACCTCTCTTCATCGGCCAGCCTACTGTCAGGGGTATGTTTCATGCACATAACCCAGCGACCTTGGAGCAGAGGCCGGAAATCGGAGCTTTGGCCCGTATGCTTGACGGACTTTCCGCCGCTCCCGTCATTGTGTCGATGCTTGAAGAGCAGAGCCGCCAACTCGCCTCTTTACGCGAAGAGGTGAGAAGAAAATCCACCCCGGAAACCGATGGCTGGCTCGATGCCAAGGCTGCCGCTCATTATTTGGGTCTATCCGCTGCCACCTTTGATAAATATCGCTATCTGACCAAAGTGAAAATCAAGGGCTACCGAGTGGGCGGCAAGCTGCTTTATCAGCGCAAGGATTTGGACAGTTTCGTGAAGCTCTACGAAATCAATTCAGCGATGTAGGCAGGAAAGCGCGGACAAGCTCCGCATAATTCTCAGGCGGCCTTTGCGCAAACCATGCTTCCGCTTCCGCGTCCGTGACGTTTCGCTTGTAGCTGTCCACGATTTCAGCCGGGCTATTGCCCATCTCCGCAGCCAGTTCCGCCAGATTTCCCTTCAATTGCCGTATCCGGTAGGAAGCGTAGGAATGACGGTATCCGTCATAGACGCTTTTGACGTTCGCCTTGTCGCGCAAGGCGATCATTTTCTTTGAATGGGCGGATTGATGCATCCAGATTGGGCCGGTTAACTTAGAGAATGGTTTCAGCCACGCCTGCGCCGCCTCATTCAACGGAATGTCGCGTGTTGCTTTGGAACGCACTTTTTGGCCTTGCACATGCAAGAGCAGATCATTCCAGTTCAAGGCTTCCCACTGAAGCGGCGGCCTGCTCAGGCCTTCCGCATGAATCTCGAAAGGACGCAAGCCGCAAAATCCGCCCAAAACCAGGACAGGGATCAAATCGATGTCATGTTCTAACGCCGTATTCAGGAGCTTTGTGAATTCGGCGGGAGTGTAAATGTCAACCGCATCTCGTTGTTCATCCTTGGGTGGCCGGATTTTCTGAAACTCCGTTTTGCCGGTATCGGGAATGGCCTTCAAAATGTCCCGTGCATACAGTGACAGTGACACCAGTGAACCGCGCACCCCTTTCCGTGTTTTGGTGCTCCAAGGGGCACCGGTCTTTTCATCCAGACACGTCCCCAGCCAGTCTGAAATCTCCTGCGTCGTGACGTCGTGAATTTTGCGGCTTCCGAATGTTTTGTTGAACCGGCGGAAATGTTTTTCGAGGGTCTTGATTTGAATATCCGTCACCCCGTTCGTGCGCTGCGCCGCAACGAAGCTTGTCGCGCAATCCGACACCGGTTTGGCCTTGAAGCGCTTGGTTTTGTGGTGGGCGATAAAAAACGCAACCGCCTCGCGTAGTGATGCACCGTTGCCCTCATCCCGCAAGAGCTCCTCCAGTTCCGAATAAAGTCTGACGTTGCCATTGAGAGGATGCAGAGCCAGGGAATTTTCCCGCTGGTCATCCAGTTTGGAAAATTCTGTTTCCAGATATTCCAGAGCGGATTGAGGGGTTTTGAAGGTGTTCTGTCGAGGCGTCCCGGCAAAAGTGAACGCCGTTTTGAATGTCCCGTTACCGAGACGGTAGATTTTTCCTGTCCTGCCGTTCTTCTCAAATTTGAAGGGGAAACGGAACTGTTGGGAAGTGCGCGGTTTCATTGAGTGGCTTCCAATATACCTCCATATACCAAAATTGACAAGACGAATAGTATATGGATTGAGAGATGGATCTTGAGGGGAGTTGCCGAAATTAGTTTATTTTCAGCGTTTTATGCCATTTTCAGGCGCAATTAAAAAGTGGAGGCGAGGGGAGTCGAACCCCTGTCCTTCAAGCAATCCACTCAACCTTCTACATGCTTAGGCGGTCTTTGATCTTGGGGCGATGCTGCGAACCGTCACGCTACCCACCCCACAGCGGCCACGGAATCGATTCACCCCCCGCCGCGGCCACCCCGGCGGAGAATTAGCCTGCTGTCGTCGCATCCCGTCATAGCAGGCGTCTGCCGGGACACGTCGTGGTCAATTAAGCCGCGAGAGCGAGATCTTCGTAATCTGCATTTATTTTGTTTGATCCGATTTTTTACGAGGCCAACGAATCATCCTCGGCATGCGGACCGGGCTTCTCACTTCAAGTCGAAACCAGTACGCCCCCAACACCGGAAAAGATATCCGGTTTTTCCGGAAGCGCAACCCCGCAGAAAAAGCCGGGGTGGCCCCGATTGTCCGGCGGGATCAAAAAACACTCTTCAACGCGTCGCTCACGACCCTCGCGGTCTCGTCGATGTCCGTGCTGGTGTGGGCGAGCGACAGGAACCCGGCTTCAAACTGCGACGGGGCAAAGTAAACTCCGGAGGCCAGGCAGAGGTGGAAGAAGCGGGAAAACCGGTCCCGATCGCTCTGCATGGCGTCGGAAAGCCGGAGCACCGGCCCTTCCCGGAAGTAGAGACAAAACATCGAACCGATGCGGTGAAACGTGCAGGGCAGCCCCCGGATGGCCTGCCGAGTCAGGGATTCAAACGAGGCTCCGATTTCCTCCAGTTGCGACCACCCGTGGCGGCGCTCCAGTTCCCGAAGCTGGGCAAGCCCGGCGGCCATCGCGATTGGATTCCCGGAAAGCGTTCCGGCCTGGTAAACCGGCCCGTCGGGCGAGAGACAGTCCATGATCTCCGCGCGTCCGCCAAATGCCCCCACAGGAAGACCTCCGCCAATCACCTTGCCCATGGCGGTGAGATCCGGGCGAATCCCGTAAATCTCCTGTGCCCCTCCCCGCGCGAGGCGGAACCCGGTCATCACCTCGTCGAATATCAGCAGGCTTCCGGATTCCGTGCAAAGCGTCCGGAGAAATTCCAAAAAACCCGGCTCCGGGAGGTAAAGCCCCGCATTGGCCGGCACGGGCTCCAGAATCACCGCCGCGATCTCTCCGGGATTCGCGGCAAAGGCGGCTTTCACGGCCGGAATGTTGTTGAAGGGAACTGTGATGGTCAGCTTCGCAAAAGCCTTGGGGACTCCTGCGCTGTCGGGGTTCCCATGGGTCAGAGCCCCGCTGCCGGCTTTCACCAACAGGGAATCCACATGCCCGTGATAGCATCCTTCAAACTTGATGATCTTGTCGCGCCCGGTGAATCCCCTCGCCAGCCGGATGCAGCTCATGGTCGCTTCCGTCCCGCTGTTCACCATCCGAACTTTTTCCACGGAAGGCACGAAACGGCAGATCGTCTCGGCCATCTCCACCTCCAGGGGATTCGGTGTCCCGAAACTGAGCCCGTGCTCCGCCGTCTCGCGCACCGCGGAAACCACCACGGCGGGAGCATGACCCAGAATGGCCGGCCCCCAGGTTCCCACGTAATCGATCAACTCCTGATCATCCGAAGTGACCAAGCGGCATCCGTTGGCGGACTTGACAAAAAACGGCTCCCCTCCCACCCCACGAAAGGCACGGACCGGGGAATTGACCCCCCCGGGAATCCTGCGGCGCGCGGCTTCAAACAACTGATGGGAGAAGTTTGTCATGAATTCCAAAAAAGGATGGATCCCGCATCAAAGAAATTTCTGCCAGGAGAGATCACCACACAGAAAAGAAACCTCTGGAGAGGAGGAACCTACTGCTTCGGAGTGGGAAAAAACCGGGGGGCGTTGGGATTGATGGTCAACGGAGTCCTTGCTTCCCGGTCGAGTTCCTCCTGGGTTTTTGCCTGCTTTTCACCGAAACCGGGAACTGTCTGGGAAGCGGGATGCCGTTCACATCCCGTTTGAAATCCGACAAGCAGGATGCCGACGGCCAGGAGAGGGAAAAGGCGGCTCATCATTCAATGATTTCGAGCGCGGCTTTTTGTCCCCGCTTCTGGGCGGCGGCATTGAGCAGGGTGCGAAGCGCCTGGATCGTGTGCCCACCCTTGCCGATGATTTTGGGAAGATCGGTCTTCCGCATGGCGACATGGAAGGTGATGCGCTCGGGTGTCTCGGTTTTGGTAAAAACCACCTCGTCGGGAAATTCCACGAGGCTGCCGATCACGTAGCGCAAAAATTCTTCCATGACGGAAAAGAATCAGGCCGCGGTTTTTTTGCGGGCTTTGGTGATGATGCTGCCGACTGTCTGGGACGGACGGGCACCGACACCGACCCAGTATTCCGCGCGGTCGAGTTGGATGGAGAAATTTTCCCCTTCTTTCTTCGGATCGTAGGAGCCGATGATTTCGATGAACTTGCCATCGCGGGCACGGCGTTGGTCGGCAACGACGATTTTGTAATAGGGACTGTTCTTGGCGCCTTCGCGGCGGAGTCGGATTGCTACGGCCATGAGATAAAGTTTTCGGTTTTCAGTTTTCGGTTTTTCGGTTTTGGGCCGGAGCCCTCCGGGAAGACTTCCTCCCTCAGAATCCCCCGGGGGTCTGAAGGCCGAAATTTTTCCCGGCACGGGCCATCATTTTTTTCATCTGGCCCGCTTTTTTCATCATCTTGCGCATCTGGTTGAAGCGCAGGAGAAGATTGTTCACCTCGGTGACGGTGGTGCCGCTGCCCCGGGCGACCCGCTGGCGGCGGCGCGCGTTCAGAATATCCGGTCGCGCCCGCTCCTGCGGCGTCATGGAGAGGACAATCGCCTCCACCCGCTTCAGTTGCTTCTCGTCAATCGAGGAATCTTTCAATTTATCCATTCCGGGGATCATGCCAAGGATATTTTCAAGGGGACCCATCCGTCTGAGCATTTTGAACTGCTGGAGGAAGTCCTCGAGGTCGAAGCTGGCGGTGCGGAGTTTTTGTTCCATCCGGCGGGCGTCGTCCTCGGTGATGGCCTCGGCGGCCTTCTCCACGAGGCTGACAACATCGCCCATGCCGAGGATGCGTCCGGCGAGGCGGTCGGGGTGGAACGGTTCGAATTGATCGAGTTTCTCGCCGACACCGGCGAATTTGATGGGACGTCCGGTGACGGAACGCAGCGAGAGCGCGGCGCCACCGCGGGCATCGCCGTCGAGCTTGGTGAGAACCAGCCCGGTAAGCCCCAGGGCCGAGTGAAAATGCTCGGCGACACTGACCGCCTGCTGCCCCGTGGCGGCATCGCAGACCAGCAGGATCTCCTGCGGTTGGAGAAAATCCCGGAGCCGCTGGAGTTCCTTGATCAGGGGCTCGTCAATTTCCTGACGTCCGGCGGTATCGAAAATCTGGACATTCCCGCCAGTCGCCTCGCACCACTCCAGGGCCTGCCTGGACGAGCGGAGCACATCGGTCTCCCCGGCCGCGGGGCGGAAAACCGGAACACCGATTTGCTCACCGAGAACAGCCAGTTGCTCGATGGCGGCGGGCCGGTAAAGATCGGCGGCAATCAGCAACGGAGAACGGCCCTGGGATTTGAGCCAGCGGGCGAGTTTCGCCGAGGACGTGGTTTTTCCCGCACCGTTGAGGCCGACCAGCAGGATCCGGGCGGGCTTGTCGAGATTCAGGGGCGAGGCATCGCCGCCCAGCAGGGCGCAGAGTTCCTCATGGAAAATTTTGACGATCTGCTGCCCGGGAGTGACGCTGCGGAGCACCTCCTCGCCGAGGGCCTTTTCCTTGACGCGGGCGATAAAATCCTTGGCGACCTGAAAATGCACATCCGCATCAAGAAGGGCCATGCGCACTTCGCGCAGGGCATCGGTCACATTCGTTTCGCTGATCTTCCCATGACCGCGAAGATCTTTGAATACGTCCTGAAGTTTGTCGGAGAGGCGGCTGAACATCGGTCGCCAAATCTAGGCGGACGGACGCGGAAGAAAAGGGATTTTCTTCAAGCCGCCCTCCGCCGCATCACCCTCAGGACCTCCCGACTTTCGCGCCCTTCGAATGTCGGAAGCTCCGGAGCCTCTTCGACCAGAAGGAAATCACTCCCGAACAGCGCATCCACCTCGGCCATCGTGCAACCGAAAGGAGGTCCATCGTCTCCTCCGTGCGAGGGATTCCGGTAAAAAATCGCCAGAAACAAGCCCCCCGGCCTGAGTGCCAGCGAAACAGCCCGGGCATAATCCCCCCGCCTCCCCGGCGGAATCGCGCAAAAACAGGTGTGCTCGAAAACCGCGTCGAACGCTCCCGCGTCAACGGCGCTCCCGGAAAGAAAATCCCCCGTCCGGTAGGATTCCTGACCGGTTTTTGGATAATGTTCCGCCAGTTCCTTTGCCGAGGGGGCGATGTCCAAACCGAGCACCTCCGCAGCGGAATCCGCGGCCAGCGCCCGCACATCGTGCCCGGCTCCGCTCCCGGGAACGAGAATCGCCCCGGTCAGACGGTTCCGGGAAAGCCAGGCCAGCAACGCCGGATGGGCAACGCCCTTGTCCCAGGGCATGTCACCGGCTTGATAATGCGCCTCCCAGTCACGGGCGGCGGATCCAGCGGGATCCGAGAGAGAAGCCGTATTGGAATTTTCGGGAATGCTCACGGATCAAAAAGGGCAGATCTTTCCCGAGTTGCAACTCGAAATGTGGTTCGAGCACCCGGCAGAGGGCATCCCACGAGGGACCGGTGGCCGTTCGTCCACCGATCCAGTGCTCCGGAGCAGTGTATTCCGGAAGCCAGGAAAACGGGGTCGCCAGCAAAAGCTGCCCGCCCGGTGCCACCAAGCCGGGAAGGCGGTCAAGAAACCGGGCCGGCTCGGGAAGGCGGCACAGAAGATTCGCGGCCAGAACCAAATCGAATGTTCCGATGTCTTCCCGCAAAGCCGTTGCATCCCCGGTCTCGAAACAGACCCGCGAACCATCGATGCCGGAGGGAATCCGGGCCGTGAAGTCCACCAGACGCTCCCCTTCGAGAACGACCTTGCAGGAAATCTGCCCTTCCGCTTTCAGGACATTGGCGGCACGGATGAATGCCCCGGAAAAATCCACCCCGAGCACGGAGGGAATCTGACGGGATAACTCGAAAGATGAACGCCCCACCGCACACCCCAAATCCAGGGCCCGGCGCGGCTGCCGCGACAGGTCGGCCAGCTCCTCCACAACCCGGACGGGGAAATTCAACGCCTCCCCGGGCACCGGCATCCCCCCGGAGAATTCCTTCTCCCCCGCATAATGGAAGAAAAGATACTCCGCGACGAGTTTGTCCGATTCGTAGGGATTGCCCATTCAGCCAAGAAGAGTTCTTGCGTGCGCAAGGGCCTCGGGAACCTTGGAGGCGTCTTTTCCGCCCCCGCGGGCGGCATCCGGTTTTCCCCCACCCTTTCCCCCGACAATCGGGGCCACCGCCTGGATCAATTTCCCCGCCTGCACGCGCGCGGTGAAATCCGGGGAAACCGCGGCCACCAGCGCAACTGCGTTGTTGGCCGTTCCGGCAAAGAGGCACACTCCGGAAAAATTCCCCTTGAGCGCGTCGGCGACCGCCTGGAGGTAATCCCCGTCCACCGCTCCCAGATCGGCCGCCAGGAAAGGAATCTCCCCGATTTTTTCCACCTTCTCCGCCAGTTCCTTTGCCCGGGCGGCAGCCTCGCGGGCACGGGCTGCTTTGAGGGATTTCTCCAGTTCCTTGTGATGGGAAAGCAACCCTTCGATTTTCTTTTCGATCTCGCTAATCGGACTGTTGAGTTGCGCGGCAATCGCCATGAGACGTTCCCCGTCTTTCACCGCATGGGCGGATGCCTCCAGGCCGGCAATCGCCTCAATGCGGCGGACCCCCGCGGCAATGGCCGCTTCTCCGAGAATTCGGAACAGACCGATCTCACCGGTCGCCCGGGTGTGGGTGCCGGCGCAAAGTTCCATCGAGTATCCGTCGAGCTCTCCGGCCTGCCCCCCGATCTGGACAACCCGCACCGTCTCGCCGTATTTGTCCCCGAAGAATTGCATGATGTCGGCACGCCCGCGCACCCCGGCATACGGAACCTCCGTCCAGCAGACCCCGGCATTCTCGACAATGCGCTCATTGACCAGCCGCTCGATGTCGCGAATCTGCACCGGGGTCAGGGCTCCGCTGTTGAAGTCAAACGTCAATTTCTCCGGCCCCACGAACGATCCCTTCTGCGTCGCCTCATGCGAGACCACTTCGTGCAGTGCCCAGTGCAGGAGATGGGTGACCGTGTGATGCCGCTGGATGGCGCGGCGCCGGTCCCCGTCCACATCAAGCGAGACCTCCAGCCCCACCGTCGGAACATCGTCGGTCTCCAGAAAATGCAGCCACGTGTGTCCGGTCTTCTGGGTGTTGGAAATCCGCCAGACATCGGCCCCGTGGATTAGCTCCCCGGTGTCGCCCACCTGCCCGCCCATCTCGGCATAGGCCGCGCTCACGTCGAGAACAACCGCCGTTTTGTCCTTGAGGCTCACCACTTCGAGAACCTTCGCGGGAGTGCTCAGCACATCGTAACCGACAAACTCTGTCGGCTCCTTGGTCTCCACCTCGGACAGCTCAATCACCTGCTTCTTCTGCGCGGCCCGTGCCCGGCTGCGCTGTTCCTCCATGAGTTTCTGGAACCCCTCCGTATCCACGGTCAGCCCCCGCTCGCGGGCCATCAACTCGGTCAGATCAAGCGGAAAACCCTGCTCGTCATAAAGCCGGAAGGCGAACTCTCCGGAAATCCGGGGAGCGCGCCCGCCCCGGGCGCCGGTTTCCGCGCCCTCGCGGGAACCTCCCGACTCACCCGGAATCAAAAGCCACGGATACTCCTCATCCCCACCCACCACCTTCGCGTCCCACGGATTCCGGCAAATATACAAAAACTTCTCCTCCAGATCGGACTCCCCACGAATCAGGCGGTCAAACGACTCCTCTTCCCATACGTGTGTCCCCGAGACTCCCGCCTGTTTGTTGATCCGATGCGCGGTCGTGGACTTGATTCCGTGCAGGATTTCCCCGAGCGGCCAAAATACCGGAACCCCCTGGCCATTCTGATCCCTGACCTGCGGTTCGAAGAGCATGTGCACATGATCCGGCATCACGCACGCGGCGTAAAGTTCCACCTGGCCGTGCTCATGGGCATAGACAATGCTCTTCAGCACAAGATCGCGTTCGCCTGGCGAAAGCACCCGCTTTTCTCTTGTTGAAAAAGTCACCATGTATTTGCCCCAGGGACGCTCAAAGTGGGGAAGATTGCGCTTGGAATATTTTGCTCCGGTTTCGGCGGCCGCGGGGGCGCGGCCTGATGCGCCCGGGGCGGGCGCGCTCCCCAGCAAAACCGCTGCTTCACGTTCAAACAAAGCAATGCCCTTGTCCAATGTCCTGTTGAAAGCCTCCTCTTCCCGGCGCAGCACTTCCTCCACATGCTTCTGCTTCGCCCGAATTTCCGGGAACACATCCCCCATCTCCCGGGCGAGAACCTCGGTGAGCTTGTAGAAAAAGGGCTCGTGAAAACCGAGCGTACGCCCGTAACGGACCGCGCGGCGCAGGATGCGGCGGAGGACGTAGTTGCGGTCGGTGTTCCCGGGCTGGATCCCGTCGGCAATCGCAAATCCCAGCGTGCGGATGTGATCGGCAATCACGCGGAAGGCGACGTCCACTTTCTCCTGCTCCGTCGCGCCGGTGCTCCCTGCCACGGGGAGTGTGGAACCGTATTTTTTCCCGCTGAGTTTTTCGATCTCGTCGAAAAGCGGACGGAAGATGTCCGTCTCGTAGTTGGAAATCTTCGCGTGGGCGAAGTCCGTGAATCCCTTCGTGCCCTGGATGATCGAGGTCACCCGCTCGAAGCCCATGCCGGTGTCGACATGCTGCGCGGGCAGCGGCGTGAACGATCCGTCGGGATTCGCGTTGAACTGGATGAAGACCAGATTCCAGATTTCAATGCACTCGGCGGAGCCCTTGTTGACGAGGGCTCCCCGCGTGTCGCCGGATGGCGTGAGATCCACATGCAGTTCGCTGCACGGACCGCACGGCCCGGTCTCACCCATCATCCAAAAATTGTCCTTCTTGTTGCCGTTGACAATGTGGACGGCGGGGTCCAGCCCGACGCTCCGGAATTTTTCGGCCCAGAAATTCCAGGCTTCCTCATCGCGTTCGGCGGGGTCTCCCAGGGATTTGTCGGGATGGTAAATCGTGGCATAGAGACGCTGCGGCGGGAATTTCCAGCGCTCCACCACCAATTCCCACGCCCAGGAAATGGCCTCCGCCTTGAAGTAGTCCCCGAAACTCCAGTTCCCCAGCATCTCGAAAAACGTGTGGTGATAGGTGTCGAGACCAACGTCATCCAGGTCGTTGTGCTTTCCTCCGGCCCGGATGCACTTCTGCGTGTCGGCCGCCCGCGTGTCGGATCCAACAACCGCTCCACCCCACCGGCTCACATCCGCCTTCTTCTCCCCGAGAAAAATCGGGACAAACTGGTTCATCCCCGCATTTGTGAACAACAGATTCGGCGAGTCGGGCATGAGGCTCGACGAGGGGACGATCGTATGGGATTTCCCGTGGAAAAAATCGAGGAACGATTGGCGGATTTGGGCGGACGTCATGGTTTTGTTAGGAGAAAAAACGGAACGGATGAAATTGACAAGGGCTACGGCGCAAGCCAGGCGGATTCCCCGGGCGGAATCGCCTCAAGGATTTTGTCGGGAACGAAGGCCACTTCGGGAGAACCGGAGTCGAGGACGGGAAGAAGACCGTTCTCCTGTTTCTGGCCGAATTTCAATCCGGTCACCAGCTGAGCCCCCGCAGCGGCTTCAGGGGTGTTCTCGGAGACAACGGAAAAAAATTCCACGCTGAAAGCGGGCTGGTCCAGACCGGTTTTTTTCAAGACTTCCACGGTCGCCGGCTCGAAGGCGGAGGATTTGAGCAGGGCCAGGGCATCCACCATCCTTTGGACAGCGGCGGTGCTCGCCCGCTTCTCCCCGATCACCCAACCGTCTTCTCCCTTGCGTCGCAGCGTGAAACCCGCGCCTGGAGCCGTCACCCGGATCATGTCCACGAGATCCAGGTTGATCCGCGCCAGGGAGGTGTCGCGCAGGGCGGTCAAATCCATTCCCAGCATCTCCCGCACGGCGGACGGCAGCCGCACGGTGACTCCCCGCGGCTCCAGACGGGCAAAGACGGTCCCGGAAGGAGCGTCGGCCCCCAACTGGAGGCTCTCGGGAACCCGTTCCCCTTCGCCAAAAAGTTGCACCTCCGCGGAAGGCTCCGAAAATCCCATCGCCCCGGGATCGGCCTCTTTTTCAAACCCCTCGATCCGTGTTCTGACAAGTTTCCCCAACAGCCCCTCGACCGCGGCATCGTCTGCCCGCGCGGAAAGCGGCTTCACAATCCGCCATCCCCCCGCCTCCCGCTTCAATTCGATCTCTCCCGCCGGACGTTTGATGACCACCCGGTCAACCCGGTCCGGTCGCAACCGCACCGGCATCCGGTCCCGGAAATCCTGGGGCGAACTCAGAATCACCGCGAAGAGGTCGTCGGGAACCAGATAAATGTCCCGCGAATCCTCAAATCTCACATAGACACGCCCCTCATCCGCCGCGTCCTTGCCCACAAGAAGGGGCAAATCCCGGTCGCCCTTGAAATCGAACTGCACCCGGCTTTTCTTTAATCCATAGAGGGAAAGCTTGTCGCGGTCGCCGATTTCTCCCGCATCGATCCGGTCGAATATCGGCGTTCGTTGAGCCGTTTCGATCACCCGCCGAACAGCCTCCACGGAGGCACGATCCTTCGGCTCCGGCCCGATCATCCAACCGTCTTCCGTCCGCCGCAATTCGACAACCCCGTCCCCGTTGGTGATCTGGATCCGGCTGATGTCGTCCGGATCGAAATCAAAAAGCGGAGCCCCCACCGGCTTTCCCCCGCCCCTGTTGAGGGGCACAAAAATGACGACGAAAACAACCGCTGCCACGGCTGCCAGAAGAAGAAAAACCGTCGCCGCCCGGCTCATTTCCTGCGCCTCCACCAGACCAGCACCCCCACAACCCCGGACACCCCGGGCAGGATGACCATGGTGAAAAGGGCAATGCGGCCAAGCTGCATGTCCGTGAGATTGAGGGCAAAGTGGGTCACGGATTTCGGCGTCACCCCGGAGAGCTTGCCGCGGTCGAGAAGCGAGTTGATCGAGGAAAGCAGGAAGTCCAGATCGGACGGCGTCGCCGAGGCATCAAAGGCAAATTGGGAACTTCCCACAACGATCAACTTCGATGTCTGCACCTCCACCCGGTCGTCCTCGACTCCGTCACGGTCCGCGGATGCCGCAATCGTCAGCGGTTGCCCATGGTCGATCCCGTCCTCATACCGCACCCCTCCGGGCTGGTTCGGCACGTAGTTTGTCTCCCCCCAGAATTCCTCCGCCGCCTGAATCAACGACCGCAGCCGGATGTTCTCCTTCTCCGCCAGCTTCTCGTCGAGCCCCAGCGACTGGGTGGCCCCCGCAAAGAAAACCGTCGCCCCTTCCAGTCGCCGCGTGAACTCGGTGGTCGGCAGGATCTCCCCTGTCACCTCCCGAAGAATCCCCGTCGCATACGGAAGCCTCACGGTCCGCAGGACGCGGTCATCCCGCGGAACGATCCCGTTGGATGTCAGAATGGCCTGCAATCGCGGGGTCTTTGCCTCCGGATCCAACAGCACAAGCAGACGTCCCCGGAATTTCAACCAAGCTGTCAAAATCGCGGCCTCCCTCTCGTCCAAATCAAATTTTGGCGCGAGAATCACCACCGCCGCCGCATCCGTGGGGATTGTATCCGCGGAGGCCAGGGAAAGCGTCCGCACCCTGGCGTTTTGCTTCTCGATGTAATCCGCCAGAATGGCCACCGGCGATGACGCTCCCAGCGGGGGCTCGCCATGTCCCTGAAGAAAATAAACCCCCTGCGACTCCGGCCGCAACAGCGAGATCAGCGCACCGGTCAATGCCTGCTCCCCGCGAAATGCCGTCACCCGAGGTGGCTCGCCCTGCGAAACGGGACGCATGTCGAAATCCGCCATTTCCCCCATCCCCAGAAACCGGGAATGCCCGTCATAGTCGAGGATCATGAGACTGTCGGCATTCGTAAACTTGTATTTCCCCTGCAACTCCCGCATCCGCGTGAGATCCCTCGTGGGATCGACATACTCGATCACCACCCGCTCGCGCCCGGAAAACTGGATCTCCGCCAACAGGTTCTTCACATCCCCGAGAATCTGGGTCACCGGGGACAGAAACGTCGGGGAGGAAACCACAATGATGTTCACCGGCTTCTTGAACTCCCGGATCACCCGGCGGGTCTGGGAGGAAAGCGCGAATTTCTGCGACCGCGAGAAGTCGGCCCGTTTGTAATATTCAAACCCCAAGAAATTCACCGCGCCATACAGCACCAGCACCGCCACCGCCTGGAGCCCGATGCCGATCCGGATGCCTGTCCGCGGAATGCTGTTCATGACTTCCATCGCCGGTATTTGAAAACGTGAAACGTGGCGAACAGCACCAGCAGGGTCGAACTCACATAAAAGACCACCGGCCGTGTGTCAAAAATCCCGCGGGAAAAATCCATCATGTGCTGGATCGGGGAAAAATAGTACGTCACCTCGCGGAGCAACGCCCCCGACCCGGGGAGAAGAAGCGAAAGAAGCCCCACAAAGAAAAGCGCCAGAATCACCGCAAACGCGATCACCGCCGCCACGATCTGGTTGTCTGTCAGCGCCGACGCCAGGCAGCCGACCGCCGTGAAAAGCATCCCGATCAGGACCAGCATCGCATACGCCCCGAGATACGATCCCACCGCTCCCGCCGCACTCATGTCCGTGACCCACTGGAAAACCGCAAAATAAAGCAGACTCGGCATCCACAGGATCACATAAAAGACCAGCGCCCCGAAATACTTGGCAAAGACCACCTGCCCGTCCCGCACCGGCGCCGTCATCAGCGTCTCGATCGTCCCCAGTTTCGCCTCCTCCGCGAAAACCCGCATGGTGATGAGCGGAAAAACGAGGATGAAGGGAAACCAGAAATAGACCGTGTTGAAAAAAGCCTCCACCATTGTCGTGGAACCCGCCGCCTTGTTGAGAAGCGTCACCCCCGCATGAAAGTTGAACCCCGTGATCAGCAGAAAGAAAAACAACACCACATACGCCAGCGGCTGGTGGAAAGCACTCCCGAGTTCACGGCCAAGAAGGGTAAAAAATCTTCTCATGCCTCCTCCGAATGGGTGACTTCCGCAAACACCTGTTCCAACGACACCGCCGAACGGCTGAGTTCGCGCACCGGCCACCCCTGCCCCACGGCGTGCTGATAAAGAGCCTCCCGGGGATCGGCTCCCGGACTGGCATGAATCGTGAAAATCGTCCAGACCCCGTCCTGCCGGGTGGAAACCGAATCCACCCCCGGAAGACGCCGGAGCCCGGCCGCCGCCGCCCGCGGATCGGTGACCCGCGCATCCAGAAGAATATGTCCCGAGACCCCCAGCCTCGCCCGCAGGTTCTGCGGACTGTCCAGCGCCTCGATGCGGCCCTTGTTGATGATGATCACCCGCGAACAAAGCATCTCGACCTCGGGCAGGATGTGGGTGGAAAGAAGAATCGTGTGATGACGCTTCAGATTGCGGATCAGGTCGCGCACCTGCCGGATCTGGTTCGGATCCAGCCCGATCGTCGGCTCGTCGAGAATCAGGAGATCCGGCTCGTGCACCATGGCATCCGCCAATCCCACCCGCTGACGGTACCCCTTCGAGAGACGTCCGATGATCTTCTTCTCCACCTCGCGCAATCCGCACAAATCCAGCACATCCCCCACCCGTTCCTTCATCCGGCGCCCCGGCACCCCCTTGATCGCCGCACGGTAGCGAAGATACTCCTCCACCCGCATGTCCGGATACAGCGGCACATTCTCCGGCAAATACCCGATGTGCTCCCGGGCCCGCAGCGACTCGCGGAACACATCCCGCCCCGCCACCTCCGCACGCCCCGACGTCGGAGGCAGAAACCCCGCCAGCATCTTCATCGTCGTGCTCTTCCCCGCCCCGTTGGGACCGAGAAACCCCACGATCTCCCCCTTGCCAACCTCAAAATCAATGGCATCCACGGCGGTCACCGCACCATAACATTTTGTCAGCTTTTCTACTTTGATCATCGGGCAAGCCCCTCTGAATACCCCCTTTCCCACTCCTCCGCAAGGTTGAGATTTTCTGCCGCCCGCTTCCCTCTTTTTTACGGAGAAGTCAACTCTCCACCACCCCGGAAGCGGAGCCGACGGAGAAGAACCCTCCTCCCCACACTGTGGTCCCTCCCACTGTCAGCGGGTTCGCCAGCACCACTCCCTCGCAGAGCGTACTCACCACATTGCCGGAGCACAGCATGGAGTCGGCTGCCATTGGATGACCGCAGGCATGGTGGCGGCTTGCAAGGGAGAAACGGAACATTCCGAGACGCGGGAGCGTCTGGAGAAGACATGCACAGCCCGGAGGGAGAAACCCGCCGGGCTCAATTGGATCCCCCGCGCGGAATGGCGCTCCGCTTTCTCTCCGGACCCCAACCCGCGCGGAACCACTGAGGAGCCTGCCCGCTTCCCCACGGATAGCGGAGGCGGGGCCGGGCTTCGACTATTCCGCAGCTTTGCTGCCACTCGGCCGCGGCCCGCCCGGTCCCGGCTCCGCGCTCCAGCCCGCCCCGCAGGGGTCTGCGGCAGCGGCTGACGCGCTTGCGCGGCAGGGGGAGCTGCCGACGGGCGGCCAGCGGCACACCCAAGGGCATGGCGCGGCATGTGCCGACCCGTGCGAGGAACGAGCCGGGGCGCGCAGATGCCGTGACCAGTGCCCGCCCCTCGAACCACGCGGCCACGAGCACTGGCGCGGATCGTGCCTGCTTTTCGCACGAGCCGTGACAGTGCGGCGCATCGGAGTTTACGCGCAGGGCTGGCGTTCGTCGTCTCACGCGACAGCGGCCACGGCAACGATTGCAAATGGGGTTCGCGGATTTTCCGGCGGGGATTTTTTCACGTCCGCGATTGCGTTCCGTAAAAAAACGGATCTCCCGCAGCACGCCCGACGTGCGCAGGGCAGCGGGGTTTTTAAGCGATAGCGGCCCGCTCCCGCACTTTTCCGGGAAAAAGTGCTATCCTGCATTACTTCTGGACCGGGGAGTTGGATCGACCGGACCCCCAGGGACGAGGGGGAAAGTTGAACCGCCGGGTGTGCTGGCGTGGATCGCGCTCTGCTTTTCTGCACGAGGCGTAACACTGCGGCGCATCGGATTTTCAAGCCGTTTTGCATGTGTGCACGGACCGAATAAGAGTCGTGGCAAGAGCGCCACCACTAATCCGTTATCCCAAACGAGGCTTTTACCTCAGAGGCTAGGGCTTTAATCTGAGCATCCGAATCGTCTGCGAGTTGGGACCATTTTGCCGTCACAGCCGAGCCGAGGCTGGGATGACCGAAAGCGAGGGCGATTGCTTTCAATTCCCGATCACTACCTGACAAGGCCGACAAGTTGATGCTCGCCGCCGTGGTGTAATCGTCCTTTTTCAAGGCAAGCATGGTGATATTTCTCAGGATGATGGCTTTTCCTAAGGCGTTTGCAGCGGTGTATGCCTGTTGCCAACCGGACCAATCAACCGTCCACGTAATGGAGTTTACCTCCTGGCCAAAATCCTTCGTGAACCAGTAGGCGAGGCGCTTCATGTTATCATCGTTTTGCTGGGCCAGCCCTAACAGCAACTTTTCGCCCCATGGCTCTCCATCCTGAGAGGCACCCCAAAGGAGAGCCCCTGCACTACGAAGCTGAATCGCCTCCGTCTCGTTCTGCGCCACGATCTTCGTATAAGACGCTTTTGTGGACTGTTGATCGCGAACGTCCTTGATCGTGATTGTTCCCATCGATGGGAAGTCCAGCAACGTCCATCCTCCCGAAGGAGTAGGCCAAGTTTGCGCCAACAGTCCTTCGCCCGCGGCGGTGACGATCTCTTCCCATTTCCCTGCTTTAACCGTCGCATCGTTTGACGCTTCAAACGCTACGCTAGCGGTGGAAAAGTCCTGGGGAGGCTGACGGTTCTCCTGTGCCGTTTGGATAGCGGTTTCGTTGAACTCGGAGACTGGATCACTGTAAGCTGTGACGCTCCCGAAGACGTAGAGAACAAAGATGGTGATTGAAGTCGCGAGTGCTCGTGTCATAGCCGTGGCTTGTCAGATTTAAAGGTGATGTAGGTATTGATCCAGTAATGCCCTGGGTAGTGTTTATCGCCTGCATAGAGCACGCGAGTGCTCGCCCCTTCGGTTCGATAGGCGATAGCCGTGGAACTGCCACCATCTCCGGCTACACAGATGAGCTGCCCGGAGTCCGTCAATCGCTGCACCAAATTCGCAAGAGGATAGCTGGTGCTCGCGACCGTCTGTGTGACCGTAAATATGTATTTTTTCCGATCTCCGGTTGGACCGGTTTCTGCGACGCCAAACCAAGGGTGCATCGCGTATAATCCGCCCACAAGGTTGCTCGCAAATCCGCCCAACGCATTTTGATGAGTCGGGGGCAATGGCACTACACCAGTGGTAATGCCGAAAGTCCCTTTTCCACTTGCGCTTAGGTATTCGGCCGAAGGCTGCTCCAGACCATGAGTTCCACCGACAGAGGTTGCTGGATTCTGAACCCCGCTCACGACGCAACCACCATGGCAACGAGAAGTCATCTGGTGGTTTGCCATACCCCAAATTCTCCCTGCATGTCCGCCTTCAAAATAGCAGAAGTTGCCGTTCAGAATAAGGTCATAGCTGTCCCCGCTCGCTGAGGTCACACCGGGCAGTCCATATATCTTCGGTGTGCGGTGATAGGTCTCAATGACCTTCATGTCCGTAGCCTCATGGCGCATCGCTGTGATGCGGATTTGCTGGCTGCCCGATTTGAAAATGCGAACATGCACGCGGCTGTTCTTCTCCGTCATGTAATCCCGAGCGGCGTTGAAGTATTTTGCATCGCCGATCTGGCTGACGATTGTGAACTTTAATTTGTCCTCGGCCCATGTTTCCGATTGGTCGGCCTTGCCGAACTTCATCACAAGGTCCCCCTCCGCTTGGGCGGTAAAATCCGCCCCGTCAAGCCGGACATAAAGTTTCTCCGGCAACTTGCCGGTTTCCTCGGTGGATAGAGCGAACGGGAATGTCATCTTGTCCGCTGGCAGGCATTCCTTTGTCTTGTAAAATGATAGTTTGTCGATGGCCGGATGCTCGAACCACACCGCGCCCCAGGTGGCCGCACAGGTCACGGAGATTTCTTCCGCGTCGTCGTCATCGGTCGCCGATGCGGGCTTGCTGGAGTCCGTATCCTCCTTGTCCCATGCGCCATTGGAAAGGTTGTCATTGGCAAAAAGATATTCTGTCGCCTTTTCCTTTTGTTCGTCGGTGGCGGTCGCTTTGGCACCAGCGGTTTTCAGCGTCCGGTCCCCGCCGTCGATCCTGCCATTATTATTCAGGTCACTTATCACCTCAAACGGAACGAGCAATGCCGCGTCGCTCGCGTTATTTGCTGTAACTTTAGCGAGAATAATTCCTGAGTCGTTAATATCTATAGCTTTTGTTAATGTTGTTCCAAGAG
>CAZPEN010000031.1:0-51122 GCA_964585615.1 uncultured Chthoniobacter sp. | reverse complement strand
ACGCCCTCCATCGGTAGGGGCTCCTTGTTCATGATTATGTTTTCAACACAGCAAGCTCTCATTTCGTTCCTTTCAAATCAGTGGTGAAGAAACTTTTTTCGCCCCGTTCGCCGACATAGCCAATGAAGGCGTCCTCCAGTCCCATCTGTTCCTCCTCAAAGGAAACTCCGGACATGACTCTGAGCTCCTCCTCCGCTGCCTGGCCCAGATTGGCCACTGTCAGGCTGATTTCCCCTTCCGTGCGAAACATCTGGAGAAGCCCGGGAAGAGGAGGCAGTTCCGGTGCCCCGCCACGGTATCGAAGCGTGATCTGGCGCACCTGTCGTCGAAAGGTTTCCAGGCTGCAGTGAGCCCTGAGCGTTCCCCTGTCCAACACAGCAATCTGATCGGCCACCCGCTCGACATCGGAAAGCATGTGGGAAGAAAAAAGAATCGTGCGATCGGTCTTCCGGGTGACAAAAAGCATTGATTGGATGAGACTGCGACGGGCCACCGGATCAAGCCCGAGAGCCGGATCATCAAGAATCAACAACTCGGGTTCCGGAGCCAATACCATCGCCAAACACAATCCGGCCCGTTGCCCCCGCGACAAATTCCCCGACTTGTTCTTTCCGTCCAGTCGGAAGTGGGAAAGCACCGCCCGGAAAATATCTTCATTCCAATTTGCATAGAACGACCTCTGAAAACGTCCGCACTCTTCGACACTCATCCATCCATAGACATGGTGCCCCTCGGGCAAGTAGCCGATGCGCAGCCGATCCCGGGGAGTGAGCTTCCGGCTGTCTGTTCCCAGCACATGGGAAGTCCCTCTGGAAGGTTCCAGCAAACCAAGCAAAATCCGGATCGTTGTGCTCTTGCCAGCTCCGTTCCTTCCAAGGAAACCGAAAATACTCCCCTTCTCGATGGAAAAACTCAGATTATCCACCACGCACCGCCCACCGAAAAATTTCGTGAGCCCTTTGGTTTCAATCACTATTTCCGCCATAATTCAGAACATTGATTTTAGTTTGGAATCGAGAGTGGACCGGATTTCGGAAACCGAAATGCCGAGAAAAGCGGCCTCCTGCAAAAAAGCTTCAGCCGCCTCTCCGAGCCGGCGTGCCCGTTCCTCGGACGAGAACACATTTCTTCGTTCGCCGACAAAAAAACCACGGCCGGGCCGGGCTTCCAAAAGCCCGCCTTGAACAAGCTCCTGATAGGCACGCGCCACCGTATTCGGGTTTACTCCAAGCTGTTCCGCAAGAGCCCGTACACTTGGAAGTTCATCTCCCACCCGCAGTTTCCCGGCATAAGCCATCCGTGCGATCTGCCCGGCAATCTGCCGAAAAATCGATTCTCCAGTGCCAGTGGCAATACTGAGTCGCATGACCGGGCATCTGCATTAATTCAAATAATACAGTTCGTCAACAATGTTTCCCCATGCGAGATCTCTCAGATCACCAGAGAAAAAATCGGTGCCTCCTCATCTGTGCGGGCACATTGAACGCGGACAGCCGCGCGTCCTCCGGCGTGCAACCGCGATCCCACGGCCCGGACGGCAAGTTCCGGGGAGTTGCAGTCGCGGCTGAGATGGCCGAGAAGCACATGGCGCAGGGCATCGGTGGCCACTTCCGAAACAACATCCGCCGCGGCGGAATTGGAAAGATGACCGTGCCGGGACAGGATCCGTTGCTTCACCGACCAGGGGCGCTTCGTGTCCTGCTGCAAAAGCGCCTCGTCGTGGTTCGTCTCGATCAAAAGGGCGTTCACGCCCCGCACGGATTCCACAACCTGCCTGGTGGCATAGCCAAGGTCGGTGAGAACGGCGAATCCGGTTCCACGGGAACGCACGACAAATCCCACGGGATCTGCGGCATCGTGCGGAACGGAAAAGGGAAGGATCTCCATGTCTTCCAGGGAAAATCCCGCCCCGCTGGAAAACAGACTCCAGTCGGCACCGACCCCCGTCCGCTTCAAATGATCGGCGGTCAGTGGATTGGCAAACACCGGCACGCGATGCTTCTGCAAAAAGACTTTCAGTCCCCGGGTGTGATCGCCGTGCTCATGGGTGAGGAGAATGCCCGAGAGCGATTCCGGGGGCAGGCCGCACGCCTGGAGGTGTGAGCACAGCCGGCGGGCGCTCACTCCTGCATCCACCAGCACGGCTCCCCGGCCCGAACGCACCAGCAGCGCATTTCCGGAACTTCCACTGGCGAGCACGGTCACTTCGAGCATGGGCCGATTACACCAGCCCCTCCGACAGGCTTCCAGCCGGAAAAAACCCCCATTCTTGATCTTGGCCATTATCAGATGGTTTTTCCCTTTACAGGGCGAAGTATTAGAATAGCTTATAGTGTCATGCAGACACAAAATGGCGCAGGCAGGCGGAGCATGGACGGAAACGAAGCGGCGGCCTACGTGGCCTACCGGCTCAGCGAAACAATTGCCCTTTACCCGATCACCCCTTCCACTCCGATGGGGGAACTGTCCGATGAATGGTCGGCAAAAGGTCTGGGAAATCTGTGGGGGCACGTTCCAAAAATTGTGGAAATGCAATCCGAAGCCGGAGCCGCCGGAGCCATCCACGGAATGTTGCAGGGAGGTTCTCTCGCCACCACGTTCACCGCCTCCCAGGGTCTGCTGCTCATGATTCCGATCATGTACAAACTGGCCGGACAATTGATCCCCTTCTGCATGCATGTGACCGCCCGCTCGCTGGCCACCCATGCCCTTTCGATCTTTGGCGACCACTCCGATGTCATGGCTGTGCGCCAGACAGGATTCGCCCTGTTGTCCTCCGCCAGCGTCCAGGAAGCCCACGATCTTGCCTGCATCGCCCACGCTTCCACTCTCCCTTCCCGCGTGCCGTTCCTTCACTTCTTTGACGGATTCCGCACCTCGCACGAGATCAACGATTTGGAAATCCTCTCCGACGAGGTTCTCCGGGCGATGATTGATGAGGAAGCGATTCAGGCCCATGCCAGGCGGGCCATGTCTCCGGATCACCCGAGCATTCGGGGAACCGCACAGAATCCGGACGCCTTTTTCCAGGCCCGTGAAGCCGCCAACTCCTTCTATGCCGCCCTCCCGCAGATCGTCCAAAAGGCCATGGATCGCTTTGCCTCGCTCACCGGCCGCGCGTATCACCTTTTCGACTATGTCGGCGATCCCGAAGCAGACCGCGTGGTCGTGGTGATGGGCTCCGGCGCGGAAACACTGGAAGAGACCTCGAAATACCTGAACGGCAGGGGCGAAAAAACCGGCGTCCTGAAAGTCCGCCTCTACCGTCCGTTTGACTTCTCCGCCTTTCTCCAGGCCCTGCCAGCAACGGTGAAACATCTCACCGTCCTCGACAGGACAAAGGAGCCGGGCGCTCCCGGAGAACCCCTGTTCCTCGACGTCTCCTCCACGGTCCGGACCAGGGGCCATTCGCGCTGGAACCATCTGCCCAAGGTGACCGGAGGACGTTTCGGCCTTGCCTCGAAGGAATTCACGCCGGCCATGGCGGTCGCCGTCTTTGCGGAAATGCAGGCGGAGGCGCCGCGGGAAGAATTTACAATTGGAATTGAGGACGACGTCAGCGGGCTCTCGATCCGATACGACCACGGATTCCATCTCCCGGGCCAGACTTACAGCCAGGCGGTCTTCTTCGGGCTTGGCTCCGATGGCACGGTCGGCGCGAACAAGAACACCATCAAGATCATCGCCAAGAAACTCGGCCTTCACGCACAGGCGTATTTTGTCTATGACTCGAAAAAAGCGGGTGCCGTCACGGTCTCGCACCTGCGTTTCGGAAAAGATCCGATCCGTGCGCCGTATCTGATCAACGCGGCGGATTTCGTCGGCTGTCACCAGTATCATCTTCTGGAGCAGCAACCGGTGCTCGAAACCGCCCGCGAAGGGGCCATCTTCCTGCTCAACACCCCGCACGGCGCGGATACGGCCTGGGACCACCTTTCGCACGAGACACAGGAATTGATCCTCTCGAAGAAACTGAAATTCCACGTCATCGACGCCTACCGCATCGCCAGAGAGACCGGCATGGGCGCCCGCATCAACACCATCATGCAGGTCGCCTATTTCGTCCTGAGCGACATTCTCCCGCTCGACCAGGCGCTGGCCGAGATCAAAAATGCGATTGAGAAAAGCTACTCCCGCAAGGGGGCGGATCTCGTCCAAAAGAATTGGAATGCGGTGGACAAGGCGGTGGAAGGCGTCCGTGAGGTCATTGTTCCGGATCGTGTCACCGCCACCCGGCCCCGTCCGTTCCCGATCCCGGTCGAAGCGCCGGAATTTGTCCGGACCGTTTCCGGAACACTGTTGGCCGGTCGCGGAGACGATCTGCCGGTAAGCGCCTTCCCGCCCGACGGCGTCTGGCCGACCGGCACGAGCAAGTGGGAAAAACGCAATCTGGCGCAGGAAATCCCGGTCTGGGACTCCGCCCTCTGCATCCAGTGCAACAAATGCGTGCTCGTCTGTCCCCACGCCGCGATCCGCGCGAAGCACTACCCGGAATCCGAACTGGCCAATGCCCCGGAATCTTTCCGCTCCGTGGCCTTCCGTTCCCCGGAAATCAGCGGTCACCGTTACACGATCCAGGTCGCTCCGGAAGATTGCACCGGCTGCCGCCTGTGCGTGAATGTGTGTCCCGCCAAGGACAAGACAAACGCCAAACACAAGGCTCTGGACATCGCTCCGCAGGCTCCTCTCCGCGATCAGGAACGGATCAATTTCTCGTTCTTTGAATCCCTCTCCGTGCCGGACCGGACCCGTCTCAAAACCGACATCGTCAAGGACAGCCAATTTTTCACGCCGTTGTTTGAATACTCGGGAGCCTGTGTGGGTTGCGGGGAAACCCCCTACGTCAAGCTGGTCACCCAGTTGTTCGGAGACCGGGCGATCATCGCGAATGCAACGGGCTGCTCCTCGATCTACGGCGGCAATCTTCCGACGACCCCCTACACGGTGAATGCGGACGGCCGCGGGCCCGCCTGGGGCAACTCGCTCTTTGAAGACAATGCGGAGTTCGGTCTCGGACTCCGCCTCTCGGTCGCCGACAAAGAGACCCAGGCACGGGAAATCCTGACCGCGAGGAAAGACGAACTGGGGGCGGATTTCGTTGCCGCCATCCTCGAAGCCGACCAATCCACGGAAGCGGGGATTGCGGAACAGCGGAACCGCGTCGTGGAACTCCGCCAACGGCTGGGCCGGATTCCCGAAAACCTCCGGGCCCGCCTGGAGGGACTCGCCGACTACCTTGTCAAAAAATCCGTCTGGATTTTCGGTGGAGACGGCTGGGCCTACGACATCGGCTTCGGCGGACTCGACCATGTGCTTTCGCTCGGAGAAAACGTGAACATTCTTGTCCTCGACACGGAAGTTTACTCGAACACCGGCGGCCAGCAGTCGAAATCGACTCCCATGGGCGCGGTGGCCAAGTTTGCCACGTCGGGGAAAGGCCATGCCAAGAAGGATCTCGGGCTTTACGCCATGAGCTACGGGGATGTCTATGTCGCCCGTGTCTCTCTGGGCGGAAAAGATTCCCAGACCGTGAAGGCCTTCGCCGAGGCCGAGGCCTATCCCGGCACCTCGCTCATCATCGCCTACAGCCATTGCATCGCGCACGGCTACAACCTCTCCAACGGGCTCGAGCAGCAGAAGCTGGCGGTGGACACCGGATACTGGCCGCTCTACCGCCACGATCCGCGCCGCAAGGAAAACGGCCTCGCCCCGCTGGTTCTCGATTCTCCCGCCCCGAAGCTTCCCCTGGCGCGGTTCACGGAAAATGAAATCCGTTACCGCTTCCTGGAAGCCACGAACAAGGAACGCGCCACCGCTCTTGCGGGAATCGCCCAGGATCACCTCACCTCCCGTTACGATCTCTATCGTCGCATGGCCGCCAGTGGAATTCCGGAGAAAAATCCATGAACCTCACAACCAACTACCTCGGTCTCAAACTCAAGTCCCCATTCGTCATCGGTGCCTCGCCCCTTGGCGACGATCTGGACACGGCGAGACGCCTCGAAGACAGCGGCGCTTCCGCCCTCGTCATGCATTCGCTCTTTGAGGAACAACTCACCGGCGAGTCGGCCGCCATGAACGCCTTTGCGGAGGGAATCGGGGAATCCAGCGCGGAAGCCCTCAGCTATTTTCCGGAATCCGCGGATTACGCTCTCGGGCCGGAGGATTACCTCAACCACATCGCCCGGTTGAAAAGCCGCCTCTCGATCCCCGTCATCGCCTCCCTCAACGGGCGAACCCCCGGAGGCTGGATTTCCCATGCAAAACTCATGGAGGAAGCCGGCGCGGATGCCCTGGAGCTCAATCTCTACGAAGTGCCGACGGATCCGGACGAAAGCGGGGCCGACACCGAGGCCCGGTTGCTGGAAGTCGTGGCGGGAGTCCGGGAGAAGCTCACGATCCCGCTCGCGGTGAAGCTCGCTCCCTTTTATTCCTCGCTGCCCAACCTGGCGAAGAACATCCACCTGGCCGGAGCCAATGGTCTCGTGCTCTTCAACCGGTTCTACCAACCGGATCTCGACATCGAGGATCTCAATGTGGAGCCGAAGATTTTCCTCTCCACGTCCTCGGAACTCCTGCTCCGCATTCGTTGGATGGCGGTTCTCTACGGCAAGGTTCCCTGCTCACTCGCCCTCAGCGGGGGCGTTCACAAGGTGCATGACGCCATCAAGGGAATCATGGCCGGAGCGGATGTCCTCCAGGTGGTTTCCCTCGTTCTCCGGCATGGTCCGCGCGCAGTGGAGTCTCTCATCAAGGATTTCTCCGCCTGGATGAAGGATCATGACTACGCCGACATCTCGGAGATGCGCGGATGCCTGAGCCATCGAAATTCTCCGGATCCGGCCGCTTTTGAACGGGCCAACTATCTCCGCGTCCTGCAGCTCTGGAAGGTCTGACCGACCTTTCCAAAACGGGTCGGAACAACAACTTCCCTACAAACCGGCAGCGTAGTTGGAGAGGGAAACCTCTTCCACGGCGACGAGCGTGTCCAAGCCCGCGGCGACATCGAAAATCTCGGTAAAATCCGCGGACCGGGCCAGATGGGTATCCGCGGATTCGTTCAGATTGAGAAAGAAACCGACCGTGAGCACAGCCAGAGCCCCGGCCCCGAGCCAGCGCAAAAGGAAGAGCGGAAGAAGCGGACGGTCAGGTGTCCGACGAATTTCCCGGAGCACCTTCCGCGAAAAATACGGTGAAACAGAAACCGCACGGGCCTGCCCGAGCAGTTCCCACAGTGCATCTTGATCCCAGTTATCTTTCATGGCAGTTGATGAAACACCTGCCAGAAGCAAGAGTTGCGGGAAATAACAAAATTACAGTTCCTGGGCTTCCAGGAAGCCTTCGAGCTGGCGGATCCGGGTCGGGTGGCGCATTTTTCTCAGGGCCTTGGCCTCGATCTGCCGGATGCGTTCGCGGGTCACCTTGAACTGGCGTCCGACTTCTTCCAGAGTGCGGCTGTAACCATCCACGAGCCCGAAGCGTTGCTCCAAGACCTGGCGTTCGCGCTCGGTGAGCGTTTCCAGAACGTCCTTGATCTTGTCCTTGAGCAGAACGATTGCCGCCATGTCGGCGGGGTTTTCCGCGCCTTTGTCCTCAATGAAATCTCCGAAGCTGGTGTCGTCACTGTCGCCGACCGGTGCCTGCAGGGAAATGGGCTGCTGGGCCATTTTCAACACGGCACGGACACGTTCGACCGGAAGCTGAATCTCGTCGGAGATTTCCTCCGGGGTGGGTTCGCGACCGTATTCCTGGACCAACTGCTTCTGCACGCGGATGAGCTTGTTGATCGTCTCGATCATATGCACCGGAATGCGGATCGTCCGGGCCTGGTCGGCGATGGAGCGGGTGATTGCCTGCCGGATCCACCAGGTGGCGTAGGTGGAGAACTTGTAACCGCGGCGGTATTCGAACTTTTCCACCGCTTTCATGAGCCCCATGTTGCCTTCCTGGATCAGGTCGAGGAAGGAGAGGCCGCGGTTGGTGTATTTTTTGGCGATGGAGATCACGAGACGGAGGTTGGCTTCGACCATCTCGGTCTTGGCCTTGAGCGCCTTGCGATGCCATTGCTTCAGATCGTGGTGCAGGGTGCCGAGTTCTTCCGGTGTGAGCCAGAAGCGCTTCTGCATTTCCTTGATCTCGTGGGCAAAGTGCTTGCGGTGTTTCGAGTCCGGGTCTTTGGCGTGTTTCTTGTGCTCGTGCTGCAAATTTTGCAGTGCGCGGAGGTTTTCGTCGGCCAGGAGGACAAAATCCTCGATGACCTTCTGCTTGAAGAAAAATTTCGGGTAAAGTTTCTGGAGGATCTGCAGTGACTTCTCGAAGGTCTTCTGGTTCGCGGAAACGGGCGAGGCGACCATCAGTTTGTCGCTGTAGATCCTGGCCACGCTGTCCATCTGGCGTTTCACCTGCTGGCACAAACGGGGGAGCGCCTTCATGTAACGCTCGCGGCTCTCGATCTTCTTGTCGAGAATCACGCGGTCGAACCGTTCGCGCTGGTCGATGAGCTTCTGCGCGAGGTCGAGGTGGGCGCGGGCAATGAAGCCGAAGCGGTAGAGGGTCTCCTGAACCTGCAGTTCCGCGTCTTCGATGCGCTTGGAAATTTCCACTTCCTGCTCCCGGGTGAGCAGGGGAACCTGGCCCATCTGCTTGAGATACATCCGGACCGGGTCGTCGAGGATATCGAGTTTGGAATCGCTCTTTTCCTCTTTTTCCTCCTCATCGTCGTCCTTCGTGCGGACGTCCTTGATGCGGTCGACGTCGGAGGAATCGATGATTTCGATCTCCACCGCGCGGAGTTGTCCGATGACGCTCTCGATGTGCTCGGGCTCGTTGACGCCCTCCGGCAGATGCTCGTCGAGGTCGTCAAAAGTCACATAACCCTGTTCCTTGGCGAGCTTGATGAGCTCGCGAACCTTCTCCTGGATCGCTTTCTGGAGGTCCTGGGCGGTCGGAGCAACCGGCAGTTGGTGGACGACGGGAAGCTTGCTTTTCTTTGGCTCGGCCGCGGCTTGGACGGGTTTTTCAGCCGGCCTGGCGGCTTTTTTCTCCACCGGTTTTTTCTTTGTCACCGGTTTCTTTTTTGCCACGGCATGGGGCTTCCCTGCGGGCTTCTTCGACACAGCCTTGGGAGCCGGTTTTTTGGTTGCTTTCGGTTTCGATGCCAATCTGGCTTGGCTTTTTGCGGACGATTTGGGTTTGGTTTTCAAGCAGCAGGCCGGTGGTCCCTTTCACTGAAAGGGCCGAGAACCATCCGATACACGGATTTTTAGGTCAAGGATTTGTTTTTGAATTTTTACTCTTTCTTCGACGGAGAGACCGGGTCGGGCCAGCTTGTTTTTGAGCCCTTCGACTTCTTGAAGAAGCTTCTGGGTGGCCAAACCGGCCCACGTCTCCCTGGCCCGCACCAGAGGATCGGCCATCATACGGGAGAGATCAAGGTTCGAAAAGGCCCTTTCTTCGATTCCTCCCAGAGTGCTCAGGAACCGGGTGATGACCGCAGGGTTTCCGTCCTCGTAGTCCGCCAGGGCAATTTTGTCCAGCAGCCCCCCCTGGGGGTCGAGTCCGGCCGCAGGTTCCTGCTCTCTCAACCATTCGCGAACCTCCCGGCTGCCCAAAGCCAGCTGGCAGAGGATTCTCATTCCCGGGGAAAACGTGATGGTTTCCACCACCACCGGCTGGTCCTCAGCGGAGGATTCCTGGCTGGCGGCGGGGGGCTTCATGACGGCACGGATGGCGGCATGGGGGAGAGCCAGGCGGGTGGCAAGGCGGCCAAGGACGGACTCCCGGAGGGCCGCATCCTGAATCAGTGCCAGGGGCGGGCCCAGGCGGCGCACCAGACGGGATTTTCCGGCGGGATCGGAAAGTTCCCCGGAGGACTCCGCCTTGTCGGTGGCATGGTCAAAAAAGTCTTTTGCGAGGGAAACCGCCTCCAGGAACGCTTCCGGCCCCCTTTTCCGGATCAGGGAATCCGGATCCTCGCCACCGGGAAGCTCCACCACCTTCACCGCCAGGCCCTGGCCGAGCAGGGCGGGGAGGGATCGTCCGGCGGCCTGCTGGCCGGCGTTGTCGGAATCGAAGCACAGGAGAACCGTCTCCACAAACCGGCGCAAAAGCCGCGCCTGATCTCCCGTAAAGGCCGTTCCCTGGGGAGCAATGACATTGCGGATCCCGGCTTCGTAGGCCGAGATCAGATCCAACTGTCCCTCGCACACGATGGCGGTGTTTTTTTCGATCAAATCCCGCTTCGTCTTGTCGAGTCCGTAAAGCACCCGGCCCTTGGTGAAAAGTGGCGTCTCCGGTGAATTCACGTATTTCGCCGTTTTGGCTTCGGGATCGAGCACCCGCCCGCTGAAGGCCACGACCTCGCCGTAGTCGTTCCGGATCGGGAACATCACCCGATCCCGGAACCGGCTGTAAAGATTTCCCTGGTCGCCTTCCTCCTTTGACGACGCCAAGCCGCTCCGGGCGATCTCCTCCTGGGAAAATTTCCTCCCCTCCAGAAAAACCAACAGGGCGTCCCAGGAATCCGGGGCATACCCCAACTGCCAGGACCGGGCGATGTCCCCCGTGATTCCCCGCGACTTCAAATAATCCCTCGCCCGGCCTGCAGCGGGGGATTTGAGAAGATTCGCGTGAAACCACCCGGACGCCTCGGCATGGAGGGCCAGCAGTCGCTGCCGGAGTCCTCGCTGCCGGTCATCATCCGCTCCCCCCGCTTCTTCGATGATCGGAACTCCCGCCCGCTGGGCGAGACGCCTCACCGCCGTGGGAAAATCCAGATGCTCGTAATCCATCACGAACCGCAACACCCCGCCTCCGGCCCCGCATCCGAAACAATGATAAGACTGCCGGGCCGGGTTCACGTGGAATGACGGGGACTTTTCCCGGTGGAACGGACAGAGCGCCCGGAAACTCGATCCCGCGCGCTTGAGCGGGAAATACGATCCGATGACATCGACAATGTCATTCGCCTCGGCCACCCGCTGGATCGTTTCTTCGGAGATCATTCCCACGCGCGGAAAATACCTTGCGACGCCGGTCCGTGCGAGGGAGATTCCACCACATGACGCGTTTTCTTTTCACCGGCCTGGCGGTGGTCCTTGCCGCGCTGCCCCTGAAAGCCGCGGAACAGGCGCCCGGAAAAGGCGGCGTGGTGGTCGTTCCCGTGGAGGGGGCGATCTCGGAAGCCCGGTTTTTCTTTCTCCGCCGGGCTCTGAAAAATGCGGAAGCCGCCGGTGCTTCGGCCCTGATTTTCGACATGGACACCCCCGGCGGCGCCCTCAAGGCCACCGAGCAGATCGTCCAGATGGTGATGAAGAGCCCCGTGCCGGTTTACACCTACGTCAATACGAACGCCGGATCGGCCGGTGCCCTCATTGCCCTGGGAACAAAGAAAGTCTTCATGGCCCCGGTGAGCGCCATCGGGGCGGCGGCTCCGGTGGTCAGTTCCGGCGAGGAAATCCCCGCCACCATGAACGCGAAGATCGTCTCCTATTACTCCGGGTATTTCCGCAGTGTCGCGCAATTGAACGGCTACCATCCCGAACTCGTGGATGGGTTCATGAATCTCGACAAGGAAGTCAAAATCGGGGACGAGGTGATCAATCCCAAGGGCGCACTCCTGACCCTGAGCGCCCAGGAAGCGGTCAGGATGGTCGGCGACCGGCCGCTCCTGGCTTCCGGAATCGCAAAAGACATCTCCGAAGTCTGCAAAGAAGCGGGGCTCGACCCCGGAGCCGTCGTTCAGGTGGCACCCTCCGGCTTCGAGATCCTCGCCCAATGGATCACCCTGCTGGCCCCCCTGTTTCTCCTCGGCGGGGCCGTCGGCGCCTACATCGAATTCAAATCCCCCGGCTTCGGCGTGGCGGGCATCCTCTCCGCACTCTGCTTCCTTCTCTTTTTCACCGGACATTACATCGCCGGCCTGACCGGCCTGGAAGTCGTGGCGGTTTTTGCCCTGGGAGTGATTCTGGTGCTGCTGGAGGTGATTTTCTTCCCCGGCGTGGTTTTTGTCGCGGCACTCGGCATGGGCCTGATGCTGGGCTCCCTGTTTTTCGCGATGGTGGATTTCTATCCCGCCCAGCCGTTGGATTTCTCCTTCGAGTTGCTGGTGCGCCCGATGTCGAACCTTTCTCTGGCGATTGTGGCCTCGGTTTTTTCCATCGCCCTCCTCGCCCGCTTCCTGCCGGATCTCCCCGTCTTCCGCCGTCTGTTTCTTCCCGCCCGCTCCATCTCCGGTCCCTCGCTTCCCCCCGCGACCACCTTCGGAAAAACGCCGGTTTTCTCCGTGGGAGACACCGGCACCGCCAGCACCACCCTCCGCCCCGCCGGAAAAGCCCTCTTCGGCGACTCCCTCGTGGACGTCGTCACCCAGGGACAGTTCGTCGAAGCCGGCACCCGCGTGCGCATCCTCTCCATCACAGGCGACGCCACCGTCGTCGAAAAATGCTGAACCGAAAAAAGGGCTGACCGCCGGAAGAAAGCCTCCCTGCTGCGGGAGGTTTCTCCGCCATTTTTCCGGGGTGAGTTTGGCGACGGTCCAGTTGGTGGCGTTGGGCAGACGTGTGAGAACATCCCGGAGGCGTCGGACCATGACGGGACTGAACATCTATTGCCTCCAGTCGTCTCCCGGCATGATGCGGTGCATGAACTTACGGTGAAGGCTGTGTCGCCATGGTTGGGACTCCAGAATCACCAGTGCGGGTCTGCTTTCCGGGCGGCTTCCCCTGCGGCTTCAAGCAAAGCCTGCAAATCGTGTTCCAGATCGCCGTTGTCGGCCGGGCGGGTTTCTGACCGGATCCATTTATACAAACCTTAGTTAAACTACAACAAATGCATAAACTCGATAATTTTCATCAAATCCGGGAATCGGTGCCCTATTCGCGCGGTCGCGGCGGCAGGCCTGAAATCCGCTCGCCCGGCCAGATATTTTTTCCGGCGAACCAGCCCTGGGACATTTCGAGGGCGTAGGCGATGCGGGGGAAGGAGCTTCGGGTGATGGTTTCGTCCCGGGGCTGCATGTCGTGGATTTCCATGATCGTGCCGTTGCTGTCGAGGAAGGCGATGGAGAGGGGGAGAAGGGTGTTTTTCATCCAGAAGGAGGCGGGTCCGACGGAAGGCATCACGAAGAGCATTCCGGAGTCGGGGGCCAGGGATTCGCGGAACATGAGACCGGCGGAGCGTTCGGGGTCTTCATCGGCCACTTCGGCCCGGACGGTGGTGGAGCCGATGCGGAGCGTGGCGACGGGCAATTCCGGCTGGGCCGTCCCGGCGGAGAGGAGGGAGGAGGCAAAAAGCAGGGCGAAGAGAGAAAAAAGGGTCTTCATGACGGAAGAAATTTTACCGAATCTGTTGACAGCCGCGACATGTATTTTGCAGGCTGCGGCATTCCCCTCTCCCATGGACTTGTTTTTGCCCTGCGTCAAAACCTTCCGAAGACCCGTCGGCGTGCTTCCCACCCGGTTGCTTGGCGGAGACGGCGGGTTTGCAGGCACGGGGTGGTTGTGATTCATGGCAAACTTTTTTCCAAAATGGACCAACTGGATACCGCTGAAAGTGGTGGTTTGTCTTGGGGTGGTCGGTTTGTTTGTCGTGGCGGGGGTCACGTATTATTTTACTCCGAAATACACACGGGTCGGCTACATGCCGACGCAACCGGTGCCGTTTTCCCATGCGATCCATGTGGAGCAATTGGGGATGGATTGCCGGTATTGCCACAGTTTTGTTGAAGTGGCCTCGCACTCGAACATTCCCACGACGCAGACCTGCATGGCGTGCCACACGCAGATCCGGGCCACGAGTCCGAAGCTGGAAGCCGTGCGGGAGAGCTGGAAAACCGGGCGTCCGGTGAACTGGCTGCGTGTGCACAAGGTGCCGGATTACACGTATTTCAACCATGCGGTGCATGTGAACCGCGGGGTGAGCTGTTTCAATTGCCACGGGGCGGTGAATGAGATGCAGGTGGTGTGGCAGGACCAGCCGCAGAGCATGTCGTGGTGTCTGAATTGCCACCGGGCTCCGGAGAATGCTCTCCGTCCGCCGTCGGAAGTTTTCAACATGAACTGGAAGCCGGGGGCCGGGGAGAGCCAGCGCGGGATCGGCGGGAAGTTCAAGGAAGAGTGGGAAGTGAATCCGCCGGTGACTTGTGGAGGATGCCATCGATGAAACGCGCGAACAACCATCCTCCCCGGGAAGCCCGGCCGAACATCTGGCGCAGCCTGCGCGAGCTGGAGAACGATCCGGAGTTTGTCAAACATCTGGAGGCGGAGTTTCCCCGTGGCGCGGAGGTTTACGAGGACAGCGGGCTTTCCAAACGGGATTTTCTCAAGCTCATGGGGGCGTCGATCGCGCTTGCGGGGGTGGGGCTGACGGGTTGCCGCAGGCCGGAGTCCCATCTGGTGCCGTTCACGAAGGGGGTGGAGTGGACGATTCCCGGGAAATTTCTTTATTACGCGACCGCGATGCCGACCCGCATGGGAGGGATTCCGCTCATTGCCACGACCTCCGACGGCCGCCCGACGAAGCTGGAGGGGAATCCCCTGCATCCGTTCAGCAACGGGGGCACGGACGGCTTCGCGCAGGCGGCGATTCTCGATCTCTACGATCCGCACCGCTCGAAGGCCTTTCTCGACCGGGGCCGCCCCGTCGACGCCGCGGCCTTTGACGCGTTTCTGGCATCCATCAGCAGCAATGGCGGAAAAGGCGTTGCGTTTCTGGCGGAGAAGAAAAACTCCCCGACGCGGGACCGGCTGCGGGCGGAGTTGGAGAGGGATTTCCCGGGAGTTCTCTGGGCGGAATACGAGCCGTTGGGCGACGGGGAGGCGGAGGCCGCCAACGTGGCGGCGTTCGGTCCCGGCGTGCGACTGGTGCCGAAGTTTGAGCGTGCGGATGTGGTCCTTGCGCTCGACAGTGACTTTTTGAATCCGGCGGAGACCGGGATTGGATATGCCGCCGGGTTCACGACCCGCCGGAACCCCGACCAGCATGGGGCGCCGATGAACCGGCTCTACGTCGTGGAAAGCCGCTATTCCCTGACCGGCGGTTTGGCGGACCACCGGCTGCGCTGCAAGGCTTCCGCCGTGGGAGAGTTCGCCCGCCGGCTGGCCGGAGTGCTTGTCGCGCGGACAAACGATCCGGCCCTGGCCTCGACACTCGGTGCTTTTCCCGCATCGGAAGCCGTTTTTGATGAAACATGGATCACGGAATGCGCGAACGACCTTCTGGCGAACCCCGGACGCTCGCTGGTGCTGGCCGGTCCGCAGACGCCCGCGCCGGTGCAGGTTCTCATCCATGCCATCAACAACGCGCTGGGGAATCTGGGATCGACGATTCTCGGCGTGGCAAATCCCGCCACCCCGGCAGCCACGATTTCCGACCTTGCGACCGCCCTGTCTTCGGGTGCTGTCAAAACGCTTTTCATCCTCGGGGGAAACCCCGCCTACAACGCTCCGGCGGATCTCCATTTCGCGGATCTGCTGAAAAAAGTGCCCGATGTCGTGCGCCTGGGTCTCTTCGAGGACGAGACTTCCAGAGTCTCGCGCTGGCATGTGCCCGCCGCGCATTTTTTGGAAACCTGGGGAGATCTCCGCACCTACGACGGCACCTACACGCCCGTCCAGCCCATGATCCTGCCGCTGTGGGGCGGAATTTCGGAACTGGAAATCCTCTCCAAACTTCTCGGCGGTGCCGCGGTGGAAGGACCGGAGCTTGTCCGTGCCACCTTTGAGGCTCTTGTGCCCGGGGAGGCTGCTGCCGCTGCCGGGAGCATGGATCTTCTCTGGAACAACTTCCTGCGCACGGGGTTCCTGCCGGAGACTGCTTTTGTCCGGACCGCGACAGATTTCTCCACCGCCACAGCCGCCGCCCTGGCCGCAAAGGCACCCCAGGCCGCCGGGGAACTCGAATTGGTTTTCACCCAGAGTTCCAGCGTGGACGACGGACGTTATGCGAACAATTCCTGGCTTCTGGAGACCCCCGATTTCGTCACCAAGATCACCTGGGACAATGCCGTTCTGGTGAGCCCCGCCACCGCGAAGAGACTCGGGATCAAAGCGAACAATTTCGGAAAATTCGAGGAGATCGCGGAGAAGCTCGGCAACGAGATCGATTACGACCTGCTGGCCGATGTGGTGGAAATCAGCGATGGGAAGTCCACCATCGAGGCCGCCGCCATTGTCGCCCCCGGCCAGGCGGACGACTCGCTCTCCATCGCCCTGGGATTCGGACGCCGGGATGTCTCCGCCCTGATGGACCATGTCGGATTTGACGCCTATCCCCTGCGGACCTCCGCCAGTCCGCGTTTCACGACCGGCGTGACACTCCGGGTCACCGGAAAAACCTATCCGCTTGCACAGACGCAGGAACACCGGAGCATGGAGGGGCGGGACCTCGTGCGCGAAGGCACGCTGGACCGCTATCACGGGGATCCTGCCTTTGCCCGGACGATGGGCATGGACGGGCATATCCCGCCGAACATTTCTCTCTACACCCACCCCGAACTCACCTCGAAGGAACAGTGGGGCATGACGGTGGATCTCAACACCTGCACCGGCTGCAACGCCTGCGTGGTGGCCTGCCAGGCCGAGAACAACGTGCCGGTCGTGGGCAAGGAACAGGTCCGCAAAAATCGCGACATGGCCTGGATCCGCATCGACCGTTATTTTGCCGGCGGGGAAGCTGACGATCCCGAGATGCTCGCGCAGACGATCATGTGCCAGCATTGCGAGAATGCCCCGTGCGAGACGGTTTGCCCCGTCAATGCCACGGTGCACAGCGAAGACGGGCTCAACCTCATGGCCTACAACCGCTGCATCGGCACCCGTTATTGTGCGAACAACTGCCCGTGGAAGGTGCGGCGGTTCAATTATTTCGACTACAACCAGCGCCCGCTCGACCAGCTTTACTGGGGGCCGCTTGCCAGGAAGGGCATGGCCGACAGTCTCAAGATGGCCAAGAACCCGAACGTCACGGTCCGGATGCGCGGGGTGATGGAAAAATGCACATTCTGCATCCAGCGGATCGAGGAGGCGAAGATCTCGCGTCTCGTGGAAGCCGGTCCGACGCCGAAGAACGACACGCCGATTGCGACCTTCAAGGTGGCCTGCCAGCAGGCCTGTCCGAACGACTCCCTGGTCTTCGGTGACATTGCCGATCCGGAGAGCCGTGTCGCCCGCCTGCGGAGCAGCGAGCGGGGCTACACGATGTTCAAGTATCTCAATGCCGCGCCGCGGGTCACCTATCTGGCCCGGATCCGGAACCCCAATCCCAGGATGCCCGGAGCCGACAAGGTGGGCATGGCCAATGGCGTTCCCCACGGCGCGGGCCACGGGGAATCGCACGAAGCCCATGGGGCGGAACCCCACGGGGCACCGGCTGCCGACGCCCCTGCCGCGCCGGCGGCGGGACATTCCAACCACCAGGAGGCCCACTGATCATGTCCGAAGCCACTGCCACGATTGAGAAGCCGACCGGGGAGGAAAAAGCGGTGATCCGTCCGCCCCTGGTGCTCAACCAGCGCACGATGGGCTGGATCAGCAGCTACATCAGTTCCATCGTCGAGGACAAGACCCCGACATGGTGGTGGGTGGCGATGGGAGTCACCGTGCCGATGACCCTCATGTGCCTGGCTCTGCTCGGCTACCTCATCTCGACCGGTGTCGGTGTGTGGGGGAACAACCATCCGGTCGGGTGGGCCTGGGATATCACGAACTTCGTTTTCTGGATCGGCATCGGCCATGCGGGCACGCTGATCTCGGCGATCCTTTTCCTCACCCGGCAGAAGTGGCGGACATCGATCAACCGGGCCGCCGAGGCGATGACTCTCTTCGCGGTCGTCTGCGCGGGCATCTACCCGGCGCTTCACGTCGGGCGGGTCTGGATGGCGTGGTTCCTGGCCCCGGTGCCGAATGCGAACGGCATCTGGCAGAACTTCCGGAGCCCGCTGCTGTGGGACGTGTTCGCGGTCTCGACGTATTTCACAGTTTCCGTGCTTTTCTGGTACACCGGGCTCATTCCCGATCTCGCCACGATCCGCGACCGTTGCACCTCGAAGATCAAAAAATTTGTCTATGGGATCATGGCGCTCGGCTGGCGGGGCGGCAACCGGCAGTGGCGGCATTACGAGAAGGCCTACCTCATCCTGGCCGGTCTCTCGACTCCGCTGGTGCTCTCGGTCCACTCGGTCGTGTCGTTCGACTTCGCCACGTCGGTGATCCCCGGCTGGCACACGACGATTTTCCCCCCTTACTTCGTGGCGGGCGCGATTTTCGGCGGGTTTGCCATGGTGCTGACGATCATGATCCCGGCGTGCGCGATCTACAAGCCGCTTCACGATCTGGTGACGGTCAACCATGTGGACAAGATGTGCAAGATCATCCTGCTCACGGGTTCGATTGTCGGGTATGCCTACCTCATGGAGCTGTTCATCGCATGGTATGGGGCGAACCCCTACGAGCGTGCGGCGTTCTGGTATCGCGCCTTCGGCCCGTATTGGTGGGCTTACTGGGCCATGATGTTCTGCAACGTCATCGCCCCCCAATTTTTCTGGTTCAAATTCTTCCGGACAAACCTTCTCTGGGTCTGGATCATCGTGCAGTTCCCGAACATGGGCATGTGGTTCGAGCGGTTCGTGATCATTGCGACCACGCTGACGCGGGACTTCACGCCGTCCGCCTGGGGGATGTTCCATCCGACCTGGGTGGATATCTGCACGTTTGCGGGGACATTCGGGCTGTTCACGACGCTGTTCCTGATCTTCATCCGCTTCCTGCCGATGATCTGCATGTTTGAAGTCAAAGCGGTGCTGCCCGAGGCGGACCCGCACCACGGGGAGGTGCATCACTGATGAACACCGCCGGCAATCCCCAGGCTCCCGTTTACGGCATCGCCGCCGAGTTCACCAGCGCGCGGGATCTCTACCATGCCGCGGAGAAGATCCGCGACGCCGGGTTTGAACGCTGGGATGTTTTTTCTCCCTTCCCGATCCACGGAATGGATGAGGCCATGGGGATGAAGCGGTCGCTGCTTGGGAAAATTGTTTTTCTCGGAGGTCTCATCGGTTTTCTGACGGCTGTGACCCTGGAGTTCGGGCCCACGTCGTTTCTCTACCCGCTCATCGTGGCCGGCAAGCCGACAAATCTTTTCACCGTGCCGGCGTTCTTCCCGATCATGTTCGAGCTCACGATCCTGATCTCCGCGTTCACGGCGGTGTTCGGGATGCTAATTATGAACGGCCTGCCGCGTCTCAACCACGCGCTTTTCAACTGGGAGCGCTTCAAGAAGGTGACCGAGGACAAATTCTTCGTTGCCATCGAGGCCGGGGATCCGAAGTTTTCCGAACGGTCCGTGCGGGATTTTCTGGAATCCCTCGGAGGCGCGAACATCACCACCATCCACGGAGACTAGGCCATGTTGAAATATTTCTTCATCCTGTTCGGTTTGCTCGTGATTCTGGTGGTTTCCATCGCCGGATTCCGCGGACAGAAATCCTCCCGCTCACCGATCGAGATTTTTCCGGACATGGACCATCAGCCGAAGGTGAAAGCCCAGGTGGCGAGTTCGTTCTTTGCCGACGGGCGCGGCAACCGGGAGCCGGTGAAGGGCACCGTGCCGCTGGGATACGCCATGCCGCTTCACAAGCCGGTGGACGGGTCCGCGGGGGAAGCGGGGGGGGCTTACAAACAGATCCATTTCTCTTCGGCACCGGTCTATGCGGACACGGGGAAAATCGGCGACCAGTGGGGCACGGGGATGCCGCTTGAAATCACGCCGGAGGTGATGGAGCGCGGCCGCGAACGGTTCACGATCAACTGCTCGGTCTGCCACGGTGCGACGGGGGCCGGAAACGGGATCTCCTCGAAATACGGGCTGGTGGCCATCGCGAACCTTCATCAGGAGAGAATCCGGGTCATGGCGGACGGCGAAATTTTCAACACCATCACCAATGGCAAGAATACCATGATGGGATACGGCGACCGGATCCAGGTCCAGGACCGGTGGGCGATCATCGCCTACATCCGCGCGCTCCAGAAATCGCAGGGAGGGGCGGCCATCGGCGATGTGCCGGCTTCGGAACGCGCCGCGCTGGAGGCGCAACCATAGATCATGAGCGAGCACGCACCACAATCTCCGCAAACCTTCGACTACAAGCATGTCGGGGGCCGTTTCCTCGGGCTCGTGGCCACGGCACTGGTCGCATTTGCCGCCATTTTTGTGGGGGCCTTCTTCGACGAGAAACAGTTCGCGCACTCGTATCTGTTCGCCTTCACGTTCTTTTTCACGATCTGCATGGGCGGGCTCTTCTGGACGCTTGTCCACCATGCCGTGGATGCCGAGTGGAGCGTGGTTGTGCGGCGGCAGATGGAAAACATCGCCAGTCTCCTCGTGGTGATGGCCGTGCTCTTCGTGCCACTGGTTTTTGTAGCCCCAATCCTCTGGCAGTGGATGCAGCCGGAGAATGCCCACGATCCGCTTCTTCTGGAAAAGTGGCCGTATCTGACGCCCTGGTTTTTCTGGGGGCGGGCCGCCTTTTACTTTTTCTTTTTCATCGTGGCCTCGGTCTGGCTGCGGGCGAACTCGGTTTTGCAGGATCGGGACGGAGCGCCCCGCTACACCATTTTCAACCGCAGGATCACGTTTGCCAGTCTGCCGCTTTTCGCGGTTTGCCTGACCTTTGCCGCGATCGACTGGCTCATGGGCCTCGATTACCATTGGTTCTCGACGATGTGGGGGGTCTACATTTTTGCTGGAACCGCCCTGAGCTCGATGTGTGTGCTGGTGCTTCTGGTCACCGCGCTGCGCGGAGCGGGGTATTTCCAGAACATCATCACCCTGGAGCACTACCACACCATGGGCAAACTGATGTTCGCTTTCACGGTCTTCTGGGCTTACATCGGTTTCAGCCAATACATGCTCATCTGGTATGCGAACATTCCCGAGGAAACCGTCTATTTCCTGCGCCGGAACACCGAGAGCTGGCAGATCCTGAGCACGGCCCTCGTGGTCGGGCATTTTTTCGTTCCCTTTCTGCTCCTGCTCCCGAATCCCGGAAAACGAAAACCGGCTTTTCTGTGCGGTATGGCGGTGTGGATCCTGCTGATGCATCTTTTGGACATTTACGTCGTGGTGCTGCCGTCCCTGCACAAAGCCGGGGTGGTCGTGAGCTGGATGGACTTTGCCTGCCTGGCGGCCATCGGATGCACGCTGGCCGCCGTCTTCCTGAAACGCCTGGGAGATGTACCGCTCTGGCCGCTGCGTGACCCGCGCCTGCCCCAATCCAAAGCCTTGAGAAACTGATGCCGGACAACTCCCCTATTCCGACTCCGCAGACAAGCAGGCCGCCTGTGTTGTGGCCGTTTTTCCTGCTGGGGCTTCTGTTGCTTCTCCTGTTCTGGGGGGTGAACATGTGGCTGACCCATGGCGTGGGAGGGAATGTCGAGCCCGAGGAGGCACAGCGGGCCGAAGTGCGCGTGAAGAATCTCGCGGAATTGCGTGCGGACAATGCCAAAAAACTCGAATCCTATGCCTGGGTGGACCGGGCGAAGGGCAGCGTCCAGATCCCCATCTCCGAGGCCATGAAGTTGGTGACTGCCGAACTTGCTTCTTCCCAGCCCCGTGCCGCCTACCCGGTTGCCACACCGGCTCCCGATGCCGCCCAGGCGACTCCAGCCCCCGCAGCGACCCCGGTCGCTCCGACAACCCCCGTCACTCCATGACAGCCGGATTTCTCCTCCTCCTTGGCGGTCTTGTTTTTCTGAGCGGAAGCGCCCTGGCGGGTTTCTACTGGGCCGTCAAACACGGGCAGTTGAACAATCTTTCCGAGGCACCCCGCACGATTTTTGACGAAGAAGAACCGGTCGGCGTGCCGACCGACAGCTTTCCATCCCGAAAATGAAGCCGCAAAGCCTGCTTTCCTCCATCAACCCGGCGAATGTTCCGGATACCCTGGCGTCCCATGAGCGCGCGGAGATCGACGCTTCGACGCGGGTGCCCGTGCTCCTGTTTTTCGGCTCCGCGATTTTCTGGCTGCTGGTCGGGTCCCTGCTCGGGCTGGTTTCCGCCTGGAAAATGACGCACCCGGGGTTTCTGGATTCGATGGCATGGCTGACCTTCGGGCGGCTTCGTCCGGCGCATCTGAACACCGTCATCTACGGTTGGGCCTCGGCGGCGGGGATCGGCACCGGGCTCTGGCTCATGGCACGTCTTTGCCGGATTCCGTTGATGCATTCGAAACTGCTCATCAGTGCGGCGGTTTTCTGGAACATCGGGGTTTTGGTGGGGGTGCTGGGAATCCTTGTGGGGGACAGTCGTTCGATTGAGTGGCTGGAATTTCCGGGTTATGCGACGCCGGTTCTTTTTATTGCCTATGCTTTCATCGGCATCTGGGCGGTGATCATGTTCCGTTACCGGCGGCCCGGGCATGTCTACGTTTCGCAGTGGTATTTGTTTGCTGCCTTCCTGTGGTTTCCCTGGTTGTATGCGACGGCAAACATCCTGCTGGTGTGGCAGCCGATCCAGGGTTCCGCGCAGGGGGCTGTGAACTGGTGGTTTGCGCACAATGTCCTCGGACTGTGGTTCACTCCCATCGGACTGGCCAGCGCGTATTACATGATTCCGAAGGTCATCGGGCGGCCGATCCACAGTTACTACCTGAGCATCCTGGGATTCTGGTCGCTGGCCCTGTTTTACAGTTGGAATGGAATGCACCATTTGATCGGCGGGCCGTTCCCGGCGTGGATGATCAGTGCGAGCGTGGTGGCGAGCATCATGATGTTCATCCCGGTCATCACCGTGGCGATCAACCATCACATGACAATGCGCGGACATTTTGACGCGTTGAAATGGAGTCCGACGCTGCGCTTCACGGTGTTCGGGGCGATGAGCTATACCCTTGCCAGTTTCCAGGGAAGTTCGATGGCGATTCCCTCGCTGAACACCGTCACCCACTTCACCGACTATACCATCGGGCATTCCCATCTCGGGCTTTACGGTTTTTTCACGATGATGATGTTCGGCGCGATGTATTACATTGTCCCCCGGCTTACCGGCTGGGAATGGCCTTCGGCCACCATGATCCGCTGGCATTTCTGGCTCGTGGCCATCGGGATTCTGATGATGATCGGAGCGCTGAGTCTCGGGGGAATTCTCCAGGGGCTGGCGCTGTATGATCCCACGGTTTCGTTCAAGAGTTCGCTTGATTACGTGACGCCGTTCCGCATTCTGCGCGGAATTTCCGGGTTCCTGCTTCTGGCCGGGCACCTGGTGTTTGCCGTGCTGTTCTGTCTGATGCTTCTGAGAATCGGGCGACGAAGGGAAGGGCCCGCGCTCTTTGCAGAACCGAACAAGACGGAGGCCGCTGTATGAACCGCCTTCCTTTGATTTTCCTCGGGGTCTTTCTGACGTTCACTTCCTCATGGCTGGGGCTTGTTGTCTATCCCTACCTGGCCCTGGGACACCTGCAGCCCCTGCCGGATGAGGATACGGGAGGGTATTTTCCGCCGAGTTCCCCGGGACTGGCGACAGCCGGGCAGCGGGTTTACGCGGCAAACGGATGTGTCTATTGCCACAGCCAGCAGGTCCGGCTGGCCCCGCTTTCGACGGATATTGAAAAAGGTCTCGGGCCGCGTCACACGGTGGCCCGCGATTACCTGCGTGCCCAGCCCGCCTTTCTTGGCACCATGCGCACGGGCCCGGATCTCTCGAACATCGGGGTCCGCCAGCCGGATGCCAACTGGCATCACAAGCATCTTTACGAGCCGAAGGTTGTGACCGAGTGGTCGGTGATGCCGTCGTTCCGGTTTCTTTACAAGAAGCAGAAAATCCAGGGACAACCCTCCGAGGATGCCATCCGGGGACTGAGCGGGCCGAATGCGCCGGGACCGGACGAAGAAGTGGTTCCCACCGACGACGCGAAGGCCCTGGTCGCCTATCTTCTCTCGCTGAAACGAAACTACCCGCTGCCGGAATCCCCGGAGCCACCCGTGAAGTAATCCCGTGACTCCTCCCACACCGCCGCCCAACGAGGGCTTCAAGGAAAACGAACTCGGCAGCGAGATGAATGTCGCCCGGGTCCACGGTTCGATCCTGCGCGAGCAGTCCGAACCCCGGGATGGATACGAGCCAATCCCGCTCTGGCTCATCACGCTATTCTTCTGCATCATTTTCTGGGCGGGGCTTTATCTGGCCTACAACAGCGGGGGATTCCGCGCGGATGTGTTTGATCCCAACCGGGTGGCCTGGGCGGGAGGTGGCGCGGCGGTGGCGGAAGGGCCGCTGGATCCGAAAGTCCTCGGGAAACGGGTCTTCACCCAAAATTGCGTGGTGTGCCACCAAACGACCGGACTCGGAGTCGCGGGGCAATTCCCTCCACTGGTTGGAAGCGAATGGGTGCTGGGGAACGATTGGCACGGGGACAACCACCTCGTGAAGATTCTTCTGAAGGGATTGCAGGGACCGATTCAGGTCAAGGGCGTCACTTACAACAATGCCATGCCGCCGTGGGCCCAACTCAACGACGAACAAATTGCCGCCGTTCTCACCTATATCCGTTCCGAGTGGGGAAATGCCGCCGCGCCGATTTCTGTGGATTACGTCAAAGCCATCCGCGAAAAGGTTTCCTCCCGTAGTGAACCGTGGGCCGGCAAAGATCTTCAGGCGATTCCCGCAGAGAAGGTGCCGGAAGGAAATCCCGCGCCGTCTCCCTCTCCCAGCCCGGCGGTCCCGGCTGCCTGAGCAGGGCAAACGCATCAAAATCCAAGGAAGAAAAGAAGCCAACGTGACCCCATGGAGCATTGCCCATGGCCGGACACCGGGATCTGCTCCCCATGATGGTGCTTTCCACCAAGGGTCAATCGATAGATCGAGCGGTAAATTCCGGCGTGAGAGTAGACCACGGTGAAGGACGTGTATGTTTTCCAGCCCCAGTGGTCGGAGTGCTCAAAATGGTGGCAGTCTCCTTCAACCCGAAAACCTCGTTTGCTCGGGGAGGTCTGCCGCAATCTGCTGGCCGCGAAGGGCCTTTCTCAGCGCTCACCGGATCACAGCGGATACGCCTCGCGCTTCGGCTGGCCCTATCGGCCAGCATCTTACGCCATCCCATCCCCTCCAAACGAGGTTTTCGGGTTCAATCCTGTTGGTCCCCGCTCAACAACCACCGGGAAGATGATTTTTTCGTTTTCCCCTTGGCGGGCGGACGTTTCATTTCCAAACTGCCGCAAAATTCAAGAAAGTGCTCTCATATAGAGAGCGGTGAGGGAGGGATTCGAACCCTCGGTAGCCTTTTGGACTACGGCGCTTTAGCAAAGCGCTGCTTTCGACCACTCAGCCACCTCACCAACGATGAACATTCATTTAATCGAAAAAACGGGCTTCGGTCAAACGACTTTCCGGGCAGGCCGCAGTTGAGGTCATTTTGTTCCCGGGCGGCGCAGGAAAAAGACGGCGGATTTCTCCGGCTATTTGCGGTAAAAGTCCCGGATCGCTTCAGCTACCGCGAGGATTTCCTCCTCCCGCAGTTCCGGGAAAATCGGAAGCGCCAGGGATTCCTTGGAGGCAGATTCCGAGACAGGCAGGTCGCCCTCGTGGTATCCCAGCGGGGAAAAACATTCCTGAAGATGGAGCGGCACCGGGTAATAGATCGCGCACCCGATTCCCGTTGCCTGGAGGTGAGCCATCAGGGCGTCCCGGTTTTTCGCCCGGATCACGTATTGATGGTAAATATGGCTGTTTTCCAGATCCGAAGCAGGGGAGACGGGAGGAGTCACAAATTCTCCGAGACCCATCGACTCAAAAGCTCCGCGGTAAAGTTCCGCATTGCGCCGCCGTCCGGCATTCCAAGCCGGGAGATGCGGCAGTTTGGCGGAAATCACCGCTGCCTGGATCGCATCGAGGCGGAAATTGCCGCCGACTTCCCGATGGAAATACCGTTGTTCCATCCCGTGATTGCGCATGAGCCGGAGACGGGAGGCCAATTCTTCATCCCGACAGACGGCCATTCCGCCATCGCCGGCGCCACCCAGGTTCTTGGTCGGGAAAAAACTGAAGTAGGCGGACTCCGCGATGGCTCCCGCCCGGGTCACCCCCCCGGTGCCGCGATATTCCGCTCCGACCGCCTGGGCGGCATCTTCAATGATGGTGAGATGATACCGCTGCGCCAGGGCGAGGATCTCATCCATCCGGCAGCAGGCTCCAAAAAGGTGGACGGGGATGATGGCACGAAGACGATTCCCCCGGGGCGTGCGCAGAACGCCATCCGCGTCCGGCCGGCAGCGGGTTTCCAGAAATTCCGCCAGTTTCTCCGGGTCGAGATTCAGCGTCTCTTTTTCCACATCCACGAAAACAGGTTCCGCGCCCGTGCGGTGGATGCACCCGGCGGTGGCAAAAAAGGTGTAGGGTGTCGTGAGGACGGCGTCACCGGAGCCGATCCGCAGAGCCATGAGAATGGCCAACTGGGCGTCCGTGCCCGAAGACATCCCAACAGCGTGACCGCAACCGATCAGCTTCTGAAAAACCGATTCAAACTCTTCGACGGCAGGGCCGAGAATGAATTGCTGCGACTCGAACAGTTTTGCCACACGGGACAAAACATCGCCCTTCACCAGCGCGTGCTGGCGGGTCAGATCAAGAAGAGGAACGCGCACAGCGCGTTATTTCACGACGCCGAATTCGGCGCGGCGGTTGAGTGCCCAGGCGGATTCCCCGCTGCCGGGATCGGCCGGCATTTCTTTTCCGAAGCTCACCGTCTGGACCTTGTCGGCCGGAACTCCCGCATCAATGAGGGCTTGACGGACCGCCAGCGCACGGCGCTCGCCCAGGCCGCGGTTGTATTCTTCCGTGCCACGGTCATCCGTGAATCCCGCAACGATCAAATTGCCGGGTGACGATTTCATGGCCGTGGCCACCTGCTGAACCTTTGCCTGCTCGGCTCCGGAGACTTCAAAGCTGTCGTAAGCGAAGTAAACCGGAGAAAATTGGCCGCGCGTCACATTGGTTCCGAAAAAATTCGCCCCATCCACCCGGTCGCCCAGCGGAGTTCCCGTGACAAAATCCCCGTCCACTCCGGCGTAAAGATCGGACTTTTTCTTGTTGCAGGCGGACAAGCAGAGGCCCAGGGCAATCACCAGGGCGAAATGAAGCGGAAATTTGCTCATGAAGATGGAATGCAGGATATTGGAGAGAAAATCAAGCCTCAGTTGTTTTCCCGGGACGCAACTCTTCACTCTTCACCTCGGATTCACCCGGATCCGGCAATTCCTCACGCAGCGACGCAATGTCCGCGGAGGAAAAAGGGGTTCGGCTTCAATCGGCCTTGCCAACGGCGATTGCGGCGGCCCGGACGCGGAATCCCCCGTTTTCCCTCCGCCACCAAGTTGTCCGCAACCCCATGTCGAACGGATGCCAGCACCAGTAAAAGCGGGACACCCTGTCCTCTTCAAAAAGCGAAACCATATCGCCGAGCCACAGGAGCCCCCCGTGCAATTCGGAGCCGGCAGAGATGCCGTATTCGCCGACTTGCATCGGGACATTTTGTTCTTTGCACCATTTGCTGTAGGGAGCGAATCGGGCGGCCAGCCAGTCCTTGTTCAGAATGACATTCTCGCCCCACAGCCGGTGTTCTTTTCCGTAGTCCCCGAATGGTTTCTTTTCGTTTTGCGAGACAAACTCCCACGGCAAGTACCAGTGGGTGTCGTAAATAATCGAATCGTCTTCAAATTTCTTCCAGCTCGAGTCATCCAGCATGCTGGTTTCAACGACAATCGGATGCGCATCGCCTGTTTCCCGGATGGCGCGGATCAAAAATTTGGCGAAGTCGAACCACTGGGAGTCATTTTTCGGGTGAGGCTCGTTGATGAGGTCGTAAGCGGCGACGGCGGGTTCGTCTTTGAAAACGGTCGCGATTTTTTCCCAGCAGTCGGCGACGCGTCCCCGCAGTTTCTCCCCCCTTTCCCCCTTTTCCCAGAAAGGCCCCTTGTAGTCGTTGCTCTGGTATCCACCGGCCGGGACGTGCAAGTCGATAATCGTGTAGAGCCCGTATTTTCTGGCAAGGGCGACTTGGAGCTTCAGCCAATCCATTCCGCTTTCGTCGTCCAGCAATTTTTGCCAGCAGGCCAGTCGCACCGCATTGAAGCCGAGGGAGGCAATTTCACGGTAATCATCCCCGGTGACCTTTGCCAGGGCTTCGTGCGGTTTGTCTTTTTCGTCGTCCGAGTAAGCCGCCACATTGATGCCCCGAAAAAGCAGGGGGCCCGCATTGTTGCGGAGCAATGCGCCCCCGACACGAACGAAGCCCTGTGGAAACACGGGAGGAGAGTCCGGCAGTGTTTCCCACGAGACGCGCCCGACAGAAAACGACACTTCATTTTTGGACTCCAGCAGGAGTTGCGGGGGTGGGCACGCGGGCGAAGGGCGGGGGATCCAGCCCGACAGCCGCGTCCAGTCTCCGCGAGAGATCCGGGAATAGGCCAGTCCGTGGTCTCGGGATTCTCCCTTTTCGGAAAATGCTTTCTGGATGAGAGCGACCCTCGCGTCTTCGGAAACCGGGTCGTTCGCTTTGAGCCAAATGCTGACGATGCCAGGGGATTGGATCGGGCTTTGCGGGAGATGGATGGGGAAAGTCGCACTCCAGCAACAGGACGCAAAGGAGAGCAGAAGGAAGGGGGGAAAGCGGTGCATCGTCGTCCAGCGAGGGTGATGGGCGGGGTGCCGGGAGTCAATCCGTGTCCGCTACTAGAGCGCAGGCAGAGTGCGCGGCGGGTGTAAAGTTTTTTGGGGATTCGATGTCCCACTGAAAGCCCTGTCATTTTCCGCTGAACTCGCCACCCCGTCGTTGAAATCCTTTGGATGGCTTCTCCAAAGAAGCACAGTTGCAGTCAATCTTGTTCGTCCTGCGAAAAGTTTCCTGTCGCCGGATCCGGGTTCAAGAGACGGGTGGTCCCCGGCGAATTCACAAAACTCCCTCTTGCCCTCCGGGGGAAAATGATTCTGTCTGTGGAGCGATGCAGTTCCTCTTTGACAGAACCGGCAGGCCGTCCCCACTTTGGGCGAAAACGGTGACGATCATCGCGTTGTTCGCGATTTATTCGGCGGTCTGCGTCTGGGCATTCTCGGATTCGCTCCGCAACTGGGAGAAAGTCTGGAATTATCGCCAGGCCTTTCTCAACGGCTGGCTGATCACGGTGGGAATCTCGGCCGTGGCCCTGGTGCTGAGCACGGCCTTTGGTGTGGCGGCGGCCCTGGCGCGGCGCAGCGCGTTCCTGCCGATCAGGTATACGGCGGTTTTGTATGTGGAAACCGTCCGGGGACTTCCCCTCATGGTCCTTGTCCTTTTCGGATTTTACGGCGTGGCTGCGAAGCTGGGATGGAATGATCGTCTGCCTGTCGGAGTCGTTATCCTTTCCCTCTTCAGCGGAGCCTACATCGCGGAGGTCATCCGGGCGGGCATTGAGAGCGTGGGACGCTCGCAGTGGGATTCCGCGCGGGCGATCGGTCTCACTCCCGGCCAGACCTATCGCTGTGTCATCTTTCCACAGGTTCTCCGCCAGAGCCTGCCACCGCTGGCCGGGCAGTTTTCCTCGCTCATCAAGGATTCCTCGCTGCTGTATATCGTGGGCATTCCGGAACTCACTTTTGCGGCCCAGCAGATCAACTCCGCGACCTTCTGCACCTTCGAAGCCTATCTCCCGCTCGGCATCTGCTACCTTCTCCTCACCCTGCCGGTTTCGCTTTGGACCAAACACCTCGAAGCAAAAGTCCGCTATGAAAGTTGAACTCCGGAACGTGACAAAAGCCTTCGGCAGGCACCGCGTGCTCGACAACGCGTCGTTTGAAGCGGAATTCTCCCACACGCTCGCCCTGATCGGCCCGTCGGGCGGGGGAAAGTCCACCCTTCTGCGGCTCCTCGCCGGGCTCGACAGCCCGGACTCCGGCACCATCCTTGTCGATGGCAGGGAACTCCCCCGGACCGAAGACGCCCTCCGTCTGTATCGGCGCACAATCGGCATTGTGTTCCAGGCTTACAATCTCTTTCCCCATCTCAGTGCCCGGGAAAATGTGGAGCTTCCTCTTGTGGAAGTGCATGGTTTTTCAAAAACCGACGCCGCCCGGCGTGCGGACGATATGCTCCGGAGATTCCAGCTTCTGGAACATGCCGGGAAGCAACCCGGACTCCTCAGCGGCGGGCAACGCCAGCGTGTGGCCATCGCCCGGGCCCTGGCCATCGAGCCGAAATTCCTGCTCCTCGACGAACCGACCTCCGCGCTCGATCCCGAAATGACCGCGGAAGTCCTGGAGGTGATCGCCGAACTTCGCGAGTCCGACAAACCCATCATTTTGGTCACCCACGAGATGGGGTTCGCCCGTCACTCCGCCGACCTGGTCGCCTTCGTGTCGGAAGGCGGCATCCGGGAATGCGCACCCGCCGGGGATTTCTTCTCCAACCCCGCCAGCCCCGCAACCCGCAAGTTTCTCGAAAAAATTCTCAGGTATTGAGGATGATCTCTCTGGCAAGCATTCCACCCGAGATGTTTTTCACCGGAAATCCTTTTTGTGCCAGGAGCCGGGTCGCGTAATAGGCCCGCTGGCCGGAACGGCAACAGACATGGATTTCCTTCCCCCGGGGAAGTTTGTCCAGGCGGGAACGCAGGTCGTTGAGAGGAATGTTCACCGCATTCGGAGCATGCCCCTCGGCAAACTCATCGGGATCCCTCACATCGAGGAGGAAGACTTCATCGCCAGCCGTCCAGTGCGCCAGCGGCATATCGTCGCGGAGGACATCGGCGGCAATCATTCCCGCAAAATTGACGGGGTCTTTCGCTCCTCCGAACTGCGGCGCGTAACAAAGCTCGGTTTCCTCGAGGTCGTAAACGCTCCCGCCCATCTGGATGGCCATCGCCATTGCGTCGATCCGCTTGTCCACTCCGTCCTCGCCCGCCGCCTGCGCCCCGAGAAGCCGTCCGTCGGACTTCCGGAAAATCACTTTCATCGTCAGTTGCTTCGCTCCGGGGTAATAGCCGGCGTGGGATCGCGGAAAGAGGTAGATTTTTTCGAAGTCTTTTTCTCCCAGGCGGACAAGCCCCTTCTCGCTGGCTCCAGTGGATGCCACGGCCAGTCCGAAGACTCCGCAGATGGCCGTTCCCTGCGTGCCGCGGAAACGGGAATCCCGCCCCGCAATCACATCGGCGGCAATTCGACCCTGGCGGTTGGCAGGACCGGCCAATGGAATCAATGCCCACTGTCCTGTGACAAAATCTTTGACCTCCACCGCATCCCCGACGGCGAAGATATCGGGATCGGACGTGCGCATGTTCTCGTCCACACGGATGCCGCCGCGTTCGCCCAATTCCAACCCGGCCGTCTTTGCAAGGGACGTTTCGGGCCGGACTCCAATGGCCAGGATCACCAGATCCGCCGGGTGCGTTTTCCCGGAAGCGGTCAGGACTTCCAATGCCCCGTCCTCTGCCCTGCGAAACCCCGCCACGCCGTCTCCCAGAGCCAGTGTGACACCATGCGCCTCCAGATGATTTTCAACGACCCGGGCCACTTCTGGATCCAGCGGAGGCATCACCTGGTCGAGCATTTCCACAACCGTCACATCAAGCCCGCGATGCACGAGGTTTTCCGCCATCTCCAGGCCAATAAACCCGCCGCCCACCACCACGGCCCGCTTCGCCTGCCGGTCCTCAATCCAAGCGCGGATTTCCCGGGCGTCCGGAACCGTCCTCACGGTGAAAATTCCCGGGAGATCAATGCCCGGCAACGGAGGCCGGACCGGCGACGCCCCGGGAGAAAGCACCAGCTTGTCGTAGGACTTGATGCAAATTTCTCCCGTCTCCACGTTTCTCAACTCCACGGTTTTTTTCTCCGGAGAAATCCCCACCACCTCGCAGCGGGTGCGCACATCGATCCCAAAGCGTTCGCGGAAAAGCTGCTCGTCGGCCACCAGAAGGCTCGCCTCCTTTTTGATGACCCCGCCCACATGGTAGGGCAGCCCGCAGTTCGCAAACGACACATACGGCCCGCGATCCACCATCAGAATCTCCGCGCTTTCATCCAAACGACGCAGCCGGGCCGCGCAGGACGCGCCACCGGCCACTCCACCGACGATAATGACTTTCATTTGTGACTTCCTCCGCAGCATGCCGTCTGTTTGCCGCTCCCTTTGCAGCACGGCGCTCCCGTATTGTTCCACGGCATCCTCGCAACCACCATCGCCAGCGGACAGATGTCTGTGATGCCTGCAAAAATCATTCCTGCCCCGATGAATCCCGCCAGCACATACCAGGCGGGGTTCAGCACCGCGCCAAGGATCACTCCCGTCAGGACAAGCAGTCCCATGACGATCCGCATCTGGCGGTCCAGAGGCAAAACGCATCTCTCGCCGCGGAGGCACGGCTTGCCCGCCGCCTTCCAGGCGTTCACGCCTCCCTCCAGCACCACCAGATTCCCCACCCCCGCCGCCGCGAGCTTCTCCGCCGCCTGCTTCGCGCGGATGCCACCCTGACAAACCACGACGCACCGGCGGGCTCCATCCAGCTTCGCCGCCCATGCCCCGGCATTCAGCTCCTGAAGAGGATCGCATTCCGAACCTTCGATATGCTCGGTGGCAAACTCGCCCCGCGTCCGCACATCCAACAACAAATCCCCGCTCTTCACTTCTTCCGCTTTGATGGTTTTCATAGTCAATTCATAATACTATATGACCATACATGCATTTACATCAAGCGGAAAAACCGGTGATTTTTTTGTATCCAAAAAGTTGCGCCGCTATTCCTTCTGCGGCTTCTCGAACAATTTCTTATACTGCCCGTAGCCTTCCTTCTCCAGATCCTCCACCGGGACAAAACGCAGGGCCGCGGAATTGATGCAGTAACGCACTCCCGTCGGCGCGGGGCCATCCGGAAAGACATGTCCGAGGTGGGAGTCTCCCTTCACTGACCGCACCTCGACGCGGGTCATCCCGTGGGACGTGTCTTCCTTTTTCTCCACGACCGCCTCGTCGATCGTGCGCGTGAAGCTCGGCCAGCCGGAGCCGGAATCAAATTTGTCCTTGGAGCTGAAAAGCGGCTGTCCGGAGACAATGCAGACATAAATCCCGTCGCGATGGTTGTCCCAGTATTCGTTCTTGAAAGGCGGTTCCGTCCCGCACTGGGCGGTGACGTATTGTTGAAGCGGCGTGAGCATGGGTTTTTGGTCGTCTGAGAACGCGGCGGACGCAGCAAAGGCAGCCGCCAGACAAATCAGAAATTTCATGGCGGAACGTGGCATGAAAGCACCCCCGCCGCCACAGAAAATCTGCAGCGCACGATTTGATTCCTTAAAAAGAAAACATGTTGCAAAATATAAGACTGGCTTATATTCAACACGAAAGAATTCCTCCTGCACCTCCCCGCACCATGAACATCCGACGACGTCAATTCCTGAAGCGCTCGGTCCTGGCCGGAGCCGTATTTTCCCTGGCGGATTTCGGACGCCTGTTTGCGGAACAGCCCGCAGGGAAGCCCCATGACCTGGCGGCTGTCCGGAATGGCTCCCGAAAAGACATGCTGGATGCCGGGTTGGAAGCGCTCGGGGGATTGGGAAATTTTGTGAAGCCCGGCCAGCGGGTGCTGGTGAAGCCGAATATCGGGTGGGATGCACCTCCGGAACGCGGAGCCAACACCCACCCCGAACTTGTCGGACACCTGACCGCCCTGTGCCTGGCCGCAGGGGCGGCGGAAGTGCTCGTGTGCGACAACACCTGCGACGAGTGGACCCGGACCTACGCCAACAGCGGCATCGGCCCGGCCGTGGAAGCCGCCGGCGGACGGATGGTGCCGGGAAAGGATCCGGGAATGTATCGCGATTTCGACAGCCCCGCCGCCCGGAATCTCAAAACCGGAAAAGCTCACGAACTTTTCACCGGCAGCGATGTGGTCATCAATGTTCCCGTGCTCAAACATCATTCCGGAGCCAGAATGACGGCCGGAATCAAAAACCTCATGGGCATGGTCTGGGACCGGAAATTTTATCACAAGAACGATCTCCAGCGGTGCATCGCGGAGTTTTTGTATGTCCGCAAACCGGCACTCACGATCGTGGATGCCTGGCATCCGATGGTCCAAAACGGACCGCGGGGGAAATCCGTGGAGGATCTCGTGGAAATGAAGACGCTGGTTGTTTCGCCGGACATTGTCGCGGCGGACGCGGCGGCGGCCAAACTTCTGGGTTATGATCCGGCCTCCATCGGCCACATTCCCATCGCCGCGGAACTGGGATTTGGCCGGATGGATTTGGAAAATCTGAACATTGCCCGGATCAGTCTCGGCTGACCCGGCCGGGTCGCCTCCCATGAAAAATCCCATGCTCCGCAGGGTGCGCCTCGCCGTGGCAGGACTTGCTTTCTGCGGCCTTCTCGCGGGGTTCCTGGATTTCCGGGAACTTGTCCCCGTGTCGTGGAGCGCGTTTTTTTCGGAAATCCAATTCGTGCCCTCGCTTCTGCGGGCGCTGGCTGGCGCGGGAGCGGTTGCCGTTTTTCTTTGGCTGGCGCTCACGCTCCTGGCCGGGCGGATCTATTGCTCCGCGGTCTGTCCGCTGGGGATTCTTCAGGATGTCGTCTGGTGGATCCGGGGAAAGATTTCCCCGAAACGCCTGAGCTTCGTGCGGGAACAGCGCTCCCTGCGGCGAAGCGTGCTGCTCCTTGCCATTGTTTCGGGCTTCGCCGGTCTCTGGCTCGTCGTCTCCCTGCTTGATCCCTACAGTCTCTTCGGGCGAATGGCCGCCGGGGTATTTCTTCCGGCCCTCACCGCGCTGAACAACCTTCTGGTACCCTTGGCGGAAAAGGCGGGGTTCCACCGCCTGTTTCATGTTCCCCCGTCACCATGCGCCGTTCCGGGTCTGATCGCTGCAGGGATGTTTGTGGGATTCGTTGTCCTGGCCGCCTGGCGGGGACGGATCTACTGCAACACCTTTTGTCCTGTGGGAACCCTGCTCGGGGAGTTCTCCCGACACGCGCTGCTCCGTCTGGAAATCGACAAATCCGTGTGTGAAAAATGCGGGGACTGCCTCCGCGCCTGCAAGGCCCGGTGTATCGACCTGAAAAACCGGGAGATCGATTTCTCCCGCTGCGTGACGTGCTACAATTGCGTGTCCGCCTGCGACAAGGGCGGCATCCAATACCGCTGGCAGCCCCGGCATCGCTCCCCGGAGAAGGCAGTCTCCGGAATCGCAGATCCCTCCCTGCGCAGAACTCTCCTGGTCTTCGGAGCCGCCCTGGTCTCCGGAACCCTTGCGCCGCGTCTTTTTGCCAGAGATAGAAATCACGGGGAGAAAGACGGGCGGGAAGAGCATGAGAACCACGGCGGACATGGAGAACACGCTCCCCATCCCCTGATGCCCCCCGGTGCCGTGAGTCTGGAACAGTTCCTGGACCGGTGCACCGCCTGCGGATTGTGCGTTGCCAACTGTCCGACCCAAACCCTCCAGCCTTCTTTTCTGGAATACGGATGGCGGGGACTGTTCAAGCCCCGGATCGATCCGGAATCGGGATACTGCAACTTCGACTGCACCCGCTGCATCGAAGTTTGCCCGACAGGAGCACTGGTTTCCCTTCCGCTCGAACAAAAACAGCGGACACAGATCGGCGAAGCGCATTTTCACAAAAAGCACTGCGTCGTGCACACCGACGGCACCGACTGCGCGGCCTGTTCCGAGCATTGTCCCACCAAGGCGGTGGACACGGTTCCCTATCGTGGAAACCTGCTCCTCCCCCGGGTGGACGAGGCGCTTTGCATCGGCTGCGGGGCCTGCGAGGCGGCCTGCCCGGTGCGCCCCGAACGCGCCATCCGGGTCTCCGGAAAAACCATCCAGACCACCGCCAGGATCCCGGAGAAAGCCGCCACCCCGAAGCAACCGGTGAAAAACGATTTTCCGTTCTGACTCCCTTCCGATTCGGGGCGTGACAATCCGGGGTATGTGGCCGGATAGTCGGGAATATGGAAGTGTTGAATCTCTTGGGCGTGGCCCTCGGCCTGGCCACCTTGGCAGGCATCAACCTTTATCTCACCGTCTTCGTCACCGGTCTGGCCCTGCGGATGGAATGGGTCGTGCTGCCGCCTGCCCTCCACGATCTGGATGTTCTTTCCGATCCCCTCATCATCGGCGTGGCCGGGTTCCTCTACCTCATCGAATTTTTTGCGGACAAGATCCCGTGGATCGACACCGCCTGGGATGCCGTACACACGTTCATCCGTCCGGTGGGAGCTGCGGCACTCGCCGTGGCGGCTCTGGGAGATGCCCATCCCGTTTTCGAAGTCGTGGCCGCCCTGGTCGCCGGCGGCATGGCCCTCACCTCCCATGTGGCCAAGGCCGGCATCCGCCTCGTGGCCAACACCTCTCCCGAACCGGTTTCCAACATCGGACTCAGTTTGGCCGAGGACGGTGTGGTTTGCGCGGGCCTGGGCCTCCTGGTCTGGAATCCGGTTGTGGGCCTGTTGGTGGCGGTCCTCTTCACCGGGGTCGTCGTCACCATGCTGCCGAAATTGCTCCGGGGGATCCGTGCCAAGCTCTGGCTGGCGTGGCGGAAGTTGAACGCCCCGCCCGAAGAAGACCAGGAGACGGTGCCGGGGCATCGCCTGCCGGGGCCTGTCGAAACCCGCCTTCGCCGCGCCCACTCCGGCACAACGCCCGTCGAATGGACGGTTTTCTGCCTGAGTGGCGGCGGGCCGAGATTGCCGGCAAACTTTTCCGGATGGCTCGTCTGCCTTCAGGACGAACCCTCCCGCCTGTTTTTCGTGACGAAAGGCTTCGGGAACGGAACGGTTCTGGAGATGGACATTGCCGGGGCCGCTGTCACGCACCGCTCCGGATTTCTCTGCGACAAACTGGAGATCGCCCACCGGGACGGCACCCAGAAATATCAATACCTCTTCGAGCGCGGCCTCACAAGAATGGCCCGGAAGCTTGCAGAGTCGCTGCAGGAGCGGGCCGGGAAGTCCGCCTGAAAATCCTTGCCGGGGTTTTCCCGCAACAGCTACCCTCTGCGGATGAATATTCTGGTGACCGGCGGTGCCGGATTTATCGGCTCGCATGTTTGCCGGCTTTTGCTGTCGGAAGGACACACCGTCACTTTGATTGACGACTTCAACGACTACTACGATCCCGCCATCAAACGGGCCAATGTCGCCGCGTTGAACGGGAACGTCAAAGTGGTCGAGGGCGACATCCGCGACCGCGACGTCATCCAGGAACTGTTTGCGGAAGGGAAATTCGAGACGGTCATTCATATTGCCGCCCGGGCGGGGGTGCGGCCCTCGGTGAAGGATCCCCAGCTCTACATCGACACCAACATCACCGGCACCCATCACCTTCTGGAAGCCTCCCGACAGCACGGGGTCGGACGGTTTGTGTTTGCCTCGAGTTCCTCGGTTTACGGGCTTTCCAAGACGGTCCCCTTCTCCGAAGACCTGCCGCTTCCCCAAACCCTGAGTCCCTACGCTGCGACGAAGCTGGCGGGCGAACACCTTTGCGGGAATTACTCCCACCTCTTCGGCCTGCGTGTCGTGTGCCTCCGGTTTTTCACGGTCTACGGACCGGGGCAGCGTCCGGACCTTGCGATTCACAAATTCACGGACGCCATCCACAAGGGAAAGCCGATCCCCCAATATGGCGACGGATCGACGCGCCGGGATTACACCTACATCGATGACATCGTCCAGGGAGTGATGGGAGCCCTCCGTTACGAAGGCCCCCTGTTTGATATTTTCAATCTCGGGGAAAACCAGACGATCACCCTTTCCGAACTCATCCGTGAAATCGAGAAGGGCCTCGGAAAGACAGCTGTCATCGAACGCCTGCCGGAGCAACAGGGGGACATGCCGCTCACCTCGGCGGACATCACCAAAGCCCGTTCCCTCCTCGGCTACAACCCCCGGACGAAGATCGCGGAGGGCATCCCGAAATTCATCGAATGGTATTTGAACAAATGACCGTCCCCGAAATTGCCCGCGAGCTGGTCCGCATCCCGAGCGTCAACCCGGACGGGGATCCGGGAACTCCCCATACCGGCGAAGCCGTCTGCGCGAAGTGGCTTGCGGAATTTCTTGCCGGGGCAGGGGCCTCCGCCGAACTCCGGGAAGTCCTTCCGGGACGCCCGAATGTGATCGGCTGCTTTCCATCCGACCGCATTGGAAAGCCCCGGCTCCTTTTTGCTCCGCACACCGACACCGTCAGCGTCACGGGAATGACCATTGATCCGTTTGCCGGAGAAATCCGCGACGGAAAACTCTGGGGACGGGGAGCGACGGACACCAAGGGTCCGATGGCGGCGATGTTGTGGGCGCTCAAGGAAGCCGCGCCATTTCTGGCTTCCCTGCCGTATGAAGTTTGGTTCGCCGGCCTGGTGGGCGAAGAAGCCGGACAGCACGGGGCCAAGGCCCTGGCGGCACAGGAAGAATTTGCTTTTGTCATCGCGGGAGAACCGACGGATCTGAAGGTCGTCCACACTCACAAAGGCTCCGCCTGGATCGCCCTCCACACGTCCGGCGTTGCCGTTCACGCCTCAAAACCCGATGCCGGGGTCAACGCGATCTACAAGATGTGCGAAGCCGTGGAAGCCATCCGCGATGAACTCGCCCCCGCCCTTGCACAACTCCGCGATCCGGTGCTCGGTCACCCCACGGTGAGCGTGGGCACGATCTCCGGCGGGTCGAAAGTGAACATCGTCCCCGATTCGTGCCGGGCGGTCGTGGACATGCGCACGATTCCCGGGCAGGACATTTCCCTCGTGGAAAAAATCCTCCGCACCCGGGTGCCGGACATCGAAATCTCCACAACCGTCTCCCATCCGCTTTACACCGATCCGGCCCACCCCCTGATCGCCGCACTGCAAGGATGTGGTGCCGGACTCGCCGGCGCTCCCTGGTTCTGTGACGCCGCCGTTTTTGCCACCAAGGGCTGCCCGGCCGTGGCTTTGGGACCGGGTTCCATCGCCCAGGCCCATACCTGTGATGAATTCATCTCGATCGAAGATCTGGAAAAGGGCGGACAGTTTTTCCTCGATTTCCTGAAGGCGCTCATTCCCTGAGAAACCGGCTCCGTTCGGAGGCGGAGAGGACATCGCACGATTCGGCACGGCCTCCAAGCCGGTGCCGCCAGCGCGCAACCAGCAGGTAAAAAGGATCTCTCAGGACCCGGGGAATCACCAGCAGACACCCGGCAAGCCTCCACGGGAACGTCATCTCTCCCAGCAGGCGCAAGGCGGCTTCGCTCCGGAAAAAAATCTCTTCTCCGCGCACAAGAACAATGGTGCCCGGCGGAAGATCCGCGACCCCGCGCGAACCCAGCTCCCGAAGCGCCGCCGCGGAACCCAATTCCGCAAACCGGAACCGCCCCTCCGGATCGTGCCGGATCACAAAACGCGCCACCCTGTTGCAAAACAGGCAGTCCCCGTCGATCAGCACCAGCCCGCCGACAGTTCCGCCCCCGTCAGAGCCGGTCGAGCAGTTTTTGGTGAATGCCATCGAAGCCTCCGTTGGAAAAGACAACAACAACATCCCCCTCTGCGGCCAGCGGGGCAAGACGAGAAACAATGTCATCCGCCGTCGGCTCATAAAACGCCGGACGCCCGGAAGCCGCAATGTCGGCGACCACCTTTTCAGGATTCAGCCGTTCATTCTCCGGAAGCTGGTCCAGCCGCGCCACCCGGGCAATGAACACCCCGTCCGCTTCCGCAAATGCCAGGGGAAGCTCGTTCTGGAACACCGCCCGGCGGGTTGTGTTCGACCGGGGTTCGAAAATCGCCCAGAGCCGTGCGCTTCCATACTTCGCCCGCAACCCCGCCAGCGTCTCGCGGATGGCCGTGGGATGATGTCCGAAATCATCGATGACCGTAATCTCCCGCACCGTCCCACGCACTTCCTGCCGGCGCTTGATTCCTTGGAACGAAGCCAGTGCCCGGCGGATTTCCTCCGGCGAGATGCCGTAGTAATGCGCTGCCGAGGCGGCCATTGCCGCGTTGCGGATATTGAAGTCGCCGGAGAGCGGGATCTCGAATTTCTCCCCGAACAGCTCGAAGGACGACCCGTCGGCACCGTGCGCGACATTCCGGATCTGGTTGCCTGCGTTTGCGGAAAATCCCACCTCCACAATCGGGGCCGGGCAGGTCTTCGCGACATCAAGGCAGTTCGGATCGTCCCCGTTCAACAGGACCATCCCCTCGGAAGGAACGATGTTCAGCAACCGCCGGAAGCTGGTCTTGATCTCGTCCAGATCGCGGTAAATGTCGGCGTGATCGAACTCGATGTTGTTCACGACCACCAGCTCGGGCAGGTAGTGGATGAATTTCGAGCGCTTGTCGAAAAAGGCCGTGTCATATTCATCCCCCTCAATGATGAAATACTTCGACTCCCGGAGGCTGGCCCCCTGGCCGAGGTTCGCGGGAATTCCCCCGATGAGGTAGCCGGGGGCCCGCCCGGCGGATTCAAAAATCCACGCCAGGAGGGATGTCGTGGTCGTCTTCCCATGCGTGCCGGTGACGACCAGATTGTGACGCCCGCGCAGGAAAAACTGCTTCAGGGTCTCCGGCAGCGACAGGTAGGGCAGCTTGCGGTTCAGGACCGCCTCCACGGCGGGATTTCCCCGCGTCATGGCATTCCCCACCACGATCACATCGGCGGCGGGGATGTCGGCAGGATCATACCCCGTGGTAATCGTCACACCCTTGGAGGCCAGGAAGGTGGACATGGGCGGGTAGACTTTGTCGTCCTGCCCGGTGATCTGGAATCCCCGGTCGCGCATCGCGGCGGCAACCGAACCCATGGCCGTCCCGCAAATCCCCAAAAAATGAACGTGGCGGAAGGGGCTCTTCACGCACGCCCCCTCGATGACTTTTCCTGAGAGTCCATCAGTAGACATCCTTCCGGTACCGTTTTTCTTTTTTCATCGCATCCACATATTCCACAGCCTTCCCGGCGGACATCCCGCCATGCTGTTCAACAATGCCGTGCAAGGCGGCATCGACGTCTCTTGCCATGTTGCCCGCATCGCCACACACGTAGAAATAGGCACCCCGCTGCAACCAGTCAAACAACTCCGCCCCCTCTTCCTTCATGCGGTGCTGGACGTAAATTTTCTCCGCCTGATCCCGTGAAAAGGCAGTCGTCAACCTGGTCAGGGTTCCCTCCTGGAGCGCGGACTTCAGTTCCTCCCGATAAAGAAAATCCGTGGCGGCATGTTGTTCTCCGAAAATCAACCAGGCCCCGCCCCCCGCCCCGGTCGCCCGGCGTTCCTGCAGGAAAGCCCGAAAGGGCGCAATCCCGGTGCCCGGGCCCACCATGATGATCGGAACCTCCGGGTTCTCCGGCAGGCGGAAATGTTTGGCGCTGTGAAGAAACACCGGCACGCCCGACCCGGCACGCTCCGCCAGGAATGTCGAACAAACCCCGGAGCGCTCGCGCGGGCTGTGCTCCACCCGGTATTTCACCACTGCGACTGTCAGGTGAACCGATTCCCCGACTGCCTTCCGGGAGGAGGCGATGGAATACAACCGCGGTTGCAGCTTGCGCAGCGTCTTCACAAACTCCCCGGGAGAAAACTCCGCGGCGGAAAATTCCTGCAACACATCGAGCACATCGCGACCCCGGAGAAAATTCTCCAGATCCGCCTTGGCCACGGGATCCAGAAGCGTCGCCAGGAATTTCCCGGAACTGTCCTTCCCGGACACCGCCTGAAGAAGCGGCTTCGACGGCTCGGTCAGGATGTAATGTCGCAACAAGGCCTCGCGAACCGGGACCGACAGGCCATCCGTCGTCACCACCTCCTCGTCTCCCCGAAACTTCAGCTGGGACAGAACCATCTCCACCAACTCGGGTTGATTCGCGGGAAAAACCCCCAAAGAATCCCCGACCTCGTAAGCCAACCCCGACCCTTCAAGGGATATTTCAAAATGACGCGTGTCTTTGTTTGACCCTTCGGAAGTCAGCCTGCGGTTGGTGGTCAGCGTGGCGGAAAAAGGGTTCTTTCGGGAGTAACCGGGTTCCATGGACATGGGGCGGTAGTAAATGGGATGTCTCCTCTCCATGCAAGCGCGGGATTGCCAACCCCTCCCGGAAACTTGGCCGCCAGTCGAGCCCCCCATCGATCTCAATCAAAGCAAAAGCGAGACAAAAAGGCGCTAATATACGATTTTTGATTTTTGTGAAAAAGTGACAATATGGCTCTTTTTTGACACTTAAAGAAAAGAGAAAAATTTCATAAATAATTTTGCAACAACACATTAAAAAACAGAAACCCTATTCAAAAACACCCGGCACATTTTACGCTGAATGTTTAATGGAATCAAAAATTCCACCCAACCAACAAAAGGAGAAATTAAACATGAACATCATTCGTTACAGAACACCGGAACTGGCGGCATGGACGCCCTTTGACCGCCTCTCGCCTCTGCGGGAGTTGCTGGATTCCGCATACCGTTTGACGGGATCCGCAGGGCCCCGGACTTGGTCGCCGGCTTTGGATGTCTTTGAAGATGCCGACACCGTGACCGTGAAGGTCGAGCTCGCCGGCATGAAGAAGGAGGACTTCGATCTTTCGCTGGAAGACGGCGCTCTGACCATCACCGGCAAGCGCGAAGCGAAAGAGGAAGATCGCGAAAGCTTCCGCAGCGAACGCTTCTTCGGAACGTTCAGCAGAACAGTCGCCCTCCCCGCGCCGGTAACTCCGGACAACGTCAATGCCACCTATGAGGACGGCATCCTGACGGTTGTCCTGCACAAAGCCGAAGAGGCAAAACCGAAGAAAATCACCATCAGCTAAGGAAAGGAAAAAGCCATGTCACAACTCACCAAATGCGAAAACCGGGCCACGGTGCCCGGACGGCTGGAATACGTCGTTCCGACAGTCAACCTGCACCACGATGCCGAGGGCTTCCTGTTGGAAGTCGACATGCCGGGTGTGCGGAAAGAAGGCGTGGAGATCCTGTTCGACAACGGGAAACTCACGCTCACCGGCCACCGGGCCGCGCCGACAGCCGCAGGAAAAGCCGTTTACACGGAATCCACCGGTCAGGCCTACCGCCGGGTGTTCGACCTTGATCCCTCGATCGATGCGGAAAAAATTTCCGCCACGATGAATCAGGGTCTGCTCACGGTCCGCCTGCCAAAGGCGGAAGCCAGCAAACCGCGCAAAATCGCCATCGGTTGACCGGTCAAAACCCCTTCGCCGGAGGAGGCCCTCTCCTCCGGCCAAAGGGCCCGGCCGCAAGAGAGATTGCCGGAGGGCGGGCTTTCTGCGTTAAACTATCCACATGGTTCACGTGGACATCTCCTATCTGGGCGGCCTCCGCTGCGAGGCGCAACACGGACCTTCGGGGTCCAGGATCCAAACCGATGCGCCGGTCGACAATCATGGCAAGGGCGAAGCCTTTTCCCCAACGGACCTCGCCGCCACATCCCTTGGCGTCTGCATGGCCACAATCATGGGCATCGCCGCCGAACGGCATGGAGTCCCCCTGGAGGGAATGACGGTAGGTGTGGACAAAACCATGTCCTCCGATGCTCCCCGGCGGATTGCCAAAATCGAGATCGTTTTCAGCATCCCCCTCCCACCGGACCACCCCCAACGGAAGCTTCTGGAAGCCGCCGCGCTGGCCTGCCCGGTTCACCACAGCCTGCACCCCGACGTGGAAAAACCGGTCCTCTTCGACTGGATCGGCTGATTTCCTCCCCTGTTTTCCCCTCAGAAATCCGGTTTTTCCTGTCAGAGAGTTCATGGCAAAACAGGAATTATTGGTAATTTTTCGTTTATCGATTTGCATTCCATGTTATCGTTTCTGATTCAAAGCCATGTCCCTTTCCCGTCTTTGCCTCCTTCTCTCCTCGCAGGCTTTGCTCTTCTCGAGCAGTCCGCTTCTCCAAGCCGCTGAACAGCCCCCCAGGCAACCCAACATTCTGTTCCTGCTGACAGACGATCAGCGTGCAGACACCCTGGGAGCAACCGGTAATCCCTTGGTCATCACCCCGGAGATCGACAAGTTGGCAAAAGAAGGTTCCCTTTTCAGGAATTCCTTTGTCACCACCTCGGTCTGTGCTCCGAACCGGGCCTGCATTTTGTCCGGACGGTATTCCCGAACCACGGGCATCCGCGGGTTTGCCGAGGCCTTCACCGATGCCCAGCTTCAGGAAACGTATCCGATGATCCTGAAAAAGGCGGGATATTTCACCGGTTTCATCGGCAAGTGGGGAGTCGGGGCCACGATCAACAGCCTGCAAGACCGGGCGGGGAAGGAATTCGACTATTGGAAAGCGGTGGAGGAACAGGGAGCCTACTGGCCGGAAGGGAAAAGCGGACAGCACCTGACGAACATCATGACCTCCCAGGCTCAGGAATTTCTGGACATGGCCCCCAGGGACCGCCCGTTTTGTCTCTCCGTGAGCTACAAAGCACCGCACGGCCCGTGGAGCGAAGTGGAACCGGGATGCCTTGCCCTCTACAAGAAAACCAAGATTCCCCTGTCAAAGACCCTCAGCGAAGAGGCCGCCGCGACACTTCCCGATTTTCTCCGCACCGACCGCCTGTGCCTCAACGGCAAGACCGTCAAGGACTGGCAGACCATCGGGGCAGAATGGACCCGTCAGTATTACGGCCTCATCACGGGCGTGGATCGCTCGCTGGGAGAAATCCGCGCCATGCTGGAAGCCAGGGGACTCGCGGACAATACGATCATTGTTTACACCTCGGACAACGGCCATTTCCTTTTTGAATTCGGCTTCTACGGAAAATGGCTCATGTATGAGCCCAGCCTGCGCGTGCCGCTCATTGTTTACGATCCCCGCATTGCTCCGGCGGAACGGGCCAAGACCGTTGACGCCTTCGCCCTCTCGATTGACATGGCTCCCACCCTGCTGGATTTCGCGGGCCTCAAAGCCCCGGAGACCATGCAGGGACGAAGCCTGGTGCCGCTGTTGGAAGGAGAGGTCCCGGCGGACTGGCGCCAAGACCTGTTCTACGAATACAATTTCATCATGTTCCCCGGCGACATTCCCAGCAGCATCGGCGTGCGGGACAAACGCTGGAAATACATCCGCTACCTGGATCCCCGCTTCGAATATGAACAGCTTTTCGATCTGGAAAATGACCCGGACGAAATCCAGAACCTCGCCAAAAATCCGGAATACGCACCGGAGCTCGAGCGGCTCCGGAAACGTCTGGCGGACTACCGCGCGGAAATCCCGGACAATGCCCCCGAATTCATGGAATACCGCGACAAATACCGCGTTGTCGCAACGGCCTTCACTCCTCCCGACATGGACCATCCCCTGGACCTCGGAAAGGAAAAGACTGTCGGACAAACCTTCGTGGCCGACGGGGATTTTCTCCATGCCGTCACCTGGGTACTCCCTTACCAGATGAAAAAAACCGCTTCTTCCGATCTCCTGGTCGATCTCCGCCGGGGTGGCCCGGAGGGGGAACTGATCGCTTCAACGACTGTTCCCGCCAACCACCTGTATTCCCTTTACCCCTGCGTGGCAAAGTTCGATGTCCCCGTGAAAAAGGGCGAAACTCTCTTTGTGGAAATGCGGACCGAAAAACCGCCCCGCCAAAAGGACATCCGATTCTGGGCCTATCCCAAAGATGTCTTCCCGGGGGGACAGGCCTGGCTCGACCGCAAACCGACCGATTCCGATCTCGCCCTGAATTTCATCTACGCCCCGCCTTCAGACAAAACACCCAAAAAATAACCCCCCCGTGAATCCCCCGATCCCCCCCCTCCTTTGTGCCATCGGTCTCCTGTGCATCCCGGCACTGCATGGCGGCGTCATTTTTTCCGATCAATTTGAATACGGCGCAGGAGTGCCCGGTCGCGAAGCCATCAAGGAAGGCGACCCGGTCAAAAAAGCCGCCAGCATTCCCGGCAGCAAATCCCCCTGGCAGTCGCCCGCCAAAAATGGCTTGGTTTTTGCCCCGGAAAAAGGCCTCACCCCCGCACCAGAGTCCGCCCAGTCCAACGCCAGCCTCTTCATCGACGTGGATCCCGGCCTCTTCAAAACAGGCGCTCCAGTGCGCGTGCAGCTTGATGTCATCCCCGGAGAATCCTGGAGCAATACCTCCGCCATTCGCGGCATTTGGCTGGGCTTCGTCAACATGAAGGTTCCCAGGAAAGACCTCCTGCCCAATGTGAATGAAACAGCCGACCACCTCGCGGTTCGATACGCCATCTCCAAAAATTTTTCGGAGTCCCGGGTGGATGCCCAATCTGGAATCCAAGGGCAATACGAAGACATCACCGGATCCCCGCTCCCCTCCCAACCCCGGGCGACTTACCGGCTTGCATTGGTTTACAATCCCGAAGACCACTCCTTCGAAGCCAGCGTCACGGAATTGGAATCCGGCGCGACCCAAACCCTCGCCAACATCCTGCCGCAAGCTCCGAATTTCACGGCCGTGCGGGTGGATTTTACCGCCATCGACCGCCATACGGGCTCTCCGCTTCCTGTCATCAAGTCTCTCTCATTGGAAAAGTAGTCTCATGTCCCTCTCTTGTGTATTGAAACCATTGTTCCGTCCCGCCTTCCTCCTGCTCTTTCTCTGTTCTCCCCTCCCTGCAGATCCTCCCGCAACCCCCATCGTGCGCCAGGCAGATCCCACAGCCGTCACCCACACGTTCAAAATTCGCGACATCACATTCGGATTCAGCGACCAGGGCGGAGGCTATCTGAATTTCGTGGACTTCGGGGACGGAAAAAATGCCGTTCCCGCCTTCTTCGGCCGAGGTTGGCAGGGGTCCGTGCGCGATCAGCTCCACAGCGGACGCTACAATCCCACCCAGGCCGGATTCCACGACTACGCGGGGGCCCCGGTCCCGCTGGTGGCAACGGATCACTCCCTCACCATTCCCAAGTTCCAACTCCCCCTCTACGGAGATCCCGTTTTTGATTTCACCGAACACGAGGACCTTGTCCCCGACTTCAAGGGTTACAAAGACAATGGAAACTCCGACACGGATGGCTTGAAGGAAACCGGTTTGTCACAGGATGACGAATTGCGCAGCGAATTCGATTTTGAAGGACTCTACGAAGATGCCACGGACCTCGCAGGCGGCACGATCCCGGTCCTGCGCTTCTATTCCCGCTACACCTACGCCCGCGAGCCCAAAGCCATCCTGCAATTCGGAAAAAAGGCCCTGCTTGCCGACGGAAAACCGGTGCTCGTGGAATCCTCCCGCACCAAGGACATCTCCCCCGCCCTCATGGGCAGCCAGACCGCGAAGGATGACGACCTTTCGGACATCGTCTTCACCGCCTACGGCATCCGCCTGATTCCCGCCTCCGGCTACACCACCCCCCTGTGGATCGAACAGGGGAAATGGCAAAGCACCTCGTTGGAAACCGTCAAGGGCTGGGGAAAGGAAAGAAGGTTTTTCCTCCCCGTTCCTTCGACGGACAAAGATCCGCAGGAAGAAATGCTGGAACACCCGTTTCTCCTTCTTGCCAAGGGCGACAACCCCGACACCTCTCCGGCCGTCGGCCTTTACACTCCCACAAAAAGCGAGATCAACACCCACCAGATCCTCGGCCTCGACAAGACCAGCGGCAAAATCGTCTACCGCGAGGACAGGAGGACGAAGAATTTCCTCGTCCTCTCCCACGTCGTTCCCACCCAGGCCGCCCTCCTCAGCCGGTTTTTCCTCACCGGAATGCTGGCCCCCGGACATGGTCGGCCAAATGTCCTCGAAACCCTCCAAAACGAGACCTTCGTTCTCTTCGGCACTCCAAACCAAATCCGCGATTGCGTCGCAAACCTCGAACGCAAGCTCGACGACATCCGCCGGACAACCGGAACCCTCCCGGAGAACCCACCTCTCTCCCGAAATTCTCCCGTGCGATAAAGATCCTCACCACGCTTTTTGAGGAAACTTTCTGCCGGATAATGTGTTGAATCAACTCCATGAGATTTCGCCAATTTTCCATCCGAGTGCTTTTCAGAACCACTCTTGCCGCACTTCTCTTCCCCCTGGCCTTTTTCCCCGGTTCCCCACAGGCAGCCGCCAAAGAAGCCGACTCCGCCAAACCGAACATCATCCTCCTGCTCATCGATGACATGGGCTACGAGTGCATCGGTGCCAATGGGTGCACCTCCTACAAGACACCGGTGATCGACAAGTTGGCCGCCACCGGCGTGCGCTTCGACCGCTGCTACGTGCAGCCGGTCTGCACCCCGACCCGTGTGCAATTGATGACCGGCATCTACAACGTCAGAAACTATACGGACTTCGGCGAGATGGATCCCTCGAGCACCACCTTCGCAAACATCCTGAAAAAGGCGGGCTACGCAACCTGCATCTCCGGCAAATGGCAGCTCGGAACGGATCCCGATCTCCCCAAAAAATTCGGCTTCGACGAACACTGCCTCTGGCAGCATACCCGGACGGAAAAAAACGCGCCCAGCCGCTACATGGACCCGGGACTCGAAATCAACGGCGTCATCAGGGATTTCACCAACAAGGAATACGGCCCGGACATCGTGGGCGATTACGCGCTCGATTTCATCCAACGCAAGAAAGACCAGCCCTTCTTTCTCTACTACACCATGATGCTCACCCACGGCCCTTTCCAGCCCACGCCCGACAGCCCCGGCTATGGAAAGAAAGGCGGCGAAAAAGGTGCCATCCAGTCCGACGGCATCAACCGGAATTTTTCCGACATGGTCGCCTATACCGACAAGCTCGTCGGCAGGCTGACTGCCAAACTCGACGAACTCGGCATCCGTGACAACACTCTCCTCATCATCCTCGGCGACAACGGCACCCAGCGCGGCATGGTCACCTTCATGGGCGACCGCAAATTCCTCGGAGGAAAAGGCCAGCCGACCGATGCCGGGATGCACGTGCCGCTCATTGTGAACTGGCCGGGCAAGGCGAAGGCGGGAACGGTGTCCGACGCCCTCGTGGACAGCACGGATTTTCTGCCGACCGTTTGCGATGCGGCCGGGGCACCCGTCCCTCCGGATCTCAAAATCGACGGACGCAGTTTCCTCCCGCAGATACTGGGACAGAAAGGAACTCCGCGCGACTGGTTCTACTGTTGGTATGCCCCCAAGAAAGAAGACGGGATCATCGCCGAATTTGCCGCCACACGGGATTTCAAACTCTCCCGCACCGGAGATTTTTACGATCTGCGGAGTGACATCGAAGAGAAACAACCCCTGAAGGTTGCCGGTTTGCAGGGAGAGGCCGCGGCGGCGGCAAAGCTCCTGCAAGAAGCCCTGGACCAATACAAAGACGCCCGCCCCGCCGCCATCGCCCTTCCCTTCGTGGGCCCCAAAGCAAAAGGAGACGGACGTCACGGTCTCCACAAAAATGCAAAAAAGGCCGACGAAAAAGAATAGCACTCCTCCTTACATGAAAAAACTCGCACCTCTCCTCGCCCTCCTGCTCTGCGGCCATTGTCCCGCCGCCGAGAAATCCCCGGCCCCGGCAAAACCGAACATCCTCGTCATCCTCGTGGACGATCTCGGGTTTTCCGATCTCGGCTGCTACGGAGCGGAGATCGACACCCCGAATCTCGACCGGCTCGCGAAGGACGGTCTGCGCTTCACCCAATGCTACAACACCGCGAAATGCCATTCCTCGCGCGTGAGCCTGCTCTCCGGCCGCTGGTGCCGCCAGGCGGGCGATGTCAACCTCACCCATGCGACCACCCTTCCGGAGGTTCTCGCCCCGGCTGGCTACTTCACCGCCATGACCGGCAAGTGGCATCTGGACAAACAACCGACAGACTTCGGTTTCCAGCGTTACTTCGGCCATCTCTCGGGTGCCACGAATTACTACCAGGGCGACGACACCTTCCGCCTCAACGGCCAACCCTGGAAGGTACCGGAGAAAGGATTCTACACCACCGTGGAGAACGTCAACTACGCGATCAAATTTCTCGACGAAGCCCGCGGAGACAAGAAACCCTGGTTTCTCTACGTCGCCTTCAACGCCCCCCACTCGCCCCTCCAGCCCCTCGAGGCCGACTACAAAAAATACCTCGGCAAATACGATGCCGGCTGGGACGTGATCCGTTCCGCAAGGGTCGCCAAACAAAAGGAACTCGGTCTTTTTGGAAAAGACATCGAACCCGCCCCGCGTCCGGAGCACATCCCCGCCTGGGAGTCCCTGTCCCCGGAAATGCGCTCCTGGGAATCCCGCCGCATGGCCGCCTACGCGGCTCTCATCGACCGCGTGGACCAGGAACTCGGACGCCTCTTCGAGGATCTGAAACGCAACGGCGAACTCGACAACACGCTCATCCTCTTCCTGTCCGACAACGGGGCATGTCCTTATGACCGCAAATCCGTGGGACGCGATCTCGATCCCTGCGGACCGGAAGCAAAATGGAGCGACAGCACCGGCTGGGCCTGGGCACGCAACACGCCGTTCCGCTACTACAAACAGAACCAATTCGAGGGCGGCATCGCCACTCCGGCCATCGTTCATTGGCCCGCCGGTTTGAAAACAAAGCCCGGCTCCCTGAATGATTCTCCCGTGCATATCGTGGACGTCCTTCCCACACTGGCGGAAATCGGAGGGGCCGCCATCCCCACAAGCTGGCCGGATCGTGACCTCTCCCCGCTGGCGGGCATCTCCATAACCCCGCTTTTTGCAGGCCGGGAAATCAAGGACCGCCCCCCCATCCACCTCCTCTTCGGTAGCGATCGCGGCCTGCGCGATGGCGATTGGAAGCTTGTCAGCTTCCAAAGCGGACCCTGGGAACTCTACAACATCGCCCAGGACCGCACCGAACTCCACAACGTCGCAGCCCAACATCCGGATATTGTGGAGAAAATGGTCCGGCAATGGACGGACATGGCGGAAAATGTCCTCCATGCTCCCGCCAAAGAATACTCCCCCGTGGCAGAAACCGCCATCCCGCGCCACCGGGAATGGACGGACTACTCGTCTCTGGATGCCAGCACCGAGCGCCACAACTCCCAGAAACAGGCAAACAAAGAGAAAAAGGCCGCCGAAAAAGAAACCCCGGCAGAGTCAGACTCCCCCGGCAAAAGCGAAGACATCCGCCCGCGCGTGGACACCAAACTCTCGATCGAAGGCGACCAACTCGAACTCATACCATCTCTCTAAATAAATGTGACACTCGATTTTAATGAGTAGCGTTTGCTTG
>CAZPEN010000030.1:0-54394 GCA_964585615.1 uncultured Chthoniobacter sp. | reverse complement strand
AAGGATCCGGATGACAGGGCGTCCTCGAATTGCCATGCGAGGAGCCTACACCCCCCCCCTTGTTTATGTCAATGACTTGTCTGACATGATACTAGAGCTGTTTAAATAATTCTATAGCCGTTGCTTTGCGGCGGCGAGAGCCGCAGGGCTGCGTCAGCAGTTCGGGCAGTGTGTTTTCACACAGCCGCTTCACTGCCGCCGCACCCCTGCAACCCTCGGCGCTCGCAAATCTGTGGCCACATTATTATTTAAACCGCTCTAATCCTGTCAAAAGTTTCCTGTCGGCGGTTCCGGGTTCAATCGCCGGATGCGATCAGCACGCGGCGGAGCATGTCGAGGGCGGTTTGTGTGGCGACCTGTTTGAAGGTTTCGCGGTCGCGGGGGAAGTGGAATTTTTTGCAGAGGGTGGGGGCGTTTTTTTGTGCGAGGGCGATGAAGACGAGGCCGACGGGTTTTTCTTCCGTGCCGCCGCCGGGGCCGGCGATTCCGGTGAGGGCGAGGGCGTAATCGGCTCCCGATTTTTTCAGGGCGCCTTCCGCCATGGCTTCCGCCACGGGTTGGCTCACGGCACCGTGTGCCGCGAGGAGCGGGGAGGGAACGCCGAGTTCGGAGGTTTTTGCCCCGTTGGCATAGGTGACAAAGCCGTATTCCAGAATCTCCGAAGCTCCGGGAATATTCGTGATCCGGTGGGCCAGAAGACCGCCGGAGCAGGATTCCGCGGTGGTCAGCTTCTTTTGTAATGAGCGCAGTTTGGCGACGATCCACTGTTCGAGAAGTTCGCCTTTTTGGGAGAGGAGATGATTGCCCACGGCGCGGAGGATGTCGGGTTCGACCTCGTCGAGGATTTCGGACGGGCCGATGAGCCGGAGATCGACTTCGTTCGGGCGGGCGCAGTATCCGACTTCGAGGTCTTCGCGCCGTGTGAGTGCCAGCCCCACCATTTCCTCCACGGCGCTTTCGCCCAGGCCGACAATGCGGTAGACCCGGCATTCGCGTGAGGGAAGGCCCCCGCAGATGTCGCGGAGAAGGGGAAGGGCAAACCCGGTGAACATGGGCTGGAGTTCCCGCGGAGGACCGGGGAGCAGAAACAGGTGGGGGGAACGTCCTGTTGGGGCGAGGTAAAGTCCGGGGGCGGTTCCGTGCTCATTTGGCAGAACAACCGCCCCCTCGGGAACCATGGCCTGCCGGAGCATTCGTTCGCGCAGGGTGAAGCCGCGGGCGGCCACCAGGGTCTCGATTTTTTCGCGCACGGCTGCATCGGGCAGCAGCGGGATGCCGAGCATTTCCGCGACAATTTCACGGGTGATGTCGTCGGTGGTGGGACCGAGGCCGCCGGTGACAAGGACGATGTCCGCACGGCCGGAGGCTTCCACAAGGGCGGCCCGGATGGCGTCTCCGTCGGGAACTGTCGTTTGTCGCGAGACCCGCAGGCCGAGGGGAAAGAGCTGTTTGCCGATCCATGCAGCGTGGGTATTGACCACTTCCCCGAGGAGGAGTTCGGTCCCGGTGTTCAGGATTTCGACAATCATTCGGCTCCGCACTTCAGAGACTGCATCCATCCCTGCACCCGTTGGTGTTTCCCGCAGTCCCCGTGCAGGTCGTAAACGTAGAGCAGGTTTGCCAGCATCCGGAGCAGGATTTGCCGGGGGGTGGCCGGCTGCAGGTGGCATTGGCGCAATTGCAGCCCCTGCCGGAGCAGGATGCTTTCGACATCCGGGCGGGAAAGGATCCGTCCTCTGTGGAACGGGTCGAAATAGATTTCTCCGTGGCGGGCGATGAAGTGGCCGGGAAGGTTGATGCCTTCGATCTTCATGGCGGCGCGGGAGCCGATCATCATGTAGAGCAGGGTGAGGGTGAGGGGAATGCCGGAACGGGTTTCGATGACGCTTGGCAGCAGCGAGTTTCTTTCGCAGTAGTAATTCTCGGCATTGCCGCGGAAGCCGAGTTCTCCGGAGAGGAACGCGGAAAGCCGGAGGACGCGTTCGCGGTTGCTGACAGCCCCGGAGATTTGCACCAGGAACTGGCGGCCCCAGGCGTTCAGTTTGTGTTCGAAGGGCAGGACGCAGATGCCCGGTTCGAGAGCCCGGGCCAGAGCCCAGCAGGCGGGTTCCAGATCGATTCCGTCGCCAAAAAAGTGACAGAGGAGCGAAAATTCTTCTTCTGCATTGCGCCCGTTGATGGCCGCGAGGACATCCCGCGCATGTTCGGAGACACATTTGTCATCCACGCGCATCAATTCCTGGATCTCGGAAATTTTTTCTTCTCCGGCGGCTGTCAGTTGTTCTTTGACGAGTCGGACCGTCTCGGGATCATTGTCGTGCAGCAGCCGGATCAGCGCCTCTTTTTGGGCAAACATTCTCCCTCGAATAAAGCCGGAAACGGCTTGAATGCAAGTGATCTCCTCAGCAAGCGCTTGACCGCGCGGGCTGCCGTGCCCACGATGCCGGACCGATTTTGAAGACCTACGACACATCCCGATGGGACATCGGATTTCTTGCCGACAATCCGACCGTCCGTGCCAAACGCTTCGGCATGCCTGCGGAGGCGAAGGGGGTTCGCTACCCGCTGCGTCTGCTGCGGTATTGGTTCGGGTATCAACTGTTGCGGGAAGAATGCCTGCGGGCCGGACGTCCTCTGTCTGTCGCGGAAATCGGCGTTCATCGCGGCCAGATGCTGGAGTTTGTGAAATCCGCGCCTGCCGGGGTTTCCTGGTCGAAGTGGACCGCGGTCGATGCGGTCATGCTCACGGAGAAACTGAAAAAGGCGGGTTACGACGATTTTTTTGAGGCGAACCTGGAGGATCCCGCGTTTGCACTCCCGGGGACTTACGACTGTGCGATTCTCCTGCATGTTCTCGAACACCTTTTTGAGCCCGAGGCAGCCTTGAAAAAAATTGCGGCCGGGATCGCGCCCGGGGGATCGCTGATCGGCGGGTTTCCCGTGGTGCCCGGGTTTCTGGCCGGCATTCGCGAGAAGCAGGTGCGGCAGAATGCGGGACCGATGGGCCATGTGAGCGTCTTTTCTCCCGAACGGGTCCGCCGCATGGCGGCGGAGGCCGGATTGGTGACCGAATTTTATAGCGGCGCGTTTTTCATGCGCAGCAAGGGCAGCCCGCTGGAAAACTCCGCGGCCTGGATGAAATTCAATCTGGCCTGGGGCCGGATTTACCCTGGTTGGCCCGGTGAGATTTACTGGCTGATGCGCAAGCCGGCCTGATCACGGTTGATTGCCGGAGGGGGCTGTCTCCCGGGTTTTTTTGCCAAGGAAGAAGAGGAGGCAGATGACGCCGAGGATGGCGGTGGCGATGAGGGTGGATTTCCAGCCGTCGGCGGAACTGGTGACACGCGCGATGATGAGAGACGCGCAGACGAGGAACCCGGCAACGGGAACGAAAAGGGGGACTTCAAAACGGCCGCGCGGTTCGTCTTTGAGGAGTTTCAGCCGGAGGAGGGCGGCGTTCATGAGGGCGAAGACCAACAGCAGGAGGAGGCTTGTGGAGGAGGCGAGGTCGGCGATGCCGCCGCTGAGGGAGAGGATGCCGACGATGACGGCGAGGACGAGGATCGCCCGGTGCGGGGTTTTGCGTTTTGCGTGGACGACGCCGATCCAGGCGGGCAGGAGGTTCTGTCGGGACATCCCATAAACGAGGCGCGAGCCCATGATGAAATTCATGAGGGCGGTGTTGGTGACGGCGAAGAGGGTGATGCCGGTGAAGAGTCCGGGAGGAAGACCCCCGGCGGCCTTGGTGGCGATCTGGGCCATGGGAGCCCCGTTTGCGGGATTGGCGAGGCTGGCGTAGGGGACGACGGAGACGGCTGCCAGGCTGACCAGAATGTAAATGATGGTGGTGCAGAGGACGGCGAGAATGATGCCGCGTGGCATGGTCCGTTCCGGATTTTTGACTTCCTCGGCGAGGTTGAGCAGATCCTCGAAGCCGACGAAGGCGAAGAAGGTGAGAACGGCACCGGTCATGACGAGGCCGGGGGTGATTCCTCCGGAATGCGCCGGGGTTTCGAGGTAATTGACGCTTCCGAGATAGGGCAGGCTCATGCCGATGATGAGCAGGAGTCCGCCGACTTCGATCGCGGTGCACAGCACATTGACCCACACGCACTCCCGGATGCCGCGGAAGTTGACGAGGGTGAGCCCGATCAGGAAGAGGGCGGAAAAGACGATGGGTGCGATGGTGGGAAGGATCGGGGTGAGAGTGGCCGCGAAGACCCTGCCGCCGGCGGCCATGGAGGTGAGCCCGGAGGCGATGGCGGCGAGGCCGACGACGTAGGAAAGAAAGGGGGAACCGAAGGCGCGCTGGGCGACAAAGGCGGTGCCGGCTGCGTACGGATAGCGGGAGGACAGCGAGGCATACGTGAGGCCGGTGAGAAGCGCGGCCAGCATGGAGACCAGAAACGCAAGCCAGACGGCATTGCCCATGTGTCCGGCGGCCACGCCGATCGTGCCGTAGATCCCGGCTCCGACCATGTCGCCCACGCCGTAGACGATGAGTGCGAAGAGCCCGATCGATCGCGAGAGTTGGTTGTTGGATTTTTCCACTGGTTGCCCCTTGGTCCTAGCCGGTTGGAATACAAATGCCACAAAATCCGGATGCCATTTCAATGAAAGAACGGGATTTTTTCGATCCAGGCCCAGACTTGCGAACCGAAAAAAACCAGGGCCACGGCGATGGCGGTGAAGTAGAGCAGGGTGGCGATTCCCCAGGCGAGTGAGACAAGGACCATGAGGCCATCCCGTTCCAGCCAGCCGATGCAGGCAAACACGATCATGAGCGCGGGAAGGGTGTTGTTGAAGGGGAGATTGGCGACGGGAACGGCAAGAAGGGCTCCTCCCGCAAGGATCAACCAGCCGACAAAGCGTTCGCCCCGGGGGCCGCAGACCCACGATTGCAGGCGGACGCGGGTGAATTTCCGGCAGAAGGCCAGCAGGCGTTTGCAGAAGCGGAGGACGGCGAGCCAGCCTTTGCCGTGAATCACGAGGCGGGATGCGGCGGGGGGGAGCGATGGTTTTTCCTTTCCCCGGCCCATTTGCCAGCCGACGACCATGAAGGTGATGCCGCCGATCATTGTGAGCGGGCCGAGGGAGAACGGTTGGACGAAGGGGACGGCCAGCAGGAGGGCGGCAAAACAGAAACTCGAACGTCCGAGCCGCTCCAGCATGTCCCCGAGGCGGATGCCTTCCGCAGACGCATGGGACAGGCATTCGTCGAGGGCGTGGTCAAGGGATGCGGGTTCGTGGGTCATGGATGGACCAGCGATAGCTGATAATCCGGGTTGTTCAACCCGGGAGTCCTTCCGGCAGGGAAGTCCGGATGGAAATTGCAGTTGCCAGCGGGGCTGCTCCCACGCATAAGAACACCCGTCATGTCCGCCATCGTCGATTTTTTCCTCCACGCCGAGAACCATCTGCGAACCTTTATCGAGCACTACGGGGTTTGGATCTATGCGTTGCTTTTTGTGATCGTTTTTTGTGAGACCGGGTTGGTTGTGACTCCGTTTCTCCCCGGGGATTCCCTGCTCTTTGCCGTGGGGGCGCTTGCTGCGCAGGGAATGATGGAGGTGGAAATCATCGCTCCCCTGCTGCTTTGTGCTGCGGTTCTGGGCAATACCACGAATTATGCCATCGGTTCCTGGATCGGGCCGAAGGTCTTTCATTTCGAGTCGGGGTGGTTTTTTCGGAAGGACTATCTCATGAAGGCGCACGCATTTTATGAAAAATACGGTGGCCGGGCGGTGTCCCTTGCGCAGTTCATGCCGATTGTGCGCACGTTTGCCCCCTTTGTCGCGGGTGTCGGGAGCATGACTTACAGGAAGTTTATTGCGTTCAACATTCTGGGTGCGGTCCTGTGGGTCGGGCTTTTTGTGGGCGCCGGCTACTTTTTCGGAGCCCTGCCGTTTGTGCAGAAGAACATGAAGATCGTGATCCTGGGGATCATCGTTGTCTCGGTGTTGCCGATTGTTTTTGAGATGGTGAAGGCGCGCCTGGAGAAATCCCGGGCGTCCTGAGTCGGGGGGGATCAGGGTTTCAGGATCGCAAAAGTCCTGCGGTTTTCCCGTTCGAGAAGGATCAGGATTCCGCGGTCCGGATCGGCCTGGGAGAGGATGGTCTCAAGGTCTTTTGAGGAAAGCAGGGGCTTGCCGGCGGCTTCGGTGAGGATGTCTCCGGGTTCCAGGCCGGCCACGGCGGCGGGGCTGCCTTCCTCGACATCCGTGACGACAAGGCCGCCGGAATTCTGCCGCGGCTTGAGGCCGAATTTTTGGAGTGTCTGAACGGTGGGTTCGGCATAGGAGAAGCCGGGGGAGGACGGTTGGGGGCGTTTGATAGAATGGTCCTGCGGGGCGGCCGTCCTGCGGGGGGTGGTGGAGACGCGGACCAGGGGATTGGCGGGCTGTTCTTCGGTGGTGACGCTGATCGTCATCAGGCGTCCGGATCGCCAGACATCCAGATCCACGCTGTCGCCGATTTTTTTGGAGAGAATTTCATGCTGGAGGTCGCTGCCTTCGGTGACTTCCCGACCGTCCACTTTTTGGATGATGTCCCCGACGCGCATTCCTCCGGACTCGGCCGGGGCGTTTGCTTCGACCCGTGTGACCACCACGCCTTTGGGGAGGTTGGGAAACCGGCGTTGGAGGAGGGCGATTTCCCGGGGGTCCGCCATGAGGATTCCCAGCCAAGGTCGGGCGACATGGCCGGTCGCCAGCAACTGCCCGGCGATGGTTTTTGCGGTATTGATGGGAATTGAGAAGCCGAGTCCGCGGTTGGTGCCGCTGATGAGAGCGTTGATGCCGATGACCCGGCCTTCGATGTCGCAGAGCGGGCCGCCGCTGTTGCCGGGGTTGATGGAGGCATCGGTCTGGATGAATTCATAGCCTCCGCCAATCTGCAGGTTGCGGCCCTTGGCGCTGACCACGCCGACGGTGAAGGTGTAGGGGAGGTCCATGGGGGTGCCGATGGCGAAGGCGAATTCCCCGACCCGCACGGCGTCGCTGTCCCCCAGGGCGGCGACCGGGAAATCGGCCCCCTCGACCTTCAGGACGGCCAGGTCGCTTCTCTCATCCGATCCGATCACCGCGGCGGGAAATGTCCGGCCATCGTGGAGTTTGACGCTGATGGTGTCGCTGTTGGCCACGACGTGGTGATTGGTGAGGATGTATCCCTCCGGGCGAAAAAAGAATCCGGAGCCGATGTTCGGTTGCTCGCCCACCGGGCGGCCCTCCGGAGTCTGGAGAAAGAATTCCAGGCCCTCGGGCAGGCCGGGAACGGATGCCGGCCGGGTATTTCTGGCCTCGATCACCACCACGGTTGGGGCGACTTTCTCAAAGACCCCCGCAAAGGAGTTGTTCAACTGCGAGAGAGAAGAGCCCGGGGCAGGAGATGCGGAGGGCTGCTGTGCGGGAGATATGGCCGACAGGACGGCCAGGAGAGCGATGCTGGCGATCAGGGATTTCATCGCCGTCAACTTACGCGGCTTGCGGGGCTTTTCAAGTGCCTTGCGGAGAGGAAAGTGGGTGATTTGCCGGAATCCTGTTCCGATGGCCGCTCCGGCTAAATTTCTCCAAAAAAGAGAAAAGGATTGCGCGGCAAAGCGCAGTGTGGTTGACCTCAGGATGCGGTCCGATGAAACGGGTGTAAATACTATGAAAAAAGTCACTTCCGGCGGGGACAGTTCGAAAGCCACCAAACCATCCGCAGGGAGTTCCCCGGAGAAGGGCACCCGCACGAAACCGCTGCCTCCGCTGGAGGATCTCGGGGACCTGCCCCGTTCCTACGGAACCGATTCGATTTTTCTTGTGGCCCAGGAGCCCCACTGGCTTTTCACATATTGGGATATCGACATCGCCCTGCATCCCGGGGGGAAAACTTTCCTGAAGGTGTTTTGCGGGGAGAAGGAGGAGAGCGAGATTGAGGTGCCGTTTGAAACCCGGAATTGGTACATCCCGGTGACGAATGCCGGGGAGGAATACACTGTGGAAATCGGCTACCACCGGGGAAGCCAGTGGCACCCGATCGCCCGCTCGGTGACGATCCGGACTCCACAGGACAAGGTCTCCGGATCGGACCGCTTCGATTACGCGACCATTCCGCTGCACCTGAGTTTTCAAAAACTCATGGAAAACGTGCAGACCACGATCCGCGAGGGAGAATCTCTCATCCAGGCGCTCGGCAGGGCCCAACGGGAAGGCGGGCCGGTTTTTGACGGCGGCGACGGAATCGCCCCGGATGTCCGATCCATCCTTGAGGCTTTGCTGGGCAGCGAATTGCTTGAGGAACTGGCCGCTTCTTCGCGGAGTTCGGAGGAGTTGAATTCCCGCATCCGCCTGCATCTGGAGGAACGCCTGCATTCCGAGGGGGCGAGTGAGTTGCTGGCCAAGATTCCCTGGCGGCCTTCCGAGAGCAGTCTCTTCAGTGCGCTTTCCGCCTTGTCGGGAGCCTCATCCTGGACATCGGCCGCGCTTTCAAGCTGGGTGGCGGCGGCTCTCACCAGTTGGAGCCTGTCGCAATCTTCCTCCTCGGCGGAATTCTCCGGATCCCTGCAATCCTCGTGGGGGGCCGCGGTGTTGTCGAGCTGGTTGCAGGCGGCGAAGTCCTCCGGTGGGGAGACATCCTGGAATGCGGCGGCGCTTTCCAGTTGGCTGCAGGCGGCAACATCCTCCTGGGCCGGAGCCGCGCTTTCCAGTTGGTCCCAGGCCGCGCTGTCGAGCTGGAGCCATGCGGAGACCTCCAGTTGGGGAGGATCGGAAACACTGGGTTCCTTCGGCCTTGCGCAAAGGGGGTTCTTCATGCACGTCAACGCGGAGGTCATTTTCTACGGTGGCACGGATCCCCGTGCGACGGTGACGATTGACGGCAAACCCGTCGCGCTGGCTCCGGACGGAACGTTCCGGTATCATTTTGTCTTCCCCGACGGGAATTACGAGATTCCGATCGTGGCCACGTCTCCGGATGGGGTGGAAACCCGTTCGGCCACTCTCCGGTTTGAACGGCAAACAGGCCGGGTGGGGGAGGTGGGAAACACGGCCCAACCCCCGTTGGGAGTTCCGATGGGTGCCACGGTCTGAAAAAGAATACCAAATCCGCGGGAAAGACTCCCGACAGGCTGGCGGAAGCGTTTTTCACATTTCTGGAAGCCGAGCAGAATGCTTCCCCAAGGACGATTGTGACTTACAGGACGGCCATCCGGGCTTTTCGGGATTTTCGCCCTGAGGGAGCCTGGAAGACGATCCCGGCCGACGACTATCGGGATTGGATGCTGGACATGATGAAGCGGAAAATGGCCCGGGCAAGCATCCGCCTCCGGATGTCCGCCCTGCGGGCATTTCATGCCTTCCTGCTGATGAGAAACGAGGTGGAGAAGAATGTCCTCAAGGAAGTGGCCCTGCCGAAGCCGGAGAAGCAATTGCCGCGGTTCATGACCGCAACGCAGGTGGAATCGCTGATCGAAACCCCCGCCAGGCAGGAAAAATCCCGGCAGGCCCCTGTTTGGATGGCCCTCCGGGACACGGCGATCATCGAGTTGTTTTACTCCACGGGAATGCGGTTGTCGGAACTGGCCGGGCTGGATGTGGCTGATGTGGATGTGATTGCGGAGACCGCACGGGTGAGGGGAAAAGGTGCCAAAGAAAGAGTCTGCCCGGTGGGGGGACCGGCCTTGGAGGCCCTCTCAAAATACCGCCAGGCTGCGCGTGTTCACAACGGACCGCTTTTCCTCAACAAATCCCGCCGACGCCTTTCCTCCCGGACGATCTGGGACATGATCCGGACCCGCTTGGTGCAGGCCGGTCTTCCCGCGAATCTTTCCCCGCACAAGTTGCGCCACAGTTTCGCCACCCATCTCCTCGACAACGGAGCCGACCTTCGCAGCGTGCAGACCCTGCTCGGTCACGCCAGTCTCTCAACGACCCAAATCTACACCCATGTGACCGTTGAGCGTCTGAAAAAAGCCTACGATTCCGCACACCCACGCGCGGCGGAAAGTTGATCGAAACACAGGACTGCCCGCTTCAAAAACCGGACCGTCGCCCTGGCTGCCTCGCATAGATTCGAACTATGACAAAATGATCCAGAATCATTTGTGCTACCGTTACACCACGAGGCAGTATCCAAATTTGTTTTAACGACTTGCAATTCGTTCTCCGATGAGAACCGCATGGTCATGCGTCAAAACAGGGTGGGAACTTGACAGCATGAGCGACGTTCCGCAAGGTTTTTCACAGCATTCTGTCCGGTGCCGAATGGGGTCAGAAGGCGTCGATTTTTTCTCCGTTTTCGTTGAAGACTTCGACGGTGCGGGAATTTCCATCCAGGGTGACAAGGATGCAGTGGCGGGCTTTGGCGGCTTTTTCCAGAAACCATGTTGAGGCGACGGGGTGGGGTTCCCGGGTTTCGACTCCCCAGGCACCATCCCCGACGAAGACGATGCCGGTTTTGTCCACGTTGCCGTTCCGGAGGGATTTGGTCCGTTTGTAGGCGTGGTCATGGTTTTCGAAAGCCATGGAGATGCCGTATTTTTCAAAAAGAGGGACCCAGGTGTCGCGAACTTCCTGACAGACAGCATCCTCGAATGGTCTGACGGAGGGGTAGGCGGGAACATGGTAGACGGGAAAAACGTTCGGGCGGTTTTTCCGTTGTCGGAGTGTTTCTTTCAACCACTCTGTCTGCGGGCCGCGGATCGGGTTGGTGTGGTTGGAGTCGAGGAGGATGAGGCTCATGTAGTCGCCGAAATCGAGTGCCCGGTAGCCGGGCTGGCCGGGGCAGGCGAAGAGCGAGTAGAAATACGGGGCCAGTTCGGCGCGGAAGGACGCGTCGTCGAGTCCGGGAGATTTCTGGCGGAGTTCCCCGGCAAAACCGCCTGTGACAAATCCGCCGCGAACTTCGTGGTTTCCAATGGCCACGATCACCGGGAGGACGCGGCCTTCCGGGGTGACCAGGGTTTTGTTGCAGGCGTCGAACCACTCGATGACGTTTTGGACGCTTGCGGGGTCTCCATTTTCGTAGGCGAGATCGCCGCCGAGAACCACAAAATCTGGAGCGTGTGAAAGCGCGACCAGATTGGTTTTTTCCATCCAGTCCGGTTTGTGGCGGGTGTCCCCTCCGATGGCGAAACGGAGCGGTTTGGTGAGTTTTTCGGGCATTGTCTGGAAGTGCAGGATGCGGCCCTCCGGACCGAAGCGGAATTCATAGGTGGTGTCGGGAGTCAGGCCGGTGAGTTCCTGGCGCAGCACGGTGCGATTCGTGTGGGGGTAGGGGTGGGTGCGGCCGATGGCGCTTTTCCACGACTCTTCCCCGCGTTTTCTGTATTGGAGTTCCGGTGCGGGCGAGCCGTTTGTCACGTGCCAGTCGATGACCATGGTGGTGCAGGGATCGTCCTTCCAGGTGAGATAAAAAGCGGAGGGTTCGGCGGCGAAAGAAGACAGGGAAGGGAGAAGCAGGAGGGCGGCCAGGCAGAGGAGGCGGAGAGTGACGGGCATGGGACAAGGGGCGGGTTGGGAGCACATCATTGCCGGGGGGACGAACTCCGCAAGAAATTTGCACGCTCGGGGGGGGGCGCCGGAGAGAAAAACACCAAAAATCCAAGACAACTGTTGCAATTTTCTTAAAAATCGAAAACATCCCCCGCCGGGTGAAGACGACGTCGGATTACATCGCTTCGGGGTTTGAAAAAATCGGGAAAGATCTCGAATTCCTCATGGCCTGCCTTCGCGAGGTGCTTGTGGAGTTGGGGCAGCAGGAGGTCGCTGATCGCTTGCCGTGGACCGGGATCAAGGAGGGGCGCGTGGAGGGGCTGGAACAGGCTTTTTCGATCGCTTTCCAACTTTTGAACATGGTGGAGGAGAGTGCCTCGACCCGCACCCGGCAGCTTCGCGAGATAGACAACGGACCCGCCGACGAGCCCGGTTTGTGGGCGAAGGAATTGCGGCGCTTGGGAGCGGAGGGGCTCACGGGCCGGGAGATCGCGGAGTCTCTGCATGAGGTCCGCATCGAACCGGTTCTGACCGCGCATCCCACGGAGGCCAAGCGGGCGGCCGTGCTCGAGCAGCACCGCATGATTTACCGGTTGCTGACGAGGCTGGAAAACGACCGGTTGACTCCGCTCCAGAGGGAAAGGCTGCGCGACGAAATCAAGGTTGTGCTGGAACGGCTTTGGCGGACTGGTGAGATTTTGCTGGAGAAGCCGGATCTTGCGACCGAGCGCCGGGGGGTGCTGTTTTATTTGCGGGAGGTCTTCCCGAAGGCGCTGGCCTGCCTGGATGAGCGTCTGCACCAGGCGTGGAAGGTCAATGGATTGGACCCTGCCCTTCTGGAGGATCCCCATGCCTGGCCGAAATTGCGTTTTGGAACCTGGGTGGGGGGCGATCGGGACGGACACCCGCTGGTCACGGCGGGGGTGACGGCAGAGACTTTGCGGGAGTTGCGGCTCAACGCGCTGCTCGTCCTGCGCCGACAGTTGGAGGATCTTGCCGCGAAGCTGCCGCTTTCCAGCAATTTTCAGGAGGCGCCGCCTGCTCTCGACAAAATTCTGGTGGAGCTCTGGGCCGAGAATCCGGAGCTTGCGGAGGTTCTGGCCCGCCAGCATTCGGATGAACCGTGGCGTCAGTTTGTTCTCCTGTTGCAGGCCAAGCTGCCGCTGACGCAGACAACCGGGGATGATTTTTCTTTGGAAGAGCAGGCCCTGCATTACAAGAGTCCGTTGGAGTTGGATGCCCATCTGGCGGAGCTTTCGGCCTCGCTTTGTGCCGTGGGAGCCGGACGTCTGGCGGACACGGCGGTGTTGCCAGTGCGGCGTGCGCTGGATGTTTTCGGATTCCACCTGGCCGCGTTGGACATCCGGCAGAACAGCCGCTTTCATGATCTGGCATTGGACCAGCTTCTGGTCGCGAGCGGTGCGGAGGATGCCGGGTTCTCGGGGTGGGACGAGGAGCGCCGGTTGGAATTTCTGAACCGGGAGCTGGCGTCTCCCAGGCCGTTTCTTGGGGCGGGGGCGGCTGTGGGGGAGCAGGCCGATGCGGTTTTGTCCTGCTATGGAGTTCTCCGTTCGCACATCCTCCGGCACGGACGGGAGGGTGTGGGGGCGCTGATCGTCAGCATGACGCGCCGCCTCTCCGATCTTCTGGCCGTGTATGTTCTGGCAAGGGAGGCCGGCCTGGCCCGGTGGACCCCGGAGGGTTTGGTTTGTGATCTCCCGGTGGTGCCGCTTTTTGAGACGCTTGAGGATTTGGAAAATGGTCCGGGGATTGTCCGGGCTTTTCTGGCGCATCCGGTGACCGCAAGAAGCCTGGTGGTCCAGCGTTCCGAGCGGATGCAGGTGCTTTCCCTCAGGCAATCCCGTCCGGTTCAGCAGGTGATGATCGGGTACAGCGACAGCAACAAGGATTGCGGGATTTTTGCCAGCCAGTGGGCACTGCACCAGTCCCAGGAGGCGCTGGCGCAGGCGGGTGAGGGGGCGGGGACAAAGATCCGGTTTTTTCATGGACGCGGGGGAACGATCAGCCGCGGGGCCGGGCCCACGCACCGTTTTCTTGATGCGCTGCCGCCGGGGTCCGTTCAGGCGGATTTGCGGCTCACCGAGCAGGGGGAGACGATTCCCCAGAAGTATTCCAATTTGGTTTCCGCCGTCTACAATCTGGAGCTTCTTCAGGCCGGGGTGGCGGGGGTTTCTTTCCGCAGGCACCAGCCGGAACCGGACGGGATGTTTGTCGACGTGTGCGAATTTCTCTCCTCCACGAGCCGCGAGGCCTACACGGGCTTGATCGGCCATGCCCGGTTCATGGATTATTATTCCGGAGCCACGCCCATTGATGCCTTGGAAACGAGCCGCATCGGTTCGCGGCCCGCGCGACGTACCGGAGAGCGCACGCTGGCGGACCTGCGGGCCATTCCGTGGGTATTCAGTTGGAATCAAAGCCGCCATTACCTGCCCGGGTGGTTCGGGGTGGGGTCCGCGCTCCGTCGTCTTGCGGCGGAGAAACCCGCCTGGATCGACTCTCTGCGTTCTTCGCTGAAGGCGTCGCCGTTTCTGTATTACGTTCTCACGAATGTGGAGACCAATCTGGCAAGCGCGGACCGCGAGATGATCCGGCTTTATGCCGGGCTTGTTCCGGATGCCGGGGTTCGGGACACGCTGCTTTCCGTCATTTTGGAGGAATTTGATGCGACCAAGACGATGTTGGCCGCGGTATTTGGCGGAAGCCTGGAAAGTCGCAGGCCGCGGATGTTGAAGACACTTGCCCTGCGCGATGCGGCTCTGCGCTCGCTTCACGTCCACCAGACCGAGCTTCTGAAGAAGTGGCGTGCGGCGAGGGCGGAAAAATCCGCCGATGCGGAGCGCCTTCTCCCGGAAGTGCTGCTCAGCATCAATGCCATCGCCAGTGGTCTGCGGACCACGGGATAGGGGGGATTTTTCCGGGAAAATTCCAAGCCCTGCCGGGGAGGGAGGCCTCGCTTACGGTGACGGAATCCTTGAACCGGCCGAAAAATCCTCTTGTGGGGAGAGGGGGGCGTCTTTTGAATCCCCTTTTTATGGCATTGGAAAAACACACGACTGCGGCGGGGCTTTTTGCAAAAGCGCGTTGGATCTGGCCCGACAATCACTCCTGGGATCTCCACAACGGGTATGCCTTGTTCCGGAAAAAATTTCGGCTGGAAAAAATCCCTGCGCGGGCGTTGCTGGCGATCACGGCGGACCAGTCGTATCAGTTGTATATCAACGGACGGTATGTGTGCCGGGGACCGGCGCGGGGGTTCCAAAAAAGCTGGCCTTACGACGAGGTGGATGTGGCCCCGTATCTTTGCAAGGGGGAGAATGTTTTTGCTGTGAGGGCTTACAATCCGGGCTTTGGCAATTTCCAGTATGTGTCGCAGGGGTGGGCCGGTTTGTTGGTGGCGGCGAAATGGGGAAAGACGGAGATTGTGTCCGACAAAAGCTGGAAGTGCCGTCGGCAGAACGGACTCCGCAGGGACACGGCCCCGACAAGCCTCCAGTTGTTTTGTCAGGAGCATATTGATTTGCGCGGGGAACCGCCGGATTGGATGGAGCCCGGGCATGATGATTCCGGCTGGACGGGGACGCCTGTCGAGCACCCCTGGAACGGGATGCCCTGGTATGAACTGGAGCCAAGGGGGATTCCCCTGCTGGAGGAAGTGGAGATCGCGCCGTTGCGCTGCATCGGGATTGCGGAAGGCCGGAGCGGAAAGGACTATCTCGCCACGCGGGATCTCACCCGGACAAGACATGCGGAGGGGTTGGCGCACCGGGAGGCGGACATTTCCGTCGAGTCACTCACCATCCCCCCGAGTGGGAAAAAGCGCTTTCGCAGTTATCTCATCGATTTTGGCAGGACTGTCGTGGGGAGCATGGGCTTTGAGATTCGCGGGGCGGGGGGAGGAGAGATCATTGACACCCTGCATGTGGAGACGGTTGAGAAAGAGACACTCACGCCGCATTTCATTCCGGACAGACATTGCCGCATGGCGTTCGGTCATCGGTTGGTTTGCCGGGCCGGGGAGCAGACGCATGTTTTTTATCACACTTTTGGTTTCCGGTATCTGGTGCTGACAGTTCGGGACAGCGGGAGAGAGTTGGAAGTCCGGCCCTTTCTGCGCACGACGCTTTATCCGCTCGAACAAAAAGGAGGGTTCCAGAGTTCCGATGCCGCCCTGCAACGCATCTGGGAGACCTGTGTGTGGACACAACGGGTTTGCAGTTTGGATGCCTATGTTGACACGCCCTGGCGCGAGCAGGCGCAGTGGTGGGGCGATGCCCGCGTGCAGGCGAAGAACACCTTTTTCTATTCGGGAGACACCCGGCTTTTCCGCCGGGGGATTGCACAAATTGCGGGGCAGTCTGTTTCCAACGGGCTGACCTATGGCCATGCCCCCACCATTGCGCACCAATGCATTCTGCCGGACTTCACTTTGGTCTGGATGATCACGCTCTGGGACTACTACTGGCAAACCGGCTCGTTGGAGCCTTTTGAAAGCCATCAGGGCACGATTTTCGAGGCCCTGAACTATTTTCAGGAAAAAACCGATCCCCGCACCGGGCTTGTGGGATATGACGACCGCTATTGGTTGTTTCTCGATTGGACGGGGCTTCCCCGGGAGGGCTGTTCCACGGTTTACAATCTCTGGCTTCTTGTCGCACTGGAGCGTTTGGCGGAAATGGCCCGCAAGGCACGGAAGGTCCGGGAGGCGAAGGCTCTCTCGGAGTGGGCCGGACGTCTTCGCAAAGCCCTGGCCAGGCTGGTCCGGCCCGACGGACTTCTCTGTGACGGCCTGGCTCCCGATGGCAGGCCCGCCAAGACGGCATCCATCCATTCCCAGACGCTGGCCATTCTCGCCGGGTTCCAGCCGGAACAAAATGTCGCGCGGGTGGAGAAGGTGCTGTTGCCGTTCATCCGGCGGGAGCGGGCGTTTGAAATTTCCCCCTCCTGTTACTGGATCACGTATGTCTTCGAAGTGCTGACCGACAGGGGGTATGGCGGGGACGTCATCGAATTCATCCGGGACAAATGGACTCCGATGGCGGAACACGGGACGACCTGGGAGGTTTTCGAGCCGCGTGTGGGGGATGAAAGTTTTTCCCATGCCTGGGCGGCGCATCCTTTGTATCACCTGATGCAGATTGTCGGTGGCATCCGTCAAACCGCCCCGTCCTGGGACAAAATTCTCTTCCAGCCTGTTTTCGTGGGGGACAGGGCCACGACCGTCGTGCCGACTCCGCATGGGAAAATCCACAGTTCCTGGGAACGGACGGACGGCGCCATCAAGGTCCGTCTGGATCTGCCCCGGGGCCTTTCCGCAAAGACGATCCTGCCGGGGAGACGCCAGGAACTCGTGCAGGGAAAGAACCGGTGGACGATTTGTCACCAATGACCAGGCGATTTCGGGATTTTGCCTGCTGGGACGCAGATTTTTGAGTCCGCAGTTGTCAGGCGTGCGGAACCTTGTTACGAAGTTCGCATCTGTATGGCTCTTGCTGTCCACCGTCCAAAACTCACGCTTTCCGAGAAACTGTATTTTCCTGCAGTGGCTGCGGGGTTGTTCATCACGTTCCGGCATATTGTGAACCGTCTTCTTGGGCGCACGAAGGTCACGATGCAATACCCCGAGCAGAAGTGGGATGAGCACCTGCCGGATTGGTATCGCGGGGCTCCGACACTGGTGAAAGACGACTGGGGAAGGGAGCGGTGTGTGGCCTGCCAGCTTTGCGAGTTCATCTGTCCGCCGCGGGCGATCACGATCAAGCCGGAGGAGATTCCCTCCGATGAGCGTTGGGGCAAGGTGGAAAAGCGTCCGAAGACATTCGATATCGACATGATCCGCTGCATCTACTGCGGGCTCTGCCAGGAGGTCTGCCCGGAGCAGGCGATTTTCCTGCGGAAAGATTACTCGATCACCGGTTACAGCCGGTCGGAAATGAACCATGACAAGGCAAAGCTCTACGAATTGGGCGGGGTGATGCCGGGATTGGTGAACAAGTGGAACGAAAAAAAGTAGCCGATCAGGGACACTCCTGTTAGAAAAACCGCCGATTTTTACCATGCAGCTCGCTCTCTTCTGGATTTTTGCCGCTCTGACGCTCCTTTTTGCCGTGGGAGTGGTGCTTTTCCGGAGTCCTGTCTCCAGTGCCATGAGTCTGGTGATGTCGTTTGTGGGACTGGCGGCGTTGTTTGTGACCTTGGACGCCTATTTTATCGGTGTCGTGCAGGTGTTGGTCTATGCAGGGGCCGTGATGGTGTTGTTTCTCTTCATCATCATGTTGCTGGATTTGCGGGCCGAGGGACGGCGTCCGGTCCGGTTGGCCGCCTGGCTTGGCGGGGGGATCGTGGTCGGGGGATTTCTGGCCGCGTTGTGCCGGGTGATTTGGATGCTGCCCGCGCTTGACCATCCGAAACCGGAGATTGTCGCCAACCCTGCTGTCAACGATGTTGCACAGGTGGGCGTGACGCTTTTCCGCCACTTCAATCTTCCTTTTCAAGTCATCGGGGGGCTGCTCCTTGTCGCCACGGTGGGGGTCGTTGTCCTGAGCCGGAGGGAACTCAAATGAGGCGACCAGAGGCGGACGGCGCAATGACGGAACGGAGTGCCCGCCACGGCCATTTTCAAATTTCAAACTTCAAATTTTCCTAGCGTGCCGACACTTGCCAATTACCTGTTCGTCAGCGGAGTCCTGTTTTCCATCGGGCTGGCCGGGGTGCTTTTGCGCCGGAACATCCTGATTATTTTCATGGGGCTGGAACTGATGCTCAACGCGGCGAATCTTTCGCTGGTGGCGTTTTCCCGGTTCAATCTCGGCCAGGACGGGCTGCCCGGCTACAACGCCCAGGTGCTGGTGTTCTTTATCATTACGGTCGCGGCGGCGGAGGTGGCCGTGGGGCTGGCGATTATCGTGGCCCTTTTCCGCGCCAAACAAACCACGCACGTCGAGGACCTCGACACATTGAAGTTTTGATGAGTACGTTGACCGCGCCCTGGATTATTCTTTTCACTCCGCTGGCTGCAGCGGCGGTGATTCTGTTTGTCGGACGGTTTTCCAAACCGTTGAGCGCCGGGCTGGCGATTGGATCGGCGGCCACGGGCTGTGTGTTGAGCTGGTGGCTGTTCACCCAACCCGATCCCGGGCAGTCCCTGCAATTCCCCTGGATTGACATCGCGGGCTCCCTGCGGGTGCCGATCGGGATGACCGTGGACCACCTGAGCAAAGTGATGCTTGTGGTGGTGACCACGATTGCGACGCTGGTTTTCACCTATTCCATCGGTTACATGAAAACCGAGGAGGGATATTGGCGGTATTTTGCGGGGTTGGCGCTTTTCCTTTTCTCGATGCTCGGCATCGTGCTCGCCGACAACTTCGTGATGATGTTCATTTTCTGGGAACTGGTCGGGGTGAGTTCCTACATCCTCATCGGCCACTATTTCAAGAAGGACTCCGCCGCGGATGCCTGCAAGCAGGCGTTCATTGTGAACCGGGTGGGGGATTTTGGATTTCTTTTGGGAATCCTTTTTCTGTGGGCTGTCACGGGGACATTGCTGTTCGGGGAACTGACCTCCGAGAAAAGCATCGCGCTTTTCGCGGCAAATCCGATTTACCTCACGATCGCCTGTGTCCTGGTTTTTTGTGGAACCATTGGCAAGTCCGCCCAGATGCCGCTTCATGTGTGGTTGCCGAATTCGATGGAGGGTCCGACGCCGGTTTCCTCGCTGCTGCACGCCGCCACGATGGTTGCGGCCGGTGTTTACATGCTGGCCCGCATTTTTCCGATTCTCGCGGCGGCTCCCCACGCGCTGGATGTGATCGCCTGGGTTGGCGGCATCACCTGTTTCTGTGCGGCGCTCATGGCGACCCAGCAGGATGACATCAAGCGCATCCTGGCCTATTCCACGATTTCCCAGCTCGGTTACATGGTTCTGGGGATTGCCTCGGCGGACAGTGCCGATGTGCCGATGTTCCACCTTTTCACGCACGCCTTTTTCAAGTGCCTCCTGTTCCTCTGCGCGGGCTCGGTGATCGTGGGGATGCACCACGAGCAGAACATCTGGAAGATGGGGGCGTTGAAAAACAAGATGCCGTTCACGTTTCTGGCGATGGTTGTGGGGGCGCTGGCGCTGTCGGGGTGTCCGTTTTTCAGCGGCTACTACAGCAAGGATCTCATCATTGCCTGGGCGGTGACGAAATATCCGTTCCTTGGCTGGCTTTCCGTTGCGACAGCCGGCTTGACGGCCTTTTACACTTTCCGCCTGATCTTTGTCGTGTTCCTTGGAAAACCTCGTGATGAACAGGCGAAGCATGCCCATGAGTCGCCCCTGGTGATGCTGGTGCCCCTGGCCTGTTTGGCTGTTCCGGCGTGGATTGGAGGCTATGGCTTTGTGGAAAAGATTTTCTTCCATGTGAAAGAACCCGAGCATGTGCCGCACCTGCTGCACCCGGTCCTCCTCCTTCTTTTCGCTGTCGGCGTGGGATCGGCTTTTCTGCTTTATCGCGGGGCCGGGAAAGACCCGGTTTCGATCCCCTTCTTTGCCAACCGGCTCTATATCGACAATCTTTACGATTGGATGGTAAAAAACATCCAGGATGGTGGATCGGCCGTGCTTTCGTGGGCGGACCGCTGGGTTGTTGATCTTCTCGTGGTGCAGGTGCCCAGCAAGATTGCCTGGGCCGGCGGGTTTGTGCTGAGATTCCTCCAGATTGGAAACATTCAGGCTTATGCGTTTTTCTTCGGTGCCGGACTGGTCGGGCTCCTTTACCTTTTGATCTTCCGATGAGCCCGCTATTCTTTTTGATTCTTCTTCCGGTGGTGGCCGCCGCATTCATTCTTGCGGGTTCCAATGCCCGGATGACCGCGCTCATTGCCTCCGCTGCGAATCTGGTTTTCACACTGGTCCTGCTGGCGGTTTACAGGCCGGAGACCGATCCCTACCAGTTCGTCTCCTCCGTGCCGGTTGTTCCCGCGTTGGGCATCGCCTTCACGCTGGGGGCCGATGGTTTGAGCCTTCTGATGTTGCTGCTGGCCGCGCTTGTGACAGTGGCGGCGGTGGCGGTGGCCCGGACACCTGAGAAAAACGCCCACTGGTTTTATGCCAGTCTGTTGTTCATCTCCGCCGGCGGCATCGGGGCGTTTGCCTCGATCGATCTCTTTTTCTTTTACATGTTCCACGAGCTGGCCCTGATCCCGACGTTTCTTCTCATCGGTATTTGGGGTTCCGGAGACCGTCAGGCTGCCGCTTGGAAGGCGACCATTTACCTGGCCTTGGGCAGTTTTGTCCTTCTGTTGGGATTGATCGGGCTTTACCTCATCCAACCCGAAGGGCTGCGGAGTTTTGATCTCCGGGCGATCATCGGACTGGCCAACGCCGGTTTCATGCCCGGAGGCGGATGGGTTTACCTTCTGTTGTTGATCGGCTTTGGAATTCTTGTCTCCCTGTTCCCGTTCCATACATGGGCACCGCAGGCGTATGCCAGTGCCCCGGCACCGGCGGCAATGCTGCACGCCGGGGTTCTGAAAAAATTCGGTCTCTACGGTCTCATTCGCATTGCGGCTCCGGTGTTGCCGGATGCGGTTCTGGAGTTTTCCAATGTGCTTCTCGTGCTGCTTGTCGGCAACATTCTTTATATCGGCTATGTGACCATTTCGCAGAGGAAACTCGACTGGATGCTGGGGTATTCCAGCGTGATGCACATGGGGTATATCTTCCTCGGATTTGCCGCGCTCAATGTGGTGAGTGTCACCGGAGCCTCGCTCATGCTGTTCGCACACGGGGTTTCGATTGCGGCACTCTTTGCGCTCAGCGGGGAATTGCGCGAACGCACCGGCACGTTGGATTTCTCGGAACTGGGTGGTCTTGCAAAGCCGATGCCCGCTTTTGGCCTTCTCTTCGGGTTTGCCGCGATGGCGGCCATCGGGCTGCCGGGTTTTGTGGGGTTTGCCGGGGAATTGCTCGTCTTTTTCGGATCTTTTGTCGGAGGGGAACCCCTCATGGGATCGATTGATGGCCGGGAAATTTTCCAGCTCAACAATTTCCAGATTGCGACTGTTTGCGCGGTCTGGGGCGTTGTGATTTCCGCCGTCTACATGTTGCGGGCATACCGCCGGGTTTTCTTTGGTCCGTTGAATGACCGATGGGCCGGGCTTCCGGAGATCTCGGGGGCCGCCCGGGTCGCCGTGGCCGCCCTGATTGTTGTCATGCTCGTCACTGGTTTCTTCCCCCGGCTTCTCATCAAATTCATCGAGTCCGCTTCGATATGGTCATGATTCCCAGCTTTCCGGTTGAATTCTACGTTCTCTTTCTGGGGATCGTGTTGCTGCTTGCCGACGCGTTTTTTCCGAAGATGGACAAACGCAATATCGCCTACATTGCCATCTTCTGGTTGGCGGCTTTCTTCGTGGGGGGGTGCTTCCTGCAGCCGACCCCGTTGTGGCCCGCTTCCTATGGGTTTTATGTGACCGATCCGCTCGGGATCTTTTTCAAGCAGTTTGCCCTGGTTTGCACGATCCTGACGCTTGTTCTCTCAGTGGAATACGCGCCGGTTGTCGAGCGGTTCATTCCGGGCTCCAAGCCGGGGGCCGGGCTGGGAGAGTTTTTCATTCTGCCGGTGTTCACCTGTGCGGGGCTCATGTGGATGGCCACGGCGGCGGATTTCGTGATGATCTTCTGTGCTCTGGAACTGGTGACGATCTCGTTCTACATCCAGGTGGCCTACATGCGGAAAAATCAGGCAAGTCTGGAGGCGGGCACGAAGTATCTGATCCTCGGGGCACTTTCCACCGGATTCTTGGTCTACGGCATCACCTGGATTTTCGGGATGACCGGGCAGACGGCATTGGGCGGGATCTCGATGGTTCTGGGATTTGTCCCCGAAGCGAGCCAGACCGCGCTGCTTTTCGGAATCGGGTTGGTGCTGGTGGCACTGGGATTCAAAGTGGCTGCGGCTCCGTTCCAGTTCTGGGTGCCGGATGTTTATCAGGGGGCTCCGACGCCGGTGACGGCCTTTCTTTCCGTGGGATCGAAAGCCGCCGGGTTTGTTGTCCTGATGCGGGTGATCGAGCCATTCCTGGCGGTTCCTCAAATCGAGGAGAAGCTGGTGTTGGCATTGCAGTTTCTTGCGGGGCTGACGTTGTTCTACGGAAACCTGGCCGCCATGCCACAGACCAACCTGAAGCGTCTGCTTGGTTATTCCAGCATTGCCCACGCGGGCTATTTGCTGATGGGGGTGGCCAGCATTGGAGCGCCTTTTGCCGGGAAGGCCGTGGTTTTCTACCTGGCGGGGTATCTTTTGATGACGTTCCTCGCCTTCTTGGTTCTCATTCCGGTCGCCAAGGCTGCCGGAGGGGATGATATTTCGCATTTCAACGGTCTGGGGCGCAGAGCTCCGGGACTGGCATTGGCGATGCTCGTCGCGATGTTGTCGCTGGTCGGACTTCCGTTCACCGTGGGATTCCTCGGGAAGTTTTTCATTTTTGAGGCGGCCATGCAGCAACAGCATTTCGTTCTGGTGGCCATCGGCCTGGGTTCTGTTGCCTGTGGGTTTTACTATTATCTCAAGGTCGTGCGGGCCATGTATTGGCAACCGGCTCCCGAGGAGGCCGCCCCGGTTCTGGTCTCCCCCCTGACGCGCTTTATCGCGGCGCTGCTCGTTACATTGACGATTGCCATCGGTATCTTCCCCAAACCCATCCTCCAACTCCTTCCCTAAGAGAAAATGCCCGTCCTCGACAAACCCCTCGCAGAGCTGAAATCCTATCTCGGAATCAACCCCCGGCCGGAAGACTTCGACGAATACTGGGCCCGGGCATTGGCGGAGTTGGATGCCACCGATCCCCAGCCGGAATTGGTTCCCACAGATGCCCTGAAGGCGAGGGGAGTCGAGACATTCGACCTGTTTTTCACCGGAGTGGGAGGGGCGAGGATTTACGCGAAGTACCTCCGCCCAAAACAACCCGCGGAACCGGGGCCGGGGCTTCTGCTTTTCCATGGTTACAGCGGCCACAGCGGGGATTGGCAGGACAAACTTCCTTTTGTGAGCCAGGGCATGGCGGTGGCGGGAATGGATTGCCGGGGGCAGGCCGGGCGCAGTGAGGATCCGGGAGGAGTTCCGGGCAACACCCTGCACGGGCATATTATCCGCGGACTTGACGGGGCTCCGGACCAGCTCCTCTTTCGTCAGATGTTTTTGGACACCGTGCAGCTTGCACGGGTGGTGGCGGGATTTTCCGAGGTGACAGAGTTGAATTGCATGGGGGGCTCGCAGGGAGGGGCGCTCGCAATCGCCTGTGCCGCCCTTGAACCGCGGATCCGGCGTTGTGTTTCGGTCTTTCCGTTTCTCTCCGATTACAGGCGGGTTTGGGAGATGGACCTTGCCAAGGACGCCTACGCCGAGTTGCGGAATTACATGCGCCATTTCGATCCCCTGCACGAGCGCGAGGAAGAAATCTTCAACACGCTGGGGTACATCGACGTGCATCACCTCGCTCCACGGATCAAAGCCAGGGTTTTGATGGGGTTGACGCTGATGGACAACATCTGTCCTCCTTCGACACAATTTGCGGTTTACAACAACATCGTCGGGGAAAAAGAGGCTGCGATCTATCCCGACTACGGGCACGAAGGCCTCCCCGGATTTCCCGACCGCGCCTTCCGGTTTTTGACGGCACGCTGAGCAACGGACGGTTTTGCGGTGGGGCGGCCTGAGGCCTCCGGGGGCGATCAGTTCTTTTTGTTCATGGCGGCGGTGAACCAATCCACCTGGGGGGCTTGGTTGCGGCCGGAGCCATGGCGCTGGATGTCGCGGGAATTGCCCTCGTTGCGGCGTTCGCCGGGTTTGGTGCGGACGAGGTCGACTTTGGATTTCATGGAGAGGGCGATGCGCTTGCGGGCGAGATCGACTTCCTGAACGGTGACCTGCACGCGCTGGCCGACTTTCACGACGTCCGACGGATTTTTGACGAACTGATCGGAGAGTTGGCTGATGTGGACGAGCCCGTCCTGATGGACGCCGACATCCACGAAGGCTCCGAAGGCGGTGACATTGGTGACAATGCCCGGGAGCTTCATGCCGGGTTCGAGTTGTTCCATTTTTTCGACACCTTCGGCGAATTGGAAGACCTCGAATTTCTGGCGCGGATCGCGTCCGGGTTTGGCGAGTTCCTGGAGGATGTCGGTGAGGGTGGGGAGGCCGACTTCGTCGGTGACGTATTTTTTCGGGTTGATTTTCGCCCGCAGCGAGGTGTCCCGGAGGAGGTCCGTGACGGCGCAGCCGAGATCCCGGGCGATGGTGTCCACGAGAGGGTAGCGTTCGGGGTGGACGGCGCTGGCGTCGAGCGGATGAGCGCCGTCGCGGATGCGGAGGAAACCGGCGGCCTGCTCGAAGGCCTTGGGTCCGAGGCCGGAAACTTTCAACAGTTCCTCGCGGGATTGGAACGGGCCGTTTTTGTCACGGTGTTCGACGATGCTGGCGGCGGTGCGGGAGTTGAGTCCGGAGACGTAGCCGAGGAGGTGTTTGCTGGCGGTGTTGAGTTCGACGCCGACGTTGTTCACGCAGGAGACGACCGTGTCGTCCAGAGAGCGTCGCAGGGCATTCTGGTCCACGTCGTGCTGGTATTGGCCGACCCCGATGGATTTGGGGTCGATCTTGACGAGTTCGGCGAGGGGATCCATGAGGCGGCGTCCGATGGAAACCGCGCCGCGCACGGTGAGATCGAGATCCGGGAATTCCTCGCGGGCGACTTCCGAGGCGGAGTAGATCGAGGCGCCGGATTCATTCACAACGACAACGGGAATGGCTCCCGGAAGTTTGCATTTGTTGACAAAGGCCTCGGTTTCGCGCGAGGCGGTGCCGTTGCCGATGGCGATGGCTTCGATCTGGTATTTTTTGACAACCGAGTGGAGAAATTCCGCGGCTTCGAGCTGCTCCCGGGCGCTTTTTTCGGGGTAAATGACATCGTGGTAGAGAAGTTTCCCCTGGCGGTCCATGATGGCGATCTTGCAGCCGGTGCGGAATCCGGGGTCGATGGCCATCATGGTTTTTTGTCCGAGCGGTGAGGCGAGGAGAAGTTCCCGCAGGTTTTCCGCGAACACGCGGATGGCTTCCTCGTCCGCTTTCTTTTTGAAAAACATCCGGGCCTCGGCCTCCATGGCGAAGCCGAGCAGCCGCTTGTAGGAATCCTCGACCGCGAGGCGGACCTGCTGTGCGGCGGGAGAGGTGCCGCGGACAAATTGCGAGACGAGGATGGCGATGGCTTCGTCTTCCGGCGGGGTCAGGCGTGAAAAGAGGAAACCTTCCGCTTCGCCGCGGCGGATGGCGAGGATGCGGTGCGACGGTGCGTTTGCCGCGGGTTCGCTCCAGTCAAAGTAGTCCTTGAACTTCGCGCCTTCCTCTTCCTTTCCAAAGGCGACCTTCGATTTGATGACTCCCTTTGTGAGATAGAGGGAGCGAAGTTTGGCGCGGGCATCGGCGTCGTCGCTGATCCGTTCCGCGAGGATGTCGCGAGCCCCGGCGAGGGCGGCGGCGGCATCGGGGACTTCCTTCTCCGCGTTCACAAAGGCGGCCGCCTCGGTTTCCGGATTCACGGAGGATTCCTGTGTCCAGAGAAGGTCGGCGAGCGGTTCGAGCCCCCGTTCCTTGGCGATGGTGGCCTTGGTGCGTTTTTTGGGTCGGAAGGGCAGGTAGATGTCCTCCAGGGTGGCAAGAGTCTCCGAGGCACCGATTTTTGCCTTCAACTCGTCGGTGAGCAACTTGCGTTCTTCGAGCGAGGCGAGGATGGATTCCCGGCGTTTGTCGAGTTCGGCCAACTGCTCCAGGCGGTCGCGGATGGAAGTGATCTGGACTTCATCCAATTCCCCGGTGCGTTCCTTGCGATACCGGGCGATGAAAGGAACCGTGGCCCCCTCTTCCAGCAACACGGCTGTTGCCGCGACCTGGCGTGCCTGGAGGTTCAGTTCCTTGGTGATTTTGACGATGTGCTGCTCGATCATGTTGGGAGAAAAAGGTGCGATATGATGAGTGATGAGGCGGCGGAGTCAATCGCCCGCTGACAATTTTCCGGAAAAATTTCCGCGATTATTTCTTGCGAAATGCGGGGATTTGAGAGGGTGTTGCTTTTTGCAAATCGTCTTTCTCTTTGCCTCTGGGGCCGAGCTTTTTGGAAGAGGCACTTTGGAGTGTGTTGCCGAAAGTTCGGTTCTGTTTTCCGGGAGGGGCGAAGCGGATTTTGCGGGCGTCCCCGGTAGAGATGGTTCCAAAGGGCGGCATTGCGAAATCGGCTCGGCGGGACTCGAACCCGCACGGAGTTGCCTCCAGAAGATTTTAAGTCTTCTGTGTCTGCCATTCCACCACGAGCCGGGCAGGGAACAATCCCAGAAAGAAAGCTCGAACGCCAGCGCAAGGTTGATTTGTCACCGTTTCCCATCGTGTCGGCAGCTCCCGAGTCCTGCAGGCTGCCGGGAGTTTTCGGGCATTACTACCCTTCCAGCGCGATCCGCCTGGCATCGCTCCAGAGGTTTTCGAGATCGTAGAATTCGCGTTTTTCGCCGTGGAAGAGGTGGCAGATGACGTCGCCGTAATCCAGAACGACCCACTGGCTGGTCGGGTAGCCGTCCTCGGCGAGCGGACGGGTGCCGAATTTTTCGCGGAGGGATTCGCGGATGGAAGAGGAGATCGCTTTGAGCTGGGGTTCGGAGGTTCCCGAGCAGATCAGGAAAAAGTCGGTGAATCCGGAGACTCCGCGGAGATCCAAAAGAACCAGGTTTTCCGCCTTCTTGTCGGCTGCCGCGGCGGCGCAGGCGCGGGCGATGGTCTCGGAATCAGTCATTCCGGTAAAGGGGATGTTGGGAGAGGATCTCGCATGCTTGGTCAGGAACGAGATACCTCACGGAGAGGCCTCTGGCAATGCGATTCCGGATTTCCGTGGAGGAAATATCGATCTGCCGGGAGACGACCGGAAACCCGTGGTCATCCGGCTTTCCGCCGCGGGACAGGACGACGAATTGCGCGAGGGTCTTCAGGAGGCCGACGTCTTTCCAGGTGTGAAGGGCGGCGAGGTTGTCTTCGCCGATGAAATAAAAGATCTTCGCGCCGGGGTGCCGGGCGGCCATTTCCCGGACGGTGTCGATGGCGAAAGACGGCCCCGCGCGGCGGATTTCGCAGTCGTCCCAACCGAGACCCGGTTCATTTTTCACGCAGGCTTCCAGCATTTGGCAGCGGAGGGAGGCAGGGGCGGGCGGGCGGTGAAGTTTGTGGGGGGAGATCCCTGCGGGGATGAAAAGGACACGGTCCAGGGCAAGAGATTCGAGGGCCTCGCGGGCAAGAATCAGGTGTCCGTGGTGGATGGGATCGAAGCTGCCGCCGTAGAGGCCGAGTTTTCTCAGTGGAATCATTTGGACAGTTGGTCGAAAATCTGGTTTTTCCCGCATTATGCCAATCAGCGATGCCGGTCAACTCATCCTCGTCGGCGTGCCGGGACTGGAACTGGATTCCGAATCTGCGCGTCTTTTCCAAAAAATCCAGCCCGGAGGGTTTATTCTTTTCGGGCGCAACATCCAGTCTCCGGTGCAATTGCGGAAGCTCATCGACGATTTGCGTGCTCTTTCCGATGTGGAACCGATCATCACGATTGATCAGGAGGGCGGCAGGGTGTCGCGTTTGAAGCTGATTGGAAATGAGCCTCCGAATGCGCAGCAGTTGCGGGACCGGGACGATCTGGAACTCATCAGGAGGCACGGGGACATCACCGGACGGTTGTTGCGGGTCTTCGGGTTCAATCTCGATCTCTGTCCGGTGCTCGACATTTCCTACGATGACGAGGCCGACAACTCGCTTCGCGGACGTTGTTACGGACGGACCGTGGAGGAAGTCATCCGGAAGGCGGGAGCGTTCAATGACGGGCTTCGTGCCACGGGAGTCCTTTCCTGCGGGAAGCACTTCCCCGGCTACTCTTCCGCCGGGCTCGATCCCCATCACGAGCTGCCGCGGATCGAGCGTTCCAAGGAACAGATGGAAGACCAGGAGCTGGCCGTCTTCCGGGCGTTTGCAAAATCGGTGGACAGCATGATGATCGGGCATATTGCGGTGTCCGGGCTGGACGCCGAAAATCGTCCGGCGTCGCTTTCTCCGGTGGTGACGCGGGATCTTTTGAGGAAGGATCTGGGGTTCGGGGGATTGGTGATGACCGATGATCTCGACATGGGGGCGATCCTGAATCACTACGGTTTTGACGAGACGATGCGGCTCGGGATCGGGGCGGGAAATGATCTGCTCATGATTTGCCATCGGGTGGAGATGGCCCTGGCCGCCAAGGCCGCCATTGAGCCGATGGGGGCTCTCCTCACTCCGGCGCTGGAATCTGTTGCCCGGTGCAAATCCCGGCTTGCTCCGCCCACGCCATTTTCCGTGGAGGCTTTTGAAAAAATCGATGCGGAGATCTGGGATTTGCGTGTGGCCGCGCTGGGGGAAGAACAGGCCGCCCAAAGGAGCCCGGAGGATGGGAAACGCTCTCCGGTTGAAATGTACTGACTAGTTTTCCTGAACGTTGGCGTTCCGGCCCTCGCGGCCACGCAGGCGGAGGAGAATCGGGAGCCCGGGGTATTCCCATTTGTCCCGGATCCGTGCGCAGAGGTAGTTGACGTAGCTGTCCATGAGGAGCCGGGGGTCGTTGACGAAGAGGATGAACTGCGGCGGCTTGATGGGTGAGGGGCCGGTGTCGTTGACCTGGGTGATGTAGAGGACCTTGAAGCGTCTGTTGGCTTTTGTGGCCGGAGCCTGGCGTTCGATGGCGGCGCGGATCACGCGGTTCAATTCGCCCGTGCCGGCCCGGCGCGTGGAATGCTGGCGGACTTTTTCCACCATGGTGAAGAGCCTTTTCACATTCTCGCCGGTCTTGGCGGAGAGGACGATCACGGGGGCGTAGTCGAGGAAGAAAAGATCCCGCTTCACCCGGTCCACATGTTCGCGGAGCAATTCGGCGTCGGCTTTTCCCCCGGGGGAGATGAGATCCCATTTGTTCAGGACAATGACTGCGGGTTTGTTGGCCTTCTGGATGAGGCCCGCAATTTTCTTGTCCTGGGATGTGACGCCGCTGGTCACGTCGATGACCAAAACATTGAGATCCGCGCGGAGGATGGTTTTTTCCGAGCGCATCACGCTGAAGACTTCCACCGAGGTGTTGTGCTTCGAGCGGTGGCGGATGCCGGCCGTGTCGCAGAGGATGTAGGGTTTTCCTTCGCGTTCGGTGGCGATGTCCACCGCGTCGCGTGTGGTGCCGGGAATGTCGCTGACCGTGGTTCGTTTGTCCTCGAGGATGGAGTTCACCAGCGAGGATTTGCCGACATTCGGACGTCCGACGATGGCCAGTTTGGGGATGGCTTCGGAGGAGTTTGAATTTTTTTCCGGAGCGGGTGGGAGGAGCGATTCAACCAGTTGGACGAGATCTGCAATGCCCCGGCCGTGTGCGGCGCTCACGGTCAGCATGTTGGAAAATCCCAGCCGGGCAAATTCATCGGCCCGGCCTTCGTGGGCTTCGATGTCCACTTTGTTGACGACGAGAATGACCGGGGTGGCGGCGGTCCGGATCATGGAAGCCAGTTCGGCATCCAGCGGGGCGACGCCATCGTTGGCGTCCGTGACGAACAGAATGAGGTCTGCGGATTCGATGGCGATCAGGGCCCCTTCGCGGGTGGATTCTGCGAAGTCCGGATCCGGTTCTTCGCCGATGCCCCCGGTGTCGACGATTTCAAACGGGGCCGAGCCGAGCTTGCAGACCGAGGCGATGCGGTCGCGTGTCACGCCCGGCTGGTCGTGGACGATGGAGATCATCCGGCCGGCCAGCCGGTTGAAGAGAGCGGACTTGCCCACATTGGGGCGTCCGACGATGGCTACATTGCGCATGGGAAAAATATCAGTTGGGATGGTCGTGGTGGCGGAGCTGGCGGATCCCCCGTGTGACGTACACCGCTCCACTGGCCAGTGTGAAGAATCCCGCGACATAAACAGAAATCAGGTAATGCGGCAACTGCAGCATCATCCAGGCGAGTGTCACCATCTGGGCTGCTGTCGCCAGCTTTCCCATGATGCTGACCCGTACCTCGAGTTTCTGGTCGAGCTGAAAAAGAACGGCGCACCCGGTGAGGATGATCGCATCGCGGGCGACGACCAGCACCGGGAACCAGAGTGGAAAGGCATAGGTCCAATTGCTGAAGCTCAGGGTGATGATCGCCGTGAGGAGCAGGCCCTTGTCGGCGATGGGATCGAGGATTGTGCCCAGCTTGCTGCGTTGTCCCCAATGGCGGGCGACCCAGCCGTCCAGTCCGTCACTTGCCGAAGCGAGGAGGAAGGTGGTGATGGCCGCCCATCGCTGCCATTCCTTCACATCGCCGGTTTCGATTCCGCGTCCGTAGTAGATGCAGAAAAGCACAAAGACGGGAATCATCAGGATTCTCGTGATGGTGATCTGGTTGGCGAGTGTCATGGGTCTTTTCCGACACTGCCAGAAATCCGGCGGCAGGGAAACCGTGGATTCGCGCCGGGGGAAGAGGAATCAGAAATTCCGGAAACTCATCGCGCCCGCGGCGGGGTGGAAGTCTCCGGTTGTGGCATCCTTGAGCAGATAGGCCACCGTTTTGTCCTTCTCCGGGAGAATGGGGATTTCCCCCGGTCCCACCCAGCCCTTTTCGTGGCTGGTCACGGTATAAAGGATGTTGATCAGATCCCCTTCCTTCAAGCCTGTCGCGGAGCGGGTGACCGAGTTGACGAGAGCCATGAGGTGGATGTTCTGGCGCGAGGGGGAGTCCCCGGGTTCGATGTCCACCCGGAGCACTTCGATGTCCGCGACATCGCTGGCCGCCTGCTGCATTTTTTCGTAGGCGGAGGGCGGGAGTTCCGCCCGGAGCAGGACCGGACAGAGGATGGCGAGAAGCAGGATCAGTTGGCGCATGGTTCTTTCTCTCTCCCGGAACGGCCCGGCGCAAGAAAATCAATCCTTCCAGCGCTTGAGGGATTCCTCGTGGAGATGTCGCCGGCGGATTTTTTTTGAGAGGATTCCGTATTTCGGGCTGAAGAGGTAGGCGCAGACAAAGACCGCTCCGAGGACCAGCACGATGGCGGGTCCGGAGGGGATGTTGGCCCAGAAGGAAATCAAAAGCCCCGCGATGGCACCGAGCGTTCCCAAGACGGCTCCGCCCCAGCCCATGATGGCATACGAGTCGCTGAGAAGATACAGGGTGGCGGCGGGAAGGATCAGCAGGCCGAGGGAAAGAAGCACACCGACAGCCTGGAGGGAGGAGACCATGGCCAGGACGATGAGCACCACGAGCAGGCCGAGGAGAAGCCCGACCCGGATGCCCTGGGTCTGCGCGACGGAGGCTTCAAACATGGCGACAAGCAGCGGGCGGTGGAGTGCGACCAGCAGCAGCAGGATCACACCGCTGATCACATAGGTTGTCCAAAGATCGGTGTTGCCGACTCCCAGGATGTTGCCGAAGAGAAAGTGGTCGAGGCTCACCTTGACTCCGGCGTATTTGATGACGGCGATGCCGAGGGCGAAGGCGATGATGTAGAGCGAGGCGATGGCGGTTTCATCCTTCACCCGCGAACTGCGTGCGATCATGTGTCCGCCGAGAGCCACGAAGATCGCCGCCAGAAGGCCGCCGAGCAGCAGCCCCCAGGGCGAGAGGCCGACGAAAATTGCCGCCACGGCGAGACCGGGCAGGAGCGAGTGCGAGAGGGCGTCGGCCATGAGCGCCAGCCTGCGGATCACCACGAACGAGCCCAGAAAGCCATTGGTGAAGCCGATCAACACGCACGCGATGAGTGCGCGCTGCATGAATTCATACTGGAAGGGTTCCGTGAGCCAGTTCATGGATGGTGATGGGCTCCGCTGAAGACATGGGTTGCGTAGGCGCGGTCGAGATTGGCCCCGTTGAAGACCTCCGCCGTCGGGCCGAAGGCGACGAGCTCTCCATTCATCAGGAGCACATGATCGAAGAGGGCCTCCACGCTTTTGAGATCGTGATGCGAGGCGATGAGGAGTTTCCCGGCGTCGCGGAGCCGGTGCAGGGCGGCGGAGAATGTGTTCGAGGCATTCCGGTCTAGGCCGGTGAAGGGTTCGTCCAGAAGATAAATGGCAGCCTGCTGGGCCCAGGCCCGGGCCAGGAAGGCCCGCTGTTGCTGGCCTCCGGACAGCGCCGAGATCTGCCGGTCGGCCAGATCCTCCAGATCGCACAGGTGAAGGGCTTCCTCCACCACGGTGCGGTCTGCTGCGGAGAATTTTTTCCAGAGACCGAGCCGGGGATAGCGTCCCATTTCCACGAGCCCCCGCACGGTGACCGGAAAATCCCAGTCCACGCTTTCGCGCTGGGGCACGTAGGCGATCGCGCGTGCGCCATCCGGTTCCTGAAATTTGACACGTCCGGTCTCGGCGGGCAGAAGTCCCGCCACCGCTTTGAGAAGAGTGGTTTTCCCCGCTCCGTTCGGCCCCAGAAGGGCCACGCAGGAGGAGGCGGGAAACCGGGCGTTCAGGTGATGGACCGCGGGAATCCGGTTGTAGCTGACGGTCAGATCTTCGAGGACAAGCGGGGAGGAGGTCATGGCAGCACGTCTTCCACGGAATCTGTTCCCCAAAATGTCGTGTCTTTGAGAGTCTCCCCGTTTTCCTTCACCACAACCCTCACCGCATGGTTGGCGGTGGAGTTTTCCCATTTCGCGGACACCACGAGATCGTCGGGGGATTTTCCCGAAACAAAGATCCGTCCGCCGAGAGCCGGAACGGAAGTGTTGGAATCCAGCAAAGATTGTCCCAGAGAGGAAAGGACGAGACGGGCCGGTGCGGAAGCCGTCATTTCCACTTCCATCCAATGGCCGGTTGAGGAATCGGATGCCGCGACAGTCGGGGCCTGGACCGGCAGGTTCTCCCCGCGGTGCGTGAGCCGCCAGACCGGGATGCCGGCAAGCAGCAGCCCGGCAAAAACCAGGACAAGACGAAAGATGGGCGAACCACGCATGGAGGCAGGTTAAGAGATGAAGGCGTTCCGGTCACGGCGCAAAAACGCGCGGCCGGGTTGCCTATTGGAGCGCGGTGACGATGGTGGTCACGTTGTGACGCACCATTCCATCGTAAGTGCTGGCGTCGCCTGTGCCGAGACCGTCGGCATAGAGGGTGCCGCCGAGTTTGGCGCCCGTTTCCTGGGTGATTTGTTGCAGGACTTTGGGATTCTCGATGTTCTCGGCGAAGATCGCCTTCACGCCTTCTTCCTTGATGTCGCGGACAAGCTCCCGGACTTTCTTCGAGGACGGCTGGTCCGATGTGCTGATTCCCTGCACGGGATGAACCTCGAAACTGTAGTCCTGTGCGAAATAGCCGAGCGCATCGTGCGAGGTGACGAGGATCCGTTTGTCCTTCGGCAGTTTGGCCAACTGGAGGCGCACCCACTTGGAAAGATCCGTCAGTTTCTTGTCAAAAGCCCGGGCGTTGGCTTCGTAAACCGCACGGCCTTCCGGATCTGCCGCGATGAAGGCATCCCGGATCTGTCGGGTGACGGTTTCCACGTTTTTGATGCTGTGCCACCAATGGGGGTCGGGAAATTTTCCGTCGTTGTCGGCGGTGTGGGAGTGATGGTGGTGCCCGTGTTCCTCGCCTTCGCCCTCGTCATGGGCATCCGCCTCATCAACATAGATCGGTTTGATGGCATCTCCGGCCACCACAAAAATCGGACCTGTTCCGACGCTGGACTTCAAGTTGTCGAGATATCCCTCAAAACCCAGTCCGCTGGCCAGGACGATCCGGGCATTGGAAATTTTTTTGATGTCTCCGGGGGTCGGCTCATACATGTGGGGATCAATCCCCGGTTTGACAATGCTGGTGACTTCCACCCGGTCCCCGCCGATATTTTCGGCAATATCCGTGAGCACGGTGCTCAGCGAGGCCACTTTCAACGGTGCAGCCGTGGCGGAAACCGAGGCCAGGGCCAGGGAGGACAGAAGGAGTCGGAACAATTTCATGATGCGGAAAATGAGGTGTTTTTATATGCAAGTCAATTGCAAATAGTGGGAATCGGTTGCAACGCGGCGCATTTCCGTTCAGATTCCCCCCTTCTTCATCAAACAATATGGCTGATTACGATCTGATAGTTGTGGGCGGCGGACCTGCCGGGTATGTGGGGGCAATTCGCGCGGGACAATTGGGAAAAAAAGTGGCGTGCGTCGAGATGGACCGTGCCGGTGGCACCTGCCTGAACTGGGGTTGCATCCCGACCAAGTCTCTCCTGAAAAACGCCGAAGTCTACCAGCTTTTGAGCCATCACGCAGCGGATTTTGGGATCAAGGTCGAGGGGCTTTCCTACGAGTGGGACAAGATCATTGGACGCAGCCGCAAGGTGGCGGACCGGCTCGCGGGTGGCATTGAGATGCTTTTCAAGAAAAACAAGGTGGACTACATTCGCGGGGAAGCGTCGATTCCGAAGGCCGGGGTCGTCGAAGTGACCGACAAGGAGGGAAAGAAGACCGAATACAAGGGCGCGAAGATTTTGATCTCCACCGGTGTCGTGGCGCGCGAGATGCCGGGCTTTCCCTTCAATGGCAAGAGTGTCATCGGCAGCAAGCAGGCCATGGTTCTCGCCGAGCAGCCGAAGGATATCATCATCATCGGTGCCGGTGCGATCGGCGTGGAATTTGCCTATTTCTTCAATTCCTTCGGCACCAAGGTGACGCTGGTCGAGATGCTGCCGAACATCCTCCCCGTCGAGGATACGGAAGTCAGCGTTGCCCTGGAAAAATCCCTCGCCAAGCAGGGGATCAAGATTCTCACCGGCACAAAAGTCGAGAAGGCCGAGACCACGAACAAGGGGGTTCGCCTGACCGTCAGTGGAAAAGCCAACGAGACGATCGAGGCGGCCATCGCGCTCGTTGCCATCGGCGTCAGCCCGCTCCTGCCCCACGGCATCAAGTTGGAGACCGACGCGAAGGGCTGGCTCAAGACAGATGCGAACTACGAGACCAACGTCAAGGGCATCTACGGTGCGGGCGACATCATCGGGCCGCCGTGGCTCGCCCACGTCGCCAGCTTCGAAGCCGTTCAGGCGGTGGAAGGCATGTTTGCGGGGAAGAAACCGCGCAAGGTGAGTGTGTTCCCCGGCTGCACCTACTGCCAGCCGCAGGTCGCCAGCGTTGGGCTCACCGAACGCGCGGCGAAGGAAAAAGGCGTGGCTTTCAAGGTCGGAAAATTCCCGTTCATGGCGAGTGGAAAAGCCCTCGCGGTCGGTGAGAGCGACGGCTTTGTGAAGCTCATCATCGGGGAAAAGCACGGGGAAGTCCTCGGGGCTCACATCATCGGCGCGGATGCCACCGAAATGATTGCCGAGCTCGGGCTTGCGATCACGATGGAGGCCACCTACGAGGAACTCATTGCCACGATCCATGCCCACCCGACCCTGAGCGAGGCGATTCATGAAGCCGCCCATGCCTCCCAGGGGCACGCGATTCACTTCTGAACAAAAGATAGGTTTTGTCTCAATGACCGGTGGCTTCAGTCACCCGCCACCGGTCATTTTTGAGGGATCGACCACCCGGTCAAATTCCTCCGCGGAGATGTACCCCGATTGAAGGGCCGCCTCCCGGAGCGTGATGTCTTGATCATCCGCAAGGTGGGCGATCTCGGAGGCTTTGTCGTAGCCGATCGCGGGCGAGAGCGCGGTCACGAGCATCAGGGAACGCTCCACATAGTCCGCAATTTTTTTGCGGTCCGGTTCCGTTCCCTCGACCAGAAATTTCCGGAAATTTGTGCATCCGTCGGTCAGGAGTGTGATGGAGTTCATGATGTTGAAGATCATCAGCGGCTTGTAGGCGTTCATTTGCAGATGCCCGCCTGCGCCGCCGAGTCCCACGGCCACATCGTTTGCCATCACCTGCAAGGCGATCATCGTCAGAGCCTCGGCCTGGGTGGGATTCACTTTGCCCGGCATGATGGAGGAACCCGGTTCGTTTTGCGGAATCCGCAGTTCCGCGAAGCCCGCCCGAGGACCGCAGGACAGAAGACGGATGTCGTTGGCGATCTTGGTGAGGGAAACCGCCAGCGTCCGGAGCGCACCCGAAAGATGAACGAGGGCGTCGTGGCTGCCCTGCGCGGCAAATTTGTTCGGCGCAGGAACGAACGGAAGCCCGGTGAGTCTGGCAATTTCCGCGACGGCGTGTTCCTCGAAACCGGGAGGGGCGTTGAGGCCCGTGCCCACGGCGGTGCCTCCGAGGGGCAGTTGCCAGACTCCTTCGAGCGCGGACTCGATCCGTTCCACGTCATCCCCAAGCAACGCCGCATACCCCGACCATTCCTGGCCGAGAGTCATGGGAACGGCATCCTGCAAGTGGGTCCGCCCGATTTTGACGATGTCTTTCCAGGCCGCGGCCTTCTTTGCCAGGGCGTCACGCAGGGCGCACACCGCAGGAAGGAGGCGGGTTTTCACACTTTCCGCGGCGGCGATGTTCATCGCGGAAGGGAAAGAGTCGTTCGACGAATGGGACATGTTGACGTGGTCGTTCGGATGCACGGGAGCCTTGCTGCCCGGGGGAGTTCCCGCGATCTGGCAGCAACGGTTGGAGATCACCTCGTTCATGTTCATGTTGAACTGCGTGCCGCTGCCGGTCATCCAGACGTGCAGGGGAAACATATCGTCGTGCCGTCCCGTGAGGATCTCGTCGCACGTCTGCGTGATCAGGCGGCAGGGGAGGGCTTCCAATTGCCCGCCGGCGTGGTTGGCCGTTGCCGCGGCCTTTTTCAAGAGCGCGAAGGCCGGGATCATCTCCCGGGGCATCAGATCTCTCCCGATGTGGAAATGCTCGAGGGACCGCTGGGTCTGTGCTCCCCAGAGTTTGTCGGCGGGAACTTCCACACTTCCCATGCCATCCGTTTCCCGGCGGGTCGGTTTGCGTTTCATATCGGGAGGCTTGCTCCCAGCTTAAGCGGGGGGAGGGGAGATTGCAGGCGGAATTTTTGCAGAGATGCTCTGGAGAATTTCCCGTCGTTGGTTCATCTTGTGGCATGTCCCCGCGCCCGGATCTCCAAGCCAAACTCCGCGACATGCCGCACAAGCCGGGTGTCTACGTGATGCGCGACCGGCTCAAGCATGTGATCTATGTCGGCAAGGCGCGCGACCTTCGCAAGCGGGTGGGCAGTTATTTCATGCCGTCACGAAAAATGACGGCGGACCCCAAAACCCGCGCCCTCATTGAGAGCGTGTGGGATCTGGAGTATCATGTCGTCCGCAGCGACGCGGAAGCCGTGCTCTTTGAAGGCCGCCTCATCAAGGAATTCCGCCCGAAATACAATGTCAGCTTCAAGGATGACAAACGCTTCCTGCTGGTGCGGGTGGATCCCCGGGATGTGTTCCCGAAATTCACCCTCACCCGCCTGCGCAAGGAAGACGGAGCGAGGTATTTCGGGCCGTTCGCCCATTCCGGTCCGCTGCGTTCAACGCTCAACACGATGCGAAAAAAATTCGGCCTGCGGTCCTGCCGGGCGGCAGTTCCGGACGAAAAGGATTTCAAGCATTGCCTCGATCACGTCATCAAAAATTGCAGTGCCCCGTGCGTGGCGAAGATCTCCCGCGAAGGGTATCTGGCCCGCGTGGAGGCGGCCTGTGATTTTCTGGACGGACAGAGCCGGGAGTGGATCACCCAGGTGGAGGCCGACATGAAGGCGGCGGCGGAGCGTCTGGATTTTGAGAAGGCGGCCCAGTTGCGGAATCTCCTCAACGATCTCAAGACCACGACGAAAACGATGACCCGCTTCACGCGGAAATCGCTCCCGACTACTGTCCACCCCGAAGCCGATCTCGCCGCGCTTCGCGATGCCCTCGGGCTCCCGCGACCGCCGCGTGTGATGGAGTGTTTCGATATTTCCAACATCTCCTCCACCCACATCGTTGCCTCCATGGTGCGCTTCCGCGACGGGGTTCCCGACCGCGCCGGTTACAGAAAATACCGCATCCACGGGACCAAGGGGCAGGATGATTTTGCCAGCATGGCCGAGGTTGTGCGCCGGCGCTACGGACGGCTCCTGCGCGAGGCTTCGGCTCTCGATGAAGATGCGGAATTCAACCAGGAACCGCCCGGAGAGGCCGCGGCCCGGGTGGCCGCCGACACGCAGACGACCGTCATTCCCGACCTGATCATTGTGGATGGTGGGCGCGGCCAGCTTTCAAGCGCCTGCAAGGAGTTGCAACGACTCGGACTCCATGAGGCATCGGTGATCGGGCTGGCGAAGGAGTTCGAGGAAATTTACCGGCCCGGACGTCCGTTGCCCATGAGATTGCCTGAAGACAGCGGAGCCCTCCGCCTGCTCCAACGCATCCGCGATGAAGCCCACCGCACCGCGAACGGCTATCACAGTCTCCTTCTCAAACGCCGCATCCGGGAGAGCCTCCTCGACGAAATTCCCGGCATCAGCACCGCCCGCAAGCAGGCCCTGCTGGCGCACTTCGGTTCCGTGGAGCGTCTGAAAAAGGCTTCCGCCACGGACCTGGCCGCCGTCCCGGGAATCAGTGTCACCCTGGCCGGAACGATTCTGGAACACCTGGCGGGGAAGTGATTTCTACTGGAAAAACTTCTGCAATTTTGGCTCTGCCGCATACCGCCGGAGCGCGGGGTCGTTGACCAGATAGTAGAAAAGATCCGCGGGCATCCGCCGGCTCAATGTTTCCAAAAGCCCGGCCGCTTGATCGAAATCCCGCCTCCGCATGGCGATGTAGGCCGCTGAAAAGGCGGAGGCAAAATCCCGGTCGGGATCGGCGATCCGGGGGAGGCTGTCATCAGGAGTGTCCTGCAACTGCGACAATTCCAACGTGACATCGACCACTGTGTGGCTGTCCACCGGGTTCAGCCGCGAGCGTGCCGCCCGCAGGAGATCCTGCGCCTCGGTCCGGCGTTTCTGATACCGCAGAAGCGTGGCCAGCTCGATCATGGGAAAAGGATTCGCCGTATCCGCGAGGATTGCCTGCCGCAGCAGAAGTTCCGAACGCAGACGGGGATCGCCGAATTTCGGGATCGCGGAGTTTCCTCCTTTTTGTGTCTCCAGGACCGCCTGGAGGGCGAGTGAGTCGGAAACTCTTTCCCGCTTGGCGATGCTCTCCGCCGCTTTTTGAGCGGCTAGGTCCGTGTCACCGTTCTGCATGGCAGCCAGTGCCAGCAGATACGTCAACGAGGCGACCTGTGTGTCCGGCTTTTCCAGTTCCTGCAGCTTTTTCACCGCCTTGTCCGCGTCCCCGGCCCGCAGGTCGGCAAGCGCCTGGTCGATCTGCGCCAGGAAATCCCCGGAGACGGAGGTTCCTTCCTTGGAAGTCTCCCGAAGCAGTGCCGCCCTGCCTGCTCCGGTTCCCAGATTCCAGAAAACGAGGCAGAAAAAAATGACCGTGGCCAATCCTGCTGCAAGGGCAGAGACCAAACGCACGCGTTTTCGTGCCAGCAGGCGAAGAAGTTGAAGGGTGCCAGGCGGCTTTCCGGCAGGTTTCTTTTCCTCTTGGACGGGCGGAAGAGACTCCGTTGTCGGATCGTCCAAGGACTCCCAGCCTTCGGGGCCGGAGAGATTGGAAGAAGTGGGGGCGGGTGAATTCCGCTCCGCCCCGGAATCCTCCGTCGGCTTTTTCTCGTCGGAAGCCTCGGCCTCATCGGGAGAGAGAGGCTTCGCAATGTTCTTTGTCGGGAACTTTTTTCCGATCTGCCGGAGATGCCTGCCCCACTTGTGCTTCGGGGTTTCCTCCTCCCCGGGTTCTTCGCCTTCCTCCGCTTTCACGGGCTCCTTGTCCAACCCTCTTGGACGGATTTTGAATTTTCTCTCAGACTCGCTCTCTTTCGGCATAAAAGACACTATCCCCCGCTTCCTGTATCCGGCAAGTTGGGAAAGGCAAACTCTTTGTGCTCACCGGATAATCCGGATTCCGTTCCGAATGTGACGAAGTTGTAACATTCCTCTTCTTCCGTCCGGAAGAATTCTCGCCGAAGCTTGCGGGCGATTTTGCCCATGTCTCTCTCTGTCCGCCATATTTCCCAAAGTTCCCGCCGGTCCGCGATGGTGCGCGGGGACGGCGTGGAAGGGAGCCGGGTTCGGCCCCCCGTCTTTGTTCTGAACTGGTGGATCAGTCATCCCGTGGTGGCCCTGTTGATCTCCGGGTTGATTATTTCCGGGTTTCCTCCCGTCGTCCAAGCCGGTGACATCCTGCGCGGAGGTGCCGCCTCCGCCTCCGGACGCAAGGCCTCCGATGCCCGGGCCAACGCCGGGGCCCAGGCCGCGGAACTTGCCAGAACAAAAGCCGCCGACCGTCTGGCCCGCACCACCAAGGCCATCAACGACATGCGTGCGCTGCAATCCTCGGCCCGCGCCGCCGCGGGAGCCTCCGTTCCCGACGGTCTTGTCACCGGGGGTCTCAAGGTTCTCACCGGAGCCAATGCCAAATGGACCGGAGCCAGTGCCCCCGTCCAGAACGGAAACACCGTCACCATCAAACAGACGGAATCCCAGGCCCTCCTGCATTGGGAAACTTTCAACGTCGGCAGGAAAACCACCCTTTCCTTCAACCAAAAAGCCGGTGGAGATGATGCCGGAAAATGGATCGCCTTCAACAAGGTCTTCGATCCCAGCGGACAACCCTCCAAGATCCTCGGCAGCATCAAAGCCGACGGACAGGTCTACGTCATCAACCAGAACGGCATCGTCTTCGGAGCCGGAAGCCAGGTGAACACCCGGACGTTCGTGGCGTCCTCGCTGCCGATCAATGAGACATTGAGGGAACGGGGAATTTTGAATCAGGAAGAAAAAAATGTCCGTTTTCTCTTGGATGGCAGTTTCCGTGACGCGTCAATTGGTTCTGGAAAAATCGGCGACGTGATTGTCGAATCCGGGGCTTTTTTGTATGCTCCGACGAATGCGGCCAAAAGCGGGGGACGGATTATTCTTGCCGGACCAAACGTGGAAAACAGGGGGCGGATTTATACGCCGGATGGTCAGACGATTCTGGCGGCTGGATTGCAAGTCGGGTTTGAGGCGAGCTCCGATGCCTCCCTGCGCGGATTGGTGCCCTACGTGGGAAAAGTGAGCGGATTGAAAGATGCAGCCAATACGGATGTGCTTGCCGCCGCCGCAAGTGCCGGATCGGTTTTAAACAGCGGTCTTGTTGAAACACCGCATGGCAGCACTGTGTTCGCCGGGAGTCGTATTTCTCAAAATGGAATCATCGAAAGTTCCACGTCTGTTTCGCTGAATGGCCGGGTTGATCTTCTGGCCAATTACGCCGCAGTTCCCAATCCGGAGTTTTTAGGTTCCAGCACCCCTTTTTTTAATGGCGCGACGGGGACCATTTTGCTTGGAGAGGATTCCCTGATCCGTATTTTGCCGGACTGGGGGAGTGATGAAAAAGTTATTGGGACGAAGCTGGCACTGGACTCTCGGGTCAACATGCAGGGTCGCAATGTGTATTTCGGTGCCGGATCAATGCTTCTTGCTCCCAGTGCGGATGTTTCTGTGCAGGCTGGCATGTGGCTTCTGACGACAAATGCATCGTCTTTTACCAGAAGTGTCGGCCAGATCTATATCGACCGGAACGCCCTTGTGGATGTCTCCGGTTCCACTTACATCAAAGTGCCGGTTTCTCAAAGCATTCTTGAGTTGGAATTGCGGGGGGCGGAACTTGCCCGTTCTCCCTCGCAGCGCAATGGAATACTCAGGGGGCTGACACTGGCTGTGGATGTGCGGCAGGGCGGAACTTACGGAGATTGGGAATGGGTTGGAACCCCCTTGGGAGATATTTCCGGGTTCGCCGGACTTATTGAACGGGGTGTTGGACAACTGACGGTGACCGGGGGAACGATCTCCCTGAGTTCCGGAGAAGCGGTTGTTATCCAGCAAGGAGCAGAGCTTGATGTTTCCGGTGGATATGTGGAATGGCAGGGGGGCAAGGTGGCGACTTCGCGTGTCCGTTCGGGAATGAACATCCTGGATATTTCCAAGGCGACACCGGACAAAATCTATGACGGACTTTACACGCCGATTTTTTCCAAGGCTTCGTCAAAATGGGGCGTTACGGAAACCTATCGTGTGCCATTGGAACTGGGAGGAGAGCATTTTGAGCAGACCCATGTTGAAGGAGCCGATGCCGGAACAATTTCCGTGATTGCCCCGGTCATGGCCCTTGATGGACGGTTCAGTGCGCGGGTGATCGAGGGGCCGAAGCAACTGCGTCAAAACACCTATTCCGTGCAGGCTGATGGTTCACGTTTGGTGACAAAGATTTCCCAGACAAGCAAACTGCCCAAAGGAGGAACCCTGTCGTTGGCCTTCACTACCCTGCGGCTGGACTCGGGAACTTACCGGCTTGATTCCCCGACACCGCCGACTGTTATGTTTCGCGATGGGAGTTATCTGCCTCCGGTGGGAAGCTTCTCCGAGGCGAGTGATGGCTCTGCCGCGCTTCCCGGTGCCGACCGGATTTCCACGGTCTACCTCTCTCCAACCGATTTGGAAGAAGAAGGATTTGCGACCCTTGTTGTTGAAAACAGCGACGGAGATATTCTTGTGCCTTCGGAAGTGCATCTTCGCACCCGTCCGGGGGGGGCAGTCACACTGAAAGGAAAAAACATCTCGGTTGATGGATCCATTTCTGTTCCTTCCGGAACGATTTCCCTCACAGCATACAACATATCCCCCTATGCATTCACCCAATCGCAACTGAATGCAGTTCCCGCCCCGGACCCGCAACGGGGTATCGTTCATCTGGGAATGTCCGGGATGTTGGATGTTGCGGGATTGATGGCCGATGACCGGGTGACTTCCCCAACAAAATTTTCCATTCCCATTTCCCGCAAGGGCGGCACAGTTTCCGTCGCGGCGTATACCATCCGCATGGATCGCGGCAGCGTGATCGACGCCTCCTCGGCGGTTTCCTTTTCGAGCAGCGGAAAAGCCCAATATGGAAACGGTGGTTCGATAACCCTCAAGGCCGGACAAGACCCCGCTTTTCCGTCTCTTCTTGGAGGAGAACTTGTTTTGGGTGGGGAGTTGAAGGGATATGGCGGTTTGACGGGGAATGGAGGCTCGCTGACGCTTCAGGCACAGACTTTGCAAATTGGAGGAAGTTCCGCGCATTCGGGAACGCTGGTGCTGTCACAGGGGTTCTTCGATCAGGGAGGTTTTTCCAGTTTTACTCTTAACGGGATCGGGGAGGCCGAACCCGGCAATCCGGGTTCCTATATTCCGGCGGTCTTTTTTGCCGAAGGAACTCTGGTTTCTCCGACTGTCAAAAGCCTTGTGGCCACGCCCTTCCCGCGAAGGGAGGAAGGGCTGACCCGCATCGTTGTGGAACCCCGGGGAAATCGGGACCCCGCCAAGCTTTCATTTGGCGGAACGGGGGCGGTTGATCCATTTACCGGGGCGATTCTTGCCAGGGGAGACATTGTCCTGTCGGAAAACGCCGCGATTTTGACCGAGCCTCTTGGAAGTGTCACTTTTGACGGACAGACGGTGACCATTCTGGGAACGGTGGACGTTCCCGGAGGCAGCATTTCCGTCAGTGGAGCGCTGAAGTTTCCCTCTGCCGTGGGAGCCTCGACGGCACTGGCCACAGTTCATCTTGGTCCGTCGAGTCGACTCTCGACAGCGGGAACGGTATTGCTGGAACCGGATGCCTACGGGCGATGCAGGGGCAGCGTTGTCCCAGGCGGAACGATCAGCATCAAGGGGAACATCGTGGCAGAATCCGGTGCCTTGCTGGATGTTTCCGGAGCCAGCGGTCTTCTCGATCTGCGTCCGTCGGAAATGGGAGAGATGCTTCTGTCGCAGAAGGTGGCTGCAAACAGTGGTGTCAATGCTCCATTGCATTCCCTCTATACGGAGAGCACTTTGGTCGAGAGCGATGGAGGGGTCATCATTCTGGAAGGCGGGGAGATGCTGTATTCCGATGCGACATTGCTTGGAAACGCGGGAGGGACTTCCGCCCTGGGAGGAAGTCTCTTTGTTTCTTCCGGAAAATTTTCCTCTGGAAATACTTTTGACAATGAAATCAACCTCACCGTTTCCCAAACACTTCCTGTTTTGACCGGACAGTCCGAGGTGGGCGTGGGTCTTCCGGTGCGGAACGGAGCCGCCTTCATTGAACATGGTTACTTTGCAGTCAGCACGTTTGAAAAAGGAGGGTTTGATGTGTTGGCTCTCGATGGCAATGTCGCTTTTGAGGGACAGGTTTCGCTGACGGCCGCTCGCGCACTTCGTGTGGCCACGGGCGGAGTGATCTTTGCGGACAGTGCCGTGAACCTGGCAGCTCCCTACGTGGCTCTCGGGCAGGCGTTCCGGGATCCGGCCCATCCCGATGATGTGGTCAAGTATTTCGGAAAGGTTGTGGCGGGAGTGTCCGGCGAACTCTTTTTTGCTCCCACCTTTGGTCCGGGAAGCCTGACTGTCACCGCGGAACTGCTTGATGTCGGAACGCTCTCGCTCCAGAATATCGGGAAAGCCGCCCTGAATGCCCCCAACGGGGATATCCGGGGATCGGGGACCCTGAATATCCGGGGTGATCTTACAATGACTGCCGGACAGATTTTTCCGGTCACGGCCTCGGTATTCAATATCATTGCTTACGATCCCGATTCCGCCGGAGGAGTATTCGGTTCTGTGACCATCAATGCGGGTTCTTCGCGCCCTCTTCCCTATTCCGCCGGTGGAGAGCTGAACATTTATGCATCCACCATAACCCAGAGTGGAACCCTTCGTGCGCCCATGGGAGCCATTCATCTGGGCTGGGATGGAACAGGCACGACGCCTTCCGACCCGATTACCGGAAGCACGCTGGCCTTTCCCGTGACAAAAAATCTCACGCTCTCCGCCGGAAGCATCACTTCGGTCTCCGGGAAGGGACTCCTTATTCCCTACGGGATCAGTGCTGATGGCAATTCTTGGTTGGACCCGCGGGGTTTTGACATCACGTCTTCCGGATTGAAGAGCAAGGAGATCACTCTTTCCGCCGGAAATCTCACAACGGAGCAAAATTCTCTGATTGATATCAGCGGAGGTGGAGACCTGCTGGCTTTTCGCTGGGTCAAAGGCAATGGAGGACCTGAAGACATTCTCGCGTCATCTTCCAGTTATGCGATCCTGCCGGGCTACGAATTCGGCTATTCTCCGTTTGCGGAATACAACTCGCGGACGGGCGATCCCGGTTTTGTCAACAGCGGGCTTGCTGTTGGGGACAAAATCTATTTGTCGGGTGGAGGAGGGCTTGCTGCCGGGTATTATACTTTGCTCCCGGCCCGTTATGGCGTGCTTCCCGGGGCTTTTCTCGTGACCCCTTCCACAAGCGGAGCCAGTTGGACGGTGAATCTGTCCGACGGAAGCAGCCTGGTTTCCGGATACCGCTTCAATGCCCTGGGAGCGGAAGGCAACAAGCCTGCCGTGCGCACGACTTTCGAGGTGGCGTCCTCGGCAGTCTTCCTCCAGCGGGCGGAATATGAAACCTATTTTGCTGCCTCTTTCCTGTCCCGGCGTGCGACGGAACTTGGAATCACCGCGCAAAGGCTGCCGACGGATGCCGGTTCTTTGGTTTTCCAGGCGCAGACCGGTTTGAGTTTGAAGGGGGCGGTCGTCACCGCTGCCGTCTCCGGGCGCGGAGCCAAAATCGACATCAGCACACCGATGGACATTTTCATTGGCGACAGCAATGCTGTGGTTCCTGCAGGAACCACCCTGCTGGATTCCTCGCTTCTTTCCAGTTGGGGAGCAGAGAGCCTCTTGATTGGCGGTCGTCGCACGGTCGGAACCTCATCCACTTCGGTGACGGTCCGCACAGGTCGTATTACGGTGGATAATGAAGGGAGTCCTCTCTCTGGACCGGAAATTATCCTTGTGGCCACGGAGGGAATGACCTTCGCGGACAACAGCTCGGTTGTTTCCTCGGGAATTTTGTCGGGCGGCGGCGAAGCTTTGTCGCTGACGGGCGACGGTCTCCTGGCACGCATTTCATCCGAAACGGACGTTCAAACCAATCGAACAGGCACAACCTCCTCCAGCACGCCTCTGCTTACTGTGGGGGCGGGAGTTCATCTGCTGGGCCAGTCCGTGACACTGGACTCCTCCGCCCGGTTCCTCATGGATGATACCGCACTCATCGAATCCAGTTTCGTGAAGCTCAGCGCAGGACGGATGAGCATCCAGTTGGATGCTCCCGGGAGCCTGCAAGCGGATGCCGGGCTTGTTCTTGGCGGGCTCCTGTTGGATGGCCTCTCGAGATCCGATTCTCTGTCTCTCCAGAGTTACTCCTCGATCGATTTCTATGGCTTTGGCACATTTGGGCAAGGTCTCTCGACGCTGACATTACAGGCCCGTGCGCTTCGCGGATTCAACACGGCTGGCGGGGTTGTCTCCCTGAATGCGGACAAAATTGTGCTTGAGAACCCGGGGGCAACCATTCTGCCCGGTTCCGTCGCTCTTGCGACGGGCGATCTGCAACTGAATGCTTCCTTTGTCGAATTCGGTGCGGGAACAATGGATATCGGGCAGTTCAACAACCTTGTTGTGAATGCCTCCGACAGCATTCTCGGCAGGGGAACAGGGGTGTTTTCCATTTCCGGAAATCTGTTGGGATCGACTCCCCTCGTCACCGGTGCGACGGGCGCCACCACCAGCATCACCAGTGCCGGAACTCTTTCGCTTGTCAACCCGGGAGGAACCGCTTCCGTCACGCCGGGACTTGGTGCCAGCCTGAAACTGGTCGGCACGGATATCGTCACGAACACAGACATCATCCTGCCCAGTGGACTGATCACGCTGGAAGCCTCCACGGGTGACATTTTTGTGGGCGGGAAATTGCAGGTTTACGGGACGGCCCAGCGGTTCTACGAGGTCATCAAATACACCGATGCGGGGGAAATCAAAATTTCCTCGGATTCCGGCAACATCACATTCGGAGCAGGGAGCGAAGTGTCGGTTGCCGCCGCTTCCGGTGGTGGGAATGCCGGTTACCTTGATGTGCGTTCGCCAGGGGGGATCTTTTCGGTCAACGGGGTTCTGTCTGGAACGGCGGTGGCAGGAGCCCGGAGCGGCAGTTTCAATTTGGATGTCGGTTCCCTGGCTTCCTTTTCCGATATCAACCAACCGTTGCAGGACGGAGGATTTTTTGAGGAAAGAATCTTCCGTATCCGGACCGGAAACGTGTTGATTGGGGAAACGGCAAAGGCAAAAAATTTCGTCCTTTCCACGGATGCGGGTGCCATCACGGTTGCCGCCGGAGGCTTCATTGACGCCGAAGGAACGACCGGAGGAAACATCGCCCTTGTGGCGCAGGGGTCGGTAACCCTCGAGTCCGGAGCAAAACTCTCGGTCAGGGGGCAGCAGTTTACAAGTGCCGGCAAGGGCGGCACAATCCGGCTGGAGGCGGGTGCGGCAACGGACAGTGGCGGGACGGTGACTCCGAATCTCGCCGCTCTTCTTGATTTGCAGGGCGGCGCTTCCCTGGATCTCTCGGTTGTCGAATACAAACCCGGAATCTACACCGACCCGACGAGCAGTGCATTTCTGGGGCAATTCCAGGGAACGCTGCACTTGCGGGCTCCCAGAACCGCCGGCAATGACGATCTGCGCATTGCGGCGATCGGAGCGGCAATTACAGGAGCTTCCAGCATTGTTGCAGAAGGATACGAACTTTATACGCAGGCCACAGTGACCAATGGACTGATCACCGGCTGGCGCTCCACGCAAAACGCTTTGCCAACCACCGGAACCCTCCAGCGAACGGTCTATGACAGTGCCAACAGTTTTCTTTCGGCAGCAAATTATTCGAATATGACCAGCCGCCTTCTTGGTGCTGACGCGCAGGGGCTGGGGGCAGTCCTTGTTCTTGCTCCGGGTGTTGAAATTGTCAACAGTGCCGGGGATCTCTCTATTGGGCTGGCCAACGAGGAAATCCTGGCTCTCTTGGGAAGCTTCTCGACGGCTGCCGCCAATCAAGTCACCTCCCTTGGCAGTTCTCTCATCAACTCGGCTGACTGGAATCTTGCGGATTTCCGCTTCGGTCCCAAGCTGGCTCCGGGCGTTCTGACGCTGAGGGCTTCCGGAAACATTGAATTCAACAATGCTCTCAGTGACGGATTTTCTTCGCAATCCGTTGCCAATGCCACTTCCCGTCAAACCAACGGGAACTCGGCCTTGTGGAGGGGCGAACTCAAGGATCTGAATTCGCTTCTTCCGCTCAACACCCAATCCTGGACTTACCGTATCACAGCCGGTTCGGATCTTTCTGCGGCAAACAGCGCTGCGGTTCTCTCCGCCAGTCAGTTGGGGGCAAACGCCGGTTCGATTTTTGTCGGGGAATTCTATGCGCCGGTTCCAAATTCCAGCAGCACGGCAACCGGCACGCTCGGTTTGACCAGCACTTCCCTGAGAATCACAAGGACAAGCGGCTCCTCTGTGCAGGATTTGGGCACCAGATACGAGGTCATCCGCACCGGAACGGGAGACATCATGATGAACGCGGCACGCGATGTACAACTTCGCAACCAGTTCGCCACAGTCTATACAGCGGGAGTCAGGATTCCCAATCCGCAGAGCATCTATTCCAACAACGACTTCCGGGCACCGACGTTCTATTTCCAAAGCACAACCGGGGACAGCAGCACGGCGGACAACAACTCGCTGGGAGCGGCACAGCAATTCTATGGCCAGGCCTTCGTCGATGAAAATGGTCTTGCCAGAAGAATCCCCCAGTGGTCGCTGGCCGGTGGAAATATCTCGATTATCGCGGGAGCGAATATCGGACACTATACAACGGATACCGGGACCAGTGCAGGCAATCTGATCGTGGACACTTCCCGGCAGCAGCCGACAAACTGGTTGTTCCGGCGTGGAGATGTGGAGGGCGAGGAATTCGGTTCCATCACATACAACGACCTCGTGGATCCTGCCGCCTCGACAACATGGTGGGTGGATTACAGCAACTTTTTTGAAGGCGTCGGAACGCTCGGTGGAGGAGATGTCGAGTTGATCGCTGGAAACGACATTGTCAATGTGGACGCCGTTGCCCCGACCAATGCCCGCATGGCCGGCAAGGATGCTGCGGGAAATATCGCTCCCAATGAGGATCTGATGCTGGAATTGGGCGGCGGGGATCTGCTGGTTCGCGCGGGAAACGACATTGACGGCGGGATTTATTATGTGGAGCGCGGGAATGGCGTTCTTGTTGCCGGAGGCGAAATCACGACCAACAAAGCCCGGTCCCCTTCCTTTGGGACACTTCAGGGGGTTGATGATCCCCAGGATGAACGGACATGGCTGCCGACGACCCTTTTCCTCGGGAAGGGTGCTTTTTCTGTGAGTGCCCGAAAGGATGTCCTGATCGGGCCGACGCTCAATCCTTTCCTGTTGCCCGCCGGGTTGAACAACAAGCTGTGGTATGCCACCTATTTCAGCACTTATTCTCCGACTTCCAGCGTCGACGTCTCTTCACTGGGCGGCAGTGTCACTCACCGCCTGTCTGTTACGCTTGAGGACGAAAGCGCTTCGTCACCGATATTTCAAACTTGGTTGAAAATACAAAACCTCTTTGACTCATCCAAGCTCAGCACAGGCAACCCTGTTGCATTGAGTGCGGCTTATTACCAGCCATGGATCCGGCTTGCGGAAAAGAGCTTGGAGGATTTCACGACTACCATCTCGTTGTCCGCCCCCACGTTGCGTAGTGTTTCCTTCGGTGGAGATGTGAACATGGTGGGAGACTTGACCCTGTTCCCTTCGGCATCGGGAACTTTGGAACTGCTCGCTGCCGGTCAAATCTTGGGGTTTCAGGAAAATGGGATAGGAAAAAATGACAGCAAGGTAACTGGGGTATTATGGGAATCGTCACAGATTAACCTCTCCGATGCGGATCCCGCCTTGCTGAACGGGGTTCTTTCCCCTTCGGGCCGTTTGGTTGGCGGGGATATTCTTCTGGAATCATTCTTTGACGAGACCGGCTCGTTTTCCGGCGCCAGTTCCGCTATCAATGTGAAGCAAGCTTTGCATGCGCGCGGCGTGTTACACGCGGGCGATCTCCAGCCCATGCGCATCTATGCCGCTGCAGGGGATGTCACGGGTCTGGCTCTCTTTTCGGCGAAGTCGGCGCGTGTTCTCGCCGCGCAAGACATCACGGATGTTTCATTCTATATCCAGAATGCCAACGAAGAGGATGTCTCGGTGGTCAGTGCCGGGCGTGACATTATTCCGTATAACGCGAATACCGCGCTCCGCACGCAAAGCCTTTCTTCGGGAAATATTATTGGAACGGGGGAGAATCCGCTGGCGGGAGACATCCAGATAAGCGGTCCGGGAACATTGCAGGTGCTGGCGGGCAGGAATATCGATCTTGGAACCGGCGGCGTGAATGTGGATGGAACCGGTTCGGGAATCACCAGCATTGGCAATGCCCGCAACCCCTTCCTGCCCACCGGGGGAGCCAACCTTGTCGTTGGAGCCGGATTGGGAGACCTGGCCAACGGTCTCGGAGGCAGCACGCTTGATCTGGAAGCGTTCATTGAACAATACGTCACCGGAGGTAACGGAGCCGCCTATCTGGAAGAATTGGAAGTGGAGGATTTCGAATCTCTGTCCGAAGAAGAAAAAAACCGCGTGGCTCTGGAAGTGTTCTATCTGGTGTTGCGTGATGCCGGACGTGCTGCAGTGGGAGGGGAGGAGGGAGGGTACAGCGAAGGGTTTGCCGCCATCTCCTCGCTCTTCCCGGAAAGCTCTTCCCAGGGAGACATCCTTGCGCGGGCACGGGACATTCGCACCAAGAACGGGGGCAGCATCAGTTTGTTTGCTCCCGGAGGCAAATTGGAGCTTTCCTCCACCATTGGCACGGGCAACAGCGAAATACCACCGGGGGTCGTCACCGAGAGCGGTGGTAACATCAACATCTTCACCGAGGGAGACGTCAACATTGGCATTGGTCGTATTTTTACTCTCCGGGGTGGCAACATCATCATCTGGTCTTCCACGGGTGACATTGCGGCGGGCACTTCTTCGAAGACAGTCCAGTCGGCTCCGCCCACCCGTGTTCTTATTGATCCTCAAAGCGGTTATCTCGAGACCGATTTGGCCGGTTTGGCCACTGGAGGCGGTATCGGGGTGCTGGCCACGGTCGCCGGTCTCGAGCCCGGGGACGTGGATCTGATCGCCGTGGAGGGTGTCGTGGATGCCGGGGATGCGGGCATCCGCGCATCCGGAAACCTCAACATCGCTGCCACGGCGGTTTTGAATGCTGGAAACATCTCAACCGGGGGAACAACATCGGGAGTTCCGTCGGCACCCACGGTCGCCGCGCCCAACGTCGGAGGGTTGACCTCGGGCTCTGCCTCAACGGCTGCCGCAAATAACGCCGCCAATTCCGTCGCCAATCAAGCCGCCCAGCAGCCGCAGGAAGGCATCGAGACCCCGTCCATCATCACGGTCGAGGTGCTGGGCTATGGCGGCGGGGAAGAGGGCTCTTCCGAGGGCTGAACTTTCCAGATAGATGTCCGCCATCACTTCTGCTCGGGAAACCAAGTTTGCTGTCGCGATTTTTTGCTTTCTCCTGCTCTTCCTTGCCGGGGATACCTTGCTTAGACACCGGGCACTGGAAGCCGTAACCAACCTTCGCACAAGCGAAGTGCCAGTGGAATCCACCACGGTTTCTCCCGGCGCGAGGCCAAGATCGGTTGTGTTGCCCCCGAGCACAATGGATGGCAGATGGTGGGTGATTCATGCTGAGGAGTTGCTGAGGAGCAATTTGTGGAGGGTACGGTACACCTCACTGGACAATGCGCCAGCCGGGAGGGAGGTGCATTGGAGTTCTGGACTCATCTGGCTTCTCGGTGGGCTGGGTTCGGCGTTCTCCGTTCTCACCGGAAAATCCGCTGCGGATTGTGTTCCCCAAGCGGCATTCTGGGCCGGTCCATTTATGTTGATTCTGTCGCTTGTCCTTCTCGGATGGGTAACGGCACCCCGGTTCGGCGTCGCTCTTGCCGCTGTCTTCGCTCTGATGTTTTGCACCTCGCCGGTGGTCTATCAGGGATTCCGGGCCGGTGAGACCGACCATCACGGACTGGTCACAACATTTTCTATCGCGAGTCTTCTTTGCTTGGTTGCCGCAGGCGGAGGTTTGGTCCGCAAAAAAAACAGAAAGGGATTTCTTGTGCCGTTCGCTGTGGCGCGGAAGTGGTTCATCCTTTCCGGACTCCTTGGGGGAGCCGCCCTTTGGGTGAGCGCGGCGTCTTTTGTGCCAATCCTTGCCGGATGTGGCTTGGGCGCGATGCTGGTCTTTGCGTTGAGAGATCGAGAACAGTCGGCGATGGATTCCCGCTTGTGGAGGATTTGGGGGATCTCGGGGTGTGCCTCAAGCCTCTTTTTTTATGGTCTGGAGTATTTCCCCAACCACATGGGTTGGAGGCTTGAGGTCAACCATCCGATTTTTGCGTTTGCGTGGCTTGGAGCCGGAGATCTGCTTGCGAGAGGCTTCGCCAAATGGGAAGGCAGGCCGTTGTTTCCATCCGGATGGAAAAGCTGTGCCTTTGCAGGGGCATCTGTCGTCTGCATTTCGCTCCCCGCGCTTTTTGTTTTGACGAATCCACAGAAGTTTTTCTGGGTCTCCGACAAGTTTCTTCTTCTGCTCCATAATGAATTTATCCAGGAGTTTGAGAGCCTGCCCAGGATGCTCAGCCACGGGGCGGGAATCCCCGCCTTTCTTGAATTATTCACGTGGCCGGCGTTTGTTCTGGTTGGTGGGGGGCTTCTGGTTCGTTCCGGAACCTTGACAAAGACATGGAGGGCGTTGCTTTGCCTCGGACTCGCTCCGGCTCTCGTCATGCAGATTCTGACAATCTTGCAGATCCGCTGGTCGGTTCTTTCCACCGGTATTTGGATGGTTTGTGTGCTCATCCTCTTGGCGGCTTGGCTTGAAAGAAGAGAAGGGAAAGCCCTGCCCATATTATTTGGAGTCGCTGTCATATTTGCTGTTCTGCCATTTCCGGTGAGTTCCATATGGTCCTTGACCCACATGGCTTCCGGTACGGAGATGCCCAAAGCAGTGATTCCGACTGTCTTGGCCCGTGATGTCGCCCACCGTCTGATCCAGTCGAGCCCGCTCCGTCTTCCCGTTGTTCTCTCCGGCCCAACAACTTCCACGGATTTGACTTATTACGCGGGAATTAAGACCATCGGTACCCTGTATTGGGAGAACATGGAAGGGCTCAAGCGGGCGGCGAATATCTTTGCTGCTTCCGACGACAAAACAGCGCGAGCACTTATTGAACAAGCGGGCATCACCCACATCGTTGTCTCCACATGGGACAACTTCGGGCGAGCTTATGTTGAATTGCTCCGGAAAGCCGGGATCCCGGCTCCTCCCCCCGGCGAAACTTTCATCGAGAAATTGCTGCGGGACAATGCTCCGCCGGATTGGATCCGTCCGCTCTTTTATCCTATTCCCAGCGGATTCGGCATCGAGGAAGAAAAAATGCGTATCTATGCAATTCTTCCAGAGCAATCCCATTTTAAAGCCTTACTTTACCGGGGGATCTACCACTTCGAAGCCGGTGAGTATGATCGGGCGTTGTCCATGTTCTCAAAAGCCGGGGAAGAAAACCCGGGCGACCCACAGGTGCCCGGGTTGATTGCAGCCGCACGCGAAAAGCTGGCGGCGCAACAGCGCTTCCATTCCGACAACTCGGCAAATCCGGAAAACCATTGAAGGAGGAAAGAGACTGGGGAGCGGGATTCTGAGTTGTCGCGCCCAACGGTGGAGGAAAGGAAGACGAAGGGTGAGAAGTGCGCCAAACATTGCCAAATCAGATGTCATCTGATTTATTTGTGTCAGGATTGCTGTGTAGAAACCATATTGATTCCTTGTTGGAGATGGGTTAGAAGCAGGC
>CAZPEN010000029.1:0-55413 GCA_964585615.1 uncultured Chthoniobacter sp. | reverse complement strand
ACCGGCGAACTCCTCTGCGTTGTCGTCCCGTCTCCCAACTGACCATTGGCATTACTTCCCCATGCCCACACTGTCCCGTCGCTCTTCACTGCCACTGTATGAGAAGAACCGGCCGACACAGCCACTACTCCGCTCAGCCCGCTCACTTGAACCGGCGAACTCCTCTGCGTTGTCGTCCCGTCTCCCAACCGACCATTGGCATTACTTCCCCATGCCCACACCGTCCCGTCGCTCTTCAAAGAAACCGTATACTGCCCTGTCGCAACTACCATGCCTGTGATTTTATAATCCGCACTGGTAACGGAGCTCATCTGCCCCCCGCTCGTGGCAATCGCACGGGCTTTGAGTGTCGCCGAACGGTCCACGAGAATCGCTCCCCCGCTTTCCACACTGGCACTTGCAGCAGAGGGATCGGTTCCATCAAGTGTATAATGGATTCGGCAACCAGCGGTCGTGGTTGCAACCATAACATTGCGCTGTGTGGTATAAGTGCCGGCGGGCATCGAAAAAACAGGAACAGCAGGCGAAGCAACAGCCACAGCTGTAAAACTCGTGTTAAAACTTCCGGTTTGCACGGTGGCTTCGAATGTTCCCTCCAGACTTGGCAGCGTATAAAAGGCTGCGGCCTGTCCATTGGCATCCGTCAACACCGACAGCAAAGCCACCGGATTGTACTCTCCCTGTCCATCATCCAATCCTCCAGTTGTCACCGAAAATGTCACCGGTGCATTGACAAGAGGGTTGCCGTTGTTGGTCACCTGCACCACGAAGGGTTGTTCAAGTCGTGTGGCAGCCATCGCCTGTTGGTTGTTCCCGCTCACAATGCCAAGCACCGGCATTATCGTTGCTCCTCCCTGGCTGAAATAATCTTTTGGATCGCTGCCCTGCTGGTATTCCTGCAAATTGGGCAGGCCATCCCCGTCGGGGTCAAGGGAAGCCAGGGTTTCAAGTCCTCCGAATTGGAACAGTTCCCACCAATCGGGCAACTGATCCCCGTCGCTGTCCACCCACTCATCCGCCCCGATGTCCGTTGTCGTTCCCGAGGGGCGAGTCTCCCCATCCATATCTCTCAAGGCCGTTTGCAAAATCCCACCGCTGTCAACAGCCGGCGAATTTCCCATCAAATGCCCGTCACCCTGCAACAAAGGATCTCCAGAGGAGTTTCCATTCCCGGGATAGCCTCCTTTCACAATGGATTCAGTGGCCTCAAAAGAGGCTCCCTCTGCCACAGCAACCTCCGGGGTTTCCCCTCCATCCCAGAGGATGGATTTTTCCGCCCTGAAACTTCCCGCAACAACAGCAATCCCGCTTCCCCCGGTTCCAGCCAGATTATTTCTCAACGTCGAATGAACGAGCAGGCTGTTGCCGGCCTCCTGATAAACTGCTCCTCCACTTTGCTGGGCCTGATTGTTGAAAAACACATTGTTAATCAATAATGGAGAGCCGCCCGAGACATAAACAGCCGCTCCATTGAGCGCAGAAGCATTCCTGACGGTGATTCCATCGATGACACTGCTTGTTGACAGAGTCAATCCCCGGGCAACCCCTCCCCCATCCAATATGGTTTCACGGGCTCCGGTCTCTGACATCAGGAGAATGGGATGAGTCGAGGGAAAAATGAGGTTGCTGTTACCGCTTCCCTGAAACACACCACCCTTGATCTGGACAATCTGATAATCAGCCGTCACTTGATCCAACGCCGCCTGCACAGTTGCACAGACATTCCCCTGAACAGGACCGGAAGAGTTCACCACAAAATCTGCAAGAGGAAAGGACAGGTCATCATCGGCGGCTGTTCCCTTCACAAACTCGAAAATGTTCGGATAGCGGTCGCCATCCTTGTCTTCATAGGAGTCATTCACATAGGGATCAAGTCCATGACTCGTCTCATAGCCATCCCTGATGCCATCGCCATCCGTATCCGCAGTGTTCGGATCCGTGCCCTCCACAGAAACAGTGTTGGAATATCCGGAGACATCCGTTCCATTAGTTGCCTGAATGCGAAAGAGATACAACACCTGCTCTCCCGGAAGACTTCCACTGAAACTGGTAACATCCGCTCCCGCCTGACCAAATTCACTCCAAGAGGCTCCCCCATCCGCACTCCATTCAATCAGGAACCCGCTTTCGTTGTTCGAGTTGTCCTGCCATGCAAGGGTAATCGTTCGCGGATTTTCGACATAGCCAGTCCTCTGGAGGTTTCCGGGAGGTTCTATCACCGCCGCTTTCAAACGCCCTTCCCCAAAAAACACCAGTCCTCCTGACGCAAGTAGGAAAAGGGCGATCTTTTTCATGAGCAAACAATAGAACGCGCCCTGTATGGCGGCTGAAGAGCGTGCAGGCAAGTTCTTTTTTGAAACAAAATTGTCACAGGTAAAAAAATACCGAAACGTGCCATAGACTACGCAAAAGCACGTAGTGTTTTGATGATTTTGCCCCACTCCTCCCGAACCATTGAAGGCAATGCGGCGAGGGTGGAGATTCGGCGCGGAGGACTTCCTGGAACGCTTGGGAGAGCGGATGAGACAGCCAAAAGCGAACGGCACGCGCCGGATCAGGTCCGCGATCAGCAACGCCTGAACGCAATGTCCGTGCTCCGGCGGGAACTGGAACGGGAGGGATTGAAAACCTCGGAACTTCCCGGACTGAGAAAAGGGCATCCGATCAAGATTCGCATCGCAGAGATCTTGCGCAGGAAAACGACCATGGGACTCCGGGAAATCGCCGAGCTCCTTCACGCCGGACACTGGCGATCTCTGGCAAATGCCCTTTCAAAAATATGTCAATATGAATGACCGACCCCTTTCCCGACCCCTTTCCACCCCTTTCCCGCGCAGCAATGTGCCCGGTCGTGTCCCGCACCGACCACGACTTCCGAGCGCCGCGCGGCACGGGGCCAAAAGCCGGTCGATCGTGGCGGCACTGGCCTCCAAGATCTGCTCCCTGAGATTCGCAGCCAACGCCCCGTGCTCCTTCTCGTAATGGGGCAACCACAACCCCAGCGCCTCTTTGAGCCGCTTGCCGCAGGGCTGCTCGGCTGCCAGCCAGATCGTTTTGATCACCTCCCTCTCCGCCGCCCCGTATCGCTGCCGGGAGCCCCCGCGCTTGAGCCCCCGCCCTCCGGCGATCTCCCGCCGTCCTCCCAGCACTTTTATCGCATACTTGCGCTCGTATCCGCACACCGCGCACACCTCGTCCAGCAACCGGCTCCTTCCCTCCCGTTCTCGTCTCCGATACCTCTCCCTCATCAATCTCATGAACTCCACTCGACTCTTCACTCTCGTTTTTAAGGCCGCCGCGGCATGGTGTCTTTTTCATTGAGGCAACGTATCTTTTTCGCGCCTCCCTCTTTTCTTTCCCCGGTGTCTTTTCATTTGAGTCAATTCGCCGTGAGACAAGACGCGCGTTTCAAGTTGATATTGAACCGCCACTGAAGCAGACTGTTGGGCCGATTTTATCATGATCAATCCAAGGAAGATTCTGCTTTCCGTTTGCAGCCTGTTGGTGGTTGCGGGATTGGCGTGGTCGCAGGAGGCATCGGATTTGTTTTTGAAGGCGTATCAGGACTTTCAGGCCGGGGAAAAGCTGGAGCGGGATGGCAGTCCGCGCGAGGCGTTTTCCCGTTACCAGAGTGCCGCGAAGCTGCTCGAACAGATTGTGAATTCACAGCCGGACTGGCAGCCCCCGGTGGTGGAATACCGTCTCAAGAAGACCCGGGAAAATATCGCGCGTCTCGAGGCCCAGGTTTCGGCGCTTCCGACTGTCCCGGAAGGTCCGGAGGGGCCCCTTCCCCAGGCGGATATTCCCCTTCCCCCGCCGGCAGTGAACACCACGCGCCCCCTGGTTCCCCGGCCTTCGCCAACACCGGGGAGGGGAACCCTGCCGGTTTCCACAAGCGAAGCGGCCACTCTGAGACAACAGGTCTCCGCGCTGCGGGCCGAAAACGAGCGGTTGCAGGAAAAATTGACCAGCCAGTCGGCGGAGCTCATGAGCGCCCGTTTCGCGGTGGACCGCACGAAGGTTACGGTTGTGGAACTCAAGGCCCAGCTTGCCCAGGCGCAGGATGCAATGGAGTCGGCGATAAAAGACCGCGATGCCCGCGCCGCCAAGCAGCCTCCGTCCGATGACAAACGTGTGGCGGAACTCAATGGGAAAATCGGGGAAATCGAGGCCGCCAACGAAGTTCTCGTCGAGGAGAATGAGCGCCTTCTTGCCAAACTGGAGAAGGCCTCGAAATACATCGAGGCTGCCGACAGCGGACGCAAGGAGCTCGAAGACGACCGCAAGAAAGTCGCAAAGCAACGAGACGAGGCCATGGCGCGCACCAAGAAGATCAAGGACAACACGGCAGCCCTCGAGAAACTGACCCAGGAAAAAGAAGACCTCCAGAAGCAGTTCGCCAAAGAAAAGAAGGAACTGGAAACCAAATTGGCAGAGGCGACCGACAGTGAAAAACTCGAAAAATTGGCGTCGAAAAACAAGGAATTGACGGCCCGTCTCGCCGAAACCGAGAAAAAACTGGCGGAAGTCGCGGAGAAACCCGGAGAAAACGAACAGGTTCTCGCCGGTCTGCGGAGCGAGATCAATTCCCTGAACGACCGCCTCCTTGAAAGTCAGGCCCAGGTCGCCACCCGGGACGACCAGCTCAAGGCACTGGCCAAACAACTCGATGAGGCCTCGGGGGAAACCGCCCGTCTGAAATTGAATCCCCAGCCGACAGTGGACGAAAAGCGCACGATGGTGGAAAACGACCTCCTGAGGGCGATCATCCTCCGCCAGATCAAGGAGCAAACCGAACGCGATATTGCGCGTTCCGGGCTTGAAAAAGAACTCCAAAACCTCCAGATCAAATCCGACACCATTTCCGGCAAACTGGAAATTCTCGCCCGTCCGGCCTTCCAACTGAGCAACGATGAGCGACTTCTTTTCAAAGAGCCGATTGCCGCACTGAGCGAACCCGATGCCTCCTCCCTGTCCGTGAGCATGGCCGTGGCCAAACCCGCCGACGGATTTCCCATGCCGGTTTCCGTGGAAGGTCCGGAATCCCTTCCCGACGCCACCCGGGACATGGTCGAGCAGGCCCGCAAGCTGTTCAATCAGGGACAATTTTCCGAAGCTGAGAAACTGTACCAGCAGATCGTGGATGCGGCTCCGAACAATTACTTTGCCCTGTCCAATCTCGGGGTCACCCAGATCCAGGTGCGGAAGCTTTCGGCGGCGGAGGTGGCTTTGAAAAAGGCGATTGAAATGAATCCCAAGGACGCGTTTGCCGCCACCAATCTGGGCATCGTGTATTGCAAGCAGGGGCGGTTTGACGATGCGGTGGTCTCACTGGAGGAGGCGGTGGCGGCGGATGGAAACGATCACATCGCCTTCAACTACCTCGGGATTTGCTATGGAGAAAAGGGAATGAAGGGCAAGGCCGAGGAGGCCTTCAAGCACAGCATCAAGATTCGGGAAGACTACCCCGACGCCCATTTCAACCTGGCTGTCCTCTATGCGACAACGGAACCGCCATCCCTCGATCTGGCGAAGGCGCATTATGAAAAGGCGGTTTCCCTCGGTTCCGTCCCCGATCCCTCGCTCGAACGGCTTTTTCAATAACGATCTGCTTTCCGGGGACCACCTCCGCCCCGGATCATGCTTTCCGGGTCAAAGGAAGGGGCTCAGCGTTCGACGAAGCCGGGCGGCAGTTCGGGGGCGGTGGAAACGTCGTCGAGAATATTGGCGGTTTGGGAACTGTCGATGATGCCGCGGTAGAACAGGGCCGAGGGGCGGAGGAGGCGTTTTTTGGAGTCCCGGTCGAATTTTGCCATGCCGAAGGGGGCTTTGTAGCCGTGGTGCCACTCGTAATTGTCGACCAGGGTCCAGACGAAATAGCCGCGGACATCCGCGCCGTCCTGCATGGCTTCCTTGACCTCGAGGATGTGGTTGAAGAGGTAGCGCACGCGCTTGATGTCCTTGGCGGTGGCGATGCCGTTCTCTGTGACGACGACCGGCTTGTTGTAGCGTTTCTGCACGTTCCTGATCTGTTTGTAGAGTGAGCGGGGCTGGATGATCCACCCGAGGAGGCTGTAATTGCGGCCGCGGCGGGCTTTGAGGGCGAGGAGGGCGGTGAAGTCGGGGTACTCGGTGTAGTAGTAATTGAAGCCGATGAGGTCGCAGACGTCGTAAGTTTTGTCGAGCTGGGTGAAATTGATCCGCTGCATGAGGTTGTAATAGGCGCCGGTGGGATCGAAGAGGCCGTGTTCCCAGTAGGGCATGGCGGCGATGCTGAGGATGAGGGCATCTTTTCTGTGGCTGCGCACGATTTCCGCGGCTTTGCGGAATCCCCAGACACTTTCTTCCAGGGCCGCGGCGTGGGTGCCGAAGCTGAAGAAATAGCCGGGCGGCCAGGTGGCACTGATATAGCCGAGGGCGAGATCGCCATTCGGTTCGTTTTGGGGGGCGAAGACTTTCACATAAGGAGACATGGCCCTGGCGACTTTCTCGACATACAGCGGCCAGCGTTCCCGGTAGAGGGGGTGGAGCCAGCGGGTGTTTCTTCCCTTGTCGACCATCCACGAGGGAAAGGTGAAATGCCAGAGAGTCACCACGGGTTCAATGCCGGCTGCCTTGAGTTTGCGGGCCATCGCGACATAGCGTTGCAGGGCGGCTTCGTTGTAACGTCCGGGTTGGGGTTCGATGCGGGCCCATTCGACGCCGAACCGGTAGTGGTTGACGCCGATTTTTTTCAGGGCCTCAATGTCTTTGTCGAAGTGGGACCAGCTGAAGACGGCGTCATCTCCTTTCGGGGGAACGCGACCGGCTTTGGCGAAGAGATCCCAGTCGGTCTCAAAGTAGTTTGGGGAACCGGGTTTTTCCCCGCGGTCCTCGTTCTGGAACGAACTGGAGGCAACACCCCACCAGAACGGACCGGTGTCGGTTTTGGAGAGAGGTTTCGAGCGGTCGACTCTCGGTGCCGGAGGCGGGGTGATGCACCCGCCGAGGACGAGACATGCCGCGGAAAGGAGAAAAAAACGCGCCTTTTTCATGACGGCCCGTGTCTCTCATGAACGGGCGGCGGAGGCGAGGCGAAAAATCCGCTCAATCCACAACCCGGCCGTTGATGGAAATAATCCGGTCGAGGGAGTTGTTGCAGATTTTTTCGGCTTCTTCCTCGTGCTCGATCGTGGTGTCGAGGTCGTGGATGATGCCGTCTTCGAGTCCGAAAATGAGTCCGTGGATGGCGAGCTTCTGTCCCTGGTGCCAGGCGTCCCGGATCATGGCCGAGCGGGAGAGGTTGCGCACCTGCATGATGACATTCAGTTCGCAGAGTTTGTCGATTTGAGCCGTCTGGGAGGGCAGGGCCTCGAGGGACCGGCGGTGATAGGCGTAGAGGTCGGAGATGGGGGAGAGCCAGTTGTTGACGATGCCGAGATCCTTGCCGCCGATGGCGGTCGCCACGCCACCGCATCCGTAATGTCCCGTGATGGTGATGTGGCCGACCTTCAGAACCTGCACCGCGTATTGGACGACGGAGAGGCAGTTGAAATCCGTCAGGGAAACCACGTTGCCCACGTTGCGGTGGACGAAGACCTCGCCGGCGCGGAGGCCGATGATCTCGTTTGCGGGGACGCGGCTGTCGGAGCAGCCGATCCAGAGAAACTCCGGAACCTGCGCCCGGGCCAGGTTGGTGAAAAACTCCGGATCTTCCAAACGCTGTTGCGCCGACCACTTCCGGTTGTTCTCAAAAAGTTTTCCCAGGGACGTGCCTTCCATGGGGGGAAAATACATGGAAAACCCCACCCGGCAAGACCGGCGCGACGCGGATCATTTTTCCGGCGAAAAAATTGGCGGAGTGGGGAGAAAAGAGCTTATGCTTCTGTCGGCATGCAACTCGCTGTGTCCAGTCGGTCGTCTCTTCCCCGCTACCAGGCCGGTGACATCCGCTATGTTGTGAGTCTTCCGGATCCGGGCACGGAAAGCGATCCCCTGCCATTGCCGCGGAGTGCGCGAAAGCTTCTCCAGATGCGGTTTCACGATGTGGATGATATTGAGATGCTGGCTCCTCAATTCCGGAAGTGCCGTGCTCCGCAGAAGGAACACGTCGAAAAGATCATCCAATTCTTCAAGGAGATCAACCAGGCCGAAGCGGGTGGCGACGATCACTTTGCAATCCTGGTGCATTGTGAGTCCGGATTGAGCCGCTCGGCGGCCTCCGCGATCATCGGGCTGACTTGTCTTGGCTATGATGCGAAGACGGCTTTCGAGATTGTGTGCGAGGCGAATCCCCACAGCCTGCCGAACCGCCGGATGCTCCGCATTGCGGACGGAATCTTCCAGAACACCCATCTCTACCAGATCGCGGAAGAGCACCGCGAGGCGCTCTTCAATTATGCAGGGTATGAAGATCCGGTGAAGAAGCTCGACCGGGATTACCGGTCCAGTTTCCGTTTCAAGATCGATCAAATGCTCAAGAAGACGGCCAGGTTTCTTTCCCGGCTTCGCGGATCCTCCGGCACGGCGGTTCGGAAGCTTCCGTCCCACGCGCACTGAGCCCGGGGAGCCGGATCAAATCCCCCGTTTTTCGCAAACTTCCGCGCGGGCTTTCGCGAAGTTTTCGCGGGCTCTTTGAAGGCGCTCCATGGCCCCTTCGACGGATTCTTTTTCCTTTGCCTGCAATTCCATCTCGGCCATGGGGATGCTCACCCCGAGGAATCCGAAGTTTGCCGCGCTGCCTTTGACCTTGTGGGCGGCGTCCCGGATGACCGTCACGTTGCCTTCTGCAAGCCGGGCGGCCAGGGTATCCAACAATTCCGGCGTCTGGGCGAGGAACTCCCGGTAAATTTCCACGAAGTCCGGGGTGTACCCGTCGGCCATCATGTCCAATTGCTCCCAGTCGATCAGTTCGGTTTCGTTGACCATTTTCTTTGGAAACAAATAGTCGTTTGTCCTGCCAGGTCAAAACGAACTTTGCAGGGAATTTTTCTGCCGGAAAAAGTGCCGGCGGCCTTTGGTGGAAATGATTGACATCCGTCAATGATCCGCCCTGCGGAGGACTCCATGATGCCCCCGATGAATCTCTCACTGGACGACCGCCCGGTCATCATCATCTGGGAAGTAACCCGCCGTTGCGCGTTGGCGTGCCGGCATTGTCGCGCGGTGGCGCAGCCGAAGCGTGATCCTGCGGAATTTGCCGGGGATGAGATCGAAATGGTCCTCGACCAGGTGGCGGAAGCGGCCCCGTTGTTTTTCATTCTTACCGGGGGAGATCCGGCCAGCCGTCCGGATCTTGTGCATATTGTCAGGCGGGCGAGAGACCGGGGACTGCGGGTGGCCATCAGCCCGAGTGCGACCCCCCGGTTGTTGCGGGAGGATTTTGACGAACTCCGCCGGGCCGGAGTGGAGCGGATGTCCTTGAGCCTGGATGGGGCTTCCGAGAGTTCCCATGATGCCTTCCGCGGGGTGAGAGGAACCTGGGAGTGGACCCGCCGGGCCGTGGAGAAGGCCACCGCAGCCGGCATGGAGTTCCAGATCAACACGACGTTTTCGCGGACAAACATCGGCGAGTGGGATGCCTTCGCCGGGATGATCCGCAAAATGGAACCGAAGATGTGGAGTGTTTTTTTGCTGGTCCCCACCGGACGTGCCCAGGCGGAGGAAATGCTCGATGCGGACGAGACCGAGGCCCTCTGGCACCGGTTGGCCGCGTTCCAGGCGGAGACGGGAATCCCGGTCAAGACCACCGAAGGTCCGCATTTTCGCCGGGTGATGGCGCAAAAGAAAAAAGAGGGAGGACAACAACAGGCACCGTGGAAATTTGCCCCGACCAACGACGGGCGGGGATTCGTTTTCATTTCCCACACGGGCGACATCCAGCCCAGCGGTTTTCTTCCCCTCACCTGTGGGAATCTCTGGACGGACAATCTTCTGGAGGTTTACCGGAATTCCCCCGTTTTCCGTGCCCTGCGCGATTCCGACCGTTTTGGCGGCAAGTGTGGGCGGTGTGAATTCCGGAAAATTTGTGGTGGTTCGCGCGCCCGTGCCTATGCTCTCACGGGAGATTATCTTGCCGAAGAGCCCTGTTGTTCTTACCAACCTGCAAAGCTTTCCCTATGATCAATGTAACCAAACTCCTCTGTGGCACCCCCCAGCCGGCCGACGCCCTCCGCTATGGAGAAGGTGCCTGCGCACCCCGGAGCGCCTCCGAACGCAAACCCGTGGTGGTGTGGAACATCACCCGCCGCTGCAATCTCCATTGCATCCACTGCTATTCCGACTCCACGGCCAAACACTATCCGGGTGAGTTGACGCTCCAGCAAATGATCGATGTGATCGATGACCTGGCCGATTACCAGGTGCCGGCTGTGTTGCTCTCCGGCGGGGAACCGATGCTGCATCCGAATTTTTTTGACATTGCCGGCTACGCCGTGGCCCGGGGCTTGCGAGTGACGGTGTCCACGAATGGCACCCGCATCGACTCCCATGCGGCCGAGCGGTTGAAAGATCTTGGCATGACCTACGTGGGGATCTCGCTCGACGGCATCGGAGAAGGGCATGACCAGTTCCGTGGGAAACAGGGAGCTTTCCAGAAGGCGGTCGATGCCTTCCGCCATTGTCGGGGGGCCGGTCAGAAAGTCGGGCTCCGGCTCACCCTGACCCGGCAGACCGTCGACCAGCTTCCGGAAATCCTCCGCTTCATCGAGGAGGAGGACATTCCGCGGGTGTGTTTCTACCACCTGGTTTACAGCGGACGCGGAGCGGATCTGGGCCTGTTGCCGGCATCGGAGACCCGCAATGCCCTGCGGACAATTGCCGATGCCGTTCTGCGCTGGAACCGGGAGGGCAACAACCGGGAAGTGCTCACGGTCGACCAGCCGGCGGACGGAGCCTTTTTCTGGCTCACCATGCGCCGCCGGGATCCCCAACGGGCGGAGGAAATCTGGAGGCTCCTGAGCTGGAATGGCGGGGGACGCCATGCCTCGGGCCTCGGCATCTCAAATATCGACAGCCAGGGCAATGTTCACCCGGATCAGTTCTGGCAGGATCACACGCTGGGCAATGTGAAAGAGCGCCCGTTCAGTGAGATTTGGAAAAACGGCCTGGCGGATGATTTGCTTTCCGGGCTGCGCGACCGGCTTCCCCGCCTTCAGGGACGTTGTTCCGGATGCCGGTTCAAGGAAGTCTGTGGCGGAGGGTTCCGGGTGCGGGCGTTCCAAAAGTACGGCGACCCATGGGCGGAAGATCCCGGCTGCTATCTCCGCGATTACGAGATTGCGGAAGCCTGACGAAGCGCGGGATTTTACTGACCGGCCTGCATGTGGCGGATGTCTTCAGCCGCCACGGCAAAGACCGTGTCCTCGGCGATGTTGGTGGACTGGTCGCCGATTCGCTCCAGAAAGCGGGCGATGAAGATCAGTTCCAAATAGCCCTGGATATGTTCGGGGCGCTTCGGCATCAGCTCGGTGAGCTTGTTGGCGAAGTCCCGGTTCATGGCATCAAGTTCCCTGTCGCGCGGTTTGAGCGTGCGGGCAAGCGCGGTGTCCTGGTCCGCATAAGCCTTGATCGCATCGAGCACCATCGCCTCCGCATGGCGGAAAAGAGGCTCGACCTCCGCGGTCTCCGGGAGCAGGGCGTGGGAGTTCAATTTCCGGGCCCGCCGGGCAATCCCGACCGCCTGGTCGGCAACACGCTCGAGGTTCACGCTCATCTTCATCGCGGCGATCACATTGCGCAGGTCGGAGGCCACCGGGTGAAACCGCAGCATCGTTTCAATGCCGTCGCGGTCCACCTGAATTTCCAGAGTGTCGATCTCCTCGTCATCCGCGATCACGGTATTGCACCAATCCTCGTCCCTCTCGAAGAGCCCCTTGCGCGCGTTTTCGAGATTGCGGACGGTGAGGCTGGCCATCATCAGCACGTTTTTCCGGAGGGCTTCCAATGTGGAATCGAAATCACTCAGAATATGGCGGGAAGGTTCGGGAGTCATGGTTGCAAAAAAACGGGGAAATCCGGTCAGCCGAAGCGGCCGGTGATGTAGTCTTCCGTCTGCTTCTGCGACGGGTTGGAAAAAATTTTCTGGGTTTCGGCGAACTCGATGAGTTTGCCGAGGTAGAAGAAGGCGGTTTTGTCCGAGCAGCGCGTGGCCTGCTGCATGTTGTGGGTCACGATGACGATGGTGAACTGGCGTTTGAGTTCGCTGATGAGTTCCTCCACCTTCACGGTCGCGATTGGATCAAGCGCGGAGCAGGGTTCGTCCATGAGGAGAACCTTGGGTTTGTTGGCAATGGCCCGGGCGATGCACAGCCGCTGCATCTGCCCGCCGGAAAGCCCCAGTGCGCTTTCGTGCAGGCGGTCCTTCACTTCTTCCCAGAGCGCAGCTCCGCGGAGACTCTGCTCGACGGCTTCATCCAGCGTGCGGCGGTTTCGTTCCCCGCTGATGCGGAGCCCATAGACGATGTTCTCGTAGATGGATTTGGGAAAGGGATTTGATTTCTGGAAGACCATGCCGATGCTGCGGCGGAGGGCGATGACTTCCACGCGCTTCTCGTAGATGCTTTGCCCGAGGAGGCGGATGTCCCCCTCGTGGCGCACGCCGTCGATCAGTTCGTTCATCCGGTTGAAATTTCTCAACAGGGTCGATTTGCCGCATCCGGAAGGTCCGATGAACGCGGTCACCTGCTTTTCGGGAATGTCCATGTTGATCCCGAAGAGCGCCTGCTTCCGGCCGTAGAAGAAGTTGAAATCTCTTACGGCGAGGAAATCCGGGCGGCCGGGCCGGAGGTCGGCCTGCATTTCCCGCTGGCTGGTTCTGTCTTCCTGCATGTTCGGGGACATAAAGCTTATTCCTGGTTTTTGCTAATGTTTTTTCGAAAACACCAACTGGGCCGAGATGTTGGCGAGCGTGACAAAGGCCACCAGAACCAGCGATGCGGTCCAGGCCATCTGGATCTGGTGGGGGAAGGGAACGGTCGAAAAGTTGTAGATGAGCACGGAGAGGGAGGCCGTGGGTTCGGAGAGGGATTTTGCCCAGAACTGGCTGAAGAGGGAGGTGAAGATCAACGGGGCGGTTTCCCCGGCCGCGCGGGCAACACCCAGCATGATGCCGGTCATGATGGCCGGGAGGGCATCCGGGAGGACAACGCGCACGATGGTCTGGAATTTGGTCGCCCCCAGTCCGTAGGACGCCTCGCGATACGCGCTTTGGACGCCCATAAGCGCCTGCTCGGAGGTCAGAAGAATGGTCGGGAGCATCAACACGGCCAGCGCCACGCCGCCGGCGTACGCGGAGAACGTCCCGGTGGCCGCCACCACGGCGGCAAAGGCAAAGACGCCGCAAATGATCGAGGGAATGCCGGTGAGGAGTTTGGCCACCAGGCGCACGGTCTGGGAGAGGCGGCCCGTGGGAGAATATTCATTGATGTAAATTGCGGAGAGGATTCCGATGGGGACCGCGACGACGAGACCGAGACCGACCATCACAAGCGTGCCGAGCACGGCATTGCCGAATCCCCCGCCCACCATGCCGGCGGCGGGAGGCAGTTCGGTGAAGACGCTCCATTTCAAAAGAGGCAGGCCGTTTTTCAGGACGAGGTAAATGATCGATACCAGCGGAACCAGGGTGAGAAGTGACAGAATGATGCAGATCGCGCTGAGAGTGCGGTTCCAAAGCGAGCGGGCCATCGCTTTTGTGGACGCCGCATGGTCGTCGTGGAAGAAATCCGGTGCGTGAGTGACGATGTTGTCCATCGGGTCAGCGGATTCCCGCAGTTTGTTTCTGGGTGTAGCGCAGGACGGCTTCCCCGAGAAGATTCACGAGGAGGGTGATGACGACCAGAATCAGCGCCGCATACATGAGAGAATTGACCTGGAGGCCCTCCGCTTCGCCGAACTGGTTGGCAAGGAGACCGGCCAGCGTGCCGCCGGGGGAGAGAAGCGACCAGGAAAGGCGGGAACTGTTGCCGATGAGCATGGCGACGGCCATGGTCTCGCCCATGGCCCGGCCGAGCGCGAGAATGGTGGCTGCGACGACGCCCGGGGCGGCCGTTGGAAGGATGACCCCGAGGATGGCCTCCCAGCGGGTGGCTCCCAAGGCATAGGCTCCCTCGCGGAGGGTCTTGGGCACGGCTGTCAGCGCATTGCGCGAAATCGCGGTCAGCGTGGGAAGAATCATCAGGGCCAGGACGATGCTCGCCGTCAGCATCGAGTTGCCATAGGCCGGACCCGAGAAGAGTGGGATGGAACCGAGATGCTCCACCGCCCATGTGCCGAAGACTTTTACGAGAGGAATGACGACAAAAATCCCCCAGAGCCCGTAAACAACGCTGGGGATGGCCGCCAACATTTCCACCACGAAGCGGATCACTTGGCGGACCGGCAGGGGGAGAAAATTCTCACTGAGAAAGATGGCGATGGCGACACCGAGCGGGAAGGCAAAAAGGATGGCGATGAAAGAACTGGCTGCCGTGCCGACAATGAAGGGAAGAACCCCGAAATTCTCACGGTTCGGCACCCACGAGGAGCTGGAGAGAAATCCGAATCTGAACTTTTGGATCGCCGGCCACGCGCCGGAGACGATCTCATAAACAATCCATCCGAGGGTGGCCACGGCACAGGCCGAGGCCACCCAGCAGAGGACGTGAAACAGGTCGGGCCCCACACGAACCTCCGCGATGGCCGGAGAATCTGGAGTTTGTGGGGTCACAATCCTGGGAATGCTATTCGACGGTGTTGAGGGCGGCTTTCGCCTTCTCGACGACCGGGGCCGGAAGAGGGATGTAGCCGAGTTCTTCGGAGAAGGCCTGTCCCGCGGTCAAGCCCCATTCCACAAACCCCTTGAGCGCCTTGAGCTTCGCGGCGTCATCATATTTTTTGTAGAGCAACAACCAGGTGAAGCTGGCGATCGGGTAGTCGTTGGCGCCTTCGGGGTCCACCGGCCAGATGCGGAGGTTGTCCGGCATGGTCACGTTTGCGAGCGTGGCCGCGCCGCTTTCCGAGCCGGGAGCAACGAAGTTGCCGGATTTGTTTTGCAGGCTGGCCATCGAGAGGCCGTTGTTTTTGGCATAGCCATACTCGACATAGCCGACGGCGCCGGGGGATTGTTTGACGAGCGCTGTCACCCCTTCATTGCCCTTGCCGCCGACTCCCGCAGGGAAGGTGACCGATTTGTCCGTGCCAACCTTGTCCGCAAAGTCTTTGTTGATGGCGGAAAGGTGCTGGGTGAACACATAGGTCGTGCCGCTGCCGTCCGAACGATAGGCGACCTGGATCGGGAGATTCGGGAGTTTCACCCCCTCGTTGGCCTTGGCGATGACGGGGTCGTTCCAATTGGTGACTGTTCCGAGATAAATCCCGGTCATGGCTTCGCGGGAGAGCTTGAGATTCTCAACTCCGGGAAGGTTATAGGCATAGACGATTTCCCCCGCGGTGGCCGGGATCATGACGACCCCTTTGGAGACCTTGGCGATTTCGGCATCCGACATCGCCGCGTCGCTGGCTCCGAAATCCACCACCCCGGCGGTGAAGTTTTTCACGCCGGCCCCGCTGCCCACGGACTGGTAGTTCACCTGAACTTCAGAATGCAATTTGTTATACTCGACTCCCCAGCGTTGGTAGAGGGGAGCCGGGAAAGTGGCTCCGGCTCCGGAGAGTTGCTGGGCTTGGGTCTGGGATGCGATGCCGGTCAGGGCCGCTCCCACGAGGATAAGTGTGGAGAGTTTCATTGGTACTTCTAGTGAGGAAGGGATTAAATCCTGCTCCCGGGGCGGTTCCAAAAGGGATATTGTTACAATTTCGTCACAAAGGCGGTTTTTCCGCTCAGTTGCCTGTGCCGACGTATTGGGCGGAGTAGGTGTCGAATTTTGCCGTCTGACCGACCTGCGGGGTGGATTTCATGTCATAGACATTGTTTCCGACGACTTCATTGGTTTGGGTGTCGAACACCATGACGGCGGCTTTCCCCTGGTTTTGCTCGGTTTTTTCCGTTTGGACGGCGATGTAGCGGGGTTTTTTGGTCTTCTTGGCGGAAGCCTGCTGTTCGGCCTGCTGTTTTTCCTGGCGGGCGAGGTAAAGGCGGGCGCGTTGCTCGGCGATCTTGCGCTGGCGTTCGGTGGCCTGGTGCTTGGAAATGATGTAGGCACCGGCGGCGGCGACAGCGACAGCTCCGGCAGTCACGGGGATCGTGATGGCGGGGTCCACCCCGGCGACGGCGAGAGGAATCCCGGTGGCCAGCCCGGCGGCGGCTCCAAAGAGGCCGGCATTTTCTCCGGGGGTCAGATTTTCACAGGCGGTTGTCAGCAGGGCGAGGCTTGTAACGGCGGCGGCAACTTGTCTGGTTTTCATAAGCCCCCCATCGCTAACGCGGCGGGGGCGCGTTGACAAGACCGGAAACGTCTTCCCGGCGGTGCCGGGCCCGCGGGTTGGTGTTCCGCGGGTCCGAAGCCGGGCGTCAGGCCTGCTTGAGAGCTTCGCTTTCCAACACTTCGCGGCGAACGCTCTTGCCGCGGAGCTTTGAGGACCAGAGCACGATCGGAGCCGCGATGAAAATGGAGGAATAGGTGCCGATGCCGATGCCCACAAGAATCGCGAAGGAGAAGTCGCGCAGCACCGAGCCGCCGAAGAAATAGAGGGCGGCCACCGAGAGGAGGGTCGTGCCGCCGGTGAGGACGGTGCGGCCGAGTGTCTCGTTGATACTGGTGTTCATCAGGGCCTGGATTGTTCCGCGTTCCCCCTGCTTCAGGCCTTCACGGATGCGGTCGAAGACAACAATGGTGTCGTTGATCGAATACCCCGCGATGGTCAGCACGGCACCGACCATCACCAGAGACAATTCCCCGCCGATGAGGGAGAAGATGCCGAGGGTGATGATCACGTCGTGGAGGAGGGCGACCACCGCACCGAGGGCGAACGAGAACTCGAAACGCAGCGTCACGTAAGCCAGAATGCCCAGCATCCCGAGCCCGAGGGCGAAGAGCGCCCGTTTGGCGAATTCCATGCCGATCTGTGCTCCCACGGTGTCCTGTCCGACCACCGAGATTCCCCGGTCGGGGAAGGCTTCTTTGAGTTTGGCAAGCACGTTGCCCGCTGTTCCCTGGGCACTGCGGAAGGTCAGGAGCTCCTTCATGCCCTCCCGTTCGAATTGGATGACGACGTCCGGATTTTCAATGGCCTGCCGGGCATCGGCGACGGACACCGGCCGGGCCGAATCGACAATCAGAAGGTCGCCGCCGCGGAAGTCGATGCCGAAGTTCCCTGCACCGCGGAAGGCAAAAATCGCGATCGAACCGCCGATGAGGAGGAGGGAAATGATGGCGGCCGCCCACCGCTTGCCCAGGAAGTCGAATTTCCGTTTGGGAATGAGATCCAGCATGGTGATGGACTTGAGGACATTTTTGTCAACGAGCCAACGGAAGGCCGTGCGGGTGAAGAGCAGGGCGGAAAACATCGAGGCGATGATGCCGAGGGTGAGGGTGACGGCGAAGCCCTTCACCGAGCCGGTGGCCTGCCAGAAGAGGATGATGGCGGTGATGAGCGTCGTGGCATTCGCGTCGAAGATCGCGCTGAAGGCCTTGTCGTAGGCACCGTTGAGGGCGGCAGCCAGGGATTTGCCTGCCGCCATTTCCTCGCGGAGGCGTTCGTAGATGAGCACGTTGGCGTCCACGGCCATGCCGATGGTCAAAATGATGCCCGCGATGCCCGGAAGGGTGAGGGTGAAGTGGAACATCGCCATCGCGCCAAAAAGGATCACGATGTTGAGCAGCAGGCCGAAAATTGCCACAAGCCCTGCAAAGCGGTAGTAGAGCAACACGAAGACGATCACGAGCGCCAGACCGGCCAGGCCGGCAACAATGCCGCTCCGGATCGAGTCGGCCCCGAGGGTGGGCGAGACGCTGCGAGTTTCCTCGATCTGCACGGGAACGCGCAGGGGATTCTCCAGTGCGCTGGCCAGCTCACGGGCTTCCTTGTCGGTGAAATGCCCGGTGATCTGGGCCCGTCCAAAATAGTGATCGCTTTGCAGAACCGGTGCCGAGAGAACTTCCCCGTCCAGCAGGATCGCCATCTGGCGGCCTTTGTTTTGCGCCGCGACTTCATCGAAAATATCCGCCCCTTCTTTGTCCAGCTCCAGCGAGACGCCGTAACCTTGCTGATCAAAGAACGGAAAGGCCCGGACGACATGCTCGCCGGTGAGAGCGGGCCGCCGGGTGACGAGGATTTGGGTCTCGTCTTCCGGTTTTGCGGAATCTTTCTTCAGCTTGTAGGCCTTGAGAACATAGGCGGGAGGCATGATTTCCTCTCCGGCCTGGATCCTGGCGACCCGTCCCGCGCCGCCTTCGTCGACCATGGCAAATTCGAGCTTGGCGACTTTCTGGAGCTGGCTCTTGGCTTCTTCAATCTGCTTCGTGTCCAGTCCGGCGATCTGCACGAGGATGCGGTCCGTGCCCTGCGGGCTGATGACCGGCTCGCTGACCCCGTATTGGTCCACGCGCTTGCGGATGACTTCCACCGCCTGGTCCAGCAGGTCCTTGGTGATCCCGTTTTCGGTTTGAGGAATGAGACGGATCAGGAACGACGTTCCGCCCTGAAGGTCGAGACCGAGCCGAATCTTCTGCCCCGGCGGCCAGACCTGTTCGAAGCAAAAGGCGGCGAGCAGGATCGTGAGGACCAAGCCGAGCCAGCGCTTGCGCGGGGCGATGTCGGTTGCAAAATACCAGCCGAAAAGCACGAGCAGCAGCAGGCCGAAGACAAAAGTGAGGGCGGGAGACATGGCGGAAAAATGGAACGTGGCGGAGATTCGGCCGGATCAGGCCTCGGGAGCGGATTTCAACACCGTGGCGACGGCCGCGCGGTCGAACTCCACTTTCACGTTGTCCGCGATTTTGATGATGAGCGTCTTTTCTTTGACATTCGAGACGGTGCCGTGGATGCCGGCGTTCGTCACAACCTGGTCACCGGTCTTGACCGACTGGATGAGCTTCTCATGTTCTTTCTGCTTCTTCTGCTGCGGGCGGATGAGCAGAAAATAGAAAATGACGAAGATGAAAACCAATGGCATCATCGAGACGAGCAGGTTGGGCTGCCCCTGGGCTGGCGCCGCGGCCTGGGCCAGGATCAAAAAATCGGTTATGTTCATAGATAGAGGCCGAGAAGGATAGTGGGATGGGGGAGCTTGGCAAGGAGGAACGCGACCCCGGGAATTTTGCGAGGGGGAGCGGGATTACGGGGATTCCCCTGCCCGGGCGTGTCACTTTTCCGGGAAGCGCATGATCATTTGGCAAAAGCCTGTCGCCGTTTTTTATCGATCCGGAGGGTATTTTGCCAGCTTGCGTTGGAGCGAGCGGCGGTCGATCCCGAGGAGACGGGCTGCCTGGCTGATATTGTTGCCGCAATCTGCAAGGATGCGTTGGAGGTGTTCCCATTCCACCCGGTCGAGGCTGGGAATCGAAATGTCCGGTGGAACCGGTTTGCGACCGGAAAGAGCCGCCTCGATCTGACCGGCATCCACCGGCTTGGTGAGGTAATCCGCGGCACCGAGGCGCACGGCTTCCATGGCTGTGGCGATGCTGCCGTAGCCCGTCAGGATCACCATCCGGAGGTTCGGAAGCAGTTCACGGAGGCGGGGGATGAGAAAGAGACCGTTTCCCTCCGGCATCTTGAGATCCAGAAGGGCGGCTTCGGGCTGGAACTCGCGTGCCGCTTGCAAAACATGGGTGCCGTCGTCATCCCGCACTTCATGGCCCCGTTTTTGCAGGGAAAAAGCGAGCCGTTCGCGAAATGTTTCATCGTCATCGACAACAAGGATTTTCATGAAAGACCCTCCGGAAAAGGAAAGATGAGGCGAACACGGGTGCCTTGTTGAGGGGTTGAAAGAACATCCAACCTGCCCCGCATTCGTTCCGCAAAGGTGCGGGCAAGAAAAAGGCCCAGTCCCATGCCGAATCCGGGTTTCTTTGTGGTGAAGAACGGTTCGCCGGCCCGTTCCAGAATGCGGGAAGTCATGCCTTCGCCCTGATCCTCAACCAGAAAGGAGATGTTGTTGTCCTCATCCCGGATCGTTAGAAAAACCGGGGTGTCCGCGGCAGAGGCCTCGCACGCATTCTTGATCAAAATCGCCAGGGCTTGCAGAAGGGTGGTCCGTGGAGCAAAGAGGGTTGTCGCGGAAGTGGTGATTTCTGTCCGGGTGCGCCTGTTGTATTCCGGTTTCAGGTAGTTTTCCAGCATTTGGGGAATATCCCGGAGGGCGAAGAGTTCCGGGGGATCGCCGACGCCGTCCGTGGTGCGTTCGCCCAGGTTTTCCAAGACCCGGCGACAGCGTTCCACTTCGGATCGGATCAGGCGGGCATCTTTCAGGCATCCCTCCTGGTGGCATTTCTCATGGGCGTGATGCTCGATGTCTGCGCTGGCAATGGCGATGGTGCCGAGCGGGGTGGCCAGTTCGTGGGCGACGCCGGCGGCCAGGGTGGCGAGAGAAGCAAAACGCTCGTGGCGGATGTCCCGGATGCGGGCTTCGTTCAACTCCTGGTCGCGTCGGAGAAGCGCCAGGTTCAATTTTCCCACAAAAAAGGCAATGAAGACGCCCGCCAATACCATGGCCAGCAGCAGGCCATGCCGGTGAAAATCAAAATTCCCGCAACAGATTGATCCGGAGGTGTTTTCGAGTTGGAAGGGGGATTGAAAGAGGAGGCTGTAGCAAATCCCGCACAAAACCACCCCGGCCCACGCCCAGGCGGGGGTGAGCAGGATCGCGCCAATGGTGATGTGGAGCAGGTAGAATGTGGTGAAGGGATTGTGGGAGCCTCCGGACCAATACAGCATCACCGTCAGGGTCATCGTGTCCAATGCGAGAAGAATGGCGCAAAGGACGGATTCACGGAGTCGGGTTTGACGGGAAAACAGACTCGCGGCGAGGTTGGTGGCTGCTGTGACTCCCATGCAGGCGATCAGGATTCCCCAGAAGAGCGCGATCTTCAGGACAAACGCAGCCAGCAGGCAGACCGCAGCCTGTCCGACCAGACTCAGCCAGCGCAAACGGATCAGCCAGTGCAAGCCGGGGCGGGTGTCCGGTGCCGGGGTGGTTGATTCGAACAAGGGATGCCATGCCTCCATGGGCCCATTTTCCATACCCGGGAGCCGGAGACAAATGCTTTCCGACATCTGTTCCTGCAGCACAAAAAAAGGGGAGAATTTCTTGAAACAAAAGAGTGTTGTCTTTGTTCAATGGATGCAGCCTCGGATATATTGTTTACAAAATTTTATTTATGAATCATTTTTTCTTTCCCATGGGTTTCCCATTTTCCTCAAGAATCAGGATCCTTCTTTCCGGATTGGCATTGGGCGTTTCTTTTTTCACGGTTCCGGAGGCTCTTTTTGCAGAGGTAAAGCTGCCGGCGATCTTTTCCGACCACATGGTGCTGGAAAAGACGGGGAAAGTTCCGATCTGGGGCAAGGCGTCACCGGGAGAAGAGGTGCAGGTGGCATTGAACGGGGTGTCGGCAAAGGCAAAAGCAGATTCCGATGGAAAGTGGATGGTGGCACTGGATCTCTCCAAGTGCGGTCCGGGGCCGTTTGTGATGACGGTGGAAGGCGGCAACAAGCTCACGGTGAAGGACGTCCTTGTCGGCGAGGTCTGGCTGGCTTCCGGGCAATCCAACATGGCATTTCTTCTGGATGCCGCAGTGGATGCCGAGGCCGAGATCGCCGCGTCGGCAAATTCCCGGCTCCGCCAGTTCCGGGTGGACCGGGCCGAGGCCGCCGTTCCGGCGGACGATTGCAAGGGGGAGTGGACCGTGGCCGGACCGGAAACTGCGGGGAAATTCTCCGCTGTTGCCTATTTCTTTGGGAAAAATCTTCAGAAAGAACTTGGTGGGCCCGTGGGGGTCATCAATTCCTCCGTGGGGGGAACTCCCTGCGAAGCGTGGACAAGCCCGCAGGCGATTGAAACGGTGCCCCATCTGAAAGAGGCCCGGGAACTTGCCCTCAAGGAAGCGGCAGAGACGGAGAAAGCCAACCCCGGCCCCAAAGGCAAGCAACCCCGCCGACAGAACGGAGCCAACAAGAAGAACCCTTCGCTCCTCTTCAACGGCATGATCCATCCCCTCATCCCCTACGCGATTCGCGGAGCCATCTGGTATCAGGGCGAGGCCAATGCTGTGCGAGCCTGGCAATACCGCACAGCGTTCCCGCTGATGATCAACGACTGGCGGGCACAGTGGAAGCAGGGGGATTTCCCGTTCTATTTCTGTCAGCTGGCGAATTTCGACAAAAACAAGCTGCCCGAGCTGGCCGACAGCCCCTGGGCGGAGCTTCGCGAGGCGCAGTCCCTGGCGCTCAAGCTGCCCAACACCGGGATGGCCGTCCTGATCGATCTCGGCGAGAGCGACGACATCCACCCGCGGAACAAAAAACCCGTGGGCGAACGACTCGCGAGAATGGCTTTTGCGAACCAATACGGGAAGAAGGTGCCGTTCAGCGGGCCGGTTTTCGAGTCGATGAAAATCGAGGGCAACAAAGCCCGGCTGGCCTTTTCCCACATGGAGGGAGGGCTGGTTGCGCGAGTGCTGCCTGCGACGGTGAATGTCAAGACGAAGACCGGCGAAACGGCTCCACTCGTCCGCAAGAGCCCGAACAGCGAGCTGGAAGGTTTTGCCATTTGCGGGGCCGACAACAAGTGGGTTTGGGCGGATGCCAGGATCGACGGGGATTCGGTGGTCGTCTGGTCCGACAAAGTTCCCGAGCCGGTGGCGGTCCGCTATGCCTGGGCCGACAATCCGGTTTGCAATCTCTCCAACAAGGCGGGTCTCCCGGCTTCTCCGTTCCGAACGGACGATCTTCCGGCCGTCACCCGCGATGTGGTTTATTAGAATGCCACGTCGCCTTCCCCCGGGACTGAATCGGTTTTAATGATCTCCAGAGCACTGGCTTTGCTTTTCGGCATCGCGACTTTCTCCGGGGCGCAGGCAGAAGGGTTTTCCGAGGCATTCCAACACCCTCCGGATTCCACAAAACCGGGGGTCTATTGGTATTGGCTGCGGAACAACATTTCCAGGGAAGGCATCACGAAAGACCTGGAGGCCATGAAGCGGGCGGGCATTGGACGGGCCTACATCGGCAATGTGGACTCGACACCGGTGGGACAGGGATCGGTGCGGATGTTCACTGATGAATGGTGGGATTTGACGCTCCATGCCATCCGCGAAGGCGGCCGGGTGGGAGTGGACATCGGGATTTTCAACTGTCCGGGCTGGAGTCAGTCCGGGGGGCCGTGGGTGGAGCCCGGGCAGGCGATGCGGTATCTGGCGGTCTCGGAGACCGGGGTGAGCGGACCGGGAAAATTCAGCGCCAACCTGCCGGTTCCCGCGAGTCCTTTTACAGATGTCGCCGTGCTGGCCGTGCCGGCGGAATCCGGTTTTCCGGAGAGCCGGGTGACCACCTCCCCCGCCGCGGAGGCGGCGGTGTTGATGGATGGCGATCCCGGGACGGTGTGTTCCTTTCCCGAAGGGGGAGCGACGAAGCAGCCGTTTTTTGTTGAGATCGCCTGTCCGGAGGAAGTGACCATCCGGAATGTGACGGTGGTTCCCGCCCATGTCCAACTGAAGGTCGAGTGCGAATTGCAATACAAGGATGCGGAGGGGAAATACCGGTCGGTGAAGAAGTTTTCCCTGGAGCGTCTGGGCAAGCCCAGCATCGGCCCCCTGCTTTTCGGTCCGGTGACCGAGGCATTCCCGGAGGTCAAAGCCCGTGAGTTCCGCCTGATTTTTACCCGCCTGGTCCGGGGGGGGAAGGCAGACAAGGCGGAAAATCCCGGCATCGCGGAGATCGTGCTCTCCGGCTCGCCCAAGCTGGAGCGTTACGTGGAGAAGCAACTCGGCCAGGCTTTTTCCTCTCCCCATGCGCAGTGGGATTCCTACCTTTGGAAACCGCAGGCTGCCGGGAATGACAGCGCATCCGCAGTGAAGGCCCCGGACGTCAGAAATATCAGCGCTTTTTTGGATGCTTCCGGAAAATTGACCTGGGATGTCCCTCCGGGAAAATGGACGATCCTCAGGGTCGGCATGGTTCCCACGCCGGTCCAGAACAACTCCGCACCCAGGGAAGGCAAGGGACGGGAGACGGACAAAATGAATGCCACGCATGTGAAGGCGCATTTCGACGCCTACCTGGCGAAACTGGCGGACCGGCTTTCCCCGGAAGACCGCAAGGCCTGGAAATACGTGGTTGTCGACAGCTACGAGATGGGACCGCAGAATTGGACCGATGACCTCGGGAAGGAATTTTTTTCCCGGTATCACTACGACCCGCTGCCCTGGCTGCCGGTCCTGACCGGACGCGTGGTGGGGAGTCCGGACGAGTCGGACCGTTTTCTTTGGGATCTTCGGCGGCTCGTGGCCGACAAAGTGGCCGTGGATTATGCCGGAACCCTGAGCCAATGTGCCAACGAACGCGGGCTGAAGCTGTGGCTGGAAAACTACGGGCATTTCGGGTTTCCCGGCGAGTCCCTGCAATACGGCGGGCAGGCGGACGAGGTGGCGGGCGAATTTTGGGCCGCAGGCGACCTGGGCAGCTTTGAGTTGAGGATCGCGAGTTCTGCGGCCCATATTTACGGGAAGCCGGTCGTGGCGGCGGAGTCGTTCACTTTTGGCGGTGCGCCCTGGACGCAAAGCCCCTGGTCGCTCAAGACGCGTGGAGACTGGGCCATGGCGGAGGGCGTCAATCATTTCATCCTGCATCTGTTCATCCACCAGTCCGAAGAACGTGTTCCGGGGATCAATGCCTGGTTTGGAACAGAATTCAACCGGCACAACACCTGGTTCGAGGAAATGGGAGCGTGGATCGGGAGTTTTCGCCGCACGCAGGCCGTCCTGCAAAAAGGGCACTATGTTGCCGACATCGCCTATTTCACCGGGGAAGACACCCCGAAGGAAACCGGCATCCGCAGTCCCGAACTTCCGCCCGGCTACGATTACGACTACATGAATGGGGAAGTGCTCCGGCGGGATCTCCAGATGAAGGACGGTCGGTTTGTCCTGCCGGATGGAATGAGCTACCGCCTTCTGGTGTTGCCGCCGCTGGAAACCATGCGACCGGAGCTGCTGCAAAAGATCGGCGAACTGGTGAAGGCCGGTGGCGCGGTGTTGGGCGGGCCTCCGTTGCGTTCTCCGAGTCTCGAAAACTACCCGGCGTGCGACGAACGGGTCCGGGAATTGGCGGCGGAGATCTGGAATGGCATCGACGGCAGGACGGTTGTCTCGGGCCGCCACGGAAAAGGTTTTGTCTTTCGCGGGACGGATATCGCTACGGCATTGAAGACACTGGGTGTACCGCCCGACATCATGGGAACCGGGGAAAGACCCGGCCTGGGGAAACCCGGAATGAACTGGATTCATCGCCATTCCGGGGATGCCGATGTGTATTTCCTTTCCAATCAGGATGACGAAAAAAAGTCCCTGACAATTTCCTTCCGTGTGGCGGAGGGGAGTCCGGAACTTTGGGATCCCGTGACCGGTGAGATGCGGGCGCTGCCGCAATTTTCGCGTGCGGACGGGAATGTCACGGTGCCGTTGGAATTTCTTCCCCGGCAATCGTATCTGGTCGCCTTTCGCAGGGAGGAGGCTCTGTCGGGCCCCGCAAGCAACACGAATTTTCCGCCTTTTGAAAGAGTGCAGGCTGTCGCTTCCCCTTGGACGGTCGTTTTTGATTCCCAGCGGGGCGGTCCGGGAGAAGTGCGATGGGATTCTCTGGTCGATTGGACTTCAGTCCCTGATGAAAAGATCAAATATTACAGCGGAACGGCGGTGTATCGCACGAAGTTCGATTTCAAACCCGAAGCAAACCGCCGGTATTTTCTCAATCCGGGGGATTACGAATCCATCGCCCGGGTGAAGTTGAACGGACGCGACGGCGGTTCTGTCTGGACCCATCCCGGACGGGTCGAGATCACCGGTGCTTTGAAGCCGGGAACAAACGATCTGGAAATTGCGGTGACCAACACCTGGAACAACCGGCTTCTCGGCGACAGCAGGGAACCCGCCGAAAAACGCATCACCCGGACCTCCGTGGATCCGGGCATCAAACCGAACACCCAACTCCTGCCATCCGGCCTGCGCGGGCCGGTGACCATCGAACGACAATGAAAAATTCCCTTCTTCTCGGAATCTCCACTTTCCTCGCTTTGACATGCCCCCCGCTCCAGGCCGCGGATGCGCCCCGGAAACCGAACGTTATTTTCTTCCTCGCCGACGATCTGGGTTACAGGGATGTCGGAGCGTTCAACCCACAGACCTTCTACGAGACGCCCAATATCGATGCGCTCGCCGCGAAGGGAACGCGCTTCACCGACGGCTACGCCGCCTGCTCGGTTTGCTCCCCCACGCGCGCAAGCATCATGACTGGAAAATACCCGCCCCGCACCGGCGTTACCGATCACGGCGGTGGAAAACGGGCTGGAAAACTTCTTCCCGCTTCGCATGTCGTGGATATGGCGCTGGAGGAATACACGGTTGCCGAGGCAATGCGCGATGCCGGTTATGCCACGTTCTTTGTCGGCAAGTGGCATCTGGGTTCCAAGGAATACGGACCGAATGCGCAGGGATTTCCCACGGATTTGGTTGCACGCAAGGGAAGCTACTTTCCCCCGGACAATACCGCGCCGTTTGATGATCAGAACGATCCGAAATACACCGACCGCATCGCCGGCGAGGCGGTCCGGTTCATTGGGGAGCACAAGGACAATCCGTTCTTTGCCTTCCTGTCGTTCAACGCCGTTCATGTTCCCATCGGGGCCAGGCCGGAACTCGTGGAGAAATACAAAAAAAAGCAGGCCTCGGCACCGCCCGAAGCCTGGGGGGTGGAAGGCGCCAACAAAGTGCGGCTCGTCCAGAGCGATCCGGTCTATGCCGCGATGCTTGAGCAGATGGATTCCGCCATCGGACGCGTGATGGCGGCGGTCGAGAAAAATGGAATCGCCGATCGCACCATTGTCATCTTCATGTCCGACAACGGAGGACTCTCCACAGCCGAAGGGCATGTGACTTCCAACCTCCCCCTGCGTGCCGGCAAGGGCTGGCCCTACGAAGGAGGTGTGCGTGAGCCGTTGATCATCGACGTGCCCGGCATGACGAAACCCGGCAGCACCTGCGACACCCCGGTGACGAGCACGGACTTTTATCCCACGATCCTCCAGCTCGCCGGCCTGCCGTTGAATTCCAAACAGCATTGCGACGGAACGAGCCTCGTGCCTTTGCTCAAGGGAGAGAAATTGGATCGCGGCCCGCTCTTCTGGCACTATCCGCATTACAGCAACCAGGGTGGAGCGCCTGCGGGAACCATCCGGGAGGGGGATTGGAAGCTGATCGAATGGTTTGAAGACGGCCGGCTGGAACTCTTCAATCTTCGCGAGGACATCGGCGAAAAAAACAACGTCTCCGCAGCAAATCCCGGGAAGACAAAGGAACTGCACGACAAACTGATGGCCTGGCAAAAGGAGGTGAATGCCGTCATGCCCCTTCCGAATCCCGATTACGACCCGGCCAATCCCATCACCATACCGAAGAAAAAAGAAGCGCCGGGGGAGTGAACAGACATGCTGAAACGCCTTTTTCCCGCAGTCGTTTTTCTGGGAGGGTTTTGTCACGGATCCGCCCCGGCGGAATCCCCCGTTGGAAAACCCAACGTTCTTTTTGTCATTTCGGATGACCTGGATCTCCGCGGGGCGTTTGGTGCGCAGTCTCTCACTCCAAACCTCGACCGTCTGCGCCGGGAGGGTGTGAATTTCTCAAATGCCCACTGTGCCGTGCCTCTCTGTGGTCCCTCCCGGGCCTGCCTGCTCACCGGATGGAACGCCCACACAACCGGCTGGTACGGTTGGGGCCAGAACCCGGGCGGAAAGAAGGAGTGGAAGGAATGGAACGAGCGGCCGGTGATCAGGGACAGCACGGTCCTGCCACGGCATTTTGCAAAAAATGGCTGCGATGTCTTCGGCACGGGCAAGATCGGTCACGGCAGGGAGCATGACGATTGGATGTTCACAAATTCCGACGGAAAGATCCAATGGGGCGTCCGACCCGTGAGCCAGGGGCCCTGGCCTTCCGACGGAATCGACCAGGCCATGCTCCAGCGCAACGGGCAGGAATGGCTGCGATCCGCAGGGGCTCCGGAATACATGCCGGAACCGATGCGAAAAGTGGAACGGTGGTTCGCTCCGCTCTCCCATGTTCCCAACATCCCCCCCGATCCTTCACTTTCCGACATCAAGGCCGGACTTCGCTCCGAACTGGAACATCTTCTCAAACCCAAACAACAAATCCCACTCTCCAACCCGTGAAAATCCCCACCCTCTTCCTCGCTGTCCTGTTTCTTTCGATCGGTTCATCCCTTGCCGCCACGCCTGCTGAAAAGCCGAACATCGTCGTCATTCTCGTGGACGACATGGGGTTTTCCGATCTCGGCTGCTATGGATCGGAGATCAGCACGCCCAATCTGGACTCGCTGGCGGCCGACGGCCTCCGCTTCACCCAGTTCTACAACACCGGACGCTGCTGTCCGACCCGTGCGTCCCTGCTCACCGGATTGTATCCGCACCAGGCCGGCGTGGGACACATGACGTATGATGGCGGAGAAATCGGCTATCAGGGCGACCTGAACAAAGAGTGCGTGACGTTGGCCGAGGTGTTGCGCCCGGCGGGCTATGCGACTTTCATGACGGGCAAGTGGCATGTCACCAAATTCCAGGATGAGAAAACACCGGAGGACAAAAAATTCAACTGGCCGCTGCAGCGTGGATTCGACCGGTATTTCGGGATCATTGCCGGGGCGGCGAACTTTTTTCATCCCAAGACGCTGACGCTCGACAATACGCCACTCCCTCCGCCAGAGGACAATTTCTACACGACGGATGCCTTTGTGGACAATGCGATCAGGTTCATCAACGAGCGTCCGAAGGACAAGCCCTTCTTTCTCTATCTCGCCTTCAATGCCCCGCACTTTCCGCTCCAGGCTCCTGCGGAAGACATCGCGAAATACCGTGGAAAATACAAGGCCGGTTGGGACAGGCTCCGCGAGCAGCGCCATGAGAAGCAGATCGCCCTCGGCATCGTGGACAAGGATTGGCCGCTGTCCCCCCGGGGTGAGGATATCAAGGCCTGGGAGGCACTCACGCCCGGGGAACAGGACCGGTTTGATGAGATCATGGCCATCTATGCCGCAATGGTGGACCGCATGGACCGGGCCGTGGGCAGGCTGGTTGCCGATCTGAAGGCGCGCGGAGAGCTCGACAACACGCTCATTTTCTTTATGAGCGACAATGGAGGAAATGCCGAGGCCGGTCCGGATGGAAAGACTGTGGGCAAAGTGCCGGGCAGCGGGGAATCCAACGTCCTCTGTGGCGAATCATGGGCGAATCTCGAGAACACGCCGTTCCGTCGTTACAAGCATTTCAACCACGAGGGAGGCATTTCCACGCCGCTCATTGCACACTGGCCGGCGGGGATCGAAGCAAAGGGGGAACTCCGGAATCAGCCGGGACACCTCATCGACATCATGGCCACCTGTGTCGATGTCTCCGGGGCCGGATATCCCGCGGAATCCGGCGGGCAGCCCATTTTGCCGATGGAAGGCAGGAGTCTTGTCCCGGCATTTGCCAACAAACCGGTTGAGCGTGACGCGATTTTCTGGGAACACGAAGGGAATGCCGCGGTCCGCGCGGGCGACTGGAAACTCGTAAGGTATCACAGCGATGGTCCCTGGGAACTTTACAATCTGAAGACCGACCGCACCGAACTTCACGATCTGGCCGCACAGGAACCGGAACGCGCGAAAGAGTTGGCCTCCAAGTGGGAGGCCTGGGCCGAGCGGGCCCGGGTGAAACCCGGTCCGTCGAAGAAAAAAGGACAGGGAAAAAAGAACAGGAACACGGAAGAAGGGTAACCTTTCCTATCGGGGGGATTCCTGTCCTGAAATGGGGGCGTCCGGCTTTTCGATATTGATTGAACAGGCTGTTTGGCAGGCCGCTTGCCGGGTCAAACCATCCGTCAAAATCCTTGGAAGGCGGTTGCAGCCAGAATGTCACATTCTGCCAGGTGGCCTCCGGGAGGGACGCGGCCTCGCCCAGAAGCGTCATCAGCCGTCCGTCCTGGTCGCCGAATTCGCAGCGGGAAACCGCGTTTTCAAAGCGAATCTCCGAAAGTTCTCGGGATCGCGTGTTCCAGGCGGCGGAGGCCCCCAGGGTCAAACCCGGGAACGAGAGGCCGAGCGAATTGACATGACCAAAATCCCCCCAGTCGGTGTTCAGGAGCCCGCAGGCCCCGTGTTTTCTGGCAGACGTAAAAAGGAAGCCCGGATTTCGCGATCAGCGGGGCAATGGAATGCTGCAGGTTCGGGCTGTAATCCCAGTCCAGCGCAACCACTTCGCACGGGAGTTCTTTCAAATACTTGGGATGCTTTCCGATGATGTCCCCCCAGAACATGGGGATGGCCCCGGCTTTCCGCACGGCCGCCAGGATCTGTTTGAGGAAATCCACGTAGAGCCGCCCTTCTCCCAGCCGCTTCGCCAGCCTCTTATTCTTTCCTTTTCCAAGATCAAATATTTCATCCGCGCAGATGTTGAAATATTTTGAACGGAAGAGGGGACGAACCTCGGCAATGATGCGCGCACGAGAGCGATGGATTCCGGGTTCCGGCAGTCCAGCGTGTAGTGCATGAGATGCGGCGTGCCTTGGAAACTCCTCCATCCAGACGAATCGACTTTGGTGGCGGCAGAAGAACGGGGGGTTGTGAGGAAGCACGGAAGGCAGATTTCATGGGAATTCAGCGGCCACCCTTATCCAGGCGCGGGCGGGGGACACGACAAGACACAGGTACCCGCCTGCCTCGCAGAGTCGATTTCTTTCGGGGTAAAACCGTTAAGACAATGCCCGCATTCCCCCCTCACTTCCGCCCATCAAAGAGACGCCCGGTCAGGGAGCGAAGCGGCGATACCGCTGCCCGTCCAAGAGGAGATCGGCACCATCGGCACCGGCGGTAAAGGTGGTGTTGATCTTGAGATCCGGGATTTTGAGGGTGAGCCGGTTCCCTTCCAATTTCCAAGTGCCTTCCCACATGCTTGCCTCCCCGTCCGACCCTTGGACATGAAGGCGGCCGTCCGGGAAGAAATCGTAGGAAATTTCCCCATCCACCGGTTGCCATCCGTAGGTGTTCGGCGTGCTGTGAAGAAACTGCCGCAGTTCGGACTCCGATTCCGCCAACGCGAGGCAGGGGAGAAAGCAGAAGACGGCTGCGAGGAGGGTGAGGCGGATCGTATTTTTCATCGGTTTTTTTGGAAAATCGAAGAGGGAACAGGGAAAATCAAGACGGAATGCGACCGGTTGCAAAAATGGGTTGACTTTTGGAAAGCTTTGGAAGAGGCCTTTTCTGAATCGTATACGGCGGAACGATGATCCTTGTCAGCGACCATGTCCTGTTTGGTTTTGTGGAGCGTCTGCTTTGCCTGCGGGTGAAGAAAAAGCGGCTTCCCGGAGAATTTTCCCCATGAAAACACGCTGCTGTTCTGCCCTTTGCCTCCTCTCGTTGATCGTGACCCCCGCCTTTGCCGCGTTGGATATCGTACAGGGAAAAGACTCCGTCCCTGTTGTGAAAAATACCGCTGCCAGGAGTGAGGGGGAATTCGCTCAGGCTTGCAGTGGCGAGCAACCCCCGGAGGATTCGACCCCCGCTTTTCGTTTCGATGGCGAGGACTATTTTTTGAGAGGCGACGAGGCCGGGATTCGGGAATATCTGACGGAAGGCGAGACATTCTCGGAGTGGACCACATTGATCTCGATCCGCAGATTTGAAGGAATCGACGATCCGCGCACCTATGCATTCAAGCTGGTTGAAAATGCGGAAGCCAGCGGCCCGAATGCCCGGGGACAGGTCCTTGAAAACGAGGAGGCCGGATCCTGCATCGCGGACTTCCTTGTCTATTCCGAGGAGGGAGCCGAGCCGTCGTTTGCCGAGTGGAATCTCTGGCGGATCGAGAAGAAGGGCGACGGCGTGGAGGCAGTGCAATATGCGAGGCGCTTCTACAAAATCACGTCCTCAACGGCAAAGGAACTCATCGCCGCCCGCAAGAAAATCGTCCCGCAACTTGCCGTGCTGGACATTCCGGAATAAACTCAAATTCCACAATTGAAACCAATCACGAAAATTGGAAAACAGAGAAAGCCGTCACTGACATTCCATTCGTTTCTTTTTCGTGATTGAAAAATCTTAAAATCCCGCCGCCCGAAGCTTGCGCAGCGCATGGCGGAGATGCTTCCGTTCCAGCTCGTGCTGCCAGATGCGGACCACCCTCCAGCCGTTCTTCCGCAGCAACCGGTTCTGAAGCCGGTCGCGTGCTTTGTTTCCTTCGATCTTGGCCTGCCACCATGCCCGCCGGGTGACGGGAATTTTTGCCCGTGTCGGATGCCCGTGCCAGAACTCGCCGTCCACAAACACCGCAATCTTTCGGTCCGGAAACACAAAGTCGGGTCTCACCAGCAAGACCGCATCACGAACCGGGAACCGCAGCTTCCGGTGACGTCGCCAGCCGGTGATTCCCTGCTCTCGGAAAAGACAAATCATCGCCAGCTCGGTAGCCCGGTTTCCCGAAGACCGGATCAGCGACATCACTTCGGATCGCTTGGATTTTGTGAAGACATCAGGCATTCGATTGGTTTTCCAACAGGAGGGCCGTGTCCGGCAGTGAGTGGAGCGATTCCCGGAGCCGGGACACTCCAAAGACTTCGACATGGAACAAACGGAAACCGTCCGCTCATCTGGCACACCGCCGCTTCCATTCCCGATCGTGACGCGCGGCATGGAGCACCGCAGCAACGATCACGAGCCGATCCATTTCAACCACTTCAAAAATGATCCGGTAGGGGAATCTGGCCGGATACCTCCAGCGGATGTTCTTGGCGGGGTGTCGGCGGGAATTCAGCAGCGGATTATCCGAAAGCGCGTCCCACACGCAAACAACCTCATCAACGAATTCGGCACCCAAGCCTGCCTGTCGGTCCTCATACCATGCAGCAGCCCCGGCGACGTCTTCCTCCACCTCCGGGAGGAATTCAACCCGCCAGTTCACTTGGAAAATCGCTCCAACAAACGGGCCTTCATCTCATCAAGCGGAACAGCGGATGAAGGATCGCGCCGCCAAGCCGCCAGACGCCTCTCGACAAGCTCGACATCCTCGACGGGCAGGCCGGGCTCATCAAGTCCCAGCGCCTCGCGAATCAGCAACTGGCGGTCAGATACGCTGAACCGCGGCAGCTCCCGCAAAACTTGGGCGATACTCATGAAAGCACCCTATCTCAACCCCCGAAAATTGCCAGCTCGGTTTCCTGTGGCAAACTGCCTCGGAACGTTTGGATTTTGTGAAGACGTCAGACATGCAACGGATTGATCATAAAATCTTTGTTGGAACCACGAAAAACATGAACAGCAGAAACCTGCGGAGCCATCAACCATGCCCTTCCCCTCCATTTCGTTTTTCGTGGTTCAATAATCACACAGCGACATGGTCGGAGGCGAGTTGCCTGCGTCACCTTTCTGCAATCCATCCCCAGCCAAGCCGGCGGTGAGGACAACGCAATCGCGTTCCCGGATATTCATGCCTCGAGAGGAAAAGCCGTGATGAGACGTGGCGCAAGGTCCCCGGCGTCCGCTTCGCGGCATAAGACGGAAGAAGATTGACTTTCCGGCAGATTGCCGGAAGCTTCCGTTCATGCGAGCCACCGCCAAAACGGAACGCCTGGAGGCCCGTGTTCCGGTCTTTTTGAAACGAATCATCCAGCGTGCCGCCGACCTGCAAGGATGCTCCATCACCGATTTTGTGATCAGCACCCTCGACAAGTCGGCCCGCGAAACCGTGCGCGAGCACGAGCTGATGAAGCTCAACGCGGAGGACAGCAGGATCTTTGCGCAGGCTCTGATTGACCCGCCGAAACCAAACGCAGCCTTGAGGCGGGCTTTTGCCGCCCACTCAAAAATGGTCTCGATGAAGTGAGCGGCCTGGTTTCGGAACCGCTCGCCGGACACCATGACAGGGCATCGTTCCGGTGCGGCGTGGCGGAACTTGATTCCTATTTGCACATGCAGGCGACGCAGGATGTTCGCCGGAAGGTTGCCGCCGCTTATGTCATGGTGAACCGGTCGGACCCCCGGGTGATCGCCGGCTACTACACGCTTTCCTCCTTTGCGGTCGAGACCTCCGGTCTGCCGGAGGAATCCCAACGGAAACTCCCGAGGTATCCGCTGACGCCCGCCACGCTCATCGGGCGTCTCGCGCGGGACCTGCGGTTTCCCGGCACCGGCAAACTCCTCCTCGCTGATGCCTTGAAACGCGTCCTCCTGCTGTCGCGGCAGATTGGCTCTGCCGCCGTCGTTGTGGATGTGAAGAATGACGCCGCCCTGAAGTTCTACCTCAAGAACGGCTTTCTGCCCTTCCGGGAGAACACGGCACGCCTGTTCCTGCCCATGAAAACGATTTCAACGCTCGGATAATCCCCGCCTCCAACGGCTGCTCAGTCAGACGCACGGTGTTGGAGCCTCATGCGCTTGCGTATATTTTGCAGTGTGATAGAACAAAGTAACCGATAGTCAGACAAACAGCTCGGTTGAATTGGAGTTCCATGGCACGCTTTACAAACCCGTTGGAGATTGGAAAGGGTTATGATCGAAAGGTTCTGGCTCAACTTTGGAATTTGAATGGGTTTCAAGCCATCGGAAGTGGTGTTTTTACGCCTCAGGGAGTGAACCAGATATTCCTGTTTGTAACGCGAGAGAGGCTGGGGTGGATGACTCCTTACAACAACTATCTGGATGGGGATCTCTTGTTCTGGGATGGACAAAAAGGACACCGCTCCGATGAGCGGATTATAAATGCCTCCCGCAATGAGGACGAAATTCATCTGTTTTACCGTGAACGCCGCCATATACCTTTCACCTACCACGGAAAAATTGTCATGCTCCGATGCGACCGGCATACCGACCGTCCAAGTGAATTTGTTTTTGATGTATTGGCCATTGCCGAAAAGAATCCCCCTGACCGTGCCTGGGTTGCAGCCGAGGATCCGACGGATTATGCCGTCATCAGTGAAGCTGGACTGAACAGCATCGACCGCGCGGTTCTATGCAAGAGCAGGGGCATTGCGCAGCGATTGTTCCGCGGCAATCTCCTGCGTCTTTGGCAGGGTTCTTGCGCGGTTACGAGGGTCCATGAGCCACGCGTGTTGCGTTCCAGCCATATCAGACCATGGGCGGATTCGAACAATCGGGAGAAGACAGACCACTTCAACGGCCTCCTGCTGATTCCAAACCTGGATTCACTTTTCAACGAAGGACTGATCTCATTCAGGGATGACGGCCGGATACTGATGTCGGACGACTGGCGCAGAGACGATCAGCGGCGGATGCACATTACCTCCGATCTGCGTTTGCGTAATGTACATCGCGAATCATCGCCGTATCTGGAATTTCACCGTGACACCATATTCAAGAGGGTTGCGGAGGCCGGGGCGCACTAATCCGCGAGCAGCAAGTGCCGAAATACCTCTTCAGTTCCCTTCCGATCCATTCTCCAACCGGAACGGATACCCCATTGCCAATCATGCGGTAGGCATCGCGGTCTGAACCGGCGAATGTGAACGAATCAGGAACCCCTTGGAGTCTGGCATATTCGCGAACGCTGTAGGGACGCAAGCCGTGAGGAAAGCGACGATCCACGACGAGACGCGTGGACAGGTCTTTTGCGTAGTGAGCAACACAAGTCGGAGCGATATCCCCGGATGACGGGTCGCTTATGATTGGCTTGTCCCGATAGGCACCGGTGATTCTTTTTTCAACATAGTCCGGAACCTCTACGCGCGGATCTTTTTCTATAATTTCGGCCAGCCCAATCCACCGACTGCATTTCGGTTCACGCCACTCGAAACGGCGGCGGGAGCCAAGGATAATGAGTCTGTCACGACGTTGGGGAAGCCATGTTTGCGATGAGACCGGACAAAACACGTTGACGAAGTAATCCGGTAATGCCGTCATGGCTTCCATCACCACCGGAAAGCGACGCATTCCGGGGACATTCTCAACAACGTAAACCTCTGGTTGACGGATTGCAATGTGGCGGAAGAAGTGCAAAAAGAGGTCTTCACCTGTGCGGGTGCCATGAATATCCGCAATGGGGGAGTATTTTTTGCAAGGGTAGGTTGCGATCATGACGTCACAGGGCTTTTCCACTGCGACAAGTTTTTGTCGGATGTCGCACTCAACCACTGCATGGGAGAAGTTTAGCCGTTGTGTTGCACAGCAGATTGGATCGATCTCGAAGCTTTGTTGAATCTCAATACCGGAAAGCCGCAAGCCAATGTCCATCAGGCCTGCTCCTGAAAAGTAGCTGTTCGCGATTGGTGAAGTGTGTTTTTTCATTTTATTGGTTTTCTCACAGAACCCAGGTCAAAGAGTGTCCTACCCCGCAAAAGAAGGGTGAGGGGCCAAACTTCGAAAGCGTCCGGTCTTTGGCGGGCATGGAGGACATCATGCCCAGAACCATGCCCGAAGGTCTGCGGACGATCGGCTACAATGCGCGACGATGACGCGGATTTTTACAAATCCGGGGGTCGGGTTTTTCCCCTGACCAGTCCGGTTTTCTCAAACGGAAATCTTGGCATCGGTGCGGGCGATGGCCTCGCGGACGATGCGGGATTGCTCCGGGGTCGCCGGGCGGAAGCCAAGTTTGACCAGCTTGGCGTCGAAGTCGTGAACGTGCGGGCAGTGCGCGTCCAGTGTAACCGTGGCGGAATTAGTCCGTGCGGGTCGCGAGGAATGCGGCAAGGTGGCGTTCATGGTTGGCAGCAATGTCGGCGTATGTGGCATCAAAAGCAAGGTCGAGGTCGTTTTCCTGCATGGGCTCTTTCCTGAGCAGGGAGCCGTCGAAGCGGAGAATGTCGCGGTGCGCGAATCCGTGCGCGGTGTCGTAGCGAGTCACGCATCGCAGGCGGTCACCGATGACCGCCAGTAAGACGACCCGGAAATCTTTCACTTTCCCTCCGCCGGTGATTCGTTCCACGAAAACGAAACAGGATTCGGACAGCCACTTTTGCCAATCTTTTGTGGGCATCTGGGGCGGATGTCACGCGGCTTCAAAGAACGACAACCCCAAAGGGAAGCTGTGGTGTGTTCGGGCCGCTGTCGAGGACGTGCGTGCTCACTTTTCGGGGGATGGGGACAGGGCCCGGTCCGCATCGCGTTCAAACACCAGCGGTTTGTCGCTCTTGAGCATCCCGATCAGGTCATCCGGGCCAAGGATCGGCCGGACCTCGATATGGGGGCCTTTTGCGGAAACCTGCAACTTCTGGCCCGGTTTTGCTGTGCCAATTCAACCTGGATTCCGCAGTTGAACCACTGAAATCCACTAAATGTCACTGATTGACAGTATGTTGCGGGTTCATCAATCGCCTGCGAGGGGAATGGCTCGAAATGGCCGTTCCTGTTGGATGTCCTTCAATCTGTGGGAATCCTGTTCATCTGCGGCCAAACCTTCTGCGGTTTTAGGTCCAAGCACCCTGCACGCAGAGTGGTCGGCTTCCTGACAGCACGTTCCAGATTTTTCCGATTGGGAGGCCCTGGGGTCGGCGGCAATCCGTCGATTTTGCCCGTATTTGCCGGATCATTCCCAGATTCCGGGAGAAAAACCCGAGTTTTGCGCTTGCCGCCCGCGATTCCCAAAATACCTTGCTTGGTTTAATTCTATGAGCGACCTGAGTCCGATGGCCTACGACTCGAAGATCGAGGGCAACATTATTTTCACGCAGTTGGATGCTGCGATCAATTGGATGCGGAGCAATTCCCTGTGGCCGATGCCGATGGGGTTGGCCTGCTGTGCGATTGAGCTGATGGCGGCATCCTCCTCGCGTTTTGACATTTCGCGTTTCGGCGCGGAGGTGATGCGGTTTTCTCCCCGGCAGAGCGATGTGATGATCGTCGCCGGGACGGTGACCTACAAGATGGCGCTGTCGGTGAAGCGGATCTGGGACCAGATGCCGGAGCCGAAGTGGTGTATTGCGATGGGGGCGTGTGCGTCGTCCGGGGGCATGTATCGCAGCTACGCGGTTTTGCAGGGAATCGACCATCTGATTCCGGTGGACGTCTACATTTCCGGTTGTCCTCCCCGCCCGGAGGCGCTGCTGGACGGGTTGATGAAGCTGCAGAAGAAGATCATGCACGAACACGCGGTCGTGGATCAGAAGAAAGCCTTGTTTGAAAAGCTATGAGTCCGACAGACGCTGCCGCAAAAATTGCCGCCCGGTTTCCCTCTGCGGTAACCGCGGAGAAGGAATTCCGGAGAGAGAAGTCCCTGACGCTCCGGCTCGACGCCCTGCATGAGGTGTGTGCCTTCGCGAAGGAGACGCTTGGGTTTGATTATCTGGTGGACATTTCCAGTGTGGACCACTTCGGGGAAGAGCCCCGGTTCGAGATGGTTTACGAATTGTATTCGCTCGAACACGGCACCCACCTCCGCCTCAAGGCCCCCGTGAGCGAGGAGGCCTGCCGGGTTCCGACCGTGACCGACATCTGGCCGACCGCCAACTGGCATGAGCGCGAGGTTTACGACATGATGGGGATCCATTTCACGGATCACCCGGATCTCCGCCGGATCCTGATGTGGGAGGGTTTTCCGTATCATCCGCTGAGGAAGGATTTTCCGTTGGAAGGCAAGCCGAGCGACGTGCCCGGGCTGGCCTTCAGCGATATTGCTCCCCTGGCGGGGGGGCCGTTTGTCACCGTGCCGACTGATGGCACCACGCAGGTGCGCGAACCGCGCGCGCGCCATGCGGGGGAACTTCCACGTCCGGAGAAGTTCATCGAGGAACCTTGATCGCCGACCAAGCCAGCCTGGCGGAGCTTGTGGACAGGCTTTCCGGATCTCCCCGGATCGCTCTCGACACCGAGGCGGACAGCCTGCACTGCTACTTTGAGAAGTTGTGCCTGGTGCAGATCAGCACGGAGGAGGGGCATTGGCTGGTCGATCCGCTGGCGGGGCTCGATCTCCAGCCGTTGTTCGATCTGGTGTGTTCCCGGCGGCTGGTCTTTCACGGGGCGGATTACGATCTGCGGCTTCTCCGGAGGGTGGGAAATTTTGAGCCGGCGGATCTTTTTGACACGATGATTGCGGCGCGGCTCTGCGGACGGCAGGGCCTCGGGCTCGCGGCCCTCGTGGAGGAATTTTTCGGAATCACACTGTCCAAGGCCTCGCAGAAGGCCAACTGGGCGATTCGACCGCTTTCGGAGCAGATGGTGGAATACGCGCTGAACGACACCCGTTACCTGCTGGAGATCGCGGCGAAGCTGGAGGATGATCTCCGCCGGCTCGGACGCTGGCAGTGGTTCGAGGAATCGCGGGACCGGATGATTGCCTCCACGCGCGAGACCAAGGAACGCGATGACAGCACGGTCTGGCGGATTTCCGGCAGTTCCGTCCTCTCGCCGCGGGCGCAGGCGGTCCTTCGGATCCTGTGGTTCTGGAGGGATGCCGAGGCGCGGGCCTGGGACCGTCCGCCTTTTCATGTGATGGGCAACGAGGACATGCTCCGGGTGGCCGACCAGGTGAGCAAGGGGGATGCGTATTCCACGCCGCGGATGAACGGAAGGCGGCGGAAGAGTTTCGAGGTGGTGCTGGCCCTGGCGCTCCAGATTCCCGAGAACGAATGGCCGAGGCTCGAGAAAGTTCGTCGCAAGCGTGCGCCCAAGGATCATTTGGCCCGGTTTGAAGCCCTGAAAAAAATTCGTGACGGGGTGGCAGCGGGGCTGGGGTTGGACCCGGCCATCGTGGCCCCGCGTGGAGCATTGGAGGCGATTGCCGCGGAGCCCGCTTCCCCTGCGCTGATGAATTGGCAGCGGGAGTTGCTCGGTCTCGAAGCCCCTGCGAGCGACCATGCCTGAGGACATCATCGGTCTTGCTCTCGCGGAGGACATCGGTTCCGGCGATGTCACCGCAAAATGGTTCACCGGACCTGCCCGGAAAGCCGGCGCGGTCATTGTGGCCAGGGAATCCAGCCGCCTGGCGGGAGGCGGGGTGGCAGCGGAAGTTTTTTCCCGGGTGGATGGTTTGCTTCAGGTGGAAGTTTTGGAAAAAGACGGGGCGGTCCTGAAGCCCGGCGACCGGGTTCTGGCGGTGTCCGGCACGGCGGCTTCGATCCTCACGGCGGAAAGAACCGCGTTGAATTTCATCCAGCGGCTTTCGGGAGTCGCCACGCTGGCGGGAAAATACGTTGAAGCGGTCCGGGGCACGGGAGCTGTCATCCTCGACACCCGCAAGACCACGCCGGGAATGCGCGTGCTGGAAAAAGCCGCTGTCGCCGCGGGCGGGGCGACCAACCACCGCACCGGGCTTTACGACATGGTCATGGTCAAGGACAACCACCTGGCGGCGGGAACGTCGCTGGAGGAGATCCAGGCGGCCATCGACCGGGCGAAAGCATCGGATCCGGCGCTGCGGATCGAAATCGAAGCCGACACGCTGGAGCAGGCGGCGGATTTTTTCGGACTCCGTGGAGTGGATGTGGTGCTCCTCGACAACATGCCTCCTGCCGCGCTTCGCGAGGCGGTGCGGCTGCGGCCTTCCCACATCCGCCTGGAGGCCAGCGGGGGGGTGACCCTGGCCACCATCCGCGAGATCGCGGAAACCGGCGTGGATTTTATCTCCATCGGGGCCATCACGCATTCCGCTCCCGCCGTGGATTTCTCGCTCGAACTTTCCGCGTTGTAGGCCTTCCCGGGCCTCCGGCGGCGGGGTGCAGGACAAATTTCTGATAACGCAGGAGAGGAGACTGCTTGGAAAATATTTGGAAGAACGCAGGGCATTGAGCCACAACGTGGCTGGATCTTGGAGCCCGGGGTTGCGAAGCCACCCCGGGTCTATGGCAGTCCCTCTATCAACCCTGAAGGGGTTGCCTCAGTCCCACATGTATCGTTCGTCAAAGGCAACGCCGTGCTTTTTCAGAAACGCACGAAACTCATCCTGAAAAGAAACCCTGGCATGGTGTTCCGGCTGGTTTGCGATGTAGGTGCGCACGGTCTCCGCATTCGATGCGCTCACAGAAAAAGCCCCGTATCCCGCCTGCCACGCAAATTTTGCAATATGTGGGAAGCGCTCTTGAATCCAAAGGTTGGAACCTCGCTTGAGTTCTTTCACCAGATCGGCTTGGGAAACGCTGCGACCCAACTGGACCAGAATATGGACATGATCGGAAACTCCACCGATCAAAATGGGCGGGCAATTGAGTTTTTGGCGATTCCTCCGAGAAAAGCGTGAACTTGCCGGCGTTCGTCCTCATCGGACAAAAACGGAAACCGCCCTTTGGTGGAGAAGACGATGTGCAAAATGACGCTGGACAACGATTGGGACATGGAGACAACCCCGCTGGGGTTGGATCGTGGTTGATACAATACCCGGGGTAGCTTCGCAACCCCGGGCTGGGAGAGTTCATCCCCTTTGGGGATTGCCAGAAGATTTTTGTCCCACACCTCCGGCGGCGGGAGAAAAAAGGTTTTCATTGCGCAATCGGGAATCGGCCCGACTGTGGAGAAATGGTCTTTTCCAAAAAGGCCGGACACCACCGGGCAGCCGTGACGTTCCGGCAATGGCTCGAATTTCAGGGGTTGCGCGTGGCCGGGCGGCTGGTGCGGTTTTTGCCCCGGCGGTGGTTGGTGTGGTTCTCCCGTCCGCTGGGTTCGGCGGCCTATCACCTCGATTTCCGGGGCCGGAAGGTCTCGATGCAAAATCTCGACGCGGTCCTCGGGGACACCGTGGATCTTGCGGAGAAAAAGCGCATTGCGGAGGAGGGATACCGGAGTTTTGCGCGGACGATGTTCGATCTGTTCTGGTCGCCGAATCTCACGGAGAAAACCGCGCGGGAGATTTTTCGCACAGAAGGTCTCAAGCGGGGGATGGACGGGGGAGCTGCGATTTACGTTACCACGCACTTTTCCAATTTCGAATGGCTCGGACAAAACGTCCGGTTTTTTCGCGGTCCCGGGGTCGTGGTCGCGCAGAAGCTCAAGAACCCGCTGCTCGGGGCTTTTTTTGACCGGCTTCGTGCGAGCACCGGGCACACGATCATCCCGCAGGAACGGGCGATCGCACGGATGTTGAAGCATCTGAAAACCGGCGGGTATTTCTGCGCGGTCGTGGATCTGAATCTCGATCCCAACGAGGCCAGCGTGATCATCGACGAATTTTCCGGACTCAAAACCTGTGTGACCCAGATGCACGCGGCGCTGGCCCTCCACACCGGGGCCCGGATCGTCCCGGCGGAATGCCGCCCGCAACCGGACGGGACCTACCGGATGATCTATCACAAGCCGCTGGAATATCCCCCCGATGCCACGGCCGCGGAAATTGCGCAGCAATGCTGGGATGTCCTGGAACCGGGGATTCTGGAAAACCCGGAGTGCTGGCTGTGGTCCTACAAGCACTGGCGTTTCAAGCCCTCCGGCGCCGGCATGGAGAGATATCCGGGCTATGCCAACACCGCCCGGAGGTTCGACAACGCCCTGCGGGAACAGGCTGCCGTTGCCCCGGCCTGCTGAACGGTTTTCAGAAATGAGAGATTTGCATTGAACAGCGGCGGTTTCCATGCCTCTCTATGGAGTCACATACGCATATGAAACCATCTTCCATGATCGTCGTTGGCTGCGCTCTTGCAGTGGCCTTGGCAGCGTGTCAGCAGAGCGAGGAAGGTTCCTCGGCCTCCGGACGCAACCGTTTCGGTTACCGTGGTTCGGCGGACGAAAATTCCACGAAATTCGCCACCCCCACGCCCACACCGGATCCCTATGCGACACCGACCCCGCCCGTCGAGGAGACGGCCGTGGTGTCACCTACGATGCCGACACCGACGCCCGCGCCCACAACGGCAACCCCGGCGCGTGAGATGGCTTATGGAACACCTGTTCCCGGAAAACCGGGGTTTGTGACGAGCCCGCACTCGCCCTATGCCGGCTACGTGGATGTTCGCGGATTCCCTCCCGGCACCGAAGTGAAATGCCCCTACTCGGGCAAGATCTTTCTGGTGCCCTGAGCCGGAGAGTCGCGATTCTTGGCCCCGGTTTGATCGGGGGTTCCCTTGCCATGGCCCTGCGGCGCGGTGTGTCGCCGTGGGAGGTCTCGCTGTGGACCCGGCGTGAAGAGTCCGTTCCCCCGGTGGCGGCTGTTTTGCCGGGGTGCCGGGTTTCCTGCGATCTGGAGAAGGCTTTGGAGGGTGCGGACATGGTGGTGCTTTGCACTTCCCCCCATGCGATTGAAAATTCCGGGGAGCTTTTGGCGGGGCTTCTTCCCGCGTCCACTCCGGTCACCGATGCGGGCAGCGTGAAAGCCCGCATTGTCGCCGCACTGGAGAAGTCGCTGGGCGGACGCTTCATCGGGGCTCATCCGATGGCCGGTTCCGAGCAGAGCGGGATTTCCGCCGCGCGGGAGGATCTCTTTGACGGGGCGGCCTGCATTCTGACCCCGACCGCGACATCCGATCCGCAGGCATGGGAGGCCGTCCGCCAACTCTGGCTGGAGGCCGGTTGCAGGCTTCACGAGATGGCGCCAGGGGCTCATGACCGGACGGTCGCCCGCACCAGCCACCTCCCCCACGCATCGGCCGCAGCACTCGTGAGAGCCGTTTTTTTCCAAACCCCGGACATCCTTCCGCTGGCGGGAAACGGCTACCGGGACTCGACCCGGGTCGCTGCCGGACCGGAGGCTCTCTGGAAGGAGATCTTCCTGGACAACCGGGAAGAGTTGCTCTCCGGCATCTCCGACTTGCAAGATTCCCTCGCGACATTGAAGAATGCGCTTGCACGCGGGGATGGGGAGGCCGTGGAAGCTTTCCTCCGGGAAGCCCGTTCCCTGCGGTTACAAGAAAACAATCCGGCATGAAGTCCGCCACAAAGAACATCCTGAAAGTCCGCCGCGCCCCGCGCATTCAAACGGAACTCACCGTGCCGGGAGACAAAAGCATTTCGCACCGCGCCGTCCTCCTCTCCGCCATTTCCAACGGGCGCTGCACGATCACGAATTTTCTCGAGGGCGAGGATTGCCGCAGCACGGCGAAGGCGATGGGCCAGCTCGGGGTGACCATTGAAATGCCCGAGCCGGGCACGGTGATCGTCGAAGGCAACCGCGGGGTCTTCCAGACTCCCTCCGGGGATATCGACTGCGGGAATTCGGGAACGACCATGCGGCTGATGGCCGGCCTGCTGTCGCCGCAGAAATTCCGTTGCCGCATGACCGGCGACCCCTCGCTCTCGAAGCGTCCGATGCGCCGGATCATCGATCCTCTCCAGGAAATGGGAGCCCGCCTGCGCGCGGAAGGCGAGAAGCAGTGTCCGCCGCTCGTTGTCGAGGGCGGTCCGCTCGAAGGCATCACCTACCGGCTGCCCGTCGCCAGCGCACAGGTCAAGAGCGCGGTTCTGCTGGCGGGGCTGTTCGCCAGGGGCAAAACCACGGTCATCGAGACGACCCGTTCGCGCGACCACACCGAGCGGATGTTTGAATACTATTTGATCAAGTTCCGCCGCGAGGACATCTGGGAGGGAAGCTGCCCGGTGGGACGCAAGCTCAAGGAAACCCGGATCACGGTCGAGGGTGGGCAGGTTCCGGAATCCCGGGATTTCCATGTGCCAGGGGACATCTCCAGCGCGGCCTTCTGGCTGGTGGCCGCCGCCGCGCAGCCGGGCTCCCGACTGCTGGTGAAAGATGTCGGGCTCAACCCCACCCGCACGGGGATCATCGACGTGCTGGTCCGCATGGGAGCCCGCATCCGCGAGGTCGTGGAAACGTCCGCCAACGGGGAACCCGCCGGCACGGTGGACATCAAGGGAAGTGTCCTCCACGGAACGGAAGTCCATGGCGCGGAAATCCCGAATGTGATCGATGAGATCCCGGCCATTGCCGTCGCGGCGGCGCTTGCCGAGGGGAGAACGCTCATCCGCGATGCGGCGGAATTGCGCGTGAAGGAAACCGACCGGATTGCCGCGGTTGCCACGAACCTCCGCGCCATGGGAGTCGAGGTCGAGGAATTCCCCGATGGCATGGCCATCACCGGGGGAAAACCGCTCAAGGGAGCGAAGTTGAAAAGTTTCGGCGATCACCGGATTGCCATGGCCTTTGCCATTGCCGGGCTGTTTGCCTCCGGAGAAACCGTCATCGAGGACACCGCCTGCGTGCAGACATCGTATCCGGGGTTTGCGGAAACTTTGTTGAAAATCCAGAAAGGCACGGGGATCGGCCGGCGCACCCCGGTCATTTCCTCCCTCGGCCCGAAACCCCGCCGAAAGAAAACCGCCAAGCCATGACAGTAATCGCCATCGACGGCCCAGCCGCTTCCGGAAAGAGCAGTGTTTCGCGCCGCCTGGCGAAGCGCCTCGGTTTTGCCTATGTGAACTCCGGCAGCATCTATCGCGCAATCACCTGGGAAGTGCTCCGGCAGGGGGCGGACACGATGTCCCCGGAGAGTGTCGCCGGGGCATTGTCCGGTTCGGAGGTGGTCTGCGGCATCGGGGAGGACGGCGAGTCTTTCATCCGCATCAACAGCGCAAGCCCCGACGCGGCATTGCGCGACAGCCGCGTGAACCTGCATGTTTCCCTGGTTTCCGCCGTGCCTGCCGTCCGGGAGATGGTTTCTTCCCGCCTCCGCGCCCTGGCGGAAAACCGGGACGTGGTCATGGAGGGCCGCGACATCGGTTCGGCGGTCTTCCCGGAGACGCCCTTCAAATTTTACCTCGACGCCTCGCCGGAAATCCGCCGCCAGCGGCGTGCCGCGGAGGGTCAGTCGGATGCGATCGAGGCCCGTGACAAGATGGATTCCTCGCGGAAGGCGGCCCCGCTCCGGATTGCCGGCGATGCGAAAGTGGTGGACACATCCCACCTCACCCTCGATGGCGTGGTGGATGCGATTCTGGAGATCCTCCGCCCGCTCGGGCTTCCGGCGCGATGACGATCATCTACAATATTTTTTACAACCTCGCGAAGCTTCTGGCCCGCCTGTGCTTCTGCATGAGGGTTGTCCACCCGGAGCGCATGATCGAAAGCGGACCGCTCATCCTGGCGGTGAACCACGCCAGTTTTTTTGATCCTCCGCTGGCCGGGATTTGCAGCCGGCGGGGAGTTTACTACCTGGCCCGGAAGACGCTTCTCCAATGGCCGTTTTTCGGTCCCCTCTTCCCGGCCATGAACGTGATTCCGGTCGAGCGCGACGGCAATGACATGTCGGCCCTGCGAGAGGTCATCAAAAAGATCAAGGAAGGCAACGGGGTGGTCCTGTTTCCCGAGGGAACCCGCTCGAAGGACGGGAACATCCAACCCGCCCGGGCGGGCATCGGTCTCGTGATTGCCAAGACCGGTGCGCCCGTGCTCCCGATGCGGATTTTCGGTGCCTACGACGCCTTTCCCAAGGGAGCCACCCGCTTGCAATTTCCGAAAATCACCGTCGTTCTCGGTGAACCGATCCACTTTTCTCCGCAGGAAATCTCTTCCGCAACCCGCGAAACCTACCAGAAGCTGAGCGACCGCGTCATGGCGGCCATCGCCGCCCTGAAGATCGAAGAATGAATGCTGTTTCCACCAAAGGACTGGTCAAAAAGTACGGAACCCACACGGTTCTTCCGGGGCTGGATCTGGAAGTGGCCGAAGGCGGGCTCTTCGCCCTGCTCGGACCGAATGGCAGCGGGAAGACCACGCTTTTCCGGATCCTGACCACCCTGATCTCTCCGGACATGGGGACGGCCCATGTGGGGGGATGCGATGTGGTCCGGGAAGCCGCCGCCGTTCGCTCCAAGATCGGCGTGGTTTTCCAGTCCCCGAGTCTCGACAAAAAACTGACCGCCCGCGAGAACCTGCGCTATGGGGGGGCACTTTACGGGTTGCACGGGGCACCGCTCCGCGAACGGATTGCGGAACTTGCCGCCTCGCTCCGGCTCGAAGAAAAACTCGACAGCCTTGTGGAGACGCTCTCCGGCGGACAGCAGCGACGGGTGGAGATCGCCAAGTGCCTTCTCACGCGGCCCGAAATTTTGCTTTTGGACGAGCCCTCCACCGGTCTCGACCCCTCGGCCCGCATGGACCTCTGGGCGCTCATTGGAAATCTTCGCGCCTCGCAGGGCATGACGGTGGTCTTCACGAGCCACCTCATGGATGAATCCGCCCGCGCCGACCGTGTGGGCATCATGAGCGCGGGGCAGCTCGTCTGCGTGGAATCTCCCGCTGCGTTGCTGGCATCCACGGGACCGGAGATCCTGCGTGTCGCAACGGGCGACGTTCCCGCAGTCGCGGACTTTCTTCATGCACAGTGCGGACTCGATCCCCACGCACTTGAGGGGGAAGTGAGGGCCTCCGCGACAGAGGCGCACGCCGTGGCCCGGCAATTGACGGCGGCGCTGCCGTCGGCCGTCCTCTCCACCACCATCTCCAAACCGACACTGGAAGATGTGTTTCTCTTCAAAACAGGAAAACGCCTCAATGAATAGCATGCATCTTTGGCGGCCTGCCGCCGCACTCTGGCACCGCGATGTCGTGAGATTTCTCCGCCAGCGCAACCGCATCATCAGCGCACTGGTGACGCCGCTTGTTTTCTGGGTACTGCTGGGAGCCGGGTTCAGCCCCTCGTTCCGACCGTCCGGTGGCGGGGAAATTTCCTACCTGACGTACTTTTTTCCGGGCACGCTGGTGCTCATCATGCTGTTCACCGCGATTTTCTCGACGATTTCCGTGATTGAAGACCGGAGAGAGGGGTTTTTGCAGGGAGTGCTCGTGGCACCCGTGGCACCGGGGGCGATTGTGCTGGGGAAATTCCTCGGGGGCACGACCCTGGCTGCCGGGCAGGCCCTGGTGTTCTGCGTGCTTGCACCCTTTGCGGGAATCTCCTTCCCGTTGCACCTCCTTCCCGCGCTGGCCGCCTCGTTTTTTCTGGTGGGATTCAGCATGACCGGGCTCGGTTTCCTCGTCGCCTGGCCGATGGATTCCACGCAGGGGTTCCATGCGATCATGAACGTGGTTTTGATGCCGCTGTGGATGGTTTCCGGGGCGCTCTTTCCCCTGCCGGCGGGGAATTCCGTCATCGGCTGGCTCGGGGCACTGAATCCGGTGACCTACGGGGTTGCCGCCATCCGGCAATCCCTCGGTGGTCCGGCGGTTGCGGGGATGCCATCGCTGGGGCTGTCCCTGCTGGTGACCCTCGGGTTTTGCGTGGCGACCTTCCTCGCTTCCTGCCTGCTTGTTTCGCGCCGGAGGAAAGTCGCGTGAGTTTGTTGGAGCAGATCGATCGCGAGATTCTTCTGGCCGACGGGGCCATGGGAACCCTGCTTCTGGAGCGCGGGGTCGATCCCGGCTCGTGCCTGGAGGCGCTTTGCGTGGAGTCGCCGGATTTGGTGGCGGCGATTCACACTGAGTATGCCGATGCCGGCGCACGCATCATCCGCACGCATTCCTTCCGTGCCAATGCCCTCCACTTGGAAAAGTTCGGCCTTGCCGGACATGTCAACGAGATCAACTGGCAGGCCGCGCAGATTGCCAGACAGGCGGTCAAGGGCCGCCGGGTCACGGTTGCCGGGAGCGTGGGGCCGCTCGGAGAACCCGGCCTGGACCGGGAGGAAAAGACCCGGATTTTTCGCACCCAAATCGGGGCGCTGCTTGACGGGGGGGTGCGGCTGATTTTTTTTGAAACCTTTCAGGACGTCGACGAGTTGCTCCTGGCCCTGGAGGTCAAGTATTCCCTCCACCATTGCCCGGCGATTTGCTCACTCGCTTTCAACGGGGAGGGATTTCTTCCGGATGGGCAGTCCATCGCGGAGGTCTTTGAAAAACTGCGCCGCAACGATGCCGAGATTGCCGGGCTGAATTGCGTCAACGGCCCCGACATTGCCATCCGGCTTCTCGAAGGCGGCGTGCCCGGGGATCTGCCGGTCGCGATTTTTCCCAATGCCGGGCTTCCGGAGATTCGCAACGGAAAACCCTTCTACTCCCTGACCCCCGAAGCCTTTGCCGCCGCCGTCGTGAAGCTGGCCGGCCTCGGTCCCCGGATCATCGGCGGATGCTGCGGCACCACCCCCGCGCACATCGCCGCCGCCGCGGAAGCGCTGAATCCGGCAACCGCCTGAGCCTTTCTCCCGCGGAGCCCGCACGGCGGACTGGCAAAGACCGGCGGGTTGTGACAGATTCCGCGCATGACAGAAGAATCCCTTCGCAAGTCCCTCCACATTTACAAAGGGCTGGTCGAAGTCAGCGGATTGATCAATTCGATCACCGACTACGGGGAATTGCTGCGTGCGATTCTGGACGTGGCACGCCGGGTCATCGGCGCCGAGGCGGCGTCGTTGTTTCTTGTGGATCCGGAAACCGGCGGCCTTGAGCTCTCCATCGCGACCCGCGGAGAGACTGGCTACATCGAGCCGAAGCTCTCGGTGCCGCGCGGCAAGGGCATCGCGGGCTGGGTCTTTGAACATGGCGAGCCGCAGCTTGTCCCAGACGCCTACCAGGACGAACGGTTTTTCAAGGAAGCCGACAAGAAGACCGGCTTCGTGACAAAGTCGCTCATCTGCGCCCCGCTGAGAAGCGGGTCCCGGATCCTCGGGGTTCTGCAGGTGCTGAATTCCCGGGGAAAACCGTCGTTCGAGGCCGAAGACTTCGAGGGATTCTGCGCCTATGCCAACCTCACCGCGACCGCGATCGAGAAACTTCGCACGCTCGAAAAAATGCGGGCACAGGAGCGGGTTGAACGCGACCTGGCCATCGCCGCCGAGATCCAGAAGGAACTGCTCTCGCGGGCGATCCCGCAGGAGGTTGAAGGAGCCCGGTTTTCCGCGCACAACACCCCGGCCGCAAATGTCGGCGGGGATTTTTACGGGGTCTTCGCCCGCAGCCGGGACGAAATCTTTTTTGCGATCGGCGATGTCTCCGGCAAGGGAATCTCCGCCGCGTTGCTGATGGCCCAGACGCTCAGTGCGATGCAGTTTGTCTTCGCCGCGACCACAGGCCCGGCCGCGGCGCTCTCCCGTCTCAACGAAACCCTGTATTCCAACATCATCCGCGGAATGTTCATCACGACCATCATCGGTCGGATGACCCCCGCCTCGCGCCGGGTGGAGATCGCCAGCGCGGGCCACTGCCTGCCTTTGCTGGTGAAGGCCGGCGGGGAAGTCTCCCGGATCGAGACGCCCGGAGCGCTTCCGCTGGGGATCCTTCCCAAAGTCGCCTACCGGCAGGGAAGCCTCGTTTTGGAACCGGGAGACCGCATCGCGGTCTACACCGACGGACTGAGCGAGTCGCGGCAGGAGAATGGCGACACGCAGTTCGACGAGTTCCTTCTGGAACGGGCCGCGGGTCCGGCACCCGACACGGTCACGCTTCTCGACCGTCTGGTGAAAGCCGAACGCGAACACCGCGGGGCGGGCCACCAGCTCGATGATCTCACCGTCCTCGTGGGAGGGTTTGAATGACACGGAAACTGCGTTTCACCAGCGACACCTGCCATCTGGCGGAAATCCGCAGGGAGGCACGGGGCTTCCTCTCGGCCAACGGCTACGACGATTGTGCGACAGAACTCATGGTTCTGGCACTCGACGAAGCCTGCACAAACATCATCCGCCACGCCTACACAAACGCCTGCAAGCCCGTCCGCCTGGAAATGATCTCCCTGCGCGGAAAAATCCGCTTCATCCTGAGGGATTACGGCCGGTCCTGCGATCCCGGCAAAATCCGCAGCCGGGAACTCGAAGACATCCGCCCGGGAGGCCTCGGAGTCCACATCATCCAGCAGGCTTTTGACAATGTCGTCTACGAGCCATGCCCGAAAGGCACCCGGCTCACTCTCGAAAAAAAGCGGCCGACGGCCAGTGCCCGGTCCTGAATTCCCCGGCCACACCACCGGTTGTGGTGGATTTTTAAGAGGCCACAAAATTTGGGGTTGAATCCCACCCGGGTCGGTGCGATAAGGGATCGTCTTTGAACCGCTCTGTTGTCCAGAACGCTTCGATCTGTTTCGGGGATTCCACGGGAAACTCGGATACGATTCTTCGTCTCTCCGCCTCCCTCTCTGGAAGATGTTCCTCTCCGAACCCTTCACCGGCAGCCAACCATCACCGCATACCCCAAATCCATGCATCTTCCGTCCGCCATTGAATCCCCCGAAGAACAGAGTCTGTTTTTTCAAAATGCCGAAAAACCCTCGGGCCGCCGGGTGGCCGGGTCGGTGAAAAATTTCGTCATCGACACGAACGTCCTGCTCCACGATCCGCACAGCATCAACCGCTTCGAGAACAACCATGTCTTTATTCCGGTGGAGGTTCTGGCGGAGCTGGACCGTTTCAAGAACGAGCAAACCGAGCGTGGGGCAAATGCCCGGAAGATCCACCGGTTCCTCTCCCAGATTTTTGGACAGAATTCCCGAAAAGTGATCCGCGGGGTGGCCACGGCGGGCGGCGGTTCGGTGCGGATCCTCATCAATGAAGCCCTGGGAAAAACCGGGGCCTCGCCGGCCATGCGCCGGTTTTTGAAGATTTTCCCCGATCAGGAGCGCATGGATCACCGCATCATGGCGGCCTGCCTGGCCCTTCAGGAGAAGGAAAACAACCCGACGATTCTCGTTACCAAGGACATCAACATGCAGCTCAAGGCCCTGGCCGTCGGGCTGACCTGCGAGGATTATCTCAATGACAAAGTCGCCGTCAAAGACGCGGAAGGTTACGAGATGCGGTCCATCGCCGTGGAACCGCACGAGCTCCAGAGATTTGGCAGTTCCCGGAGCCTGGATCTCGATCCCGCAAGGACCGGACAACTGGAGATCAATGAATACGTCCTTCTGGCGGTGGACAAAAACAAGCTGATGCCCGCCCGGCATCTTGGGAACGGGCATTTTGCCCGGCTGAACGTCCCGCCCAGTCTCCAGATGCCGAAGGGCATCGAGCTCCGGCCCGCGAATCCCGGGCAGCAGTGCTTCCTGGACGCCCTGCTCGATCCCGACATCTCGCTCATCACCTGCTACGGCCAAGCCGGCACGGGCAAGACCCTCATGGCCGTTGCCGCCGGGCTTTTTCTGACCAGCCAGAGAACGTTCAACGGGATGACCGTGAGCCGTCCGGTGGTGGCCATGGGCGACACGCTGGGATTCCTGCCCGGCACGCTGAACGAGAAAATGCACCCCTGGCTCCAGTCCATCTACGACGCCTTCGAGGTGCTGCTGCCGCTGCATCCCCCGAAGCCCGAGGGCAAACCGCGCAATGCCTCCGATCGCAAAAAACACGAGGAACGGCAACCGCAGCACACCGCCAACAACGTCCAGCACACGGTCGTCAAACCCTATGAGCAGCTCATCGACCGCGGCCTCTTGGAGATCGAAGCCCTCTGCTACATCCGTGGACGCTCGATTCCCAACCGCTTCTTCGTCCTCGACGAAGCCCAGCAACTCACCCCGCTCGAAGCCAAGACCGTGGTGACCCGCATGTCAAAAGGCTCGAAGCTCGTGATGGTCGGCGACCCCGCGCAGATCGACAATCCCTACGTGGACAGCCGCTCGAACGGACTCGTCTACACCCGCAACCGTCTCCGCGGACAGAACATCACCGCCCACATCTCGCTCAGCAAAGGCGAACGCAGTGCCCTTGCCGAGATGGGGGCGAAGATGATGTAGGAAGGCATCACCGCCCGACGGAAAAATGCCGGACATCCCAGAGCTTGGTTCCACCCTCCGGATCTTTCACCCGGCTCCGGGAGTGATTGCCTTTTATGATGGCCGGGTGGAAGGCGTGCGGGCGTATTCGCAGGCTCCCAACTGGCTGGACGATGGCGCGTATTCCCTCGGGATCTGTTCCTATGCGATTGTCGACGGAGAGGAGGCGCTTGTTTACGACACCCACATTTCTACCGCCCATGCGAAAATCATCCGCCGGACACTGGCGGATCTTGGCGTGCGGAGATTCATTGTCGTTTTGAGCCATTGGCATGATGACCATGTGGCGGGCAACGAGGTGTTCGGGGACTGTGAGATCCTCGCCCATGCCTTCACTGCCAGGGCCCTCGCGGAACACCGGCAGGAAATGGAGTCGGCCACCCCACCGATCCGCCCCCTCATTCTTCCCAATCGGACATACGAAGGGTCGGCAACATTGCAGATCGGACGGCTTGCTGTCGAAGTGCATCATGTGGACATCCACAGCCATGATGGAACCCTCCTGCTGCTCCCCGACAGGGAATTGCTCTTCGCCGGAGATGCCCTGGAAGATCCCATCACTTATGTGGCCGAAGCGGAGGGACTCGGGAGGCATCTGGAAGAACTGCAGCGGGTGGCCGGCTGGAAATTCCAACGGATCCTTCCCAACCACGGTGCGCCGGAAGTCATCGCCGCCGGCGGATACACACCTTCCCTCCTCGACGCGACGCGACGTTATGTGGAAAAACTCCTGCGCTGCCGCACGGACGAATCCCTCGCGAGGGAAGACCTGCAAACTTTCATCGCCGCCGACCTTGCCTCCGGAGCACTAAAAAACTTTCCACCCTATGGAGACGTCCACCGCCTCAATGTCACGGCGGTTTTGCAGACGAAAAAGACAGGATGAACAAGTTTTGCAGGATGGACTTGCAGCAGATGCGCGGCAGACAGGTTCCCTCCTCTTTTCGAAGTCTTCATGCTTGAAAGGAATTGATCGATATCGATCAAAAAGCTTTTGATTTTCCGGAAGCTTGTTGCAAAATCGCAACCTTATGGCCTCCCATTATATTGCCTGTGATCTCGGTGCTGAAAGCGGACGCGTGATGCTCGGCACACTCGATTCCGGAAAGCTCACTCTCGAAGAAATTCACCGCTTCCCGAACATCACGATCCGGATCGGCAAGTCGCTTCGCTGGGACATCTTGCGGACGTTTGACGAGTTGAAGAAAGGTCTCGCCAAGGTTGCCGGACGCGGGCTTCCGGTTTCCAGTCTGAGCGTGGATTCCTGGGGAGTGGACTATGTGTGGAGCGGGTTCGGACAGGAAATGCTCGCCCCGGCCTATGTTTACCGCGACACGCGGACGGATGCCACGTATGAGAAGGCTCTCGCGACGGTCGGAAAGGAAAAAATCTTCGCCGAGACCGGGATCCAGTTCATGTCCTTCAACACGATTTACCAGTTGGTGGCGGACATGGAGACCAGCCCGGAGATCTTCCGTCAGGCGGAGGGATTTCTCTGCATCGCTGACTATCTGAATTTCCTCTTTTCCGGAGTCCGGTGCATCGAGGAAAGCATGGCCAGCACAACCCAGATCTACAATCCGGTGGGAAGAAAGTGGTCGCAGGAATTGATTTCCGCATGCGGCTTTCCCGCCCGGGCTTTTCCAAAAATCGTTCCTTCCGGAACAGTGCTTGGTCCACTGGTGGAAGATGTGGTGGCGGAGACCGGGCTCAAAGATGCGAAAGTGGTCGCCTCCTGCTCCCATGACACCGGGGCCGCCGTGGCGGCGGTTCCTGCCGCAGGAGGGGAAGACTGGGCCTACCTGAGTTCGGGAACATGGTCATTGATCGGCGTGGAACTTCCCGCTCCGCTCATCAACGAAGCCACCCGCCTGGAAAATTTCACCAACGAGGGCGGATACGGCGGAACCACGCGCTTTCTCAAAAACATCGTCGGTCTCTGGATTCTCCAGGAATGCAAACGGGATTGGGAACGCCGCGGTGAAAAATGGGACTACGCCGAACTGAACCGGCTCGCCGCGGAAGCCTCGCCGCTCCGCACTCTGATTGATCCGGACGACGCCCGCTTCCTCAAGCCCGGCGACATGTTGGAAAAAATTCGCTCCTTTGCCCGCGAAACCGGCCAGCCGGTTCCTGAGAAACCTGGGGAATTCACCCGCGCCATTCTCGAAAGTCTCGCCCTGCTTTACCGGGCGACCCTGGCAAAGATCGAGACCCTCACCGGCCGCACCCTCCATACGCTCCACATCGTCGGCGGCGGAAGCCAGAGCGTGTTGCTCAATCAGTTTGCCGCCGATGCCACCGGACGCCGGGTCCTGGCCGGACCGGTCGAAGCAACCGCCATTGGCAACATTTTGGTGCAGGCTGTCGCCGATGGAAAACTGGCATCGTTGGCCGAAGTGCGAGAAACCGTCGAAAAATCGGTCCCGATCGCCACGTTCCAACCCTCCGGAAATCCGGAGTGGGCGACGGCATTTGCCCGGTTTGAAAAAATCCGGGCGCGCGTTATTTGACGTCCGTATCGAGCCGGATGTCGAGGGTGGACACTCCCGCAAGCCGGAGGGCATCCACAAGAAGCAGCACTTCTCCGGAAGACATTTCCGGATGGGCGCGGATTTCCACCTGTGGATTCGTGCCCTTGTGATACTACCTATTCGAAATAACTAGAGCAATTCAACAAAAGCTATAGCCACACGAGACAAACCAACCGAGAGCGTCT
>CAZPEN010000028.1:0-56188 GCA_964585615.1 uncultured Chthoniobacter sp. | reverse complement strand
CAAAAAACATGAAAGGGCGAGTAAGACCCACAAAGTGGCCACGATTGTAAAGAGCGCCTTCATACTCGGAATATTTGTTAGCTAACGTCACCAGTGAGGTATCCCCGCTTGCTTTTGGAACGGAGGATGCAGACTCACAAACACAGAAACCAAACTAATGAAAATGAAAACCGGAAACACAACAACGCATCCTCCGTGCCAAAAGTCCGACAGGACGGGGATTAGCTCCACTGGCCCGTTAGCTGTTATTTCTGAATCTCAAAATCCCAATGAGTCTTGCTTGCGCGACACTGCTTCACATTGGATAGATTCAGCACGCCAGATATTCCCTCGGCTGTCAGACATGCTTGAGGATATGGAGTGTCCAAGATCATTTGAGGGTTGGAGAAAAACTCTCCCAAACCGTAATCTATGTCTATATGTGCATGACCTTTGGAAACAAGCTGGCCGTCCACAAATAGACTGGCCTCCTTATAATGAGATGGATTGTAACGGGATTGCTGTTGCGGTTCTTTGCGGTTCATTGGGCGATGGTGGTATATTGATTGCTAACGTCCCCAGTGACCTATCCCTGCTTGCTTTCGGCATTCCTCCTGCCCGCGAAGCGGATTCAGCAGGAGGTATGCCGAAAGTCCCGAAGGGACAGGGATTAGGTCCACTGGCTCGTTCGAATTATTTTTGTTCCTTTGCAATTTCACGATATGCGACAACATGAGTCAGATTCAGCCAGAAGGGCTGGTTGCTCGCCAGGACAAGCTTTCCATCTTCATTGGTCAGATGCTGCACCTTGATCCAGTTTGCGCCGTTAAATGCAAGAACCCGCAGTCTCATCGGTTGCGGTGTCAGAATGATGTCAGAACTTGAGCCTTCTGAGGAAACTGACGAAGGCGCCAAGACAAAAGTGTAATTCCGTCCGTCTTCCAGTGGCGCTTTCCAAAGATCTTCCGATGCGTGGGAAATGGGCACTGTGAAACACAATAATGTCAGGATGCTTATTCGAAGGAGCGTGGTTTTCATAGGGTGACTTTTTGTTTTCGAACGTATAATGGAGGATTGTTTTAATTTATTGCAAAAGAGTAGCACACTCCTATTTCAATAAATGTTTTTTTGGTAAAAACTATCGTAACATACTTTCTATTTGTTACTTGCGATGTCATTTTGCAGTCAAAAAGTTCTCTTTCTTGATTGAAATGGCTTGATTTTTGGGCGGGTTGGTGTTCTTATAAACACTATTATGAACTCTGCGAGAATGAACGATTCTGATGCGGCTGTTTGGGAGAACCGGTGGGTGAGATTGCGGATGGCTTTGAAGGTGGCGGGGGTGGAGCCGAAGATGCATGATTATTGCCGAGGGTGGATTTTGGGGCTTTTGGGGAACATCCGACCGAAGAAGTTTTATCAGGCAGTGGAGAGTGACATCCGGGGTTATTTGATCCGGTTGGCGGATGGCGGCAAGGAGCTCTGGCAGGTGAAGCAGGCGGAAGAATCGTTGAGGGTGTTTTATCAGGAGGTTGAACCGGCGATCTGGGCAAAGAATTGGCCGGACGATTTATTGCCATCGAGTCTGAAGGAGCGGATGTTCTTGACGGGGAGCGCAGAGGTGGAGAGACCACCTACAACCGCGCGAGGCACCGAAAGATTGAGAGACAGGACGGATGTCGGGGAACTTCCGGAGAAATACCAAGCGTTTATCGGACAAGTGGAGGAGGCATTGCGGACGGAGCGGTATGCTTATCGAACGGAGAAAACGTATCTGGACTGGGTGCGGCGGTTTTTGATTTTTGCGGCTCCGGGATCGCGGCGGGATTTGGCCTGGTGGCAGGCGAAGGAGTATCTGGATTACCTGACTCTGGTGCGGAGGGTATCGGGAGGAACACAGAACCAGGCGTTGAGCGCGTTGCAATTTCTTTTTTCGCGGGTACTGCGGCGGCGTTCGGGCGGGATGGAGGAGGTGCAACGGGCGGCGGCCACCAGGCGTTTGCCGACGGTGTTGAGTCGTGACGAGGTGAAGATGGTGCTGGAGTTGATGGAGGGAACGGGAAAACTGATGGCGGAGCTGATGTATGGCGCGGGCTTGCGGGTGATGGAGTGTGCGCGGTTGCGGGTGAAGGATATTGATTTCGGGAATCGCTATATCGTTGTGCGGGGCGGCAAGGGGGACAAGGATCGCTTCACCCCTCTTCCCCGAAAGTTGGTGAAACCACTGGAGGGGCAATTGGCAAAGTGTCGGGAGCGATGGGGGAAAGATCGGGCAATGGGTTTGGAGGGGGTTTTTCTTCCGGAGGCGCTTTCGGTCAAATATGGAAATGCAGAAAAGGAGTGGGCTTGGTTCTGGCTTTTCCCCTCGGATCAGTTGTCAGTGGATCCTTGGACAGGAAAGGAGAGGCGTCACCACATGAATGCCCAGGGGGTGCAACAGTTGGTGAAGCGAACGGCCTTGCGGGCGGGGTTGACGAAGCCGGTGAGTCCGCACACGTTGCGGCATTCGTTTGCGACGCACATGCTGGAGGCCGGGGCGGATATTCGGACTGTGCAGGAATTGTTGGGGCACAGCGATGTATCAACAACGATGATTTATACTCACGTGCTTGGGCGCCCCGGGATTGTGGCGGCTTCGCCGCTGGACAGTATACCAGCTTTTGGCTCTGGTTGACCTCCCGGTCTGCACTCTCGAGGCTGCTCCAGTAGGATTGTTCGCCAAGGCGAACTGGTGTTGCGACGCACATGCTGGAGGCCGGGGCGGATATTCGGACTGTGCAGGAATTGTTGGGGCACAGCGATGTATCAACAACGATGATTTATACTCACGTGCTTGGGCGCACCGGGATTGTGGCGGCTTCGCCGCTGGACAGTATGCCAGCTTTTGGCTCTGGTTGACCTCCCGATGGTTGGTTTTTGCCCGCCCCGATCGGGGCTTTCTGACAAACGGCAGGATGCCGCTTTTACCTACTCATCCGATCCGTCGCGAAATACGGTGGGGAGCCCGGGGTGAGAGCGCTCCCTGGAGCACTTGGGGACAAGCTGCCGCCTTTGGTCAAAACCAGCGTGTTTTGATCAATCGCAGAGTTCACTTTTGGCAATTCCATCGTTTGATGGAGGGAAAACGAGCCCCTTATAGCACATGGCAAGCGCCGGGGAATGACAAAAGCAAAAAAAGACGTTCTTTTGAGCGGGAGGGGGATTTTGCGGACGTCCGCTTGCCGGAACGGTCGGGAATCCTGTAAATTCCAAGGTTTTCCATGAATCTTGATGCTCTGATTGCCGATTACACCCGAACGGTGGACCGAATGCTGAACCAATGGTTGCCGAAGGAGGTGGCGAAGCCGGCGACGATTCATCGGGCGATGCGCTACAGTCTTTTTGCCGGGGGGAAGCGGATGCGACCGGTGCTGTGTCTTGCGGCGGCGCAGTCCTGTGGGATCCGGCGTTTGGCAGATGCGTTGCCGGCGGCGTGTGCGGTGGAGTGCGTGCACACGTATTCATTGATTCACGATGATTTGCCGTGCATGGATGATGATGATATGCGGCGGGGACGTCCGACGTCGCACAAGGTATTTGGCGAGGGGGTGGCCGTGTTGGCGGGGGATGCATTGTTGACGGTGGCGTTTGAGATTTTGGCCCGGACAAAACCGACAGCGCGTCATGGTCTGGGGGATTTTATTGCCGAGTTGTCCCGGGCGGCGGGCAGCCGTTATTTGATTGGCGGTCAGGTGGCGGATTTGGAGGGGGAAAAGAAGCAGTCGACGCTGGGGGATCTGCGGTTCATTCACCGGGGGAAGACGGCGGCGATGATCATTTGCAGTCTGAAGCTGGGGGCGATGAGTGCGAATGCAACGCCGCGGGTTCTGGGGGTTTTGGAGGAATTTGGCGACCATCTCGGGTTGGCGTTCCAGGTGATTGATGACATTTTGGATGTCACGCAGACGAGCGAGGAGCTTGGGAAGAGCGCTGGGAAGGATGCGGCGGCAGGGAAGACGACTTATCCTGCATTGATCGGGCTGGAGGCGTCGAAGAAAGAGGCGGAGCGGCTTACGGAGAAGGCGCTGGCGCGGTTGAATTCGATTGGTGAGCGGGGAGTGATCCTGCGGGCGTTGGCGGAGAAATTGCTGCGGCGCAAGTCGTAGAGGGAAACCCTTTTTCCGGGATGAGCCGGCCCAAAAGGAACGGCGATGACACGGGGCGGGGCGGCGGTGAAAAATCCGGCTGTCTTTCTGGCATTGGGAGCAGGAACTGAAGCTCTTCCGTTCGAACCCCCTCTTCGCAGCCGATCGCTCTGACGGACTGCAAAAAGACCTGACCGAGATATTTTGAAAACTCCGGATCCCCTGCTTTTCCGGACGCCAAAAGTGGTTTGTTCGTGGTTCGCACCGCTTTTTTGACCAAATCCAGAATGGCATGAGAGCGTCCGCTGAGAACCACCACGCGATCGCCCCGCCCCTGATGCCCCCGCTCAGCATTGACGAGAAATCCCGCCGTCCAGGCAAACCAATAGTTGCCGGTGATGAAACGAGGATTTCGGGCTTCCAGATTTTCGAGGCGGAACCCCCAGCTCTTCTCCGCGGCACGGAGAAGGCGTTGTCTGCCTTCCGGAGGGTTGGGAAATTCAACAGCGAGAAGACCGAGGACCATCGCGGCGGTTGCGGAAGCCACCAGCAGCGCCGTCATCCTCCCAGTGCAAAGCCTCTGGGCGGAGACAGCAATCAGGCTCAACGAGGAAACCAGGAGCAGCAGGCTGATCGAAGAATAGCGGGGATGAAACAAATTGAATGCCACCCATCGGTTGAGTGAGAAAACCACCGGCAGAATCAGGGCACAAATCGAGAGCAACACGAAGGACCTGACACTTTTGACCCACTGCCATCCTCCTCTCCGAAGCCCGATCCCTGCAGTCAGGAAAAAAAGGCCGCGAACGACAAAACTCCGACGGGGCGGAAAAAGAAATAATCTCTGAGACAGTTTCGAAGATGCCGGGCTATCGCTCCCGACCATTCTGCTGTCGGCAGAACATCCTGGGGATCCTAGCGGTCAACAAGCACGGCGTTCCCCACGCCGACAAGGACAAGGAAAGGAACCAGCAGGCTGTTGCGCACGCCAAAGCGCGACCAACCCAGAAGAACAAGGATGATCGCAACGGGCGCAATGGACAGGTTGACCCAGAACACCAGATGGAACAAATACGCCATGGCCAGAAGGAGCATTCCCCACTCCAACCTTTTCCCGGGATCGCCGGTCTTCCACTTGATTTCCAACAAGCACGTGTGATCCCCCAGCAGAAGCATGAGCAAAACAAAAAGTCCCAGCGACAACAACCCGGCCACCAAGCTCGCTTCAAGACTCTGCCCCAACAGATACCCCAGGGCCAGCAGACCGAAAACACCGAAACCCGCACTGAGAACCTGCTGGGTGAAAAGGTTTGTCCACGGATCCTGAATCCACTGCGTTATTATGGGAAGCAGCATTCCAAACCGCGTTTACCCCCAGTAAAACCGGCTTGGCTGATCGAGGGACAGGTGAACAGTCAACAGGGAGTCCGAATAATTCAGAGCCGTCATCACTGGTGACAACCCGATGAACAGCCCGAAGAAAAGTGCCACCACGAGCAAAAGAGGAAGCGCTTGCGGCCCGTCTGAAAATGGCTTTTCGCATGCTCCGGACCTTTGTCCGCAGGCATGCTCCGGAAAACACATTTTCATATCGTCGGCGTGGTAACGAAAGGCCGTCCGACGGTCAAGAACCTGTGTTTCCAAAAATCGTGCAAAGGCTGGCACGGTTCCCGCTTTTCAATGAATGTGACGCCGGATATTTTTCCTCATACCATGATTTCCTTCCCTCTCTGCGGCGGCTGCCTGTGCGGTGCCGTCCGCTATGTCATTCGCGCCCGTCCCCTGGGTACGAGCTACTGCCACTGCGAGGACTGTCGGAAAGCCTCCGGGGCTCCGGTGGTGGCCTGGACGTTCTTCCCGCAGGGCACAATCACCTTTGAGGGCCTCCCCCCGCGGACCATCCGCTTCGCCTCGCGGGAACGGACGTTCTGTCCGGCCTGCGGGTCGCCGTTGATGTTCTTCGATCCCGCAATCCCGGATCAATTCGAGGTCCCCACCTGTTCGCTGGATGCGGCGGCGGATTTCCCTCCGCAGGATCACGGTTGGACGGCGGACCGCCTGCCGTGGTTCGAGACCGCCGATGCGCTGCCGCGCTTTTCCCACGAAACTCCTCCTTCGGAAAAATAATCCGCCTTCGGGACAAAACTGGCACGATTCCCGCTTGCTTGTTTAATGTTACGTTTCATAAATTTCGTCATACCTTATGGCCAAACCCAAAAAAGCCCGGGAACCTGTCTCCCGGATCACCATTTCACTGCCACCGGAAGTTTCCCGCGGTCTGGACCGTCTGGTGGAGGCGCGGGGGTTTGAGAACCGCTCGCAGGCGGTGACTTCGATCATCAACGAGAGCCTGCTGGAGCACCAGAAGGAGACGGAGGAGGGCATCATGGCCGGTACAATCACCCTCTTTTACAATCAGGGCCGGAAGAACATCCTCGGCGAGCTGGCCACATTGAAGCGGCGGTTCCTTGACGAGGTCATCGGGTCGCTGCAGGTCCAGCTGGAGAACAACCATGTGATGGACGTGATCCTGGTCCAGGGACCCGTGGAGATTCTCCAGAAGATCACCGACCAGTTGGTCTCCTGCAAAGGCGTGAAGGTGGGGAAACTCACGCTGACCAGCTCGATCATTCCCCCCTTGCACCCGTTGAAAAAGTCATGAAATCGCTTTACGAAGAAACCCTTCCCGGCGGAGCCATGTGGTCGATGCGGATTCCGCGCGGCCGGGAGCTTCGCCTGACGGCGCGGGGAGCCGGCGCCAATGTTTCCGCGCTGTTTTACAATGCGGAGAATCCGATTGACCGCCTGAATGTCCCAGACACGCTGAAGGCCCTGCACACGGCCAAACTCACCCGGGGACACGTGCTCATGAGTGACATGGGAAATGCCTTGGCTTCCATCGTGGATGATACGCTCGGATGGCACGATCCCCTGGGAGGTCACTCCACCGCGCCGATGGTGGCGGCGGCCTTTGGGACAAAAACCTACCAGGAAGTCCGGAACGACTTTCACCGCAATGCCCGGGACAATTTTCTCGTCGAACTTTCAAAGTCCGGCCTCGGTCTCGCGGATCTGGTGGCGAATGTGAATTTCTTCAGCAAAGTGGTTGCGGACGACAGCGGACGGCTTCAATTCGTGCCCGGGCATTGTCCGGAAGGCGCTTCCGTGACACTTCGCACCGAGATGCCCGTGCTCGTGGTGTTGGCAAACTGCCCGCATCCGATGCATCCCGGAGGAGTCTATCCCTTCGTTCCGGTGCATTTGGAAATTTCGGAATGCGCCCTTCCCGGGCCGGACGATTTTTGCCGGAATTTCCGCCCCGAATGCGGGCGGGCCATGCAGGTCACCGAACGGCTTTCCCTCTGATTTTCTTCCACCATGAGCACGCTCAACTACAACGAAAGCCCGCTGTGCAGGGAAACGTCCGTTTTTTCACAGGTGATTCCCGCCGGAGACGGATGGCTTCACAGAATCCGGGCCGGGCAGACATTGCGGATCGTCGATCTGGAGGGAAACCAGGCCGCGGACACCTTTTTCTTTGGCGCGGAAAATCTCAAGGAACGTTACAGTGCGCAGGACACGATCCGCGAACAGGGCGGCCTTTATCTCACCACCGGCACGCGGCTGATGTCCAACCTCTGTCGCCCGATGCTGACCATCACGGCGGACACCTGCGGACGGCATGACACCATCGGCGGAGCCTGCGCTGCGGAGAGCAACATGGTCCGCTACGCGCTTGAAAAACGCTTCATGCACAACTGCCGGGATACATTTCTTCTCCAAATCGCCCTCTCCGGACTCCCGATCACGAAGCGCGACCTTGCGCACAACATCAACTTCTTCATGAACGTTCCGGTGACTCCGGAAGGCGGTCTGAAATTTGATGATGGCGTCTCCGAGCCGGGAAAATACGTCGAGATGCGTGCCGACATGGATGTCCACTGCCTCATTTCCAACTGCCCCCAACTCAACAACCCGTGCAATGCTTACAATCCCACGCCGATCGAGGTGATTGTTTGGGATCCTTCAGCCACTGTTGGACCATGAAGGGGGAACGTCCTCGGGGAAATCCGGGACTTGTCGGGCGGCGCAGTGAACAAACCAACGACTCTTGATTCATGACCAAAATCCTCATCGCCAACCGCGGCGCGATTGCGTGCCGGATCATCAGGACCATCAAAAAAATGGGGCTCTCTTCGGTGGCCGTCCATTCCGAGGCCGATGCGGATTCCCTGCATGTGCGACAGGCGGACGAGGCGGTGGCTTTGGGGGCGTCCCAGCCGTCGGCGAGTTATCTTGATGCCGCAAAGATTCTCAATGCGGCGAAGGAGACCGGAGCCACGGTCATTCATCCGGGTTACGGATTTCTGAGCGAGAATGCGGGTTTTGCGGAGGCCTGTGCGCGGGAGGGGCTTTCTTTCGCCGGACCGATGCCGGACCAGATCCGGAAGTTCGGTCTGAAGAATACCGCCCGTGACGTGGCCAAGGCCTGCGGGGTTCCCCTGCTTCCCGGAACCGATGTGCTGGAAAGTGTCGAGGAGGCGGAAGCCGCCGCGGAGGCCATCGGATTTCCCGTGATGCTGAAAAGCACGGCGGGCGGCGGCGGGATCGGCATGCAGGTCTGCCGGCATGAGGGGGATCTTCGCGGCGCCTATGAAAGTGTCCGGCGGCTCGGCGAGGCGAATTTCCGCGATGGCGGGCTTTTCCTCGAAAAATTCGTGGAGAAAGCACGGCATGTGGAGGTGCAGATTTTCGGCGACGGCACGGGCCGTATGGTTGCGCTTGGCGAGCGGGATTGTTCGGCCCAGCGCCGGAACCAGAAAGTCCTCGAAGAGACTCCCGCTCCCGGCCTTCCGCAGCACGTGCGCGAGGCCATTTGCGAAGCTGCTGTTTCTCTCGGCCGGGCGGTTTCCTACCGCTCCGCCGGAACGGTGGAATTTCTTTATGATGCGGCGGCGGAAAAATTTTATTTTCTCGAAGTCAACACCCGCCTCCAGGTCGAACACGGGGTGACAGAAGAAGTGTTCGGAGTGGATCTGGTGGAATGGATGCTGCGCCTGGCGCTCGGCGATTCCTCGTTCCTTGACGATTTCGATCCCCGGCCCGCCGGAGCCTCCATCGAAGCCCGGATCTATGCGGAGATGCCGGCGCGAAATTTCCAGCCCAGCACCGGCACGGTCACCCATGCCCGTTTTCCTTCCGGAGTCCGTGTGGAAACCTGGATCGGAACCGGGTCGGAGGTTTCCGCGTTCTATGATCCCATGATCGCCAAGATCATCGCCCGGGGAACCACGCGGGATGAAGCACTCGCGCAGTTGCGGCAGGGTTTGGATGAACTCGAGATCTACGGCGTTGAAACAAATCTCGAATACCTGCGGCAGATTCTCGAATCGGCGGCCTTTGTCACCGGAGGCATCACCACCGGGTTTCTGAACTCCTTCGATTTCCAGTCCGCCGTGATCGATGTCCTTGATGGCGGCATCGAGACCATTGTCGTGGACTGGCCGGGCCGGGTCGGCTATTGGCATGTCGGCGTGCCGCCCTCGGGCCCGTTCGATGACCGCAGTTTCCGCCTGGCGAACCGCCTCCTCGGAAATGACGGGCACTGCGCCGGACTGGAGATGGCCGTGCGCGGACCGACATTGAAATTTCAGACCCCCGTCCGCCTCTGCCTTACGGGCGCGGAGATGGGAGCCACATTGGACGGCGGGGCTGTGGCGCCCGGAAAACCGTTCTTTGCAAAAGCCGGCCAGACCCTCCGCATCGGCGAGGCGAAGGGCCCGGGACTCCGCGGCTATTTGTGTATGAAGGGCGGGCTTGATGAGGCGGCCTATCTCGGGAGCCGCACCACTTTCCGCCTCGGACAATTCGGAGGTCATTCCGGTCGGGCCCTGCGGACAGGAGACGCCCTGCGACTGTTTGCCGGGTGCGATGCAACGGAAGAAAATCCCCCCGCGCCGGAGACCCTGCCGGAATTTTCCCGACACTGGACGATTGGTGTTTCCTACGGCCCGCACGGGGCTCCGGATTTTTTCACGGAAAGGGACATTGGGATGTTCTTCGCCACGGACTGGGAAGTTCACTACAACTCCTCGCGCACGGGGGTCCGCCTCATTGGTCCGAAGCCCGAGTGGGCGCGGCCCGACGGCGGCGAGGCCGGACTGCATCCCTCAAACATCCACGACAATGCCTACCAGGTGGGGGCGGTTGATTTCACCGGCGACATGCCGATCATCCTTGGTCCCGACGGCCCCAGCCTCGGCGGCTTTGTGTGTCCGGCGACGATCCTGCAATCGGAATTCTGGAAGGTCGGACAATTGCGCCCCGGCGACAAAATCACCTTCCACCCGGTCGCCCTGGCCGACGCCCTGGCCCCCGGTGCCCCTGCCATCCCGAAGCTTCCCGCGGTGCTTGAGCCGGTATCCGGCGAACCGGGCGGTGATCCTGTTTACCGCAGGCAGGGAGACAGCGGCATTCTGGTGGAATACGGGGAAATGGTTCTCGACCTGCACCTGCGCTTCCGCGTTCAGGCTCTCTATGAAGCGCTCATTGCCGGAGGAGCTTCCGGAATTCTCGACCTCACACCCGGCATCCGCTCGTTGCAGGTGCGTTATGACAAATTCCGCATTTCCCATCGCGATGTGCTGGCCCTGCTGCGCCGGACCGAAGCGTCGCTGTCACCGGTTGCAAGCATGGTGGTTCCGACCCGGATCGTGCATCTGCCGCTCTCCTGGGACGACGAGGCCACACGGCTCGCGATCGAGAAATACATGCAGTCGGTTCGCAAAGACGCGCCCTGGTGCCCGAGCAACATCGAGTTCATCCGCCGGATCAACGGCCTGGCTTCGCAGGAGGACGTGAAGAGGATCGTCTTTTCCGCGAGCTATCTGGTGATGGGACTCGGCGACGTGTATCTCGGTGCGCCGGTCGCCACTCCGCTGGATCCGCGCCACCGTCTTGTCACGACAAAGTACAATCCCGCCCGCACCTGGACTCCGGAAAATGCCGTCGGCATTGGCGGTGCCTACATGTGCATCTACGGAATGGAAGGTCCCGGCGGCTACCAGTTCGTTGGGCGCACGGTTCCGGTCTGGAACCGCTACCGCACGACCAAGAGCTTCGGGGAAGGATGCCCCTGGTTGCTGCGTTTCTTCGATCAGATCCGGTTTTATCCGGTGGAACATGCGGAGCTCATGCAAATGCGGCACGACATTCTTTCCGGCCGCTTCGAGCCGCGCATTGAGGCGGCGGAATTCCGGCTTGCGGATTACGACCGGTTCCTTGCCGCGGAGTCCGCTTCCATCGAGGCTTTCCGCCTCACCCAAAGGACGGCCTTTGCGGAGGAACGAGAACGCTGGAAGGCCGCCGGTCTTGAGACATCGTTTGAAGAAGTTGCGACCGCGCCGGAGGAGTCCCCGGTTCCCGACGGATGTCTTCCCGTGGCGAGCCCCACCGCCGGGGCGCTTTGGAAAATTCTGGTGCGGCCGGGCCAGACGGTCACCGCGGGAGAAACTGTCGCCATTGTGGAAAGCATGAAGATGGAACTTGCCTGCACGGCCCCCTGCAATGGCGTCATTGAGAGCCTTCTGGCCCGGGAAGGCCAGCCGCTCACCCACGGACAAAACATCCTCGCGCTGAGACCCACCCCATGAAAATCGAATCGTTGCTTTCCGCCTATCGTTCCGGGGAATCCACCCCGCGTGCCGTCATTTCCGCCCTGCTGCCGCATCTCGACAGAGATCCGGCCGTCTGGATCAGCCGCTTCGGAGATGATGCCCTCCTGGCGCGCGCCGCCGAACTGGAAAAAATCCATCCCTCCGCGCTGCCGCTCTATGGGATTCCCTTCGCGGTCAAAGACAACATCGATGTGGCGGGATTGCCGACCACGGCGGCCTGTCCCGCCTTTTCCCATGAGCCGAAGGAAGACGCGCCGGTGGTCCGGCTTCTGCTCGAAGCCGGGGCGATTTGCATCGGAAAGACAAACCTCGACCAATTTGCCACCGGTCTCGTCGGGGTTCGCTCGCCGTATGGCGTTCCAAAAAATCCTTTCGGAAGTGAGTTCATTCCCGGCGGTTCGAGTTCGGGCTCGGCTGTTGCCGTGGCGGGCGATCTGGCGGCCTTTTCCCTGGGAACCGACACGGCGGGCTCCGGGCGCGTGCCCGCGGCCTTCAACAATCTTTTCGGTTGGAAGCCCACCCGTGGGCTCCTGAGCACGCGCGGTGTCGTGCCCGCCTGCCGGAGTCTGGACTGTGTCTCCGTTTTTGCCAATTCCGCCGCCGATCTCCGGATGGTGATGAAGGTTGTCGCCGTCTTCGACAAGGACGATGCTTTTTCGAGACCCCCCGCGTTTCTTCCGGTGCGTCCGACCAAGCGGATCGGGGTTCCCCAGAGCACTCAGCTCGAATTCTTCGGCGATGCCGCCTGCTCCGATTTGTGGAAGACTTCCGTCGAAGGGCTCCGGGCCCGTGGCTTTTCCGTGGTGGAGGTGGACTTTTCCCCGTTCCTCGAAGCGGCCCGGCTCCTTTACGAAGGCCCCTGGGTTGCGGAGCGCTATCTGGCCACGCGGGATCTTCTCGACCGCGATCCGGACGCCCTGCATCCCGTCACCCGCGCCATCGTGGAAAAAGGAAAGGACGGATCCGCCGCAGATGTTTTTGCGGCACAGTATCGTCTTGCAGAATTGCGCCGACAGTCGGAAGCGGTCTGGGACTCCGTCGATGTGCTTTGCACGCCGACCGCGGGCACGATTTACAAAGTTTCGGAAGTGGAAGCGAACCCGGTCCAGCTCAACTCGCACCTCGGCTATTACACCAATTTTCTGAATCTCCTCGACCTCAGCGGCCTCGCCGTGCCCGCCGGATTCCGTCCCGACGGCCTTCCCTTCGGCATCACCTATATCGCGCGGGCATTCGAGGATCCGGCCCTGCTTGCCCTGGCCGGGGCGGAGCCGGAAACCGGGGAAACCCTGGAAATCGCCGTCTGCGGAGCCCACATGACCGGGCTTCCGCTCAACCACCAGCTCACCGAACGCGGGGGAAATCTTGTGAGCGTCACAAAGACCGCTCCTGTTTACCGGATGTTCGCGCTGGATGAAAAGCGCCCCGGACTGGTGCGTTGCGGGGAGGGCGGGGCCGCCGTGGAGCTGGAAGTCTGGCGGCTTCCCGTCCGTGAGGCGGGATCGTTTCTGGCAGGAATTCCCGCGCCGCTCGGTCTGGGACGGGTGCTGTTGGAAGACGGCTCGGATGTTTGCGGATTCCTCTGCGAAGCTTGTGCGGTCGACGACAAACCGGAGATCACCAGCCACGGCGGATGGCGCAGATGGATCGAAGTGCGGCCGGCCTGACAAAACGCTTGTCCGGCGGAACAATTGTGGCACTTTTTGCGGAAGGAGGCACCTGACGCATGACACCACCCATGGCTGCGAAGATGGAATTCCCCATTGTTCCGGACATCCGGCAGACGGATCTTTTTTCCTCCCCATGAAACCCTGGCTGCGGATCACGTTGTGGTATCTGTTGTTCGGTGGCCTCTGGATTTTTTTCTCGGATCGTTTTCTGGCCCCGTTTTCGAAGGATGTGGAAACCCTGACTTCCTGGCAGACCCTCAAGGGCTGGCTTTATGTGGCGGTCTCCGGCGGTCTGATTTTCTTTCTGACAAAAAATGCCTGCGACCGTTTGGAAAAGGCGAAGAAAAGGCGGCTGGAAGTTTTTCGGAAAACGGTCCGTCAATCGCACCACATCCTCCTCAATCACCTCAATCAAATGCAGCTTTTCTTTCTGGAGGCGGAACATTCGGAAGATTTCGACAAAAATTTGTTGAAGGTGGCGCGGAAGATTTCCGAAGAGACAACCGCGGAGGTTTTGAAGTTGGAGAATCAGGATTTCGGAGATTCGGTGCCGCCGGAGTCCTGTCGCTGACCGGGACGGGATTCGCTTTTCCTCCGGGGTTCCATCTGCAATGATGGTGCGGTCTGTTTTTCGGAAGCCGGGATGTTGTGGGAAAAACGGGCACCCTTCATGCCGACCATTTATAAAAAGCCGATCTATCCGGTGCAGCCGGGCTTGCGGGAGTATCTGGCGCGATACAACCGGGAGATTGCGCTGCCGCTGACGTATTCGGATCTTTTTTATTTTCATGTGAGCGGCCCGCTTCTGGACAAGGCCGGCCGGGACACGCTTTGGCAGACGGTCGGGTACCGGGCGTTTGAAATGCCCCGGATTTTCCAGGGCCTGAAGGAAATTTATGCGCTTTTGAAAAGTGGTGGCGACCGCTCGGCGCTGGAACACCTTTATGTGGACCGGGTGGATTATTGTTCCTTCGGCAACACGCAGCCTTTCCGGATCCGCATCGTCAATTCCTACAACGACAACCAGGATTATTTTTACATCAAGCGGGCGGATGCCTCGCGAATTTACGGGCTGGAGCTGGAGCATCTGCTTTCGCCTTACCGGATGCATTATCTCACCTGCGGAACCACGTTGGTCGAGGAGCATGTGGCGGGCATTCCCGGGGATCTCTTCATCAAGGAATGGCTCCACAACCCGCAGGTGAAGATCATCCGGCTGGCGAAGGAACTTGTGAAATTCAACGAGCGGAGCTTTGTCCGGCTGCTGGGCGACATGCGGGCGTGCAATTTCGTGATGGACATGACCCCGGATGTCGAAGAGGTGCAGATCCGGATCCGCGCGATGGATTTCGACCAGCAGAGCCATAACGAGCGGAAGAAGTTTTATCTCCCGCAGTTTTTCAAGGACAACCGCCCGCTCGTGCTCTACTGCATGAAGCACCTGAACCTGCAAACCGCGATGCAGTATCAGCGCGAGGAACAATCCCTGATTTTGCGCCGGATGCAGATCATTCACGAGCGGATCCGCCGGCTGCTGGACGTCATGGTGGGGGAAGATCTCGCTCCGGAAAAAAATGTCCGGCATCTGCGGGCCGAGCTGGCAGATCATTACAAGACGGACCGGTTCCTGAGCTGCGGGACGATGGGGGAGCTGGTCCGGACGAGTCTGGAGAATTTGATCGAAATCCACGGTCACTCGGGAGCCTTGAAACTGCAGTTGCCCGCGACGGACTCCGAAGCCGGGCTCTTTGTATGATCCCGCAAAACCCCGGGGTTTTTGGAGACCGGATGGGATGTGGACCGTTTGTGAACAAGTTGTGGATTTTCCCCGACATCTGACAAGAAGTCGGGATTTTCCGGGATTTGTTGGCTTCCATCCGCACTCCCCGGATTTTTGTTCACACCCCTGTTTTGCCGTGGAACACCCATCCCATCAATGAGGAACACGGCTTCTTCCGGTTGTTCACATCAAGAATAAGAAGAGAGGGTCTGTCCAAAAAATATCTTCTTCTCTAAGAGAGTGAACAACTTTGGGAATTTTGGGTTATCCGACGGACTGGATTTCTTCGGCGATTTGGAGGAAAGCCTCCCGGGGGGAAGGAGCGGCAGTGATCGGGCGACCGATCACAAGGAAGTCGGCACCGCACCGGATGGCCTCGCCCGGGGTCATCACACGGCGCTGGTCGCCTTTGTCGCTGCCGACAGGGCGGACACCGGGGGTGACGATCACGAGCCCGTGGCCGAACTCCTCGCGCAGCGGGGTGATTTCGTGTGGGCTTGCGACGACCCCACGCAGGCGGCAATGGGCACCCATCTCGGCGAGGTGGAGAACCTGATCCGCCGCTGGGCGGGGAACGCCGACGATGTCCAGCGTTTCGTCATCCATGCTGGTGAGGACGGTGACACCGAGAACCAGTGTCTTGGAACCCTCGGCGGCTTTCACGGCTTCGGAAACCATGGCGGGGCCTCCGGCGAGATGAATGGTGGTCATGTCCACTCCGAGGGCCACGGCCGAGCGGACGGCCTCCCTGGCGGTGTTTGGAATGTCGTGGAATTTCAGGTCGAGGAACACTTTGGCACCGAGCGACTGGATTTCTTTCACGATCGACGGACCCACGGCGGTGAAAAGCTGGAGGCCGATCTTGAAGAGACAGCCCTCCGGGGCGAGCGGCTTGATGAGGGCGAGGGCGGAAGCGGAATCCGGGGCGTCGACGGCGACAATGATTTTTTCTTTGGCTGGACGGGACATTGGCAGATGATGGTGCCTGCATGACAATTCAGGCACCAGCCAAAGTCAACCTTGTGCTCCGGGTTCTCGCGAAACGACCGGACGGGTTTCATGAGATTGAAACGCTGATGGCTCCGGTTTCTCTTGCGGATGAACTGGACATCACGGTCTCCGGGGGAACGGGGGTCGACTTCCGGTGCGATGCCCCGGACATTCCGTCGGATCCCGGCAATCTGGCGTGGCGGGCCGTGGATGTCTTTGCAAAGGAGACGGGACTGCGGTTTCACACAACGGTGCTGTTGAAGAAGAACATCCCGCACGGGGCCGGACTTGGCGGAGGCAGCAGCGATGCGGCAGCGGTCTTGAAAGCGCTGGACCAATTGCTCGGAACGCAGCTGGGTTGGCGGAGGCTCGAAGAGATGGCTTCGACGATGGGATCGGATATTCCGTTTTTCATCCGAGGTGTTCCGGCATGGTGCCGCGGGCGCGGGGAATTGATGGAGGAAGCTCCGGCGCTTCCCGGCACCAAGCTGCTCCTTCTCAAGCCGCCTTTTCCGGTTTCCACCGGCTGGGCCTACCAGGCGTGGGGAGCCGGCCAACAAAACTCCGGTGATTGTTCAGGCAGAGACGCGGAGCGCGCGGAGAAAAATGGGTTTCGGGTTCAAGCGCTCAACGGGATCGCATTGCAGAACGATCTCGAGGAACCGGTTTTTCAAAAACACCTGCTCCTGCCGGTGATGAAATCCTGGCTTCTGGCGCAGGAAGAAGTTTCCGCAGCCATGATGTCGGGCTCGGGCTCAACGGTTTTTGCGGTTTTGCGCGGGGATGCGGGTTCGCTGGCCGGGCGGGCGATCGAGCAATTCGGTCGGCACCTGTGGGTTTGCGAAACAAGCCTGTGATCTCCTGATCAGGAGGGCCGTTTCTCGATCAGCGCATAGGCGTTGTGATTGTGGATCGACTCGAAATTTTCGGCTTCGACACGATACCAGAGGATGTTGGAATCCTTCTCACATCGGACGGCGACATTGCGGACCAGATCCTCGACAAAAACCGGATTTTCATACGCGCGTTCGGTGACGGCTTTTTCATCCGGACGTTTGAGGAGACTGTAGAGTTCGGAGCTTGCAGAGTCTTCAACCAGCCGGATCATGTCTTCGATCCACATCGGTTTTTTGCAGCGCACGGCGAGCGTGACGTGTCCGCGTTGGTTGTGCGCCCCCGCTTTGCTGATCGCTTTCGAGCACGGACAGAGCGTCGTCACAGGAACCACCACCAGCACCACGAAATCCATCTTTCCCCGTTCCAATGTGGCCTGGAACTTGGCCGAATAATCCAGAAGCCCGGGAGCACCCGTCACCGGGGCTTTTTTCTCCAGGAAGAACGGAAACTCAAAATCCAAATGTGCGCAGTCGCTTTCCAGACGTTTGGTGAGCTGCTCGAGAATGTCCCGAATATTGTCCACGTGAACCACCGGACCGTGGGAACCCAGCACCTCGATGAAGCGGCTCATGTGTGTTCCCTTGAAATGGTGCGGAAGATCCACCGTGAGCTGAACTGTCGCAATCGTACTCTGGATGGAATGGTCCTTGTCCCGAACCTGCACAGGATATCGCAACGCCTTGACGCCCACCCGGTCAATCGGGAGCTGGCGGTCATCCGGTTCGTTTTGCGTGTCTTTCATTCCCGCACACTATACTTCCCAAACGATTCCGCGAGGAAATCAAAAAAAAGGGAGGGAAAAATGATTGGCGAGGGGAAACGGAGTAGAAAATATTGCAAATAATTCATTTGCAACAAGATATGAATAGTTCCACGTGGAACAATTGATGAAAAGCCGTCGTGTGGAGAAAACAGAAAGCACAATGGCGACAGAGGTGACAGGAGGAGATTGTGCCAGTGCAAAGCCACACAGCACTGCATTCCACAGTGAGGGTTAGCGAGTCTTCTCTGAGTCTGTGTCATCCTCTACCAACCTTGAATTGGCGGACCTTCATTCCAAACGGACAGGTTGTTTTTCAAAACCGCCGGTCATGGAGCTTCATCAAAATTCCCGGCATCCCTGCTTGCAGAGGAATTGACCGAATTCCGCAGGGAAGGGTGAATCCGAAGGGTGCTTTTGAATCACAGAGACTTTGGAGCAATGCTGAGGAGAGGTTTGTGGTGAAAAACGGATGGCACCCCCGGTTTCTCTGTGCCTGGGTACAGGATAATGGGAATCTCCGTTTTTGGTGTGCGCCAAGAGAGAACTGTATACCAAGTGAGCGAAAGCCTCGTCGATCGGATGAGGCGCTTCAAGGTGACTGGGAAAAAACCGCGAGGCCGAACTTGCAAGCAGAGCCTCGATGTTCCTTGGTCCAGTGTAACTCTCAAACCGTAGAAACGGCATCTTGCCGGAAGAGACCCCAAGCGGCAAGGTATCGCTTCTACAAATTCATCCGTTCAGTCGCATGTTCCGGAGAATCGCAATGCTTGGGTTCTCTACTCAACTCGACAATGGTTCTTCTCTGTGTCCCTGCACCTCTGCGTGAGGAATCTCTGGCGAAAAGTTCCACGTGGAACAATGTTCACTCTCTTTTCCAGCAAGGTTAACCCAAAAACCGAAATGAACCACGGAGTGCACGCAACAGAGGTGCTTGGGGCTGTGAAACCATGCAAGACAAGAAAGGGGAGTATCCCCAAAGCGATTTCCCATCGGACCTCTCAACCCGAAAACGGCGATCGAAGAACTTTGACAGGATTATCAGGGGGTTCGGGACAAATTTCTGATGACGCAGGGGAGGAGACTGCCTGGAAAGATCTATGGAAGAACGCAGGGCATTGAGCCACAACGTGCTTGGATCTTGGAGCCCGGGGTTGCGAAGCCACCCCGGGTCTATGGCAGTCCCTCTATCAACTCTGAAGGGGTTGCCTCAGTCCCACCTGTATCGCTTGTCAAAGGCAACTCCGTGCTTTTCCAAAAACGCACGAAACTTATCTTGGAAAGAAGACGGGGAGCAAAAAGACGCTGGACAACGATTGGGACAATCCCAATGGAGTTGATCGCGGTTGATACAATACCCAGAGGAGCTTCGCAACCCCGGGCTGTGAGACTTCATCTCCTCCGGGGATTTTCTGAAGAAAAATCTTGCATGACTACATGCCTGCTTTTCGTGGTTGGTTTCTATTGTGGTATTAGGTTTATCAGGGAAGAGTTATGAGGGCTTCTGCTCGAACGCAATGATTCTGCCCTGCTTTGTCACAAGTCTCTTCCAGTGAATCCTGCTATTCCTGTCTGAAAACCGTTTCCGGGTTCAACCCGAAAACCTCGTTTGCCCGGGGCGGTCTGCCGCAATCTGCCGGCCGCGAAGGGCCTTTCTCAGCGCTCACCGGATCACAGCGGATACGCCTCGCGCTTCGGCTGGCCCTATCGGCCAGCATCTTACGCCATCCCATCCCCTCCAAACGAGGCTTCCGGGTTAAATCGCAATAGTCTCTCCGATATCCGGCAGGAGCAGGGTGATACCGGATCTTTCAAATGTTTCCAAGGCCTCTGCCTTGTTGATTTCGATGGGGGGGAATGTGTTGTAGTGGACTCCGATGACGACTTCGGTGCCGACGAATTCAGCTGCTTTGACAGCATCGGAGGCTCCCATAGTGAAATTGTCGCCGATGGGGAGAACGGCAAAGCGGATGGAGAATTCTCCGGCAATGAGTTTCATATCCATCGTGAGGGCGGTATCGCCGGAGTAATAAAACGTAACACCCTCCATTTCAACGACATAGCCGCCAGGATTTCCTCCAGATGAGCCATCGGGAAGCGTGCTGGAGTGGATGGCGTTCGTCATCTTGACACGTCCGAAAGGAAAACGCTTCGAACCGCCGTGGTTCATGGGAGCCAGGTTGGAGAGGCCCTGGCGACCGAGCCACTCAAAGATCTCCCAGTTGCAGACGACCGTTGCCCCGGTGCGGGTGGCGATATCCATGGTATCGGCAATGTGATCCACATGTCCATGGGAGAGAAGAATGGCATCCGCCGTGATCTTGGAGACATCCACATGCTTTGCCAGAGGGTTTGGAGTGATGAAGGGATCGAAGAGCAACTTGTGTCCGCCGCTTTCCACGAGAAAGCACGAATGTCCGAAGGAGGTGAATTTCATGACATCTCCGACGCAATCACACGCGGGCGGTTTTGTCCACAGCTTGCGCAGTCCGTCCCGGGGCGCGATTATTTTTTTGGAGAGCCCTGTTCCTTCGGGGGGCCATCTTCGATGCGCGGCATTCCGGACGCGAAGGCCAGCGCGGCCAGGCTGGTGGAGTAATCGGAAAGCGCCCCGGCACGCACGGACTGCGCGAAGGCGAGCTGCCCGGCTGCTTCCGAATACTCCGAGACGGTGCAGAGGCCGGACTCGTAGCCGCTGCGGGCGGCCTCGAAAGTTTCCTTTGCGGAGGCCACAAAACTTTCCGCGAAGTCCACCCGGCTGGCGGCGCTCAGGTTGTCATGATAGGCCGTCCAGACATCGCGGGTGGCATCCAGGCGGGCCTGCTCCAGTTCTTCGCGGGCCGCTTTTTCTTCGTCCCTGCGCCGGCGTTCCTTCTGGATGCGCTCAAATCCCTCGAAAAGATCCCAACTGGCCACGAGAAATCCGCCGTAGCCGTTGAGATCCTCGGTGTAGGAGCCTTTGGTTCGTCCGTCGTGCGCATCGTATCCGAAGGTGGAGTAGGCGTATTTTCCCTCCAGGCGGACTTCTGGAAAAAAGTCGGCGGTGGCGCGGCGCGTGGCGGCTTCACTGGCCCGCACCTCCGCCGCGCGGGCCGCGAGATCGGGGCGCGTGGAGAGGGCCTGCGCGATCAGCTTTCCGACTTTTTCCCGGAGATCTCCGGTGGAGACCGGCGGGTCGGAGCGGGTGACTTTCAATGGGGTGTCGGCGGGCAATCCGGCCGCCACGCACAGGTCGCCGAGGGTCGTGCGGACGAGGGACTTTGCGGACTCCGCCTCCGATTCCGCTTCAAAGACTTTTTTCCGGGCGGCGAGAAGTTCGGGAGCGGAGGAGAGTCCGGTTTCCGCTTCCTTTTTCACGGTGGAAAAGAGCACCCGCGCCACTTCCAGCAGGGACATGGCGGCCTGTTCCCGCCACAGGGCCGCCTCGTGGGCGAAGTAACACCGCTGCACGCCGAAGACGACCTGCTGCAATTTGCGCTCATACGCCAGACCGGCTGCGTCAAACCGGGCGACCGCCTGCCCGACATCGGCAGCCCGGCGGCCGAAATCCAGAAGGAGATACTCCAGGGAAAGGATCGTGGTGGCTTGCTCGCGGCGGAAATTGTCCGGGCCGTTTGCGGCGGGTGTATACCATTGGTCGCTTCCACCCTCGAAGCGGGCGGAGAGGCGCGGATAGTAGGCCGCGCGCGCTTCGCCGACGGCTGCCGAAGCCGCGCGGGCCCGGAACCAGGCCGCCCGGGTTCCCGGATGGTTGGCGAGTCCGAGATCAATAAGCGAGCCGAGGTCGTGGGAATCTTTCACCGAAAATCCCGGCACGGGATCCCGGAGGACGCTTTTTTCCGAGGCCGCGATTTCGCCAAGAACAGCCGAGGCCGCCAGCCCAATCACGATTGGCGTTGAACACCACCGCCACCATCGGCTATGCAGAAGCATGATCATCGGCTTCCCCAAGTTGCCCGGACTGTTTGCATTGATCAAGTCCGCAGGCGATCCGTTGGTGGATGTGGCCGGGGCGTATTTTCCCGCGTGGCTTGCCTGCATGCTGGCCGGGGTGGCGGGAACCTGGTTCTTTTTCCGGCTGGCGGAGCGATTCGGATTTTCCCGTGCCCTGCAACCGCCGGTGGTGATGGGACCGTGTCTTTTCACGGCATTGACCTGCGGGACATGGCTGGTGGTGTTTTCCGCATGACCGATCCTGTGCCACAGCGTTCCGGGGCGGTGATCCTTCTGATGCGTGCGGGCCTTGTCGTGCTGGCGGCATTCACGGTCTTTGCAACGTGGAGGAATCTGGTGAACTTTCCCCGCACCGAGGATGCGGAGGTTCGTGCGAATGTGGCGGGGGTGGCTCCGCAGGTCGGGGGTGCGATCGTGCGATTGGCCGTCACGGACAATCAGAAAGTCCGGCGCGGGGATCTTTTGTTCGAGCTCGACGCGCGGCCTTATGAGGCCGAAGCCGCACGGGCCCGCGCCCGGCTTGAGCTTGTGCAACTTGAAGTGCGGGCCTTGGAGGATGAAATTGCCGCGGCGGAGGCGGCGCTGCTGGAGCGGAAAGCGCGTGCGGACTATGCCGCGGCGCATTTTGAACGGCTGAAGCCGTTGTTGACGGGAAACTTCACTTCCGCCGACCGGGTGCAGCGGGCGCAGGCGGATGCGGAAAGCGCCGCGGCGATGGTGCGGGAAGGGGAGGCGGCGGTGGCGCGGGCGCGGAACAAACTCGGGGAGTTCGAGGGCCGGAACACGCGCATTGAAGAGGCCCGGGCCGCTTTGCGGGATGCGGAGCTCCGGGTTTCGTATTGCAGGGTTTTCGCCCCGTGTGACGGCCATGTTACCAACCTCCAGATTGCTCCGGGAACCTATGCCGCGGCGGGGGAGCAGGTTTTTTCGATTGTGGATTCCTCGGTGTGGTTCGTCCTCGCAAACTTCCGCGAGACCGATCTGGAGAGGATCCGTCCCGGGCAGCGGGTGAAGGTATTTCTGATGTCCCAAAGGAAAAAGCCGGTGGCCGGGATCGTGCAGGGGATTGCCCGTGCGGTGTATCCGCTGGCAACGGCATCCCGTTCAGCTCCCGGTGGGGAGGGAATTTTTTCCCGTGTGGAACCGACGTTTGATTTCGTGCAGCTTGCGCAGCGGTTTCCGGTGCGGATTGTTCTCGAGGCTTCCGGGGACGGGGAATTCCGGATGGGAGGCCGGGCCGCCGTGGTGGTGGATGCCGGGTCGGCTCCCGATGAGAACCGCCTGCGCCTTCTGCAAAAAGACGACGACGCGGCTTTTCTTCCGCCAGCCGGACCATGAGGGAGGCCGGTCGCGCCGCCCTGCGGCAGGCGTTTGCGACGGCGGGGACCGCGCTGGTTGTGGGGTCACTCCATGTGCCGCAACCGTTTCTGGCCGTTCTTGCCGCCCAACTGGTCGGCGGGTTGCGCTGCGATTCTTCCGTGGAATTTCTCAGGCGTCTTGCCGCGGCGTGGGCCGGTGTGTTTGCAGGGTTTCTGCTGCTGGTCGCGGCTCCGGATCAGCAATGGATCTCCCTGCCCGCGTTTTGCCTGGTTTCGGGATTCAGCATCACCGCTGCGTCGCGCCGGTGGGGTCCTGCGGTCGCGATTCTTTTTGCCATGGGAATCGGGGGGATGTTTTCCGCCGGGCTGGTTTATCCTGCGACGGGCCTCCTGTCCGGAATGGCGCACGCCGCTTCGCTTTCCATCGCCGCCGCCGTCTCCGCACTGGCCGGGGCTGTTGACAGGAAAGAAAGCCGAACTGCGGTGCGAAGTGGCGACAGGTTGGATCCCTGGACTGTCGGACTTTCCGCGACCGGTTCTCTGGTGCTGGCCGGTCTGACTTTGCCGACGGAGGGGGTGGTTATGACGATTGCCACCATGACCACGGTCATCGGGATTACGCCGCGCGCTCCGGCGCTCGGTGAAAGGTTTTCCGGAGCGGTTGCGGGGGTGCTGGTTTCGGTGGCGTTTCTGGCCATGGTTTCCGGATCGGGAAACAACCTGGCGGTTTTTCTTGTGGCCCTGGCCCTTGTGATGGGAGGGATCGAATGGCTGGCTTCAAGCTTTCCTGCAAGAGCCGTTTTGTTCCGCCAGGGGGCCGCTCTTTTTGCCGTGGCGGCGACCATGCTCCCAAGACCGGGACAGGAATTGTCCGCCTCCATCGACCGGATGGCGGCGGTGATGCTTGGTTTTCTGGCAGCCGTGGCGGCCTGTGGAATCCGGTCCGGTCTTGCCGCCCGGACAGTGGATCAGCCGCGCGAAGTGTAGAGCGCCACGAGGGCGGCCCCGATCGCCTGCGATAATTCTCCCAGGGTTGCCGGGACAATTTTCATCGTCTGGCGCTGGACCGGGAAAAGCCATGGTTCCGCCGCCGCACGGATTCCTCCGAGATACCGGGCGCGGAATTCTTCCGTGGTGGCCTCCGGATCGATCAATCCGCCGCCGATGACCACATACGACGCGTCGAGCGCGATGGAAAGATTGGCGACATGGAGGCCGAGCGCCTTGGCCTGGAAATCGAAAATCTCCAGCGCCAGCGGATCGCCTTTTTGTGCGAGGCCACGAAGGGCCAGCGCCTTCTGCTTCGGTGTGGGGCCCTGCTTCGCGAGTTCGTGTTCGGGGTATTTGGGCAGGAGATAATCCAGAAACTGCGGCAGGCCGGAGATCGAAGTGTAGGCTTCGAAGCATCCCCAGTCGCGTCCGCAGCCGCAGGTGAAGGCCGGAAGGCCCAGCAAATGGATCGGGGCCGGCATGTGGCCGGCTTCCATCCCGCAGAAGGCATCTCCTTCGAGCGGAAGTCCGTTCGGATCGATATAGGCTCCGCCCAATCCGGATCCGGGAGCCAGCATGATGACGCCCGCTTTTTTGTCCCCGCGAACCTGTGCCGCCTCCGCGACGCCACCGTAATTGCCATCGTTCCCGACCACAAGCGGGATGGGGCGTCCGGCTGTCTTTTCCAGTGCGCGCGAGTAGTCGGCATGGAATTCCCACCCGGCAAAGGAAGCCGGCAGGTTGGCGGTGCGGTCCAGAACCCCGTAGGCTTGGTAGGGCCCCGGCATGGCCAGACCGACTCCGCGGACCTGCTTCCACTCCAGGCTGTTTTCATTCAGAAACTTCTCCACCCCGGCAATCCAGCCTTCAATGACGGCGGTCGTCCCCAGTTCGGAATTCGTGGAACTCTGGGCGAGATTGAGGGAAATGGGTTTGCCATCGGCATAAACGCCGCAGGTCTTGCAAGTGGTGGCTCCGCTGTCGGTACCGATGAAAACATCTTTCATAACGCGGACAAGCTAAGAACTTTCGGTCCGCGATGGCGAGAATCTTTCTTTCCGGGAGGGGGACCGACTGCTGCGTTGACGATCCGGCGATGGTCGGATTTGATGGGCGGTTCATATTATGGCCAAAGACGAGTTTGCCCAGCGCATGGAAAAAATTGTGAGCCTCTGCAAGAGGCGCGGCTTCATTTTTCAGTCCTCCGAAATCTACGGCGGCCTCAACGGGTTCTGGGACTACGGTCCGCTGGGAGCCGAATTGAAGCGCAATCTGCGCGACACCTGGTGGCGTGCGATGATGCGTGAACGTGATGATGTGGTGCCGCTCGACGCGAGCATCATCATGCATCCCGCCGTTTGGAAGGCCAGCGGCCATGTGGATACGTTCAGTGATCCGATGAGCACCTGCAAACATTGCAAGAAGCTCGTCCGTGCCGATCAAGTTTGGTCGATGTTGGGCGAGCAGGCGTGGACCCAGTCGCTGGCCGGACTTTTTGACGTGTGGACCCGGAGCATGGATTCCGCCGATCTGCTCCGCTGGGCCGAGCGCAAGGGGAAGCAGATGGCTCCGAACCTGGCTTTGGTCAGGAATCCGCAGGTCACTCTCACCTGCCTGGCAGAGCGCAGCACCGGTTCAAAGGAAAACCCGCTCACCGTGCAGGAATTCACACAATACCTCGCCACCGAACAACTCTCCGTGACGGGGTTGGTCATGCCCTGTCCTCATTGCGGCGGGGAACTGACCGCACCACGTCCGTTCAACCTGATGTTCCGCACCCACACCGGCCCCGTGGAAAGCGAGGACAATGTCGCCTATCTGCGGCCCGAGACGGCCCAGGCGATCTTTGCGCAATTCAAAAATGTGGTGGATTCCTCGCGCGTCCGGGTGCCCTTTGGCATCGGGCAGATCGGCAAAGCCTTCCGGAATGAGATCACTCCGCGCAACTACACATTCCGTTCGCGCGAGTTCGAGCAGATGGAGCTCGAATTTTTCATCCGCCCCGATGAAGCCATCGAATTGCTCCACGGCGGGGTGGTGCGCTGGAGCGAGGGAGCGGATCTCTCCACTCCACAGCCGAATTGGGGTTGGGAAATGTGGCACCGGTATTGGGTGGCCCAGCGCACGGCGTATTATCAGGGAATCGGTCTTGGTGCGGATGTTCTGGACTATTATTGGCAAAAACCCGAGGAACTCGCGCACTACGCCCGGGCGACGGTGGACATCCTTTACAAGTTCCCGTTCGGTACCGAGGAATTGGAAGGCATCGCCGCGCGCGGAGATTTCGATCTGCGCCAGCACCAAAGGCACAGCGGAAAACCATTGGAGGTCTTTGATGAGGAATTGAAGGCCGCCAGCACCGCTCTCTCCGACGATCAGCGGCGGGAGTTCATCGACCGGGTTTATGACCAACGGACAAAACCGGAGATCTCCCGTGAAGAAATCGCCGCATATTGCGAAAATCTTTTCAAGGGCAACTATCTTCCCCACGTCATCGAGCCGTCCGCCGGTCTGGACCGGCTGGCGCTCGCGATTCTTTCCGCGGCTTTCGACGAGGAAGTGGTTTCCGGGGACGGCGGGAAATCCGAGATGCGCACGGTTATGCGGTTCCATCCCCGCGTGGCTCCGATCAAGTGTGCCGTGCTGCCTCTCCTCAAAAACAAGCCTGCCCTTGTCGAGACCGCGCGGAAGATCGTCCAGTCCCTTCGCGGCGACATGAATGTCTTTTACGACGAATCCGGGGCGATCGGCCGCCGTTACCGCCGTCAGGACGAAGCCGGCACGCCGTTCTGTATCACGGTCGACTTCGACACCGTCGGGGAAAACGGGCCGGAGAAGGAAGGCACCGTCACCCTCCGCCACCGTGATTCGATGCAACAGGAACGTATTGCCATCGCGGACCTTCGCCCCTACCTTCTCGGGCAGATCGCGTGATGCCTCCCCGTTGATTTTTTGAAGCCCTTTCCCATGAAAACTCCCTCCCTTCTGCTTGTCGCTTCCCTTGCGGTCACCTCTGCCATCGCCGGGGACACCCCGTCGATCATGCCCATGCCATCGCCGATTCCGGCGGCTCCGGCCGGGGTGAATTCGGCAACCTTCCCGGCTCCCCGGCTGGATTGGTTTGCCCGGGTGAAATCCAACAATGAACGCGCCGCACAGGTGGCGGACAGCATCCGGCTGGTCTTTGACGGGGATTCCATCACCGACGGATGGCAGGGAGCGGGAAAGCAGATCTGGAGTGAACGCTACGGAAAACTCAACGCATTTGATTTCGGTATCAGCGGGGACCGCACCGAGAACATCCTCTGGCGGCTTTCCCAGGGACAGGTCAACGGGATTCATCCCAAGCTGGTGGCGATCATGATCGGGACCAACAATCTGTCGGCAAACACCGATGAGCAGATTGCCGATGGTGTGAAGGCGGTCGTGGACGATTACCGCAGGCGGTGTCCCGATGCGACGATCTTGTTGCAGGGCATCTTCCCGCGCAGTCCCAACGCGACGGATCCCGCCCGGGCCAGAATCAAGGCCATCAACAAAATCATTTCGGGATTTGCTGATGGAAAGAAGGTTCTCTTCATCGACTTCGGGGACAAATTCCTGGAACCGGATGGCACCCTGAGCCCGGAAGTCATGCCGGATTTTCTCCACCCGAATGCCAAAGGCTACCAGATCTGGGCGGACGCCATCCAGCCGGTGATCGACCAGTTTTTCCCCGCGAATCCGTAAACTGGATAGCTTCGAGGGAATCGCGCCTACTGGGACCCGACGGGGGCCAAAAACGGGGCGATCACACACGAAAGGCCGAGAAGGGAGAGAAAGGCGAATACGAGGAAGGGGAGAATCATAGCAGAAATCTATACCGTATTTTTACGGTAATCAAATGGCATCAGCCGGGATGTTGTCCGAGATCAAAAAGCGGACCACCGCGCGGTGAATTTCCGGGGAGACCACCGGCCAGGCGTGGGCGGGCACGAGGTTTTCCAAAAGGGTGGTGGCCCGTGGCCAGCGGGCGGACCGTCCCGGGATGACGACCCCGTCCCAGGCGCACCAAGTGGCAAGGGCGGGAATGGTCCAGGGTGTGCTGTCGAGGCGGGCGAGAAAGGCACTCCCCGGACGCATTTCCCGACAGGCCGGCAGGAGTGGAAGCAGGTGGGCGGCGAGGGAGCCGCGATGCGGACAGTGAAGAAAAACGGCCCGCCGCACCGGCAGGCCGGGATCGAGGCGCAAGGCTTCGCGGATGACGAGACCTCCCATGCTGTAACCGATCAGGTTGAAGGGGCCTTCGGCTGTGGACAGTTCCTCGCGGAGCAAGGCCGCCGGACCCCCGAGCGGAGCGCATCCGGAGTTGTCGTAACGCCAGATCCGGCACGGGCCGATGGTCTTTTCGATGCGTTTTCGCAGCCGTTCCCACCGGGAATGCCAGCCCCAGATGCCGTCCAAGATATAGGTTTTCATGCCGCGACTTCCCCAGTGTCGACCAGGTTCCGGCACGCGGCAAGGTCGAGCTTTCCGGTGGCCAGTGTCGGGAGGTGCTCCAGCCGGATGATGTGCCGCGGGATCCAGAGGTTCGGGACATCCGGCATCCGGCACAGATCTTCGCGGGTGATTGTTCGAGTGGTCAGGAGGACGAGTTCCTCGCCTTTTTCCGTGCTCGGGCGTCCCAGCACGCAATCCTGTCCGGTGGAATTTGCGAAGGCCCGGGCGATGGCTTCCTCGACAGCCGAGTGGGAGACCATTTCCCCGCCGATCTTCGAGAATCGCGAGAGACGTCCTTCGAGAAAAAGGAATCCCTCCGGATCCACCCGGGCGATGTCGCCGGTGACCAGCCAGCCGTCGCGGAACTTTTCGGCTGCCTGACCGCCGAGGTATCCGGTGATGATGTTGCTTCCCCGCAAGGCCAGCAGGCCGCGGGTGCTGCCGGGTCGGACTTCGCCGGTTTCCGGATCAAGCAGGCGCATGGCCAGCCCGGGAACCAGACGTCCGGCACTGCCTTCACATCCGCCGCTCTGGAAGGAATCTGCGCCAGTCCCTCGGGCCGGGTCCGCCATGTTCAGGCTGACAACCGGGGAGGCTTCCGTGAGGCCGTAGCCTTCCAGCACATCGCATCCGAAACGTTTCTGGAACAGGGCGGTCGTTGCGGCGGGGAGACGCTCTGCGCCGGTCACCGCCAGCCGCAGGGTTCCGAATGCATCCCGCGAAATCCGGCGCACATAGTTGCGCAAAAAAGTCGGGGTGGTGAGCAGGATGCTTGGTGATCCCTCGCGTGCCGCCCGGGCAACCTGCCCGCAGTCCAGGGGAGAAGGCGCGGTGATCAATGGACGTCCCGCCAGCAGGGGCACAAAGAGCCCCATCGTCAGACCAAAACTGTGGAAAAGCGGCAGGGCGCTGAGCAGCCGGTCGTCCGGATGCAGGAAAGCGGTTTCGCGGACTTGATGGAAATTGGAAAGCACCTGCCGGTTGGTGAGAGCCACGCCCTTGGGGAGTCCACCGGTGCCGCTGGTGAAAAGCAACAGGGCTTCCTCTTCCGCTCCGGTGTGTTGCAGGCCCATGCGACGTTCCAGAAGTGCGGCGGGCAGGAGAAGGCTTTCGAGCCAGAACAAAATCCGGCGGGCGCGGGAGAAGGAGCCCAAGGAATTTTCGATGAGCACCAGATGCTCCGGCCACGGGAACTGCGGGAATTTTTTCGTCAGGGCTTCCGTGGTGATCACGGTTTGCACCCCGGCCTGTTCCAGGCAGGACCGTGCGGCATCCGGTGCGAGGGTCGGATTGAGATTCACGGGAATTTTACCGGAAAAAACCACGGCGAGATTGGCCAGCGTACCGACGGTTCCGGGGGGAAGAAGAAGCCCGATGCGGTGTCCGGGCAGGGTTTTCCATTGTCCGCCCAACAGCCTGGATCCCGTGAGCAGTTCGGCATTCCGGAGGCGTTTTATGGGGGAACACGGATCTTCGATGGCCACCCTTCCCGGATGACGGCGAAGCGTGCACACGAGTTCCGCAGCCAGCGGACGACGGATGGGCCGGGATCGGAATGCCTTTTCTCCCAATTCGAGCAGGATTTCCCGCACACGGGCCGTGGTCGCTTCTCCGGCAGGAAGCGCCGGAGCGAAAGAAACCGTGGCGGTCCGGCGGAGACCGCGCGGCCATTTGGTAAAATAGCGCCCTCCTTCAAAGGAATGGATCGAGCCCCAGAGTCCGTCCAGATGGGCCACCACCACGGGACATCCCGCCCGGCGGGCGATGAGTTCGAAGCCGCTCTTCAATTCCATGAGGCATCCCGTGCGGGTGAGCTGACCCTCCGGAAAAATGCAGACCACCTCTCCCGCCCGAATGCCATCCGCGGCCTTGACCACCGCGTCGCGGACCCGGGTGGAGGAAACCGGGATCGCTCCGAAGAGGCGCAGGATTTTTCCCAGCAACGGGGTTTGGAAAAACCCGGCGTAGGAGAGAAACCGGATCGGCCGGGGGGAGGCCAGGGAGAGAATGACCGTGTCCACGTAGCTGACATGGTTGCACACCAGAAGAACGCCGCCGCCGGTCGGAAGGTTCTCCACGCCCGGGTTTTTCACACGGTAACGCCAGCGCGCGACAAAAAGCGCCGCAATCCGCACGGCATCCCGCGTCACCAGGCGCAGGGCGAACAGGGCGGTGCAGAGGAAAAGAATCCCCATCAGTACCAACTGCCCGGAGAGACCGATGCCGCAGAAGGTTTTCATCAGCGTGTAAGCCGCCACGGCCAGGATTCCCGCCACGCTGGAGAGCATGCTGGAAGCGGCGAGGACCGCACCGCGCTTTTCTTCCGGAGCCCGGTCCACGAGGAATGCGCCCAGGGGCACGAGATACAACCCCCCGCAAAGCCCGAGGGCGAAAAGGCCCGCGAAAAACGGAAGACTGCCGGCCGGGAGGCCTGCCAGAACAAAAAGTCCGGCGGCCAGTCCCACGGCGGCAAGGGGCACGAGACCCAGAACAATCCGGTGACGGCAGATCCGCGCCGCGCCCACACTTCCCGCGGCAATGCCCGCGCCCATGGTGGCGAGCATGAGACCCGTGGCCCGCGCCGCGCCAAGCCCCTCCGGATGCAGGGCGCGACCGGCCTCCGAGAGGGAAAGCATGAGGATCCCACCGACAAAATAAAACATCGCGTCGCCCCACGCGGCCCGCCGGATGGCCCGGTCGGAACGAAGGGTTTTCAAAAGCTCCAGATGACCGAAAATCACCCCGGGACCGAAAGGAGTCCCCGTGGATGAGCGCCGGGCGGGAACGTGCCGGAAGACCCACAACGCCACGGCACAACTGAGCGCGAGGGCCGCAAACGAAACGCCTGCCGCCGGCCACGGACCGCCGACCGGCAAAGCCAGGCCGTCGATCAATTGCCCGCCGGCCAGGCTCCCCGCCAGAATGGCCGCGATGCAGAGCATTTCCATCCACCCCACCACCTCGCCGACCGAATCCCCCGCCAGTTCTTTGACCATGCCGCGGCGGGCGGGGGACATCAGGGCCGACTGCACGCCGAGAAGGAAAAACCCGCCCACAGCCAGCGGCAGCAAGCGCAGAACGGCCGCCGCGGCGAGAACCGCCATCACCACCAGTTGCAACCACAGACTGGCCGAGAGCACATGCCGCTTGGGAAACCGGTCTGCCAGCCACCCGCCCAGCGGGGCGAACAGGACGAACGGAGTGACCAGCAGCAGGGCGATCAACCCCACCACCCGCGCGGCCTCGCCGGCCGGGAGCAGCATTTGCACGAGGCCGATCAGCACAAGCTTCGTGGCGTTGTCGTTGAAGGCAACCTGCGATTGGGCGAAAAGCAGGCCGCCGATGCCGGGATGACGGAAGATGGTTTTCATCACGGGCGAGGATGGGGCGGATTGCGGAATTTACATAATCGATAAATTGTGACTAAATATCGATTTTATCGATATATGAATGTCCACCACCTCGAGCTCTTCTATCATGTGGCCCGGAACGAGGGGATTGTGGCCGCGTGCCGACAGATGCCCTACGGGATCCAGCAGCCGGCGGTCAGTGCGCAGATGGCCCGGTTGGAGGAGGATCTGGGCGTCGCGCTTTTCGAGCGGAGACCGTTCCGGCTCACTCCGGCGGGGCGTGCCCTGTTCGATTTCATCAATCCGTTTTTCAGCGGACTGGGGGAAATGGAGGAGGTGATCCGCGGGAAGCTGGCCCGCGTGGTGAGGCTGGCCGGGTTGACGGAAGTGATGCGCGGACATGTGCCGGTGTTGTTGTCCGGCCTGCGCCGGCGGTTTCCCGGGCTGAAGGTGACGTTGCAGGAGATCGACCAGCGGGGGGCGGAGAAGCTGATCGCCCAGGGCGGGGCGGACCTCGCGATCACGGTGCTGGAATCCCGCCTGCCGACGGGGTTTCGTTCCCTGACGCTGGCGCGTCTGCCGCTGTGCCTGCTGGTGCCCGCGGACGATTCCCACCGGAGGGCGGGGGATTTGATCAGGGAGGGGGCCGCGGGCCGGATGCCGCTCATCAGTCTTCCTCCGCACGAGTTGCTCCCGAGGTTGTTCCAAAAAGAACTGTCCCGGCGCGGCATCGTCTGGCGGACCGAGTTGGAAACGAGCTCCCAGGATCTGGTGTCCATCTACGTGCGCAACGGGCTCGGGGCCGGTCTGGCGGTCTGCACGCCCGATTTGGAGAAAGATCCGACGGTGCGGGTGCTGCCGCTGGCCGGATTTCCGGCGCTTCCCATCGGGGTTTTCTGGCGTGGGAAACCCGGGGAAATCTGCCAGGTGCTTCTGGATGAATTGTCCCGGCATTCCCGGGCTGTTCTCGGAAAAACGACTGCCTCGGAGTGATGGTGGGCGGGAATGTGTGCTGGATCACGGCCCGGAACCGTGCAAAATGAGGGGCATTCCCGACATGCCCGCGTTTTCTGTTTCTCCTTCCCTGCGGTCCTGGGTTGAAGTTGACCCCGGCGCTCTCCGCCACAATCTGGCCGCCGTCCGGCGGGCCATCGGACACCGGCCCGGGATTCTGGCGGTGATCAAGGCCAATGCCTACGGGCATGGCACGGAGCAGGTGGCAAAGGCGCTGGCCCACGATGTGGAGATCTTCGGCGTGGCCAATCTCTCCGAAGCACGGGCTGTCGCGGCTGCGGAGACCGGGCGCCGGATCATGCTCCTGAGCCCCTGTCTGCCTTCCGAATGGCCGGAGGCCGTGGCGCAGGGATTCATTGTCACCGTCTCGGGTGCGGAGGAAGCGGAGAAAGTCGCCGCCTGCGGAGAGGCGGACATCCACTTCAAAGTGGACACCGGCATGGGGCGTGTCGGGGTCTGGTCGGAACGGGCTCTCGAAGAAATCACCCGCGTGGCCGGCCGGGTGCGGATTCACAGCATTTCAACGCACCTGCCCTGCTCGGACGAGGATGAAGAGTTCACGCACAACCAGCTCGCGGAGTTTTCCCATCTGGTCTCCCGGTTCCGCGAAATCGTGCCCGGGGCAAAAATCCATTCGCTCAACAGTGCCGGCATTTTGAAATTTCCGGATCACGCGGAGGATCTCGTGCGGGCGGGGCTCGTGCTCTACGGCAGCTCGCCCTGCCCGGAATTTCAGGAGATTTTCCGTCCGGCGCTGACGTGGAAAGCCCGCATCACCCTGGTGAAGGATCTCCCGGCCGGAACGGGGATTTGTTACGGTCGCACATTCATCACCTCGCGTCCCACCCGCACGGCGGTCCTGGCCGTGGGTTATGCGGATGGGTTTCCCCGGCAGGCCTCGGGAAAAGGCGCGGAGGTGTTGATCCGCGGGGCGCGGTGTCCGCTTTTGGGGCGGGTGACCATGGACCAGATTGTCGTGGATGTCACCGGGGTGGACGGGGTGGAGCCCGGAGAGGAAGCTGTGCTCATCGGCCGGCAGGGCGGGGAAAGCATCACGGCCGGGGAGCTTGCGGGGCAGGCGGACACGATCGCCTGGGATATTTTCACCGGCATCAAGGGCCGTGTCGCGCGGGTCTATCCCGAGTGATCAGGCCCCTCTGGCCATGAAGCCGATCAGCAGGCGGGTGAGCACGGTCTCATCACCGGCCTGGCTGGTGACCATTTGAAGATTCGCCTCGGCGCAACCCAGAAACGCCCGGTGCAATTCCGCCGCGGTGTAGTGCACGGAATTCCGCGCGGCGAGGCCCAGCGGGTAAGCATTCAGCGTACCGTCTTTCTTCCGGGGAAGGTGCTCGATGTCCGCCGGACCGAGCCGGTTCAGCGCGGAGGCAAAAAATTGCGGCTGGGCCGGGGGCTGGATCTTGTGCCGGGCGAGAAGGTCTTTCACCAGAAGAAGGTTGCGGACGGTTGGAACGATCGAGGCGAGAAGGATTCCCACACCCCGTTCGCCCTGTCGGAGGAGCTGGGCCAGTGTCTCCAGGGCCAGCGGCAGATCGCGTGCGGCGATGGCGTTCCCAATGTCAAAAATCCCGCTTTCCCGGGTCGAAGGCACCAGCGCCCGGACGTCTTTGGCCTCGATCGGGTGGCCCGGTCCGAAGGCTGTCTCCATCTTGTCGAGTTCGTTGTCGAGCTGTCCCGAGTCGAGCCCGATCCTGGCCGCAAGGGCCTCGACCGCTTCGTGCGAGATCTTCAATCCCCGGTCATGGGCCTTTCCGGCGGTCCAGGCGATGACCTCCTCCTCCCCCGCGCGGAACCCGAGATCCGGCTTGTCGTGCAGGGTGGTGTTGCAGAGCTTCGAAAGATTTTTGTACGCCGCTCGCCGTTTGTCCGGCTCCGGTGCGCTCATGAGAAAAACCACCCCCTCGGGCAGCGGATTTTTCAGGATCCCGCACAGCGTCTCCAGGCTCTCCGCCACCGAATCCGAGCGTCCGGTGACCGTGTCGGAAAGGAAAGTGGCGCTCTTCAGCCAGACGAGTTTCGACCCGCCCAGAAAAGGCAGCGTCAGCAGAGCCTGGCAGGTCTCGTTGATTTTTGCCACGGCCGCATCCACCGTGTCCACCGATCCGTCGATCGTCTCCAGCCCGAAAGCATCCGCTCCCGGAGCCAGTTCCGCCGCCCGGGCGACAGCCGCCTTCTTGACGGCCGCCTCATCCGAACCGGTGATGAAATGGGAAGAGTTCCTTTTCGATGACATCCGGCGGAAACCTTATCCGGAATCCGGCTTTTTGACAGCAACAAGAAGAGGGAAAATCTTCCCGCCCCGGAACATCCCGGCCTGCCCCGCAAAGGAAATTCTTTTGGTTTGGATCTTGTTGGAAATCAAAAATCCGCTAGCCTTCGCCTTTTCCAGCATGGCGGCTTCCTACCTCATATTGACTGAGAAACGTCTGGTTGTCGGCCGTTTTACCGGGCCGACGGATGCGGAGGACATCCGGCACCTGATGCTCCGGGTTTTTTCCGATCCGCTGTTCGACAGGAAATTCCGCCTGCTCATCGATTTCACCCGTGCTGTTCTCCGGATCGGAGTCGCCGAAGTGTCGTTGCTGTGCGACTTTATTTTTTCCGTGGCGAAGGGGTCCATCGGGAGTGCGGCGATCCTGACCTCCGGCACCGTGGGAACCGCCCTGGCCATGCTTCTGAGCAAAGGGCTGGGCCTTTTCGCCCCGAGCGCGGTTTTCAGCACGCTGGATGCGGCGCTGGACTTTCTGGGGGTGGATCTGGAGGCGATTCCGGACTTCTGAGAGCAACCGGTCCCGGCATCCGGGGTTGACGGAGGGGGCGGGATGCGTTTCTTCTGTGGGATGAGCAAAGAGGCTTCAAAGCCGGGAAATGCCCCGGCAGGCCAACCCCGCATGCTTTTCCTGCTGGGAGTGCTCCTCTTTGCCGGATTCTTCCTCACGAGCAGCATCAGCTACCTGATCTCAAGGGACTCCATCCGCCGCACCATTCTGAACGACGACCTGCCGCTCACCAGCGACAATATCTATTCGGAAATTCAGCGGGATCTGTTCGAGCCGATCCTCATTTCCTCGCTCATGGCGAACGACACGTTTTTGAAGGATTGGATCAAACAGGGGGAACAGGATGTCCCCCAGCTCCTCCGCTATCTCAACCAGATCCAGGCAAAATACGGAACCGTCACCAGCTTCCTGGTCTCCGAAAACACGCGGAACTACTACCACGCGGAGCGCGTTCTCAAGAAGGTCCGCGAGGACAACCCGGTGGATGCGTGGTTTTTCCGCGTGCGAAAGATGGACAGGGATTACGAGATCAATGTGGACCCCGACATGGCCAACCAGGATACCATGACGATCTTCATCAACTACCGCGTGACGGACCGGGACGGGCAATTTTTGGGAGCCACCGGGGTCGGACTGACCGTGGATGCCGTCAAGACCCTGATGCGGAATTACCACCAGCGCTATCACCGCGACATTTTTTTCTATGACCGGCAGGGGAAGCTGGTTCTTCACAGTTTGGGGGACCGTGCCGACACGACACGGTTTCCCGATCATGCTTCCGGGGATGCTTTCCGGAAAATCCTGGCCGGGCTGGCCTCCGGAAAGACCGGGGTCACGCAGTCGGCGGTGGATGAGCATGGGGCCTTGGTCAATTATCGCTACATCCCCGAGCTCGACTGGATTTTGGTTGTCGAACAAACCACGGACGGTACTGCGGGGATTCTGCTCAAGAGTTTCGGATGGAACTTTTTGATCTGCCTCGTCATCACCGTCTTCTTCCTCAGCATCATCCGCATCACCATTCTCCGCTACCAGCGGAACCTCGAAGCCAGAAACCGGCAGCTTCAGGAAAAAAACTCCTTCATCGAGGAACAGGCGGCGGAGCTGACCAAAGCCAACAGGAAATTGGATGTGCTGCACCGGGAAAAAGACGAGTTCATCGGCATCACCGCCCATGATTTGAAAAATCCGCTGAACTCGATCTGCGGGTTCTCGGAATTGCTTCTGCTCGACGAATCCGTCCGGGACAGCGCCCGCGAGTATGTCGGCCACATTCACAACAGCTCCTATGCGATGCTGGAGCATGTGGAGGATCTTCTGGAGCTGACCGAACTGGAGGCCGCCTCCCGGCTGGAACTGGGCCCGGTCGATGCCCGCGAGACCGTGGACCGGAGCATCAACGGGATCCGCGCCCAGGCTGCGACCAAGGGCATTTCGCTGATCGGCGATCCCGGCCGGGAACCGGCATTTGTCCGGGGCAACGAAAAGGCGCTCACCGCCGTCATCGGCAACCTGCTTTCCAACGCGATCAAATACAGCCCGAACGGCGAAACCGTGGAGATCGCAATCCGCACCGATGACGCGGAAGTCCAAATCTCCGTCCGTGACCGGGGTGAAGGCATCTCCGCACAGGAACAGGAACAGTTGTTTCAAAAGTTCGGACGGCTCAGCACCCGTCCCACAGCCGGGGAGAGCTCGACCGGACTCGGTCTCTACATCGTCAAACAAATGACCCTGCGAATGGGCGGCCGTGTCTGGTGCGCCAGCCGGGAAGGCGAAGGCTCCACCTTCACCGTCGCCCTCCCAAAATCCGCCGCTCCATCCTCTTCGGCTTTGTCCTGATTCCAAATTCCGTGCGAGCAAACTCCCGCAATCGAAAAAATGACCATGCCTTTCGAGGTAGGGTTGGGTGTTTCACCTGAATAAGATTGCCGACAATTTTACGAACCTTCCGGGTTCGCACGCCGACGGGATTTCGGCCAATCTCTCTCGATGCTCTTCTGCTTTATGGGCGACGGCGTGAAAGTAATTTCAGTCAGCTTCGTGAGAGTGCCTGCGGCCGCAACGATCGCGCCCAAACCCTTCGGCAATGAAGATACGATGTCTTCAATCGCCTTCCTCAAAGGTCCCTTGCTCCTGTTGGTCTGTCCCTCCAACTGCACCCATGGACAAATCCGCCACGGTAACTCTTCTCTAGGCAGAGATTTTCTGCTACCAAAAACAGATCCCTAGGGAAATCGACACCTTTCATTAATGATCGTTGAGGCCAAAATACGCCAAGATCAGATTGACTGCCAATTGGCGCGGGCGGGGTGGTCTGTGGCCAGCAGGCAGCTGATCGAAGAATTTGCCGTGCGCCCGGGCACGGTCAGGGAACCAGATCGCACCTACAAATCCACCGCCGAATTCGCCGACTACGCTCTCCTCGACCGACTTGGACGGCCAATCGCCATCGTTGAAGCCAAACGGTCTTCGCGGGACGCCTTGGCGGGCGAAAGACAGGCAGCCGACTACGCCGATGCAATTCGGGCAGAGCACGGAGTCGATCCTTTCGTATTCCTCGCAAATGGAGACGAGATATGGTTCTGGCACTGGAAGCTGTATCCTCAGATCCAGCAACGCCATTGGATCGTCTTCGGTCCCTCCGGTGAAGGTGCCTTCGCTGAGACTTACCGTGGCCAAGTAGAGGCTCTCGTCAAAGACCTCGCTGGCGAAAACCCCGCACTTCAACGCCTCCAGCGTGGGGAAGATCTCACTCCCGACGATATCGAGGCCATCGCTGCCGTCCTGCAAGGTCCTGACCTTTTCGTGACCGAGGAGCGCCTTCGCGAGGCCTTTCACCAACCCAAAGCCAGCCTCGCCGACTTTCTCCGCCACATTCTTAATGTCTCCGTGCTTCCCTCCCGCGAGGAATCCATCTCACACGCGTTCGATGAATGGGTCCGCCAGCATACGCACCTCTCAGCTACCCAGCTCATGTTCGTCCGTACCTTGCGTAAGGCCGTCATGCAAAAAGCGGAAATTTCTTCCCTCGACGCCCTGCGCCAGCCGCCCTTCTCCACCATCGGCGACCCGGAACAACTCTTCAAGAAACCCGAACTCGATGAATTGATCGACCTGGCCCAATCTCTTGCCGCATGAAGCCGAAGCCGAAAAAAATTCTGTCGGAGGCTGTGGCTCTGCCTCGCGACTACATCACGCTGCTCGACGAGATCAAGCAGCGCGTTCATCGAACCCAGGTTCGCGCCGCGCTGGCAGTCAACTCGGAACTGCTTGGCCTCTACTGGGACATCGGCCGCATGATTCTTGATCGGCAAAGCAAAGAGGGCTGGGGAACAAAAGTGATCGATCGTCTCGCGGCGGATCTTCAGGCAGCCTTCCCGGGCCGGCAGGGATTCTCCCCGCGCAATCTCAAATACATGCGGGCATTCGCCAAGGCATGGCCAGATGCCCCGATTGTGCAGCAGTCCGTTGCACAAATCTCCACCGCCCCGCCAATTGTGCAACGCCCCGTTGCACAATTGCCATGGCGTTGTCACACCATCCTTCTGGACAAGCTTTCCACCCCGCAAGATCGGCTCTGGTATGCAGCCAAAGCCTTGGAGCACGGCTGGTCGGGCAACATTCTCGCGCTTCAGATCGACTCCGGCCTCCACCTCCGCCAAGGCAAAGCGGTCACCAATTTCAAAATGACCTTGCCCCCGGACCATTCCGACTTCGCACAGTCGGTCACCAAAGATCCCTACCTCTTCGACTTCCTCGGTCTCACCGACTCCGTCAATGAACGGGACGTCGAGGCGGGCCTCATTACCCACGTTGAGAAATTCCTCCTCGAACTCGGCGCGGGGTTCGCGCTTGTCGGCCGCCAGGTTCATCTGGACATTGGCGACCAGGACTTCTACCTCGACCTCCTCTTCTATCACTGGAAACTCCGCTCCTTTATCGTGGTGGACCTCAAAGCCCGTGACTTCATCCCGGAAGCCGCCGGGAAAATGAATTTCTACCTTTCCGCAGTGGATGACCTCTACCGCCAGCCGGGGGACCAACCCTCCATCGGGCTCATCCTCTGCCGGAGCAAAAATCGCATCCTCGCCGAATACGCCCTTCGCGACATGACCAAACCCATTGGCGTCTCTGGCTACGTCACTCAACTCACCGAAACTCTCCCCAAAAACCTGCGTGGCACCATCCCCACTATTGCAGAAATCGAGAGCGGCCTCTCATCGGGAAAACCTGCTCCCCGCAAACGCCGACAATAGTCCCCACTTCTTCCTTCAGTCTTCATACTTTTCCTCATACTCTCACCCCAACTCCGCCGCAAAGTCCACGATCTCTGGTCCCTCTTTTGGTCGTCAGGACTTTCGAACCCACTCGTCGCCATCGAGCAAATCACCTATTTGCTCTTCATCCGGCAGTTGGAGACGCTTGATCGCGAAAGAGTGAAGCAGGGAACTGCTCGCTTTGCCTTGATTCCAAATTCAGTGCGAGCAAACTCTGTGATGCGTTGTGGACTCAGTTATCACCGCTTTGCCTTGATTCCAAATTCAGTGCGAGCAAACTAGCAGGCGCAGATGCAGGCGGCGATTGCCAGCTTTGCCTTGATTCCAAATTCAGTGCGAGCAAACTCCAGCGTGTTCGTTTCGTCGTAAGAGATCAGCTTTGCCTTGATTCCAAATTCAGTGCGAGCAAACTAAAAGAGAACCCTCACCACGAAGGGCGGCTGCTTTGCCTTGATTCCAAATTCAGTGCGAGCAAACTTTTGGGATCCCATGATACGGACCAACTCCCGCTTTGCCTTGATTCCAAATTCAGTGCGAGCAAACTTTTGGGATCCCATGATACGGACCAACTCCCGCTTTGCCTTGATTCCAAATTCAGTGCGAGCAAACTCAGCAGCTTCATTTCTCACCATTTCCTTTTGCTTTGCCTTGATTCCAAATTCAGTGCGAGCAAACTTGGGCGCAATGGCTGGTGCTAGAGGCTCTGCTTTGCCTTGATTCCAAATTCAGTGCGAGTAAACTTTCTGACCGGCAGCGTTGGGCCGCCGTGGTGCTTTGCCTTGATTCCAAATTCAGTGCGAGTAAACTCATTCTCGAGAGGGGATTCCCTTTCAACGGCTTTGCCTTGATTCCAAATTCAGTGCGAGTAAACTTCTTGCTGAAAGGTGTCCCGCAGTTTCTGAGCTTTGCCTTGATTCCAAATTCAGTGCGAGTAAACTGTTGCCCGCATTGGTGTTGGTAGAACTTTAGCTTTGCCTTGATTCCAAATTCAGTGCGAGTAAACTTCCTCGCTTTTATTCTGGTCCTGATTTTGGCTTTGCCTTGATTCCAAATTCAGTGCGAGTAAACTGCCCGGTTAATTTCGTTGTCCCAAAAGCGTGCTTTGCCTTGATTCCAAATTCAGTGCGAGTAAACTAAACAGCTCGTAGCCCATTGAGCCGCTGTAGCTTTGCCTTGATTCCAAATTCAGTGCGAGTAAACTAAATCGCGGTAATGGAGGTCGCTGCAGCCGGCTTTGCCTTGATTCCAAATTCAGTGCGAGTAAACTTCACAGCGAAAGAGCTTCAAAGCCTCCTTCGCTTTGCCTTGATTCCAAATTCAGTGCGAGTAAACTTGACCGCTTCGGAACGTCAATGCGAGTTGCGCTTTGCCTTGATTCCAAATTCAGTGCGAGTAAACTGAATCACGCGGATCCCTCCCGCAACCCTCCGCTTTGCCTTGATTCCAAATTCAGTGCGAGTAAACTAGAGGGAATGTCCGTTCTCTCCGCAATCCTGCTTTGCCTTGATTCCAAATTCAGTGCGAGTAAACTAGCTCCGAGCAAAACCACCGCTCCATGTTGGCTTTGCCTTGATTCCAAATTCAGTGCGAGTAAACTCATTCGCTTCGCGGATTACCGCGACGATGCGCTTTGCCTTGATTCCAAATTCAGTGCGAGTAAACTAGGACAGAATCAAATGAAGACTGAAACTCAGCTTTGCCTTGATTCCAAATTCAGTGCGAGTAAACTTCGGACAATTTCGACCACCGCCCCACTCTCGCTTTGCCTTGATTCCAAATTCAGTGCGAGTAAACTGCAAGCGATGTCTCACTCAGTCGATACTGCGCTTTGCCTTGATTCCAAATTCAGTGCGAGTAAACTAGGTGTGGCCAACTGGTTCAAAGCGAACCGGTTGGCCACGCCCTTTTTCAGAAAGAGTCACCAAAACTGGGCTTGTTCGGGGAGTTCTTCTGGTGGAATCGGGGTGGCAGGGGCACCGTGGATGACGAAACTTCGCTCCCATTGAGCGCGGGTGACGAAGAGAGCCCGGACGCTACCCTCGGGAGGCAGATTCTTTTTCAATCGCTCAATATGGGTTTCCTGCCGGGCGAAGGTGACACAGGCTCGGGCATAGACGCTCCATTGGAGCATCTGGTATCCGTCGTCCTTGAGCCATTCGCGAAAGTCGTGGGCGGCTTTTCGCTGGGGCTTGGTGCCGACGGGCAGATCAAAGGCGACGACTAGCCAGCCCATTTTGAATTTTTCTGTATCCATGGCTTGTAGAGCCGGGGATCGGCGGAGAGAACAGCGCGGCGGAACCCGCGCACGGAACCTTCGATGCAACCGCGCACATCGAGTTCGAGGCCGAGATATTCCACGCGGTCGAGAGGAAACCCCGTGACCCAGCGGCGGAATTCCGGGGTGACGTCCCAGCCGTTGTCACCCGGTTTTTCTCGGCGAACCCACTGGGCCACCCGCCAGTCCACGCAGGGACGAAAAGGTTCCATGAGATCGTAGGCGAGAGGCGTGGAGCGTTCACGGGCGACATGGGAGATGCCGAACGTGGGGTCGAGGCCGACACCGAAGAGTTTTTGCAGGATGGTGGAAAGGAGAACGGCGTAGCCGTAATTGAGAAGTCCGTTGAGCCCCGGCAGGGACCGCTCCCGCGAAAAATCCTTTTCGCCAAGGCTGCGTCCGAAGATCTGCCAGAAGAGTTTGGCGCAAATGGCCTCTTTGTGGGGTTTGCGGCTGGAGGCCTCGCCGGACAGGGCGGGAAGTGCAACATCCCCGGGCGAGAGAAAAGCGGCAAGAGTGCTCTGGTTGCGGCATTTGGCATCGACGGTCATTTGCCAAAGACGGGTGCGCTTTTTCTCATCCAGGTCGAGTTGGGCGCGGGAAAGGAGGGTGTCGGTGGAACGGTTGGCGGGCAGAACGAGGGAGACGGGTTTGAAAGTTTCACAAATGATGAGGGCAACGCCATGCCTGGCGGCTTCAAGAAACAGGCTGCTGTGGATCTGTGCGGAGAAACTGGTGATGATGATCGAGGCGATGTCCTCGATGGGGAGACGCTTTTCCCCATCCGTCGTATGGCATGTCAACTGCCCGTCACGGCAACTCAACGAGGCCTGGGGGGAATCAATGCTGACGATGTGGTAGCTCACGGGAACATGTGGAACAAGCCTCAGTCGTCCAGGGCGGGATTTTCAGACAGAGCGGAAAAAAGCAACGCGGCGATGGGATGGGTTCAAGAAGGGGGGAAGTTCAATAGATGCTAATTTCTATTCTACCGCGTACATTTGTGTGGTTTTCATTTGGATGTGGTATTGCGCTTTGCATCTTGAACACGAGAGACTTTCGATGCCTGTTTTGAAAATTGGTATTGAAAGGAAATTTCATGATCCCAAAAGTGAGGGCATTGAGAGTCGCTAAAAACCGTCAATGAGAGGAAATTCGGCCACTAAGAGGAGGATTTAGCAATTCTAGATCGCATTTCATCAAGGTGGATATTCTTACTCCTTCAAAAGCTCCCCTAACGCGTCTGTATTGCACGTAATCAGAGGGACTTAAATCCACCATAAATCCTCCTTTTTGTTTAAAAAAGACGCCCCGGACGGTCCAAATTCCACGGTAGTCAGAAAGGCCGTCTTTTTTATGGATTTGGATCACGCTTCCGATGCGAAGCACTCGCACGGGGTGGTTTTGATTTCTTTTATGGAGGGAGGTGAGCTGATGCCAGACTTTGTGAGGACGGATAAGTTTTGGTTCAGGATCGAGGGCGACACCGAAATTCTTTCCCAACACTTTAACCGCTTTAATTTTATTGAGTTTGGCATGCGAAGGATTTCCTTCGGGAGTGAGACCAATAAGAGCGCTTTTATCTTTGATTTCATACACCCATCGCCAAGTTTTTGTTTCGCGAAAGATTTTGCCGCCAGTGCTATCGTCGTCAACTGCGCCTCGCCGCTTGCGACAGATGATGAGGGCTGTAGAAGATTCGAATGGAGGAATAGAAATCTTCTTTTCGGCAAGCCAGGTAGCAAGACGTCGGGAATTGGGGTGGATGTCTTCCGGGTCAAAAATCCGCCACAAAGTTTCTTTCGATTCCATGCCGGAGAGGTCTTTTGGCAGATGCTGAACAACGCGCCGTTCGGCGAGGCGTTTGCGGATTTGCTCTTTGAAGTTTTTTGGCAGGTCGGTGAGGGATACCCTTTTGCCGGCGTCGCGTTGAAAAAGGTGTCCCACGGCAAGGAGGCGGGCCTGTTCGGGTTCGCTGAGGGAGCGTTTGACGAGCAATTCCCAGATGCCTCCGTCGCGCGGGATGAAGTGGGAGGCGAAGGCCAGCACGCAGGCATCCAGCGCATGGTGCAGATGGGTGATGCTGCGAACCTCGGTTTTGGTGGTTTCATCCGTGACCGCCGGGTTTGCCGCGCCAAGACAGCCAAGAAGCCGCCAGCTTTTGCGCACGGCTCCGGTGACGCTTCCCGGCAGGGAGGTGATGACCGGGGGATTCTCCGGATAGTTTTTCTGCAATCCCTGTGCCCCGAGGCGGACGAGTTGGGAGGTTTTTGTGAGATCGCCGGGGGTGAATTCCTTATCGACGTAGTCACGCAGTTGCAGCCGTTGTTTTCGAAGCCAACAACGCAAAAGATCGTCAATTGGACCTTTGTAAATTCCGTGCTTTTTGAGTTTTCGAGGATCGGAGGATGGTTTGAGATTTTCTACATCCTTAAGAAACCGAGAAAGAGTTTTGATGTGAAGTTGAGCAAGGCCTTCCACGGGCTTTCCTTGCTCTTCTTCGATGAATTGGACTGCCGTTCGTTTGCCCTTCATTTTGTTGACAAAGGTGACCACGAGAGAGTCGAGGCTGTCGCTGGGCCGCAGGCTTCGGGGGATGATGTGGTCGAGATCCACGCGGCGGTTGAGGAGATCGAACGCGTCGTAATCCTGCCCTGTGTAGGGGCATTTCCAGCCGAGATCCTCGGCGATGCGGGCTTTGCGGATGAGGCCGGGACCGATCTTGATCCCTTTTCCTTCAAAGGCGGCTTCGAGTTTTTTGACGACGGACTTGAAGTTTGCAAGTTGCTGGCCCAGCTCCTTTGCGATTTCCTGGGTGCTTTTCCCGGACATTTCCCGGACGTCGCGATTGACCTCGATGGTGATTTTTTTTACCCGCGAGGTGTCCTCATGCGCGAATTCCTTCAAAAGATCCGCGTGCAGGCGGTCGAGGATTTTCAGCCGGTGGCGGACGAGATGGTTGTTGGTCTGTTCGTCAATGGCGCGCTGAAGTTGGGCGGAACGAATGGCTTCGCTGCGGAAGAGGGGGCCGCCGTCTTCGGCGGGATGACGGTCGGTGGAGAGGACGAAGTCAAAAACTTCCGTCATGAGGGCGCGACTGTGCGGGGCGCGGCCGGAGGGGGGGGCGACATGAAGTTCCGTGGCGAGAAGGATTTCGCGGGTGACCGGCGCGGCTTTTTTGGAGCGGCGGGTGGCGGCGACATTCAGCCGGGTTTCCAAGGCGGCATCAAAAGCAGCCGTGTCGGCTCCAAGCCATTCCCGAATGGCGGTGAGGGTGAGGCGATCCTCCCGTCGAAGCCGGCCGAGAAGACGTTTTTTGAGGGGTTCGGGCAGGGTGGCAAGAGCCGGAGCAAGGTCTGAAGAAGTCAGCAGACGTTGAACGGGATCCAAAACCAGGGCCTTGTCGGCATCCGGGTGGAGGAGCATCTGGTCGAGATTGTCGGGAACTCCTCCGGTGAGGGTGCGCACGGCTTTTTTCAGATCCCCCTTGGTGAAATATCCGCGGGCCCGGATTTGTTGGTGAAGGAGTTTGCGTTCTTCAACGGAGAGACGGCGGAGGCCGGCGGGGCTGGTGATCTGGATGTTGGCAAGCTGCATGGCCCAGCGGTAGCGGAAGAACTCGGGGCAGGCGGCGGAGGGAACCTTGCTGAGTTTCAGGGCTTCGTCCTTTGAAGATTCTTCATTGCCGGTTTCCGCGAGAAGCCGCTGGTAATGGCGTTCGTAGGTGATCGGACAGGTGGCGATGATGCGGTTGTCAAATCGGGGGACGAGTTGTCCGAAGAGGAGGCCGCCCTGATAGCGGGCAGGCAGGCGGATTTCCGGGCAGGGAATGGCGTGCCAGTCGGAAAGCAGGGCGGTCAGGAGAGATTCATCCACATGGGGGAGATGACCGATGTGGGCGCTGAGAATGGCAGCCACTTCGCGCTCGACATCTTCGCGCGGAAACGCGGCGTTGAGAGCCTTCGGGCGTTTGTCACCGGGCAGATGGCAGGAGGTCTTGGTTCCGAGCGGATCAATTCCGCAAACAGCACACCAAGTCTCCGCCATGGTGTGGGTTTTGTATCGGTTATAGAGAGAACGGGCGTTTTCGACTTTTTCGGTGTCTTCCTTTTCCGCGACGGCATCCTGTCCGTGGCGGCTCCAGGTTTTGTTGCCATCGTAACCGCGGTTGTGGGCATACCAGCGAAGGACGTCCCAAAGCAGGGGCCAGGTGAGTTTTTCCCGGTCCCTGGCAAGAAGGACACGGGCGGCATGAAACCAAGGGCTGGAGGAACTGACTTTGTCGAGAGCATCCGGACTGAGAACCCCGAGGTGGGAGAGAAGGGTCTTCATCCGCGCGATGCGCTGGCGGGTGGAGCGGATGTGTCGTCGCTGGCGGCGGAAAGCCCGGCGACGGGAAGCCAGGCAGTCGTCGGCTTGAAAAATGACTGTTCCACAACCGAGGAGAGAAGGAGCATCGGGGGCGGGGACTTGCAGGACGGCCCATCCGATGGAACTGTGGCCGACATCGAATGCGAGTTGGAGATCGCGCGAGTTTTGGGTTGCGGGAATTTTTTCGAGGGGGTAGGTTTTCATTGGAATCAAGACAAAGTTAGATAGCGCAGGCCGTTTCCCTTTCCGCCAGGCGGATACACCGGTTAAAAAGCGTTTTCTATATCAAAAGGCGGGGCATTGAAAGCCCCGTCTTTTGTCTTTTTGGGAGATTTCGCTTCCGAAGAGCACGTTTGACGCGCCGGGGGAAAAATTCCAGACTGGAGGACTTATGTGGAATTCGGCGCATCAACATGTTCTCGACCTCGTGGCCTACGAGCCCGGCAAACCGGTGGAGGAATTGGCCCGCGAGATGGGGCTCAATCCTGCGGATATCATCAAGCTGGCCTCGAATGAAAATCCGCTGGGGCCTTCGCCGCGTGCCCTGGCCGCGATGCGCGAGACGCTGGAGCGCGCGCATTTTTATCCGGATGGAGGAGGGTGGGCGCTGCGGAACAAGATTGCGGAAAAGCTCGGCCTGGAGCGCGGGAATGTGATCCTTGGCAACGGGTCGAACGAGATCATAGAGTTCATCGGGCATTCCTTTTTGAAGCCCGGGGACGAGGTGGTGACGGCCCGGCATTCTTTCGCGGTGTATGCCCTGATGGCGCAGCTTTTCGGGGCGAAAACCGTCGAAGTGCCGGATCCCGGCTATGTTCACGATCTCGATGCGATGCTGGCCGCCATCACCCCGAAGACCCGCCAGCTTTTCATTGCGAATCCGAACAACCCCACCGGCACGATGGTCGGGCAGGAGGCGATCGACCGCTTCATGGAGCGGGTTCCGGAGCATGTGCTGGTGATTTTCGACGAGGCGTATTTTGAATTCCTCGACCATCCCGCGGACGTGATCCGTTACGTCCGCGAGGGGCGCAATGTGATCGTGATGCGCACGTTTTCAAAGATCCAGGGTCTTGCGAATCTTCGGATCGGTTACGGTCTTGCGCCGGAGAAAATCGCGACCGTCCTTCAAAAGACCCGCCAGCCGTTCAATGCCAACGGGATTGCGCAGGCGGGGGCGCTTGCGGGATTGGATGATGAGGAGCACATGCGCCGCACGCGCGAACTCACTCACGAGGGCCGCAACTACCTGCAGGCCGAGTTTTCCGGGATGGGTCTGGAGTTCGTGCCCAGCATGGCGAATTTCGTGCTCGTGCGGGTCGGGGACGGCGATGCGGTTTTCCAGGCACTGCTGCGCCGGGGGCTGATTGTGCGTGCCATGAGCAGCTACAAGCTGCCCGCGTGGATCAGGGTTTCCGTCGGCACCATGGAACAGAACCGCCGGTTCATCGCCGAGCTCAAGGCTCTTGATGCCGCCGGAAAGATTCCGTGCGGCGCACTCATCAGCGCGTGACCGCCTCCTGATGCAAGCGGGAGACACCATTGCCGCGGTATCCACGCCACCCGGAGAGGGAGCGGTGGCGCTGATCCGGATTTCCGGACCGGAGGTGCTCCGCATCCTGGAGAAAATTTTCGAGTCGTCCCGGCCGCCGGTGCCCCGGCGGGCGACTTTCGGGCGGATTGTGGAAGAGGGCGGCGTGGTGGACGAGGTGCTGGTGACAGTATTTGAGGCTCCGGCAAGCTACACCGGGGAAGAAATGGTGGAGATCGGCTGCCATGGCGGCATCCTGTTGGCGGCGCACATTCTGGAATTGGTTCTCCGGCAGGGCGCACGGGCTGCCGAGCCCGGCGAATTCACCCACCGGGCTTTTTTGAATGGCAAGCTGGATCTTACCCGCGCCGAGGCCGTGATGGACATCATCCGGGCGCGGACGCCCCTGGCGTTGCGGGCGGCCGCAGAGCAATTGCAGGGCCGGCTCGGAGATGAGATCTCCGGGATTCGCTCCGACATTCTCGGAACCGTCGCCCATCTGGAAGCCTGGATCGATTTTCCCGAGGAGGGGATTGACCCCGCCACCGGGGAGCTTCTTCTGGAAAAAATCTCGGGCTGTGTCTCGCGCATCGGGCGGCTCCTTTCCACGGCGGAAAGCGGCCGAATTCTGCGCGAGGGGGTGCGGGTGGCGATTGTGGGACGTCCAAATGCCGGCAAGTCGAGCTTGCTCAACCGGCTGCTCGGGATGGAGCGTGCGATTGTGAGTCCGATCCCCGGAACCACGCGCGACACCATCGAGGAATCCGCCTGCCTGCGGGGAATTCTCTTCCGGCTCACCGACACGGCGGGGCTTCGCGAGACAGAGGATCCGGTCGAACGCGAAGGGGTTGACCGGGCCCGCCGCACCATCGAGCAGGCGGATCTCGTTCTTCATGTCCTTGACGCTTCGACCGTTGTTGACGAGCCGATGCTGCGGGAGCGCGAAATCTTGGTTGCGAACAAGATCGATCTTGTTGCCCGTGACGGCCGGGTGCCCCGGGCGGCCCTCCGGGTTTCTTCAAAAACCGGGGAAGGTTTTCCGGAGCTGGTCGAAGCGATGATCCGCGAGACCTGCGGCGGGCATCTCTCCGCCGGACAGTCCCTCGCCGCGGTCAATGCCCGTCACAAAACCCTTTTGGAATCCGCCGCCGCCTCGCTTCAAGCGGCTGCGGCATTGGTTCGCGCCAACGAACCCCCCGAACTTTCCGCCATGGAACTCCGCGCCGCCCTCGCCGCTGTCGGCCGCATCATCGGAGCCGCCGACACGGAAGAAATCCTCGGGGAAATCTTCGGCCGCTTCTGCATCGGAAAATAGAAGCTCCATCCGTGCCGTCTCGCCGGAGCGCATGCCGCGTCAGGATTCCAGCCAGAAAATCACGTCTTTGGTGCGAATATTCCGGAGGCAGGCGCCGGGGGTTCCGCGCGGGCAGTCCACGCTCCGGTTTTTGAGGCAGCCGCAGGGTTGCACGTCAGCGCTGCCGCCGGGATGCAGCGGCCGCCAGTGGTCTGCCCTTGAGGGACCGAAGTGGATGAGCATTTTCTTTTTCAGGGCGGCGGCGATGTGCGCCGGGGCGGTATCCGCCCCCCAATAGCGTTCACACAGGGAAATGGCCGCGACGAGTTCGTGCCAGTCCAGATCGTGAAAGAGACGGATTTTTCCGGCGGGGAGCCCGGCTGTGCAGGCTTCGGCATGGGTGCGCTCCACGGGATTGTTCCCGCAGGTCAGCGTGACGGTGTATCCGCGCTCCACGGCAGCGGCGAGAACCACCCGGGCCGTCTCCGCGGGAATGGCTTTCTGCATGTCGCGCGAGGTCAAATGCGCATGGAAAATTTTTGCGGGGAGTTCCACCCCTCTGCGGCGGATTTCTTCCACGGCGGCGGATCTTGGTTCCAATCCGAACGCGAGTCCCTGCGAGGGGACACCGCAGGCTTCGAGCAATTCCAGCCGCTGGATGAGGGCGTGGGGTTTCTTTTTCTGATGGCGCGGGCGGAAGTGGTAGGCTGCCCGCCGCAGGGACCAGGAAGGGAGTTTCGGACGTTCGTAGACCACGCGGAATGGTGCCCGCGAGGCCAGCGCGACCAGGGCACTCCGGTCGTTGCCGGTAAAGTCGATCACCCAATCGTAGCCTCCCCGCGCGACCTCCACCGCCAGTCCCACCTCGCGCAGAAGATTGCGCCGGGGCCACCCGATTACCCGGGAGACATCCGCACAATCGTCCAGCGCACAGGCCGTTCCCGCAGTGACCACCACATCCAGCCGCGCTCCGGGAAAAGCCGCCCGCAGTGCCCGCAACGGCGGACGCAACAACAGGGTGTCTCCCAAATACCGCAGGCACACGATCAGGACGGCTTTGGGAGGATGCGGCGTCATGCGTTTCGAAAAAAAAGTTTTTTCAGCGCGGGAAACACGGTCTCCGGCTTCAGGTCCGCCATGGAGGCATCGGTTGGCTTTTTGTAACCGGGCGGCCTGGGAAGCTGGATGACTTCGTGCTTTTCGCGGTCTGCCATCGGGCCCACCCTGGCCTCTCCCGGGGTGCAATGCAGCAGGGCAACGGTGGGAGTTCCCACGGCAAAAGCCAGATGCATGATCCCGGTGTCCGTGGAAACCAGGCACCGGCTGCGTTCCACCAATGCCGCTGATTGAGGCAACGGGAGATGCCCGACCAGATCATAAAACGGCATTGTCGCCGCTCCGGCAAACCGATCCGCTTTCTTCCGGTGGTCGGGACCCCCGAGCAGAAAAATCGGCCCGAGCCCGGCCGCATGAGCCAGCTCCGCCAACCGGAGAAAAGACTCCACGGGCCAGTCGCGGAACGGTCCGCCGCCCCCGCCAAGCTGGAAGGTGACCCCCGGTGCGGCGGGGAATCCCCTTTCCTTCAATGTCCGGTCCAGCGCCGCGCGATCTTCCGGTGTCACCTCGTAAATCATCCGGACTTCATTGCTCCCGGCCCCGGCCCCGGCCGCCACGCGAACCGCCTGCGCCGCAAGGTGCTCCCGGCGCAACCCCGGACCGTCAATGTTCACCGCGCACAGCCACGGCATCTCCGTCCGCCAGGCCAGGCCGACCGTGGCATCGGGAGCCAGCAAATACCCCAGGCACCGTGCCTCGGGATCGTGACAACTGAAATACAGCACCGCATCCCACGGCCCATTCTTCCGGAGGCGTCCCCACAGGGCAAGAAACGCCGGAGGACCCTTGCGGAGGAAATGAATTTTCTTCAGCAGCGGATTGTGGCGGGCGATGTCGGTTCGCCGGTGATGCACGACCGCTTCGATGTGGATGCCGGGATACTCCGCGGCCAGTGCCCGGATGCCGGCGGAATCGAGCAGCGAATCGCCCAGACCAGCCGTCGAAAAAACCAACACCCGGCTTTCCGGCCCCAGGCGGAGAGGCTTGCTCCGAGGCGGACGCCATGCGGTCAGGAATCGGAAAACCGCCCGATGGGCAAAGAGATTGAGCGAGGAGGAGAAACTGAGGTTGCCCTTCCTTTTGCCGGGGTTGGACACGAGCGCTTTATCGGACAACGGTCTTCCCGTCGGAAACCCCGGCGGGAGCCGTGCCGCCCACCGGCTCAGGCTTTGGAATGCCGTTCTTCAGCATCCGGGTGTAGGGCCCGTTCACCTCCTGCGGATTGTACATGTCACGCCGGTTCTCCAGCGTCGTGCACGATGTCAACACCAGGACCGCGAAAGCCGGAACAAAGAGGGAAGGTTTCACGCATTCAAGATAAAGGCAGAACGCCGCCGGGTGTCAATTCCGGAGCCATCCGCGTCCGGAACAAACACGATCTCCGGCAGATCCGGTCGGCGTCCCCGGCCGCACGGAAGGCCGGGAAAACCCCCATCTGTTCCGAAAGGGCTCGCAACGCCCGCCGGGGTTGGTCTATCTTTCCCGGCCCGCGCACCATGTCCGAGATCCTACGCCGCCGAACTTTCGCCATCATTTCCCACCCGGATGCCGGCAAGACCACGCTCACCGAGAAGTTTCTGCTCTACGGCGGGGCGGTGCAGCTGGCGGGAAGCGTCACCTCGCGGAAAAACCAGCGGGCAACGACAAGCGACTGGATGGAGCTGGAAAAACAGCGCGGGATCTCGGTGTCGTCCACGGTGCTGCAATTCGATTACAGCGGATGTGTGGTGAACCTCCTCGACACACCGGGGCACAAGGATTTTTCGGAGGACACCTACCGGGTGCTCACGGCGGTGGATGCCGCGGTGATGGTGGTGGACGCGGGAAAGGGCATCGAATCCCAGACGCGGAAACTCTTCGAGGTCTGCCGCCAGCGGGGGGTGCCGATCTTCACTTTCATGAACAAACTCGACCGCCCGGCCCGGCCGCCGCTGGATCTTTTGGACGAGCTGGAGTCCGTGCTCGGCATCCACGCGCTGCCGATGAACTGGCCGCTGGGGGACGGGGCGGAGTTCAAGGGGGTCTACGACCGCGCCAGGAAGGCGATGCACCTCTTCGAGCGGACTCCCGGCGGAGCCTATCGCGCGGCTGTCGCGGTGAAGGACATCCATGACCAGGCGGTGAAGGATGTTGTCGCCCCGGATGTTTATTCGCGGGTCTGCGACGAGCTGGCCCTGTTGGACGGGGCGGGGGCGGAGTTTGATCTGGAAGCGGTGCGCTCGGGACGGTCCACGCCGGTTTTCTTCGGAAGCGCCATGAACAATTTCGGGGTTCAGCTCCTGCTGGATTCCTTTCTGGAGCTTGCCCCGCCACCCGCCGCCCGCCGGAGCGGGGACCGCACGGTTCCTCCCGACCTCCCGGCTTTTTCCGGATTTGTCTTCAAGATCCAGGCGAACATGAACCCGAAGCACCGGGACCGGGTGTCGTTCATCCGCGTGGTGTCGGGGTGTTTCCGCCGCGACATGGTGGCCCATCATGTGCGGCTGGGAAAAACCGTGCGCCTCGGGAACTCGCAACGGCTCTTCGCACAGGACCGCGAGACGGTGGATGAAGCCTGGGCGGGAGACGTGGTCGGGATCGTCGGAAACTATGATTTTCTCATCGGGGACACCGTGAGCGAGGATCCGACGATCGCCTACAACGAGATCCCGCGGTTCGCGCCGGAATGCTTCGCCTACCTTCGGAATTCGAGCACGGCGAAGTTCAAGCGGTTCCGTGAAGGGCTCGACCAGTTGTTGAAAGAAGGCGTTGCCCAATCTTTCGAACTGCCGGATTCCCTCCAACGGGTGCCGCTCCTCGGGGCGGTGGGTCCGCTCCAGTTCGAGGTCATGCAATACCGCTTGGAGAGCGAATACAGCGCGGACTGCCGGGTGGAGTCCGCCCCGTGGCAATACGTCCGCTGGCCGCTGGACAAGGAAACCCGCTCGCCGCTCACCGAACGTCCGCAGCTCCTGCTTCCCACGGGTTGCGCACTGGGCCGCGATGCCTTCGGCCGGTGGGTCGTCTTCTTGCCGAGTGCCTGGACGGCGGGCTATCTGGAGGAAAAAAACCCGGATTTCACCTTTGTCGCAATGCCCCCCGCGGCACCGCTTGCGGACGACTGACCTCCCCGGACGATTTTCAGCAGACCGGGATCGGGAAATTTTTCGGTTTCCGTCGGGAGCGGAGTGGGTAAAGTTCCCGGTTCCATGATTTCATCCACCGAAAAGCAGCTCCGCGAACTTCTGGCCGAACGCATCCTCATCATTGACGGGGCGATGGGCACGATGGTGCAGCGCTACAAGCTGCAGGAGGCGGATTACCGCGGGGAGCGGTTCGCCGATTGGACCGGGCAGGATCTCAAGGGAAACAACGACCTCCTTGTTCTGACGCGGCCGGAAGTCATCCGGGAAATCCATTCTCTCTACATTGCGGCGGGGGCGGACATCATCGAGACCAACACCTTCAGCGGCACGGTCATCGCCCAGGCGGACTACGGGCTGGAGGCGTTCGTGCCGGAGATAAACCTCGCTGCCGCCAGGGTGGCCCGGGAGGCGGCGGACGCCTGCAAGGATCGCCGGGTCTTCGTCGCCGGGGCCATCGGGCCGCTCAACCGCACACTTTCCATCTCCCGCGATGTGAACGATCCCGGCAAGCGCGACGTGACATTCGAACAGGTCGTGGCCGCCTACCTTGAGCAGGTGGAAAACCTCGTGGCGGGCGGGGTGGACATCCTGCTGGTCGAGACCATTTTCGACACGCTCAACGCCAAGGCGGCGCTCTTTGCCATCTCGGAATTTTTCCGGACCCATCCGCCCTTGCCGGTGATGGTCTCCGGCACGATCACCGACCTGAGCGGTCGCACGCTCACCGGACAGACGGTGGAGGCTTTCCTGAATTCCGTCTCGCATTTTCCGCTTCTGTCCATCGGGCTCAACTGCGCACTCGGGCCGAAGGAAATGCGTCCGTATATCGAGGAACTTTCGCGGATCGCGCCGTTCCATGTGAGCACCTACCCGAATGCCGGGCTGCCCGATCCGCTCTCCCCGACGGGATTTCCGGAAACCCCGGAGACCCTCGCCCCGCAGCTTCGCGATTGGGCGGAACAGGGGTGGCTGAACATCATCGGGGGCTGTTGTGGAACGACGCCCGACCACATCCGCGCCATCGCGGAAGCGGTGAAAGGTTTCCCGCCGCGGCAGATTCCCGAACGCGAGCGAACCCTGCGGCTCAGCGGACTCGAGCCGTTCACGGCCCGGCCGGAGATCAAATTCATCAACATTGGCGAGCGAACGAATGTCACGGGATCCCCGAAATTTTCCAAACTCATCCTCTCGGGAAATTACGACGAGGCCCTCGCAGTCGCACGCCAGCAGGTCGAGGCCGGGGCACAGGTCATCGACATCAACATGGACGAAGGAATGCTCGACGGCGTGGCCGCCATGACGAAATTCCTGAATCTCATCGCCAGCGAACCCGACATTTCGCGTGTGCCGGTGATGATCGATTCGTCGAAATGGGAGGTCATCGAGGCGGGATTGCGCTGCGTCCAGGGCAAGGGGATCGTGAATTCGATCTCTCTCAAGTCCGGGGAGGAGGAGTTCAGGCGCCAGGCCTCGCTCATCCGCCGCTATGGCGCGGCCACGGTGGTGATGGCCTTCGACGAAAACGGCCAGGCGGACAATTACGAACGGCGCGTCGAAATTTGCTCCCGCGCCTACCGCATCCTTGTGGAAGAGGTCGGGTTTCCGCCGGAGGACATCATTTTCGATCCGAATGTCCTCACCGTCGGCACAGGCATCGAGGAACACGCCAATTATGCGAAGGATTTCATCGAGGCCACCCGTTGGATCAAAACCAACCTGCCTTTCGCGCGGGTGAGCGGCGGCATCAGCAACGTCTCGTTTTCCTTCCGCGGCAACAACCCCGTGCGCGAGGCGATGCACTCGGCGTTTCTCTTTCACGCGATCAATGCCGGACTCGACATGGGCATCGTCAACGCGGGCATGCTCGGTGTTTACGGGGAAATTCCTGCCGATTTGCGCGACCTCATCGAGGACGTCCTGCTCAACCGCCGTCCGGATGCCACCGAGCGGTTGGTTGCCTTTGCGGACACGGTGAAATCCAAATCCGGCGGCACAACCGCCCCGACAGCCGATCTGTCCTGGCGCGAAAACCCGGTCGAAGAGCGCCTCAAACACGCGCTCATCAAGGGCATTGTGGATTTTGTGGATGCCGACACGGAGGAGGCCCTGGAGAAATACAAACGTCCGCTGCTTGTCATCGAGGGCCCCCTCATGGATGGCATGAAGGTGGTCGGAGATCTTTTCGGAGCCGGAAAAATGTTTCTTCCGCAGGTGGTGAAAAGCGCACGCGTGATGAAAAAATCCGTCGCCTGGCTCACCCCGCACATGGAGGCCGAACGGGCCGCAGACCCCAATGCCCGCGCCCAGGGCCGCATCCTCATGGCCACGGTCAAGGGCGATGTCCACGACATCGGAAAAAACATCGTCGGCGTCGTCCTCGCCTGCAACAACTACGAGGTCATCGACCTCGGCG
>CAZPEN010000027.1:0-56331 GCA_964585615.1 uncultured Chthoniobacter sp. | reverse complement strand
CGCCCTCCATCGGTAGGGGCTCCTTGTTCATGATTATGTTTTCAACACAGCAATTGCCGATCAACTCGACGGAAAATCCATCGCCCGCCATCACCTGATCCCTCCGCGTCAAATCGTCCAGCGGCAGTCGACGGACACAGTTGTCGCGGATCATCCGAAAGTCGTTCAAGCGGCGAGGCTCATTCGGGATCAGAACAACCGAACGGCATCGGTCGAGCAGATTTGCAAAATGACCGGCGTTTCGCGCTCCACCCTGGACAAAACCTTCCACTCACATCTGGGAAGGACTGTGGCCGATGAAATTTCCAGAACCCGTCTGCTGCGCAGTCAAAACCTGCTGCGCAACTCGAATCTCTCCCTGGGAGAAATTGCTGAACGGTGCGGATTTTCATCCGCCACCTACTTTTGCCGCTTCTTCAAACGTTGCACCAAACAGACCCCCATGGTTTACAGAATGTCTTGAGGGGATCGGCGGAAAAGAGTGCCCCACTCCAAAAAACGCACAGACCGTGATCACCACATAGGAGAGAGGCGGCGTCAGAAGAAAATACGCCGCCAGTGAACCGGTGACGCATAAAAGGGTGAGAAGGGAATAAAGGCTTTTCATCGAGAGATTGGGGTTGAAGGACGGAAACCAGAAAATCAAACATCCTGGTATGAAATCCCAGTCACAGCACCACTGTCCACCGCCTTGATTCTGTCTTGAATTTCTTGGTCCCATGCAGCATCGACATCAGGGGCCGATGAAACACCCTCGGTTTCGAGGAGGAATCCTGCCAATGCAAGACGCTGTTTTGCAGGTAATTGCAACGCAGTCGGCGGCGATTTTGAGGGAGAGGCTTTCCGGTTCTTCGGCAACGAGCCGGGAGAGGCCGGGGAGGACAAACAGAAGGCAGAGGGTCAGGCGGAACATGACGTGCGCCACCTCTCGGACGACTGGCGCACGATCAAGCCTGTCTTTGTGACAATCTCGTTACATTTCGCAAGGCCCGGGACATCCCTCAAACAAACAAAAAGATGTCGATGGGAATAACCTCCTCCCGGGTTCAGTCCAAACCGGGAAAAACCTCCACTGAGGGGAGACGCTAGTTTTTCGGACGAAGGCGGAGCGTGATCCGCTTGACCCGGGCGTCGTCCTGGGGGCTCCAGGTGGCGATTTCGGGATCGTCTTTGAAGGCGTTGTGGACGATGCGGCGGTCGTAGGAATTGAGGGGATCCGTCTGGATCGGGCGTCCGGTGGAGCGGACGGCCTGGGCGAGGTGGTGAACTTTCTCGACAAGGGCGTCGTCGCGCATGGCGCGGTGGTGCTCGACATCGACGACGACGCGGGGGCCGGGAGGCTCCTGCGTGGCGAGGACGCGGTTGACGAGATACTGGAGATCGTCGATGACCACGTCGTGCCGCCCGATGAGCCGGTCGGGTTCGTGGGTGAGGATCTGGAGAACCGGGTGACCGTCGCGTTCCTGCTCCTGGATTTCGGCAACAAAGCCGAGGTATCCGAGAATCGTGTCGAGAACTTCAACGGGTGTCTGGTTCATGGTCTCTTTTTCTTTGGGTTTTTGCCCGCTTCCCGCTTTGCAAGGATGCTTTTCTTTTCCAGCACGGGCAGCGGTTTGTTGCGCGTCAGGTAGAGTTGGACAATAGAAAAAATATTCTGCGTTGTCCAATAAAGTGCGAGTCCGCTGGCGTAATTGTAGGCAAAGGTCAGGAAGATGACCGGCATGAAGTAGAGCATGCGCTGCTGGGTGGCGTCGCCGCTTTTCGGGGTGATGACCATCTGCCAGACCATGGTGAGCGACATGATCAGCGGGAGCAGGTTGATCGGGAAACCGAGGATGTGCCCGATGGTATCCGGCTGCGAGAGGTCGTGAATCCAGAAGAACGAGCTGTTGCGGAGTTCGATGGCGGTGCCGAGCATGGCGTAGAAACCGAAGAAAATCGGGATCTGAATGAGCATCGGGAAGCATCCGCTAAGGGGGTTGACCCCGTATTCGCGGTAGAGCTTCATGATCTCTTCGTTCATCTTCTGCGGGTCGTCTTTGTATTTCTCGCGAAGCTCGGTCATCTTGGGCGAGAGGGCGGACATTTTCCGCATTTCGTTCGTCGCCTTGTTCTGGATCGGCCAGAGGCCGGATTTGATGATGAGGGTGAGGACGATGATGGCTGCGGCGTAGCTGCCGAGCCAGCCGTGCAGAGTGTTCATGGCCCAGAGGAGAAATTCACTGATGAAGCCGAACATGCCGAAGTCCAGGACAGCGTCCTGGTTGCCGCCGAGCTTGCGGAGACGGGTGAGTTCCTTCGGGCCGGCGTAAATCTCGAAGTTTTTTGTGACGGTGGCTCCGGGAGCGACGGAGAAGCCGGCGAGACCGACAGCGCCCTGGATGCCGAAGACCGGCGTGTTGTTCTGCTTCCTGGTGTCAAACCGCTTGGCCCAGACCGAGGTGGCGGGATCTTTGGAGGTGACGATGGTGCAAAAATACTGGCTGGTGACGGCCGCCCACTGGACATCGGCCCTGCTTTCCAGGTAAAGCGGACGCTCTCCGCGCAGGGGAATGCCCAGGAGCGGAACCGAGCTTGGGGAAAACCAGTTGACGTCGATTTTTTCCATTTTCCCGCCATGGGACCAGTCGAAGCGGGTATACATCGGGAGATCGCTCTGGTGGATGGGGGCGGAACCGCCGGTGCTGACAAAGAAGGCCGGGACCTGCAAGTCCGATGCCCCGGGGTTGCGGAATGCAATTTCCAACGAGACGGTGTAGAGGCGGTTTTTCTCCGAAGTTGGGGGAAGAACAAACCGTTTGGTGATCTCCAACCCATCGGCGGCGGTCTTGGAAAAGGTGACTTCGCCCCTGGTGCGGTCGGCGCGCATGTCGAAGCCGCCGAAAACTTCACCGGGGTTGAACCCCAGGGCTCCGATCGGGAGGGAACGGTCGCGGTTCAGGGAAACACTTTGGCTGTTTTCCCCCTGGTGCATCAGGAGAATCACCTGCTCGATGCCACCGGCATCGTTGTTGAAGACAAACTCGGCTCCCTCGGCGGACAGGCTCTCCGCGCGGGCGGTCATCACGGGTTGCGAGGGGGGGGAAGCCGCCGGTGTGGCCGTGGGCGTCGCGGTTGCTGTCGGAGTCGCCGTGGCCGCAGGGGACGCGGCAGGGGGTTCCGTCGGACGCGGTGGCGTTTGATATTTGCCGACATACCATTGCCAGGCGAAGAGGCCGGCAACGGAGAGAGTGATTGCGATCCAGGCTTTACGGTCCATCAGTGCAGAGAGGATTTGAAGGCGGAGGGCACGGGGTCATACCCGCATCCGCCCCACGGGTGACAGCGGGCGATGCGGCCGATTCCAAGGCCGAGCCCTTTGAGAAATCCATGCCGGCGAAGGGCCTGGACAAAGTATTCCGAACACGTTGGCTCGAAGCGACATCCGCAGCCAGGACCGCACACCGCCTGCAATGCGGGCGAGAGCAGCATCTGGTAAATGCGAATGGCAAAAACGAGCAGGGAAGTCATGTCAGAGGCGGCAAAATAGAAAGTCGGCGGGCAAGAAGCAACCATTCCCCTCTCAATTCTTCAAATGGGGCGGTTGCACTGGCCGGTTTGGCAATGGCCACGATGAGAGCCCCGGGAGGGAAATTCTGCCGGGAGACCCGGATCAATTCCCGCAGGCGGCGGCGGATTTTGTTTCTCACAACGGCTCCTCCGACCCGTTTGGAGGTGATGATGCCGATTTTGGCCGCATCTCCGGTCTCCAAACACAAAAGGGCCAACCTTAACAGCCGACCCTGTGCAACCCGGCCGTGTTCACGGACCCGGGCAAATTCCCTTCCTTCCCGGAGGCGAACAGCCTTCGGGAAAGACAACCTTTGCCGCTCAGGCTCCGGTGTGGCGGGCAAAATGGATTTCGACACCCTTGGGCAGGAGGCGCTTGCGTCCCCGCTGGCGGCGGCGGTTCAAGGTTGCGCGGCCGGCCTTGGTTTTCATGCGTGCGCGGAAGCCAAACTGTTGCTTGCGCGTGCGTTTGGAAGGCTGGTATGTGCGTTTCATAGAATCAGATCAGTGGAGCCGAGGAAATTAACCGGATCTCCCGTCGAGTCAATCCAAATTCCCGGGAATTTCTCGGGTCCTCGGAAAGTTGCACGCCCGTGATTTGCTCAATCCGGCGAGCGGCCTCTTTCCCCAGCCGTTTACCCCGAAAACCTCGTTTGCTCGGGGAGGTCTGCCGCAATCTGCTGGCCGCGAAGGGCCTTTCTCAGCGCTCACCGGATCACAGCGGATACGCCTCGCGCTTCGGCTGGCCCTATCGGCCAGCATCTTACGCCATCCCATCCCCTCCAAACGAGGTTTTCGGGTTTACTGCTTTGTGGGCTGAAAAGGTCGGAAATTTATATTTCGGCGTCCCTTGAAATCCCTTTCACAACCTTGCGGGCGGCAGCCACAAAGAGGTTGCAGGCTTCTCCGCACAACAGCGGGATGCGGTCCGACGGGAGCGTGACGGACGGCTCCGGCCCGGAAACAGGCCAGAGAATTTTCCTCAGGCAGCCCGGTTTGCAGAGAGTCTCCACAAGGCCCGCGGCCTGGGCGTCGGTGATTTTCCCGGTGACCCGGTACATCCCGCTCTGGCGGTCGACGGTGGATCGCAACGGCACGGGAAGGAGCCGACCGGTCAGAAGAGCCCGCCAGTTTCCCAGAGCGGCGGGATACAGGGTGTCGAGGGCCAGGCGAAGCTCCTCAAGAGAAGCCAGATCCAGCCGCCAGCCATGACAAAGGTCCGGGGCAGTTTTCAACGGACGGTAAGCCCCGCTGTCGTTGAAACGCACGATGGTTGCGGCGGAATCCGGAGTGGTGAAAAGTTTCAAATCCGTCCTCTCCGCATCCTCTTCATGGAGCAGGGAAAACCCCTCTTCCCGGCAAAGAATGAGCACCTGGCCAATCCGACGGATGCCGGCGGCAAGGGCCTCTTCCAACAGGGCCGACAGGGAATCCGTGCGAAGCATCACTGCCTGTCGGCTGCGGAAAGGGTTTTCGCAAATAAAAACCGGGGCCGCCGGTCAGATGGTGCGGCGGCGTTTGACGCGGATCTGGGCAAGCGATTTCTGGAGCGAAGCTTTGACGGTGGCGTATTCTTCTTCGCTGAGTTTGTCTTCCAGCATCGCCTGTTCGGCCCGACGGACGGCCTCCTCGGCCGCCGACTCGTCGATGTCGCTTTCCCGGACGGCCATGTCGGTGAGAACAGCGACCTTCCCGGCACTGATCTCGACAAAGCCCTCTCCCACGGCCAGGCGAAGTTCCTCTCCATCCTTGAGAACGCGGAGTTCTCCGGGCAGAAGCTGGGTGAGCAACGGAACGTGCTGGGGCAGCACGCCGAGTTCCCCCTCCACGCCGGGAATCACCACGGAGTCCACGTCATCGGAGTAGGTCTTTTGCTCGGGAGTGACAATTTCGAGACGGAGCATGGATGATTTCCGGTGGAGATCAGGCTTCCTTGACCATGTCGATGCCGCCCTTCATGTAGAAATTCCCTTCCGGCACGTCGTCGTGTTTGCCGTCGAGGATTTCCTGGAAGCCGCGGATCGTTTCGCTGATCGGGACATACTGGCCTTTGGTGCCGGTGAAGATCTCGGCCACATGGAACGGCTGCGAGAGAAAGCGCTGGATCTTGCGGGCGCGATACACCGTGAGCTTGTCGTCGGGCGAAAGTTCGTCCATGCCGAGAATCGCGATGATGTCCTGCAAATCCTTGTATCGCTGGAGGACGTTCTGGACGCCCCGGGCGACCTTGTAGTGCTCCTCGCCAACGATGTCGGCGGCAAGCGCCTTGGAAGTCGAGGCGAGCGGATCAACGGCCGGGTAGATGCCGAGTTCGGCGATCGAGCGTTCCAACACGATGGTGGAATCGAGGTGGGCGAAGGTGTTCGCCGGAGCCGGGTCGGTCAAATCGTCCGCAGGGACGTAAACCGCCTGGAACGAGGTGATCGAACCCTTGGTCGTGGAGGTGATCCGTTCCTGGAGGTCGCCCATCTCGGCGGCGAGGGTCGGCTGATAACCGACGGCACTGGGTGTGCGGCCGAGGAGCGCGGACACTTCCGAGCCCGCCTGGGAAAACCGGAAGATGTTGTCGATGAAGAGGAGCACGTCCTGATTCTTTTCATCGCGGAAATATTCGGCCATCGCGAGCGCGGTGAGCGCCACACGCAGACGGGCTCCCGGGGGTTCGTTCATCTGGCCGTAAACCAGCGCGACCTTCGACTTTTCGAGGTCGTCCTGAACAATGACGCCGGACTCGCTCATTTCGGCATAAAGGTCATTGCCTTCACGGGTGCGCTCTCCCACGCCGGCGAACACGGAGTACCCCCCGTGTCCCTTGGCGATGTTGTTGATGAGCTCCATGATGACGACCGTCTTGCCGACGCCGGCACCGCCGAAGGCCCCCACTTTGCCGCCCTTGGTGAACGGGCAGATGAGGTCGATGACCTTGATGCCGGTTTCGAGGATCTTGGCTTTCGTGTCCTGCTCGATGAGCGGGGGAGCCTTGCGGTGGATGGGATACTTTTTCTCGAACTTCACCGGCCCGCGCTCATCGGTGGGGTCTCCGGTGACATTGAAAATCCGGCCCAGAACGCCTTCTCCGACGGGCACCGAGATCGGGGCTCCGGTGTTGAGGACTTCCATGCCCCGGGTGAGCCCCTCGGTCGAGCTCATGGCGATCGAGCGGACCCAGTTCTCTCCGAGGTGTTGCTGGACTTCCAAAGTGAGGCGATTCGTTTGTCCGGCGGCCTCGAAGGTGATTTCCAGCGCGTCGTAAATTTTCGGCAGAGCTCCGTCGGCGGGATGGAATTCCACATCCACCACGGGACCAATGACTTGGACTATTTTTCCTTTGTTATTCATGCGAATGATTGAATCGACTGGGACAGGGGGAATGAAAACAAATAGCCGGGAGGGGAGCCTGAGACAATAGGATTTTTTCCGGATTTTCCACCCCGCGAAGGATTGTTCCGGGAGGGAGAAAGGGTTGGCGGTCCGGAGGAAAAGAGGTTAGAGAGCCTTCCCATGAAAAACCTCCGGGAAGAATTGCGAAAACGGATTGCTCCCGGTCGGGCGGAAACACTGGCGCGGTTTTTCAAAACGGGTCCGGGAGAGTATGGGGAAGGAGACCGGTTTTTAGGGGTCGACATGCCGGGGATCCGGGCCGTGGCGAAACTTGATGATGGGAAATCCGACATTCGCGGGCTCCTGCATTCCCCCTGGCATGAGGAACGTCTCCTGGCGCTTTTGATTCTCGTGCGCCGGTTCCAGAACGAGGAGACCGCAGGGCGGAAGGCTGTTTTTGATTTTTATCTGTCGGAAACGCGCTGGATCAACAATTGGGATCTGGTGGATGTGTCGGCCTACCACATCGTGGGAGCCTGGCTGCTCGATCGTCCGCGCCCCATTCTCCGAAAGTTGGCCGCCTCGGAGAGCCTCTGGGAGCGGCGGATCGCGATCGTTTCCACCTGGGCATTCATCCGGGCCGGGGATCTCGCGGAGACGTTCCGGCTCTCGGAGAAACTGCTGGGAGATCCCGAAGATCTCCTGCACAAGGCCTGCGGGTGGATGCTGCGGGAGGCCGGCAAACGGGATGTCGCGGCGCTGGAGAGATTTCTGGACGCCCATGCGACCGCGATGCCCCGCACGATGTTGCGCTACGCCATTGAAAAATTTCCCGCCGGGCGCCGCAAACAGTATCTTGCCCTGTGATGCGGATCACAGGAGAGCGCATTTTTCCTTTCTGGCGACTTGGCCGGACCCTCCGGACAGGCTATTTTGAAGCATGAGCCAGATCCGATTTCGCATCGTTCCGCCGGTGGATTTTCGTCCCGGGGACCGCGTGTTTGTTGTGGGCGGGCTTCCGGCACTGGGAGACTGGAACCCGGCCCGGGCGCTGCCGTTGCAGCCGGAACTTCCCTGGTTGGTCGGGGAGTTCGAGGCGGAGACGGGAATGCATTTTGAATACAAGATCCTGCGCGGAAGCTGGGAGGCCGAGGCGGTGGATGCGTTCGGTCACGTTCCCGGCAACCATTTCCACGAAGTTTGGCTCGATGCGACGCTCCACCACACGGTGGCTGATTGGAAAGACCGCTATCGGGGCCGCCTGACGCGGGAGAGAATCCACTCGCGCGGTCTGGCCGGGTGGCGCGATCTGCTTGTCTGGCTTCCGCAGAGCTATGGCGCGGAGGCGACGCGGAGATTTCCCGTGATCGTTCTTCACGACGGGGACAATGTGTTCAACCCGCTCACCAGTGCCATCAGCGGGGTGGACCTGGCGGCGGATGAATGGGTCACCTTTCTTTCCTCCCACGGGATTCTTCCGGAGTCGATCGTCGTCGGCGTCTGCCATCCGGAGGGTTTTTCCGACAACGACTCTTCGATGCGGGACTTCGATCTCTCGCCCGAACTCGGAGGGGCGGCCTATTCCCACTTCATCGCCACGGAGCTGATGGATCACATGGACGCCCATTACCGCACGCTTCCCCGGCCGGATGCCCGGGTTCTCGGCGGAGTCTCTCTGGGCGCACTCAACAGTTTTTACACCGCGCTGCGACATCCGGGGGTCTTTGGAAATTTCCTCTGCCTCTCGACATCCTTCGAGGACATTTCCCAGTCGCTCCCCGCACAGGCCCGTCAGCTTCAGGCGCTCGCGGCCGAGCCGGCATTGCCCGACGGGGTGCGGATGTATTTCGATTACGGAACCCACGGGCTCGATGAATGCTACGAACCCTACCATGCCGAACTGGGTTCACTGCTCCGGCAGAAGGGATGGAAGGATGGAAATCAATTTGTGATTCGAAAAGTGGAAAACGGAGCGCATACCGAACTCTCATGGAGACAACGGCTGGGAGACGCCCTGCGCTTCCTCGCCGCATAGCCCGGTCCTCCCCCTGCTCAATCAGACCCGCCCACGCGGAAGCCTTTCTCCTGGCCCCATTCTGAAAGCCCCTCGACCGGGATTTTTCAGGCCTTGGCGAGGCCAAAAGGCCGACGGGCCACGATAAAAACCGCACCCACGGCAAGCATCCCCATCACCCAAGTCTCCGTCTCAGGAACAGCCACGGGGGTTGATGCAATAACCGGATGAAGGGAGGTCAGGGAGATTTGCTCCCCACTGTTCGTCATGAGAACAAAAGCACTTGAGCCGGTTGGAGCGACAAGAAGACTGTTGAAGAAATTAAAATCGCCCACAGGAATGGTTCCCAGGCCCCAGAGTCCGCCCGGCGTCGATTGTCCAACGAGTTCGGAATGAAAATCGAGCGTTCCAGCACCGGTGGACAACACGAAAAGACTGAAATCAGAGGCTGTAAACACGCCATTTCCAGAAGACGCTCCGGAAAGGGTGAGTTCAAAATTCTGCATGAAAGAAGAAATCCCTCCCACGGTTGTTCCGGGATTGGACACGGCAGACGTATTCAGAGAAAATGTTGCTGTCGCAAAAACGGAATTGCCATGGGAAGCACCCGACCAGTTGGCCTCGAGGTCAACCCACTCCCCACGTGCAATAGAAGCAACCGCCACTGTAACCGCAAGCAAAGCAACCGTCATTCTCATGAATGGGGATTTTTTTGATAAGAATCAAACTTGTCGAGAATAAATCTTTGTCTTGGATCAAAAATGGCTCTGCCGGCAGAGCCAAATTGTCCCGTCGCCTGTTGGCCCGGAAGTTTCAGACTCCAAGGCCGTTGAGAGCATTCAAGACGGCCTTTCCCGAACCGTCGGAACCAGGCGGTAGAGCCGGTCTCCGGGGCGAACCTTTTCCGGGACAGGAAAAGCCGCGTGAACCCCCTTCTCCGCACACCCGGACGGAACCCCGTCCTCCCCCGTGCGAAGCGCGGTGACTTTCGAGCGGACAGCACCGGTCGTTTCTCCCAGAATCCAAAACTCGTCGCCCAGACGAAGCGGTTCCGCGCGGACGAGGACTTCCGCCACGCCGATGCGGGCGTAGTATTTGGTGATTTCCCCGACGAAAATTTTCTTTTCGGCAGCCCGGGAGTGCGAAGACGCGGCCCATTCGCCAAGCGGTTTGCCGAGGTAGTAGCCCCCTTGCCAGAATCCCCGGTGAAAGACTTTCTCCAGGTCGGCCATCCACGCTCCCGATGCCAATTGGGCGGAAAACGTGCCGTTTTTCCAGGCGTCGATGCCCTCGCGATAGACGCGCACGACAGTGGAAACATAATCCGCCGAACGCCCGCGGCCTTCGATTTTCAGCACCGAGACGCCGGTTTCAAGAATTTGATCCAGGAAAGGCAGGGTGCAGAGATCCTTCGGGGACATGACCTGGTGTCCGTTGAGCACAAGTTCGTCGCCGGTTTCCTGATCCGTGACGCGGTAATTTCGCCGGCAGGGCTGAAAACAGGCTCCCCGACTGGCGGAAGCAGCGGGGCCGTGGAGGGACAGGCTCATCTGGCATTTTCCCGAAAACGCAACACACAGGGCGCCGTGGGCGAAGATCTCGATTTGAACGGGTTTCCCGGACGGACCAAGGAGGGGCTTTTCCCGGATGCCTGCAATGATTTCGCGGATCTGGTCGAGGGTCAGCTCACGGGCCAGCACGATCACATCCGCAAAGGCAGAGTAAAACCGCACGGCGTCCAGATTCGTCACATTCGCCTGCACGGAAAGATGAATGGGCAGGGCGGCGGTCCGGGCGATTTGGAGAACGGCGGGATCCGCCGCAATCACGGCATCCACGCCCGCTTCCCTGGCCGCATGGCACAGGGTTCCCGCCTCTTCGAGTTCGCCGTCGAAGAGGATGGTATTGAGGGTCAGGCAGGTCTTTGTTCCGGAGGCGCGGCATTTTGCGACAATCTCCGGCAGGTCGTCCGGTTGAAAATTGTTCGCCGCCCGCGCCCGCATGTTGATTTTTCCAACGCCGAAGTAAACGGCATCCGCCCCGGCTTTCAGTGCTGCCGAGAGGGATTCCCACGACCCGGCCGGAGCGAGAAGCGCGATGGGATTTTCCCTGGAAAGAGCGTGAGGACCGGCATTCACGGACAACAGGGCGGGCAGTTCATGGCATGCCAAGATTCAGGACTGTTGGACATGAAATTGAACGGCTTTTGTAGCGGCTTCGGCGGCGGGAGCGGAGGCGGCATGGATCCACAAAAGCGGTTCGCCTTTTGCCACCGGTTCGCCGGTTTTTTTGATTCCGGAGAATCCGACGGCGGGATCGATGGAGTCCGTCGTTTTGTGACGTCCCGCGCCCAATTCCACGGCGGCGCGACCGATTGAGCCGGCATCCATTTTCCGTACGATTCCGTCGACAGGTGCGGGAAGCGGGCGGATAACCGGGGCGGGGTGAAAGGAAGCCAGATTGTCAAAGACCCGGAGGTCGCCGCCCTGGGCTTCGACGAGAGCGAGGAACTTCCGCCAGGCCGAGCCGTCGCGGAGGCGCTTTGCCAGGACGTCGCGAGGGGAGTTGGCGACGGACGCCGCGAGATCGAGCGTGATGTTCACAAGGTCGTCGGGGCCCCGGCCCTGAAGGGTCTCCACCGCCTCGCGGACTTCAAGGGCATTGCCGACCGTGCGGCCGAGCGGTTCGTCCATCGGAGACAGGAGGAAGGCGGTCCGAACGCCGTTGCTTTCGCCAGCAGCGGAAAGTCCGGCGGCCAGCAATTCGGCATCCTGCCGGTTTTTCATGAACGCGCCGCTGCCGAACTTCACATCAAGCACGAGCCGGTCCAGCGACTCGGCGAGTTTTTTTGACATGATGCTGGCAATGATGAGCGGACGGGAGGGAACGGTTGCAGTGACATCGCGAAGGGCGTAGAGGCGCTTGTCCGCCGGGCAAAAATCCTCCGTCTGCCCGGCCATGAAGACGCCGATCTTTTCGATCTGTCGCAGGCAGGCGGTTTCATCAAGATGGACGTTGAACCCGGGGATGCTCTCGAGTTTGTCCAGCGTGCCGCCGGTGATCCCGAGTCCGCGTCCGGAAACCATGGGCACCCACAGACTGTCGCAGGCCAGAAGCGGGGCGAGAACGAGGGAAACCTTGTCGCCGATGCCGCCGGTGGAGTGCTTGTCCACCTTCGGAGGAGACCCTTCCGGCCACCGGAACACCCGTCCACTGTCCCGCATGGCGGCCGTGAGAGCAGCCGTCTCGCCATCCGACATCCCGCGAAAGAAAACCGCCATGGCAAACGCGCTCATCTGGTAGTCCGGAACCCCGCCGGTGGAGTAAGCCGCAATGAGCCCGGCGATTTCCCGGTCTTCGAGACAGCCCCCGTCGCGTTTTTTTTCGATCAGAGTCGGGATGTGCATCTTTAAAAAATCTCTCCGGGACGGAAGCATGGCGGAGGAGGGATGTGGGATCAAGCGGGATTCGGGATTGCCCGCCGGGCGGCGCTCTGATTCTTTCTCCGGACGGCCATGACCTCCAAGCAACTCACGTTCTTCCTCCGTCTTTCCAGCACGGTGGGTCTGTGGGCTCTGATGTTGACGACGATTTTTGCCGGATACGACTTCGGGTTTTTCTGTCTGCTGGCCTTCATGGCGCTGGTGGCGCTGTGGGAATACTACCGGATGTTGAAGGCGGACGGGATCGGCGTTTTCACCCTCACCGGGTTGATCTGCGCGGTGGTCCTGCTGGGGGGCGGATTTTTTCTGATGAAGGAACAGGGACCGGAAAATGCCTACGACTTCGAGCTGGTGGTGCTCGTGTTGTTCCTCTTCGTCATTTTTGCCCGGCAGATGTTCCGGGGGGCGGGGCAGGATCCGCTGCGGGCGATGGGCTACACGGTATTCGGGCTTCTCTACATTCCATGGCTGTTCAGCTTCATCACCAAGATCATTTACCTGACCCCGCGCACGGCGGACGGGGCGACGACCGGGCAATATTACGTGCTGTTTCTGGTGATGGTGACGAAGTTCAGCGACATGGGAGCCTATGTTTTCGGCAGCCTTTTCGGGAAACACCCGTTTGCCCCGCACATCAGTCCCAAGAAGACATGGGAGGGATTCGCGGGGGCGTTGATCACATCGCTGATTGCCGCCTGCTGGCTCTATGCCCTGATGCCGGAGAAGCTCTCGGCGTTCCGGTTTGATGACATCGTGGTGCTGGGGTTGTTCCTTGGGTTTGCGGCGGTGATCGGGGATCTGGCCGAGTCGATTGTCAAACGGGGGGCCAACATCAAAGATTCGAGCCACCTGCTGCCGGGCATCGGGGGCACGCTGGATCTGATCGACAGCCTGCTCTTCACCTCTCCCCTGCTGTTTTTCTACATGAGGCTGGTCCTCGGCGTGTCATGAGAAAGCGGCGTGTGGTCATTCTGGGAGCCACGGGCTCGATCGGGCAAAGCGCCCTCAAGGTGGTGCGCGACATTCCGGACCGGATGGAAATCGTCGGGATGTCGGCCCACCGGAATGCGAAGGCACTGGAAGAGGCGGCAAAGGAATTCCCGAAAGCCCGCTGTGTTCGCACCGACGGGCCGGACGGCGTGGAACGCCTCATCGAACTGGCCACACTGCCGGAGGCGGATCTTGTCCTTGTGGCCATCGTCGGCACCGCCGGCTTGAAACCCGCCCTGGCGGCAATCCAGGCCGGAAAAGACCTCGCCGTGGCCAGCAAGGAAATCCTCGTCATGGCCGGTGAGGCCGTCATGACCGCCGCCGCGGAAAATGGTGTGCGGATCCTCCCGGTGGACAGCGAGCACAATGCCATCTTCCAATGCCTGGAGGGACGCGATGTTTCAACAGTCCGGCGGTTGATCCTGACCTGTTCCGGGGGCCCCTTCCGTCACACACCCCGGGCGGAGTTTGACGTGATCACCCCGGAACTCGCCCTCCGCCATCCGACCTGGCAGATGGGAAGAAAGATCACCGTGGACTCCGCGACACTTTTCAACAAGGCACTGGAGATGATCGAGGCTCGCTGGCTCTTCGGGCTCCCGATCGGGCAGGTGGAAGTGGTCATCCACCCGCAAAGCATCATTCATTCGATGGTGGAATTCGTGGACGGCTCCACGCTGGCCCAACTGAGCCGGTCCGACATGTGCTTCCCCATCCATTACGCGGTGACCTGGCCGGACCGCGTGCCGAATTCGCTCGAGCCACTGGATTTTGCCAAACTGGCCCGGCTGGATTTTGAGGCTCCGCGCCGGTTGGATTTCCCCGCGCTGGATCTCGCGCTCGAGGCAGGCACCCGCGGCGGAACACTCCCGGCCGTGCTCAATGCGGCCAATGAAATCGCGGTCGAAGCCTTTCTTTCCGGGAAAATCCGCTTCCCGAAAATCTGGGACATCGTCGCCCGGGTCATGGCCCAATGCCCGCATACGGACCACCCGGATTTGGACGGGCTCATCCAAACCGACCACGCCGCCCGTGAACTCGCCCGGCGGGTTGCTTTCAAATAGATTTTTCGCAACTGATTGATTTTTTCCGATTCGCGGCGAAGCTGAGCCCTTCCTTTTTATGGTTTTCGACATTCTCAAATTTCTTTTCATCTGTCTCGAGGTCATTCTGATCTTCAACCTCCTCATCGTGGTGCATGAGCTGGGGCACTTCCTGGCGGCAAAGTGGCGCGGTCTGGTCGTGGAAAAATTCGCCATCTGGTTCGGGAAGCCGATTTGGAAAAAGACCATCGGGGGCGTGGAATATCGCCTGGGTTCGATTCCCGCCGGCGGGTTCGTGGCCATCCCCCAACTGGCGCCGATGGAAGCCCTCGAGGGCAGGGTCGAACAATCCCGCGACCAGCTCCCTCCCATCAAACCCATCGACAAGATCATCGTGGCCGCCGCAGGACCGGTGTTCAGTCTCGGGCTCGCTTTCGTCATGGCCTGCCTCGTCTGGTTTGTGGGAAAGCCGCAGGGGGAATTCGATTCTCCGGTCATCGGATTTGTGGCCAAAGACGGGCCGGCTGACAAAGCCGGGCTCCGGGTGGGGGATGAAATCATTGCTGTCGACGGGCAACCGGTGAAGCAATTTGGGGGAACAGACGGGATCAAATGGCGGATCGTGCGCAGTGAGGGGGAGACCATCGCCTTTACGATCAAACGGGAAGGACAGGAGATCACGCTTCACTCCGGCTGGACCAAACCCGAAACATCCGGTTGGCGCCGTCCGGCCCTTCGCCAGGTGCAGATCGCACCCCGTCTGGTTCCCGGCGTGGGTTTTGTCGTCCGTGGCAGCATGGCGGACAAGGCGGGATTCCAAGCCGGAGATTTGCTCACGGAAGTCAATGGCCAGCCGATTTTCAACCTCGACGAACTCGGACCGCAGGTGGATGCGAACCGCGGAAAGTCCCTTGCCGTCACCGTGGAGAGGAATGGCGCGGATGTGGCCCTCACGCTTCCGCTTCCTCCCGCCACTCCCGACGCCCAACCGGTGAATTTCGGCATCGAGTGGGGACGCACCACGCTGGTTTACCCGGATCCCTTCACCCAGGTGAAAGAAGCGGCCACGAGCATCTTCCGGATGGTGGATGCCCTGCTTTCTCCGAAATCGGATGTCAAGGCCGCGCATTTCAGCGGGCCGGTGGGGATTTTGAACCTCTACTACCGGATCTTTGAAAGCGACAACGGCTGGCGGCTGGCACTGGCATTCAGCGTGCTGATCAACGTGAACCTCGCACTGATCAACCTCCTCCCTTTCCCGGTTCTCGATGGCGGACACATCACCCTGGCGATCATCGAGGGAATCCGCCGCAAGCCGATCAATGTCCGCCTTTTGGAATACGTCCAGACCGCCTGCGCACTCGCCCTCATCGGCTTCATGCTTTACCTCACATTCTACGATGTGGGAGATCTCTTCTCCTCGAAACCGCCGGTTGCTGAAAAATCCAAGTAGAGCCCTCCTCTTTCCATGAACATGAGTGGTTCAACCGAAAAGAGGGAACCCGCGAATCTGGTTTACCACCCTTTCCCCGGACGACGGCCCACACGGGAAGTCCGCATCGGCACGACGGCTGTTGGAGGCGGCAACCCCATCCGTGTCCAGTCCATGCTCACCAGCGACACCATGGACACCGGAGCCTGCGTGAAGGAGACGCTGGGGCTTGTGGAGGTGGGCTGTGAGATCGTCCGGATCACCGCCCCCACGGTCAGGGATGCACAGAATCTCGAGCACATTCGCGCGGCTCTCCACCGCCAGGGCTGCCTTGTTCCGCTTGTCGCCGACATCCATTTCAAACCCGAGGCGGCCCTTGAGGCGGCCAAATGGGTGGACAAGATCCGGATCAATCCCGGCAACTTCGCCGACTCGAAAAAATTCGCTGTCCGGGACTACACGGATGCGGAATACGACGCCGAGATCGATCGCATCCGGGAACGCTTCCACCCGTTGGTCCGGCTCTGCAAGGAACGCGGCGTCGCCATGCGGATCGGGACAAACCACGGCAGCCTGAGCGACCGGATCATGAACCGCCACGGGGACTCGCCTGTCGGGATGGTGGAAAGCGCTCTGGAATTTGCCCGCCTGGCCCGCGAACTCGATTTCCAAGACATCATCTTTTCGATGAAGGCCTCGAACCCGAAGGTCATGATCCAGGCCTACCGGCTGCTCGTTTCAAGGCTGGATGCCTTGAACGAATTGGAAATGGGGAATGAGGAATTGGGAATTGAAAAACCCCGTGCCTCGCACGACTCCTGCATTTCAAATTCTTCCTGGAACTATCCCATTCATTTGGGAGTGACAGAAGCCGGGGACAGTGACGACGGACGGATCAAGAGTGCCATCGGGATTGGAAGTCTCCTGGCCGACGGGATCGGCGACACCATCCGGGTCTCGCTCACCGAGGATTCCGTGCATGAGATTCCTGTCGCGAAAGCTCTCGTCGCGCTTGTGGAAAACAGGCTTCCTCCTTCCGGAAAAAGCGGACAACCGCTTCCCTTCGATCCCTTTTCTTTTTCCAAACGCCCCTCGCAGAAAATCGCCGCGGCGGGAATTCCGACCGGTGCAGACGAGATCGTGCGTGTGGCGGTGAATCGGGAGACCCGCGACAAACTTGCCCACAAGCTCTCCGGCCTCGGGGAATTTCAGCCGGAGATCGTCTGTGAAGATGCGGACATTCTCGAAGTGGACCCCTGCGATGATGCCGCCGTGGCCGCCGCAAACAGCCTGCCGGACGCTCGCCTGGCAACCGTTGCCGACTCCTGCCCCCTGGATGTGATCCCGGCTTTCCGGCTCCTGGCCTCCCGCCTGGAGTCGCGCCATCCGATTCTGCTCAAGGACGGATTTCAAAAAACATCCGGCGGGTTTCTGGCAAATCTGCTCGCGGCCTCCATGAACATCGGCTCCCTCCTGTGCGATGGCATCGGCGATGCCGTTCTCGTCCGGGGGGAAGAGGCTCCGGGGCAGTCCCTCCGCATCGCCTATAATATTCTCCAGGCCGCCGGAGTCCGGATTTTCAAGACCGACTACGTTGCCTGCCCGAGTTGCGGACGCACGCTTTTCAATCTCCAGGAAACCACCGCCCGCATCAAGGAAGCCACCATTCACCTCAAGGGCGTGAAAATCGCGATCATGGGTTGCATTGTGAACGGACCCGGGGAGATGGCCGATGCCGATTTTGGTTATGTGGGCGGTGCGCCGGGAAAAGTCAACCTCTACGTCGGCAAAACCCCGGTGAAGTTCAACATCCCGGAAACTGAAGCTGTCCAACGCCTCGTCGACCTCATTCGCGAACAGGGCCGTTGGTTTGATCCAAAGTAACCCCCAAAAGAATCTGTTTGCTGCATTGCTTTTATCCTGAAAACGGCTTGGGGAGTGGAGCAGGGAGGCCCGGACGGGATGGGAAGCGCGAAGGCCAATGACCGCGGGGGACTCCCCGGCAGCGTTCCCTGCCTTTCGTCCTCCCCCCTTCCCAACTTCCAGATCTGTCCAACTTTGATCTTTCACTTTTGCCAAGCCATGCAGCGCCACACTTCCCGCAAATGGATTTGCGCCCGGCGACGGAGCCGGATAGGGTGAACGTCCTATGGGAAGACAGTGGTTGCATGCAAAGCGCGAGGTCGCAAACCTCAAGAAAGGCCAGGTTGTCGGCAAGCTGGTGAAGGAAATCATGGTCGCCGCCAAGCAGGGCGGCCCGGATGTCGAGGGAAATGCCCGGCTTTTCGCCGCGGTGGAAAAGGCGCGGCGGGCTTCGGTGACGCGGGATGTCATCGAGCGGGCGATCAAGAAAGGAGCCGGCATCGGCGATGAAAAACTCGTGCTCGAACACGTGGTCTTCGAGGGATACGCCCCGCACAAGGTTCCGGTGATCGTCGAAGTGCTCACGGACAACAACAACCGCACTGCTCCCGAGATCCGCGTGCTTTTCAAAAAAGGCCAGCTCGGCACCGCGGGCAGCAACAAATTTTTGTTCGACCATGTGGGCATCGTCGAGGCCCATCATCCGGACGCAGCGGTGGACATTGAAGCGGCGGCCATCGAGGCCGGTGCCAACGACTTCGTCCCGCTCACCCACGTCGAGAATGACGACATCCCGGAAGGCGCGACCGGTGCCCGCTTCCTCACCGAACGCACGGCGACCGCGGCGGCCTCGAAATGGCTCGCCGGAAATGGCTGGTCGGTGGTGACGAGTGAGCTCGGATACGTCGCCAAGCAATTTCCTTCCCTCACGGATGAACAGCGCGCGGAAGCGGGCGAGTTCCTCCAGGAACTGGAGGATCACGACGATGTCCACCGCGTCTGGGCCGCGGTGAAGTAGGCCCCGATGGAAGAAACCGCCACGCGCATTGTCCGGCGCCTGCGTGAAGCGGGTCATGAAGCCTATTTTGCGGGCGGCTGCGTCCGGGACCGCCTGCTCGGCCGCCCGGCCCACGACATCGACGTGGCCACCAGCGCCCATCCGGAGGAAGTTCAAAAACTCTTCCCCTGCACAGTGGCAGTGGGCGCACAATTCGGCGTCATCATCGTGCTGGAGGAAGGAGAGGAATTCCAGGTCGCCACGTTCCGCGCGGATGGCGTCTATATTGACGGACGCCGCCCGGAATCTGTCACGTTCACCACAGCGGAGGGAGACGCACTGCGGCGGGACTTCACGGTCAACGGGCTTTTCTACGATCCGCTGGAAAACCGGGTTCTGGATTTCGTGGGCGGCAGGGAGGACCTGAAGGCGGGCCTCCTCCGTTGCATCGGGACACCTTCGGACAGATTTCAGGAAGACAGGCTGCGCCTCCTGCGGGGAGTCCGCTTCGCGGCAACGCTGGACTTCCGCATCGAACCGGCCACCTGGTCGGCCCTGTGCGATCACGCACCGTCCATCTCCGCCGTCAGCGCGGAAAGAATCCGGGACGAACTGGTCAAGATTTTCACCCATCCGTCCCGCGTCCGGGGATTCGACCTGCTGGAGGAATCCGGTCTGCTGGATATTCTTCTGCCCGAAGTGACGGCGATGAAAGGTTGCGAGCAGCCGCCGGAGTTCCATCCCGAAGGCGATGTCTTCGTCCACACGCGCCTCATGCTCTCCCTGCTGCCTGCGGAGGTTTCCGTCCCGCTGGTGTTTTCCGTCCTGTTTCACGACATCGGCAAGCCTCCGACCGCCCGGCGGGATGAGACCGGGCGGATTCGTTTCAACGGTCATGAATCGGTCAGTGCGACCATGACGGAAGGTATTTTCCAGCGCCTGCGGTTTTCCAATGCACTCACCGAGGAGGTCATCACGGCGGTGAAAAATCACATGGCCTTCAAGGATGTTCAACACATGCGCGTCGCCACGCTCAAACGCTTTCTGGCCCGTCCAACCATCAATGATGAGCTGGAACTCCACCGGGTGGATTGTCTCGGCTCCCACGGCCTTCTCGACAACCATGCGTTCCTGCTTGCCAAGCGGGAGGAATTTTCCCGGGAACCGCTCATTCCTCCGCCACTGGTCACCGGCGGGGACCTGATCGCCATGGGCTGGAAACCCGGCCCGCTTTTCAAGCACATCCTCGACGCCGTGCAGGTCCGTCAACTGGAGGGAGCCCTCGCTTCCCGCGAAGCCGCTCTGGAGTGGGTTGCATCGAACCCGGATTTCATGGAGAAAGAAGAAAAACCATGAGCAGCAACCGCCTCGTCCATGTCGCCCGCGATGGCAAAGTGATCGGACAATATCCTCCGGAACAACTGGCCTCGCTCGTGGACACCGGCCATTTCCTCGAAAGCGATCTTTGCTTCAGCGAACTCTGCCCCGAGTGGACTCCTCTGCCCGAGTTTCTCAAGAAGATCGACGCTCCGAAATACTCCCGGGCCAAACACGGCGACAGCACCCCTCCCGGAAGGCCCTCCTCCGGTCGCGGCCGCCACCGCTCCAAACGCAACATGCCCCTCCTGCTCTCCGGCTGGATCGCCTTCCTGCTGGCGCTGTCCGGCCTGGTGGGTGCGGGATTCTGGATCGCCAGCCTTTACCACGAACTGGATCACAAATCCGCGCGGGTCAAAGAGATGGAGAAATCGCAGAACCTCCTGGAGAAAGAAAACCAGAAGCTCCTCTTTGCTTCCCGGGAACTCGCCGAACCGGGCGTGGTTCGCGGAAGCATCATTCTCAGAAATGATGCCGGAAAACGCGTCTCTCTTCCCGGAACACAGGTCTTTCTCTATCCAAGAAAAACCATCGAAGAATACCTTGATGCCAAATCCCGGGAAGTTGCAATGCTGCCTGCCGCCTCACCCGGGGAAATCACCTCCCTCTTTATCGAAAATCTTCCCCAGGCACTCGCCAGCACCACCACGGATGCCAGCGGACGGTTTGAACTCCCGGTCTCCGAGCCGGGGGAATACGTTCTCTTTTGCAACATAACCACACCCGCACAGGGTGCCCAGATGCTGCGGATCTGGTTCGTCGCCTTCAATTCAAAGGATCCTCTCAACACCCTCGTCGAAATCAATGAGATGAACAGTGTCCAGCAATTCATCCCCAGTCTCATGATCGTCGAGGGGCGGTAGCGCAATACCGACGGGGAGAGATCTCCCTTCCCGGGGACGATTTCTCCGAATTTCCCGTGCAATCACGGAATCTTGGTGCATATGTTCCAAGAGGTTCTTGATTTGCATCAATGATTGCCGCAGCCGCCAATCCCCCCCTGGCCGGTGCAGCCGACCATCCACCTGTTCACGAAAGTTTTTTTCGAAGGTATCTCTGGACCTTCGACCACAAGATGATCGGTTTGCAATATCTGTGGACCTCCCTCTTTTTTCTCTTTGTCGGCGGAGCCCTGGCACTGGGAGTGCGCTACCAACTCGCGTTGCCCGGGGCGGAGATCCCGCTGATCGGGAGGTTTCTCCCGCAGACTGTTGCGGTGGACGGCGTGATTCTTCCCGGCGGTTACAACATGCTGGTGACGATGCACGCCACGATCATGGTGTTCTTTGTGGTGATGCCTCTTTTGATCGGAGCCTTCGGGAACTACCTCATTCCCCTGCAAATCGGCGCGGGCGACATGGCGTTCCCTCTTCTGAATGAATTGAGCTACTGGCTGTATGTTCTCTCCGGCTTTGTGATCCTCGGTGCGTTTTTTGCGCCCGGTGGCGCACCGGGGACAGGATGGACGGCCTACGCGCCGCTCAGCGCCGTCGCGGCCTACAACGGCACGCAGGCGGGACAAAGCCTGTGGGGCATCGCCATTTTCCTCAACGGGCTTTCCTCCATCGCCGGAGCGACAAATTACATCACCACGATCGTGAACCTTCGGGCGCCGGGAATGACCATGTTCCGGCTTCCCCTGACCGTCTGGTCGCTCTTCGTCACCGCGATCCTTCTTCTGCTTGCGGTTCCCGTGCTCTCGGCGGCGGCAGCCATGCTCTTCGCGGATCTCAACCTGGGAACCAGCTTCTTCAAACCTGCGGGAGGCGGACAACCCCTCCTCTGGCAGCACCTGTTCTGGTTCTTCGGCCATCCCGAAGTCTACATCATGATCCTCCCCGCCATGGGGCTGGCTTCGGAAATCATCCCGGTTTTTTCCCGCAAGCCCATCTTCGGTTACAAGGCGATGGTCTATGCGATGATGGCCATCGGAGTGCTGGGGTTCATGGTCTGGGGCCACCACATGTTTGTCAGTGGCATGAACCTGACCCTCAGCGCCGCCTTCTCGGTCTCCACGATGGTGATCGCCGTCCCTTCCGCGATCAAGACATTCAACTGGCTCGGGACCGTCTGGCGGGGGTCGATCGAATTCGCGACCCCGATGTGCTTTTCCCTGGCCTTCGTCTCCATGTTCGTCATCGGGGGACTCAGCGGCATCTTCATGGCCTCGACCCCGGTGGATCTCTTCGTTCACCACACGTATTTCATCGTGGCGCACATCCACTACGTGCTCTTCGGCGGCAGCATCTTTGCCATTTTCGGGGGAGTCTACTTTTGGTTCCCGAAGATGTTCGGCAGAATGCTCAACGAAGGACTCGGGAAGTTGCATTTTGTGCTCACGTTCGTTTTCTTCAACATGACGTTCTTCCCGATGCACAACCTGGGATTGGGCGGAATGATGCGCCGGATCGCCGACCCGATGGTTTACGAACACCTGCGGCAGCTCCAGCCGTTGAACCAGATTTCCACCATTGGAGCGATGGGCCTGGGCCTCACGACTTTCGTGTTCATCTGGAACATCGTTTACTCGCTCCGCCGGGGACCCGTGGCTCCCGCCAACCCCTGGCATTCAAACACCCTGGAATGGACCGTTCCTTCGCCTCCCCCCCATGGCAACTTCGTCAGGACACCCGTCGTCTGCCACGGGGCCTACGAATACAGCGTGCCCGGCATGGAGAAAGACTACCTTCCCCAGAATGAACCCGCTCCGGAAAATGCGCGGCTGGAATCGCATTAGCCGCTTGCCTGGTCGCGGAAATCCGGCTCGAATCTCCCGACATGGGTGAAGACAGACACAGCAAATCCGCACGGGGACTCCACATCTGGACCCTCCTGACGCTTGCCGCCACGTTCCTGCTGCTGTGCAGCGGGGGCATCGTCACCTCGAAGGGCGTGGGCATGGCGGTTCCCGATTGGCCGACAACCTACGGATACAACATGTTCCTGTTCCCGGTCTCCAAATGGGTGGGCGGGATTTTTTATGAACACAGCCACCGGCTCGTCGCCTCGGGCGTCGGCCTGATGACGATGGTTCTCGCCGTATGGATTCTTGCTGCCGACCGTCGCCGCTGGGTGAAATTCCTCGGGGCGGCCGCCTTCCTCGCCGTCTGCCTTCAGGGCTTGCTGGGAGGACTCCGGGTGACTCTCTACAAGGATGAGATCGGGATCTTCCATGCCCTCCTCGCGCAGGCATTTCTTTGTGCCATCGGTGTGCTGGCGGTGGCGACAGGCGGTCGCTTTCTTCGCGGGGAATGGGATGTTTTCCACCCGGATCTCCTTTTGAAAAATCTGGTCCTGGCGACAACCGTCCTGATTTTTTTCCAGCTCGGCCTCGGGGCGACGATGCGCCATGAGCACGCCGGACTCTCGATTCCGGATTTTCCGCTTGCCTACGGGAAATGGATTCCCGACACCTCGCCGGACGCCGTCGCAGCAATCAACGCGGCGAGGACAACCGCCGGAGAGGTGCCGACCAATGCTTTGTTCATCTGGGTGCAGATGGTCCACCGGGCGGTGGCCTTTCTGATCCTTCTCGGTGTCGCCGCGGTGTTCCACCGGGCGGCTACCCGGTGCCGGCTCCGCACGGTCAAGGCCTGGAGCACCGCGTGGCTCGGGCTCGTGATGGCGCAGGTTTTGCTCGGAGCCTGGACCATCTGGTCGAACAAAGCCGCCGACATTGCAACCATCCACATGGCCGTGGGGGCTCTGACTCTCCTGCTGGGCACTCTGTTCTCCTTCCGCCTTTGCCGTGCCACCGGAGCAGAAAGATTCCGGATTTCCGAACCCCAAGTCTCTCCGGCCTTCGCCTCGAAAATCGCATGAAATCCGCCACCGCACTGCCACAGGAAAAATCCGACTCCGTCATCGGGGATGTGATGACTTTGGTGAAGGCCCGCCTCTCCCTGCTGGTTTTGATCACCACTCTGGTCGGCTTCCTCCTCGGCTGGCGGGGGCCGATGGATTGGATCCTGCTCTTTGCAACCCTCACCGGCACCGCACTCTGCGCGGGAGGCGCGGCGGCCCTCAATCAATGGTGGGAACGCGATCTCGACGCGCTTATGAAGCGCACCCGCGCCCGGCCCCTGCCCGCCCGGCGGATGCAGCCGCTGGACGCCCTGCTCTTCGGCCTGTTTTTCTCGGCAACCGGGGTGGCGATTCTGGGTTTTTTCACCAACGGACGCGCCGCGTTCCTGGCTTTCGCCACCATCGCGATTTACATCCTCGTCTACACCCCGATGAAACGTCTCAGCTCGCTGAATACCCTCGTGGGAGCGGTGCCCGGCGCCCTGCCTCCGCTCATCGGCTGGGTTGCCGCCCGCGGCCATTACGATCTGGAGGGATGCCTGCTCTTCGCCGTGCTCTGGTTCTGGCAAATGCCCCACTTTCTCGCCATCGCCTGGATGTATCGCGAGGATTATGCCAATGCGGGATGCGTGATGCTCACCGACAGGGATCCCAAAGGAGAGGTCACGTCACGCCAGGCGCTCCTGTATTCCTTCTGTCTCCTCATGGTGACACTGCTGCCCGGACTCATCGGCTTCAACTCCCCGCTTTACTTTTTTTCCGCCCTGGCTCTGGGAACCGTCTTCTGTGGGTTCGCCATGAAATTCGTCCTGCATCGCGACCGTGCAGCGGCCCGGGCGTTGTTCTTCTCCTCGATTCTCTACCTGCCCGTCCTTCTGGCCGTGCTCGTGGCGACCGCGCGATGAAAAAAATCTCCAACCTGCGCCTGCTTCTGATGCTGTGGATCTTTGCCATGGCACTGGCAGCGGGCGTTTTTGTGTTGATGCTCCTCCGGGGGCCCGCAACCGCACTCTGAACCCATGACAACCGCCGTTCTCCCCCACGATTCCCACGCCGGCCACGGGGCTTCCCCCGCCACCTGCAAATTCGGCATGATCATCTTTCTGGTCTCCGAGGCCATGCTCTTCGCCGGCCTCATCGCCGGCTACTTTGTCCTCCGCTGGTCGGAAAACGGCTTCCCGTGGCAACCCGGCCATGCCTGGCCGCGGGACCCCTCGCTCCCTCACCTCCCCGTCTTCCTGACTTCCATCAACACGGTTTTTCTCGTGACCAGCAGCTTCACCTTCCACTTTGCGGAGACCACCATACAGAAGGGAAAATCCGGCCTCGGTCTGCTCTTTCTGACGATCCTCCTCGGCGCCACGTTTGTCGGTGTCCAGGGCTTCGAATGGTGGCACCTGCACCACGAAGGGCTCTGGTTCGACACAGGAGGTGTCTATGGGTCGTCATTTTTTGTGATCACCGGCTTCCACGGCCTTCATGTGGCGATCGGGGTCCTGCTCATCGCGTGGTGTTTCCTGCGACAGTCCCTCACGGGATGTTTCACCCCGCAACGTCATGCGGCCCTGGCAAACGTGGCACTCTACTGGCACTTCGTCGACGTGGTCTGGATCTTCCTCTTCACGTTGCTTTACTGGATTTAGAATGTCGAACCGACCGGGAATTCCCCGCCTGGGATGGGTGCTCGCTTTTCTCGGAGCAGTCATTCTGGCAACCCTTGCCCATTCCAGCTTCAAGGCCACGCGTCCCGTGCCGGTCCCCGCACATCTGGAACCGGTCGCTCCGGTCCCGGATTTCCAACTCCTCGACCAGAACGGAAAACCCTTCCGTCTCGCCGATCTCAAGGGGAAAATCTGGGTCGCCAATTTCATCTTCACCCGCTGCAAGGGTCCCTGCCCGCTCATCAGTTCCCGCATGGCCGAACTCCACAAGATGACCGCTCGCGCAAACAAGGAACTTGAACTCGTCACGTTTTCCATCGACCCGGAATTCGACCGTCCGGATGTCCTCGCCGCCCATGCCAACACCCTCGGAGCTGATTTTTCAAAATGGAAATTCCTCACAGGCGACAGGGAAGAGATCGAAACCCTCGTCATCAGGGGGCTCCTCCAACCGCTGGCAAAGGAACCCGACGGCACCCCCGCCCACTCGACCCGCTTTGTCCTCGTGGACCGGAATGGCATGATCCGCGGTTTTCAGGATGGCAGCGATCCGGAAGTCGTACAAAAGCTTCTCATGGACATCGGGGATCTCATGCGCGAAAATCCCTCTGGAAGCCAATGAAACCCGCCGCGCTGATCACCGCTTTGCTGCTCTGCCATCACCATGCGATGGCCTGTGTTGGCTGCCGTCAGCCCGGTGTCGGGGGGGCAGACGAACCACAAACCGTTCTGGCCGGAGTGGCCTTCTCCTGGAGCGTGATCACCATGCTTCTCCTTGTGGCCTCTCTCATCGGTGGCCTGGGATTTTACATCGCAAAAACCTGCCGGCAGGTGGATCGCAGAAACCTCCTGTCATGACCGTCTCGGATCTCCCGGCGCTGAATGCCGGCCTCAATGCCACCGCCACCATCCTGCTCCTGGCGGGATTTTTCTCCATCAAGACCGGACGCAAGATCGCCCACCGGAATTGCATGGCGGCCGCCTTCGTCGTCTCCTGCGTGTTTCTCACGACCTACGTGCTCCACAAGATCCTGGTGCATGGCGTCCACACCCCGTTTGGCGGAACGGGCGTCTGGAAAACTTTTTACTACGGGATGCTCGCGTCGCATGTGATCCTGGCCATGGTCATCGTGCCATTGATCCTCGCCACGATGTTCCACGCCGTGAAAGCCCGTTACGACAGGCACCGTGCCTGGGCCCGCTGGACATTCCCCCTCTGGCTCTACGTGTCGGTGACAGGCGTGCTCGTTTACTTCATGCTCTACCAATGGTTCCCGAAAGTCTGACCCCGAAAGGCATCGCCCATCCGGGCGTGCTGGACGCCTTCGCCTACGATGGCCGCCGCGACACACTCGTGCTCGCAATGTACGAAACCCGCCCGTGGACCGGCGAAGAACACCAGCTTTTCCAACTCCAGGAAAAACTCAACGCCTACGCCTCTTTCATCCTCGACGGGGAAATGACAGGATCCTTCCCCCAATACGCCGACAAGCCGGTGGAGATCCAACTCCGCACCCGACACGAACCCGATCCGGTCGCCCTCCGCCTTCTCGCCGCCGCCCGCGAACAACTCTCCCTCCAACAAATCCATCTGGAAGTCATCCAAGTCGATTCACAAGACTCCGTGGACTCCCCCGACGGAGATGGTTGCGGCTGCGGCCACGGACACTGCCGCGACTGATCGGACGGGATACGGAAAAGAGACAACCGCGAACAGGGAAAATTTCCCACGCTCTTTTGCTCGGCATTCCGTGGTTCAAAAGCGTTTTTCATGTTGAATTCCCCGCCGCTGCCGGATAAGCCCACGACATGATTCGGAAAGCCTTCGTCATGTCCGTCAACCCCGGAGCCGAAAAAGAATATCAGGACCGTCATTCTCCCATTTGGCCCGAATTGGAATCCGTCCTCAAAAGTCACGGTGTCCACAACTACTCGATCTTCCTCCACGGGGAAACACGCCAGCTTTTTGGCTATGTGGAGATCGAGGACGAAGAGCGGTGGAAGAGCATTGCTTCGACGGAAATCTGCGGGAAATGGTGGGCATGGATGAAAGAAATCATGCCTTCCAACAGCGACAACAGCCCGGTTTCCACGGAATTGCGCGAGGTTTTTCACCTGCCGTAATCCGCTTCGGCAGTTTCCAAAAAAATCCGGCTATTTCCAGGCCAGAATCCCTTTGGCCCAGGCCCAGACCAAGCCCTCCACAAGGAGAAACAGGAAGACCATGAGAGCGAGGAACGCGGAAACGGGAAGCTGGAGAAATGCGGCGGCAAAGGGCATCAGAAAGACGGTTTCCACGTCAAAAACCAGAAAGACCAGGGCGTAGAGGTAGTAGTGGGACTGGAATTGGATCCGGGCGGGGCCGGTTGCTTCAATGCCGCATTCGTAGATGCTTTGTTTGTCTTTTCCGGGTTTGGGCGGGGAAAAGAGCCGAGCCCAGGCCCAGGCCATGGCAAGCGGGATCAGAGGGAAGACCACCGCGATGGCGAGAAAGACGGTCAGCAACAAATAGTCGTTTTTCATCGGTTGTTTTTGCCCGTGGTGAGAATCGCGACCCGCCCGGGTTTGCCTTTGGTGAGAGGGGCGAGGAGAAGATCGGGAACGATGCCGAGAACAAGAACGGAGGCGGCGAGGCAGGCAACCAAAAACCGTGAGGCCGGAGCATTCCTGGAGGGCATCCCCCCGGGACCGGGAAGGATAAAGGCGTGTTTGAGAACAATGAGATAGTAATACAGCGAGACGGCATTCATCGCGATGGCCACGATCACGATCCAGAGAAGCGGGCCATTGGCGAGCGCGGAGGTGAAGAGGTAGAATTTTCCAAAGAACCCGGCCAGCGGGGGAATTCCCGCCAGCGAGATGAAAAACACGAGCAAACAGAGCGCCAGACCGGGATGGGATTTGACGAGGCCGTCGAAATCACCAAGATCCGCCCCGCCGCGCTGCTTCTCCACGATCGCCACCACCCCGAAGGCTCCGGCAGTTGTGAGGGCATAGATCACCACATAAAAAAGAACGGCCGTCGGGATCTCCGTTGTGGAAGAACAGAGTCCGAGAAGAATGTAGCCCCCATGGGCGATGGCGGAGTAGGCCAGGAGCCGTTTGACATTCGACTGCACAAGCGCGGCAATGTTGCCAAGGACGATCGACGCGGCGGCCATGAGCGCAAGCACGGGGGCCCAGCCGGGCAGGAATCCCCCCCATCCCGCCGCACCGGCCCACTGTCCGAGCCCCGCGGTCAGAAACTTCGCCAGGATGAAAACCCCGGCGACCTTTGATCCGGAGGCAATGAATGAGGCAACCGCCGTGGGGGCTCCCTCATAAACATCCGGCGCCCAGAGTTGGAACGGAACGGCGGCGACCTTGAAAGCAAAACCTCCCAGGGCCAGGACAATGCCCGCGATGAGCAGCGGATCGGGATTTCCGGAAAGCCGGGAAATCACCGCCAGATTCGTGCTGCCAGCAACTCCGTAAATAAGACTCAACCCATAAAGAAGGAAAGCGGCGGCGACACTGCCAATGAGAAAGTATTTCAACCCGGCTTCGGCGGATGCAGGGCTTTCCTTGTCGAACGCGGCCAGCACATAGAGCGGGATTCCCGTCAGCTCAAGCGCGACAAAAATCATCAACAGGTCTTCCGTTCCCACCAGCAACATCATGCCGGTGGTGGCAAACAGCACCAGCGCCAGGGATTCGGCAAAGTGATTTTCGGGAAATGACTCGGAAGCAAAAACGATGGTGACCAGGCCAAGCCCGAGGATCACCATCTGGAAAATCCGGGCCAACGGATCGAGCACAACCATGCCGTGAAGAAAATTTCCCTCCGCGGGAAAAACCACAATGGCCGCCATGGCAAGCAATCCCCCGAAAATCGCAATCCCGGCAATGAGGCCCCTGGCCCTGGAGACGGAGACGCCCAGCCCAAGAACAACCAGAGCGGTCACAACCAACAGGGATTCGGGCAGCAGTGCGGTCAGCATGGGAAAAAACGGATGGCGTGGTGAAATCCCATCGAAACGGCACAATGCGGCTCAACGGCGCGTGCGCCACGGTCTCTCATTTCGCATTTCAAATTTCGCATTCTATTTGAGGAGTTGGTGCATCAGCGGACTCTGGAAACTGCGCAGAATCGGATCCAGCAGCAGGGACGGCCGGAGACCGACAAAAAGGGTGGCTCCCATCAGCACAACGGCGCCGAGTTTTTCCGGCAGGGTGATCGGATCGAACGGATGACCGCTTTCCTGCGGCCCTCCGGAAGGGAAAAAGGCACGTTGCAACGCACGAAGAGTGAAAGCCACGGTGAGGACAACCCCGATTCCCACAGGAACAAGAAGCCACGGAAAAGCCCGCCACGAACCGCCCAAGATGGTGAACTCGGCGATGAAACCGCTGAACCCCGGCAGCCCCATCGAGGCAATGGAGGCCACCGTGAATGTGAATGCGGCGAACGGAAGCTCTCTGGCAAGGTTCATTTTCCCGAGGGCCGCAATGTCGCGCGTGTGCGTGCGGTCGTAAATCATCCGTCCGACAACGGCGAACAGGAGTCCGCCAATGATGCCGTGCGAAAACATCTGGAGAACCGAACCTCCCAAGCCCGGAAGATTCAACGTCATCAGGCCGAGCAGAACGAATCCCATGTGGGCGATGCTCGAGTAGCCGACCGTGAACTTGAGATCCTTCTGCGCGAGTGCAACCAGCGCTCCGAAGACGATCCCGGCGGAGGCAAACACAGCAATGATGCCCCGCCATTGCTCAAGGCCCTGCGGGAAAAGTGTCATGGCCACGCGCAGGGCGGAATACGAACCCAGCTTCATGACCACCCCGGCGAGAAGCATCGAGACAGCGGTCGGAGCCGCAACATGGCCGGTCGGGGCCCATGTGTGAAGCGGCCAGAGACCCGCCAACACCGCAAATCCGGCAAACATCACGGGAAACACCCAGCTCTGGAAGCCCGGCGCAAAGTGAGTCTTTGAAGAATCGGCGAGAACGAAGAGATCGAACGAGTGGGCACCGGAAGCCACAAATGCGGCCACCATCGCGAGGAGAACAAGAGCACTCCCGGCCACCGAATAGATCGTCAGCTTCATCGCGCCATACTCCCGGTTCGTCGATCCCCAGGCCGCGATGAGAAAATATTTCGGAATGATGACGATCTCGTAAAAGACGAAGAGCAGGAAAATGTCGAAACTCTGGAAGACCCCGTAAACACCCCCGATGATCGTCAGGAAAAAAGCGAAGAAGGCCCGCGGCCGGACCGCAACGTTCCACGAAAAGAGAACCCCTGTGACGGCAATGATTCCGGTGAGGAGGAGCATCACCACGCTGATGCCATCCGCGCCGGTGAAGAACGAGATGCCGAGGGCGGGAATCCAGGGGATTTGCGTGAGATACTGGAAATGCGGCGCGTCCGGGGAATTGTCGTAACCCAGGAAAGCCCATTTTGCGAAACCGAGCCCGGCCAGCGCGGCAACAAGAGCGATCCAGCGGGCAAAGTGGGCCAGACGCTCCGGCAGCAGGAGAATGAGACCGGCACCGGCGAAGGCGGAGAGAAATGTCGCGGTGAGGATCATGGCTTGTTGAAAAGGGCGATGAGCAGTTGCGGGAAGATGCCGAGGAGGAACAGAAGCGCCACCGCCGGGATCACGGTGAAAATCTCGGCGGGCGTGAGCTCGGGAAATTTCGCCCATCGCTCCGGCAACGGCCCGGTGAAGACCCGTTGGATGAGGTTCAGCAGAAAGACCGCCGTGACAAAAAGCCCGATGGCGGCAAGGACGGCCGCCCACCAGACAAGTTGGAAGGTGCCGCTGAAAATGAGAAATTCCCCGACAAACCCGTTGAGTCCGGGAAGCCCGAGCGAGGAAAAAATGGCGATCCCCATGAGTCCCGCCAGAACGGGTGCCGCCGCACGCAGCCCCCCGAAATCCCCCAACCCCCGGATCCCCCCGCTCCGGCGCTCGAGAAAGCCGGTGAAACAGAAAAGCGTGGCGGCAGTAAGACCGTGGTTGAAAATCTGGAGCAGGACGCCGTTGGTTGCCGCCGCCCGCGCGGCGGGGGCACCGAGAGGAACCGCCGCCACTGCAAATATCCCAAGCAGGCAGTAGCCGAGGTGGTTGATCGAGGAATACGCAAAAAGGCGCTTGAGATCGGTTTGCGCCAGCGCGGCGAACGCGGAGAAAAGGATTGTGGCAAGCGCCAGCCAGAGGAGAGGAGTCGCGAATTCCTGCATCCGCTGCGGAAACAACGGCACAAGCAGACGCAGGAAGCCGTAGACTCCCATCTTCGACATCAACCCGGTGAGCAACATGGACACCGACGACGGCGCCTCCGAATACGCATCGGGCAGCCAGGTGTGGAACGGCACCACGGGAACCTTCACCGCCAGGCCGAAGAAAATGCAGCAAAAGACAATCACTCCCGCAGCCGGTCCCCCGAACTGTTTCGCCAGCAGACCGTCAACCGCCGACCCCATGGCATTGAGTTTCACCAGATCGAATGTTCCGGTGGCAAGCTGGATGGCCAGAAACCCGACCAGCATCGCCAATCCCCCAAACAGGGTGTAAATGAAGAACCGCAGGGCCGCCGTGGTGGCCGCTTTGGTTCCCGTCAGCCTCACCAGCAGGAACGCCGGCACCAGACTCAATTCGTAGAACAGGAACCAATGGATGAAGTTCAGGGCCGTGAAGGTTCCGACGAGGGTCGTCTCCAGAAGAAGGACGAGGACCACCTGCAACTTCGTGATGCCGGGACCGGCGGACAGCAGGGCGAACGGTGTCAGAAACGTTGTCAGCAGGAGCAACATCAGGCTCATCCCGTCCACCCCCAGGTAATATTCGACCCCGAGGGCCGGGATCCACGCGCGGCGTTCGACGAATTGGATTCCCCCCGCCGCACGGTCATACCCGAGCGCCAGGGAAACGGCCACCCCGAGAGCGGCAAGCATCAGGACCATGCCGGTGCCGCGGGCCGCCCGCGCGGGCAACAACGCAACAACCAGGGCTCCGACAAAAGGAATCAGCGTGAGGAATGTCATGTGAGCAGCCATCCGATGATGATGAGAAGAAGAACGGCTCCAACACTCAGAAACCGCAGATAACCCTGCACGCGCCCGCTTTCCCAGGAGGAAAAAAGCTTCCCTCCATCGCGCAAGCCGCCGCAGATGCTGTCAAACCCAAGGTTGATCAAAAACCGGTCGACAAGATCACCGAGAACCGAAGCCGCCAGGGAAATCCCGGCAACAACACGGACGGCTCCGGCAAGAATCCACCGCTCCACCCATGTGGCAAGACATCCGAGCAGTCCCGGCACGCGGACGATTGTTGCGTCATAAAGTTCGTCAACATAAAGCCGGTTGGACAGCGCACGGTATCCGGCACCCCAGAGGCTTTCCAGAGGATCCGTTGCCTGGAAACGTCTGTAAACCAGATACCCAAGACCGATGCCGCTTCCGGCCAGGAGAACCGAGAGTCCCGCAATGGTCAGAAACCCGTGGTCAAGGAGCTTTGCAAAATCCAGCGTGAGGGCATGTCCCGTGTGATACCCGTGGAACCACGGCCAGGCGGGAGTCGCGGGAATGGACATCAGGACCGCGGCTCCGGCAAGAATGCCGAGCGGAACGGTCATCACCGCCGGACTTTCATGCGGGTGGGCGTGTCCGCGATATCTGCCCGCAAACACGTAACACATCTGGCGCGTCATGTAGAATGCGGTGAGAAACGCCGCGGCAGCGGCCAGGAAAAACGGACCGTGCGAAACCGGCCACTGGTGCGCGACGTGCAGGATTTCATCCTTGCTCCAGAAACCGGAAAAAAAGAAAGGAACCCCGGAGAGGGCCATCATGCCGATGGCATAGGTCGCGAAGGTCACCGGCATGGTCTTCCGCAATCCGCCCATGTTCCGGACATCCTGTTCTTCATGCACCCCGTGGATGACGGAGCCCGCGCCAAGGAAGAGCAATGCCTTGAAGAACGCATGGGCGATCAGGTGGACCATCGCCGCCGTCACGCTGCCGACCCCGAGGGCAAGCATCATGAAGCCCAGCTGCGAGACCGTCGAATACGCGAGGATGCGCTTGATGTCGGTCTGCGCGACGGCGATCAGCGCGGCGAAGAGCGCCGTGAATCCCCCGATCCAGGCAACCGTGGTGAGGGAGACCGAGAGCATCCCCGTCGCGGAAAAGACCGGGAACAGGCGCGCGACGAGGTAGACACCCGCCGCCACCATCGTGGCCGCATGGATGAGCGCGCTCACCGGCGTCGGCCCCTCCATGGCATCCGGCAGCCAGACGTGAAGCGGAAACTGCCCGGATTTTCCCGCGGCACCGCAGAAGATGAGAAGGGCGATGGCGTTGGAAACAGCGATTCCCATGCAGGCGGTCTTCGCAGCCATGGCCGTGAGCGCCGCACTTTCGAGGCAGCCGTGGCCGTGATCGTAAAAGAGCAATGTTCCGGAGGCCGAATAAAGCCAGAGCATTCCGAGCAGGAAGCCCATGTCGCCGATGCGCGTGGTGAGAAATGCCTTCCTGGCCGCAGCGGCGGCGGAGGGCTTGTGGAACCAGAATCCGATGAGCAGGTAGGACGCCAGGCCGACAAGTTCCCAGCAGATGAACGTGAGAAGCAGGCTGTTGGAAAGAACAACCCCCAGCATGGCTGCCGAAAACAGGGACAGAAAACAGAAGAAGCGGGTGAAGTTCGGATCTTCCTTCATGTAACCGACGCTGTAGATGAAGATCAGGAGCGAGACGAACGAGACCATCAGCACCATTCCCCCGCCGAGAGGATCCAGCAGCAGACCGAGGCTCAGGGTCTCGCTGCCGATGGACAGCCAGGGAAAATTGAAACACGTCCGTGCCACCTCCCCGTGCGCCGCCTCCGCGCCAAGTGTTTGAAGAAAAGCCAGGAGACTCAATACCGTCGAGATCGCCTGCGCGGCAATGACAAAAAAGGCGGATGCCTTCCGCTGTTCGCGTCTCATCAGAGCCGTGACACCGGCGGCAAGCAACGGAAAGATGGGAATGAGCGCGATCATGGAAGGCGGAAGACGGAAGGCTGGCGGCGTGGACGGGAAACGGGCCCGCAAAGCCGGGCCGGGGCGCTTTCCTTTTTCATTTCCGATTTTTCCTTTCTCATGTTCCCGGTCCTAGCCTTTCAAATTCGAAGCGTCGTCCACTTCCACGCTTTTGATCCGCCGGTGGACAAGGATGATGATGGCAAGTCCGACGGCGGCTTCGGCGGCGGCGATGGCAATGGAGAAAATCGCGAACAGGATGCCGGACAGGGCGGCCGGATTTTCGGAGAATCTCCAGAAGGCGATGAAATTGAGATTCGCGGCTCCGAGCATCAGTTCAATTCCGATGAGGACCATGATGGCATGGGATCGCGACAGGACGGCGGCAAGCCCGAAGGCAAAGAGGATCGCGGAAACGGCCAGCAGGATTTGCAGGGTCATGGCTTTCTGTCCTCCATGGCAAGAACCGCGGCCCCCACAAGCGCGGCGGTGAGAAGAACCCCGATGGCAATCAGCGCAACGACAAAGTCTCCCATCAGGGCTTTTCCGATGTCCTCCACAGGAGCGGAAGCGGAAGGCGGCAGCGGTTTTCTGCCCAGCGGGCTGGAAAAGATGAATGCCAGAAGGACGGCGAGTGCGGCAAACCCCACGGCTGCTCCGCCTGCGGGACCGAACCCGGAGAAGGGCGTGCGGGACTTCGTGAGTTGATCCGGGCGGGTGAGGAGAATCGCAAAGACAATCACCATCGCCACCGCGCCGACATAGACAAGGAGCTGGACAAGTCCCACGAATTCCGCGCCCAGGGCGATGAAAACAACACCCAGGGCGATGAAACTGAGCGTGAGGCAAAGCGCCGCGTGGATGAGATTCCGCATCACAACCGACGCCCCCGCCGCCAGCAGCAGGACCAGCGCGGGCAACAGAACGAACCACTCTCCCAGAGACTTCAACGGATCGGCGCAGCAATTTTTCAAAAACTCACAGGTCATTCGGAAAATTGGTAGGTCCGCCGCGAAACGGCGAAGCGGTTGGAGAACGAGTGGCCGAGGAGGAGATAGGGAATCCCGACGATCACCAGGGAGATCAGCCAGGCCAGCGGACCGCGACCGGCATAGTGCCAGCAGGCGGCGGAGAGGAATGCCGCGAAGCTCATTGGCAGAAGGAATTTCCACGCAAACGCCAGGAGGTGGTCGATCCGCAGGCGCGGCAGCGTCGCACGCACCCAGATCATCGTGAAGGCGACGAAACAGATCTTCGCCAGAAACCAACACCACGAAGGCACGATGGTCAGGAACGGCAACGGGGCCTGCCAGCCGCCGAGAAACAGGGTGACCAGCATCCCGCAGATCGCGAACATCCCGACATACTCGGCCATGAAAAATGTCGCATACTTGAAGCCGGAATATTCGGTGAGGTGGCCGGCCACGAGTTCGGATTCCCCCTCGGGAAGATCGAACGGACTGCGGTTCGATTCCGCAAGCGCCCCGATGTAGAACAACAGGCAGGCCGTGAAACCCCATGGCGTCAGCACAAACCACTGCGGCACGAACCCGAAGACGAATCCGCCCTGCGCGGCGACAATCACCGACGGCGAAAGCGATCCCGCGATCATGGCCGCAACAATCGCGGAAACGACCAGCGGCATCTCGTAGCTGATCATCTGGGCAATCGCCCGCATCGCACCGAGAACGGAATACTTGTTGTTGCTTCCCCACCCGGCCATGAAGACGGCGACTTCCGTCCCCGCCCCGACCGCAAAAAAGTAAAGGATTCCCGCATTCAATTCGGCAGGCACCATGTCGCGGCCATAGGGAAGGATGGCCAGCACCATGAGCGCAGGGATCATCATCACAACCGGCGCAAGGAAGTGAACGATTTTGTCCGCCGAACGGGGCACGAGATCTTCCTTGGTGATCATCTTGATGCCATCCGCCACGGGCTGGAAAAGGCCGCAGGGACCGACCCGGTTCGGACCGTAACGGTTTTGCATGCGGGCGAGAATCTTGCGCTCCATCACCGAGGCCAGCGCGAAGAGACCGAGAAACACCCCGATCACCGTGCCGATGATGAGGCCCGCGGAAAGCACGGCAAGCATCCACTCCGGCACGCCGCAGGACCCCAGCAGGCCGAGAAACCAGTTCTTCAGTTCGATGGGAGCGCGTTCAAGAAGTTCCATCACCCGGCCACCTCCGTCGTTGGGGGTTTCGGAGCCTTGGCGGCCGCTTTGGCTGCGGCAGCGGCCTCCTTCTTTTTCCGGTCCGCCTCCAACCGCGCATCCGTCTCCGATGCTTCCGTCGGATGGATGCCATGGTAATAGGAATTCGGTTTCAGCAGGCGGGATTTGTCGAGCACGAGCGCCCCGAAGCGGTCGAACGAACTGAGTTCATATTCCTGATCCATGCGGATGGAATCGAACGGGCAGACCTCGACACAAATCTGACAGCTCATGCAGACCGAGATGTCGATGTTGAAGACCTTCGGACGTTTGAGTGCCTTGCCGGCGGCATCGCGGTCCTGAACGATGAAAATGCACTGCGGCGGACATTCCTTCTCACAAATCTTGCACGAGACACAGCGCATCCCGGCCTCGGGATCCTCCCCGTCATAAACAAGAAAGGGAAAGCTCCGGGAATTCTCGGGGAGCTTCGGACGTTCCTCCGGATACTGTTCGGTGGTGAGCCTTTCCCCGTCGAAATAGGACGCCGCCATGTTGCGGGCGGTCACCGCGAGTCCTTTCAAAATGCCGGAGCCGGGGAAGTTCATCGGTCAACCTCCCCCAGAACAATGTCGATGGAGCCGAGGATGACCATGACGTCGGCAATCTTGGTGCCGAGGCAAAGTTCTTCGAGCAGGGTGAGATTGATGAGACTTGGCGGGCGGATGCGGAACCGGAAGGGACGGTCGCTGCCGTCGCTGATGAGGTAGAAGCCCAGCTCGCCCTTCGGACCCTCGATGCGACCGTAGACCTCGCCGGCCGGCGGGCGGAAACCGCGTTGTTTGGCCTTCGGGTTCACAATCGGACCATCGGGAATTTCCCCGATGGCCTGCTTGAGAAGGGAGACCGACTCGCGGGCTTCCAGCACGCGGATCATGAACCGATCGTAACAATCTCCCACCGAACCGCGCGGAACACGGAATTTGAAGCGGTTGTAGATCCCGTAGTTATCGACTTTGCGGATATCATAATCGACACCCGAGGCACGCAGGATCGGCCCCGACAGCCCGCCGTTGACCGCCCGACCTGCCTCCAACGGGGCGACTCCCTGCAATCGCGCCAACAGGATTTCATTGCCCGTCAGGAGCGCCTCCATTTCGTCAAGAAACGCGGGAAACCCATGGACCAGTTTACGGACGGATTCGAGCCACCCCGGAGGCAGGTCGCACCGGCAGCCACCGAACCTCATATAGTTGCACATCATGCGCGCGCCGGTGAGGGCCTCGAACAGATCAAGGATCTTTTCCCGCTCCCGGAACGCATACATGAGGGCGGTGCCCCAGGCACCCATGTCGCCCAGAATGAAACCGAGAAAAGCGACATGATTCTGCAGGCGGGTGAGTTCGCCGACAATGACGCGGATGTATTCCGCGCGCTCCGCCACCTCGATGCCCGCCAGTTTCTCGACCGCAAGCGCGTAAGCCCAGTTGTTTGTCAGCGGACAAATGTAATCGAGGCGGTCGGTATAAGGCATCGCGGCCAGCCAAGAATTGCCCTCGGCGATTTTCTCGTGATTCCGGTGGAGGTATCCGAAAACCGGCTGGAGCCTGGTGACCGTCTCGCCGTCCAGCGTGACGTTCATGCGGAAAACCCCGTGCGTCGAGGGATGCTGCGGCCCCAGCGAAACGTCGATCGTGCTTGTCGGCCCAAGGGAAGGAAGGAAGCTCATGCAACCTCCGTGCGTGCTTTCACGCGGGCGAGCACCGCATCATGCGGCGTCGGTTCGTATTCATAATCATCCGGAGCCACATAATCCCGGCGCATCGGGTGGTCGGAAAATTCTTCCCACATCAGCAGCCGCCGGAGGTCGGGGTGTCCCTCGAAACGGATGCCAAAAAGATCGAAGACCTCGCGCTCCTGAAATTCCGCGCTCTTCCAGACCGGCGTGAGCGAAGGCACCGTCACATCGTTTCCGCGATCCCCGGTTCTCATGCGCAATACCACCGGACCGGATTTCTTTGCCACGGAATAAAGATGGTAAACGACCTCCAGGAACCCCGGCTCCTCGCGTTCGACGACGGTTTTGACTTCTTTCCCGACGCCTTCGACCACCTCCTCGCGGACGAGCGTCTCTTTGACCTTCCTTGGCGGCCAGTCCACACCGCTCACATTCGAGCAGAAATCAAAAGCGAGCGAGTCCCTCAAAAATTCCGCGACCCCGCGTGCATCCGTGCGCTCCACCAGAAGCGAATGCTGCGCACTGGGGGAGGGATTGTGGAGCAGTTCGACTCCGGCGGCAGGGAGCGCGGTCCGGATGGCGGCGAGAACTTCCGTCATGCCTCCTCCCTCGTCACGGGTTCGGGGTGAAAGACCGCCGGGTTCAACGGCGGTTCAAGATCGTGCGCCCCGTAGGATGGCACCGGATATTCCGCCGGATCTCCCGTGTTGGCGTGACGCGCCCGGTTCGGCCCGAACAGCCTCTGGGCTTCGATCTTTTCCTGAAGCTTGATCAGGCCCTCCAGAAGGGCTTCCGGTCGCGGCGGACATCCCGGGATGGCCACGTCCACCGGAATGAAGCGGTCAATCCCCTTCAAAACATTGTAGCCTTCCTTGAACGGCCCGCCGGAAATCGCGCACGCGCCCATCGCAATGACGTATTTCGGCTCCGGCATCTGATTATAAAGCCGCACGACCAGCGGGGCCATTTTCTTGGTCACCGTGCCTGCGATGATCATGAGATCCGCCTGGCGGGGTGACGGACGGAAGACTTCCGCGCCGAAGCGTGCCATGTCAAAACGCGCCGCCGCCGCCGCGATCATCTCGATTGCACAGCAGGCCAGGCCGAACTGCAGGGGCCACAGGGAGTTCTTCCTGCCCCAATTGTACAGATCCTCGAACGAGGCCACAAAGATGCCCCGTTTTTGAAGATCGGATCGGAGGTGTTCGTCCAACATGCGTCTGAGGTATAAGTTTGTCTTATACCAAATACGGTTCGCGATAAGAAAGTCTTCGTTTCATGATTCGCATCACGAAAGAAACGTCACCCTCCGCCCCGGAGTCTCCCGGAAACAGACCGGGGATCACCCGCCGAACGAGGTCTTCCGCAACACCGTGGAGCCAATCGGCACCAAAACATCCTCGACCTCCCGGCCTTCCATGCGGAATTTCGTTTTGATCACGCCATACGGCCTGTCGAAAGGAAACTGGGACGAGGCCTCTTCATTCCGGGAATAGACAAAAGCCGCGGAGTCCGGGGTTTTTCCGGACAGCAGTTTGTAGTCGGCGAATTTTTTGGCATCCGCTTTGTCGGCCAAACGCACATCGTAATTGGCAAAGTCGGACCCCTCCCATTTCTCTGTCGGGGTTCTGATGTCATCAAATTTCAGGGCATACAAAAGTGCTCCCCGCTTCACATGGGATTCGTTGTCGGGAGTGGTTTTCACCTCCACTTCCGGCGTGAAGCTGATCTTGATTCTGTCCCCTTTTGACCAGGTTTTGGTGAGTTTGACATATCCCTCCCGGCGGGCTTGCAAAGCCCCCTCGCTCACCACATCGGTCCTGGTCGACCACGGGGGAATTCTCAGGAGAATGTCAAACCGGGTTTCCCGGGCGGGATTCACCTCCATCTCCACATCGTTTTCAAAAGGATAGAGGGTATTTTCCCGGATCTCGACTTCCACGCCATTGACCGGGGTCTTCACCACCGAGGGACCATAAAAAGCCGCCAGCAATGCATCTCCTGCCCTCAACCACATGTGCGAAACGTAATAGGGCATGACCCGGTTGACATTGTAGACGCAGCAGGCAATCCGGTGACATGCGGCGTATTGAAAACGAAACGAGGCATTGTCCGGGACGCCCGCCGCCGCCGATTGGTTGTCCTTCGAACAATAGGCGTTGGCCTTTCCATTGGAAAAACGCGCGGCTTGCGCGGCATTGAAGACAATGTTCTCGACGGTGTCCGCCATCGCGCTCTCCCCGAATTTTTGAAATGCCGACTCCCAACTGATGGCTGCCTCGGTGATCGAGCAATACTCATAGCGCAAATCGCCCGATCCCCGTTTGCCTCCGACGCATTCCAGCATCTTGTCGTCCGTGACGAGCCCTCCGCTTGGGGACAGGGACGCCTGCATTTTCGCCAGACTGTTGGCCGCCGCCTCTTTGTAGCGCGGATCCTTCGCCTCCGTGGCCAGCCAGCAAACCACCCGGGCATGCTCGGCAACATGGGGAGCGTGAAGCACGAAAAGCGAATCCTTGTCCAACAGCGAGGCCAGCTGGTGATCCGTGTTTTTCAGATTCGGGGAGCTGCTGTAATCCTCGTAAAGGCGGAACGCAAAATCCAAATACTTCCTGTCCCCGGTCAGTTGATACAATTTCTCCAGCACGTCGACATACATCAACCCGTGCGCCCGTGCCCCGCCTTCCAACGAGCTTTCCCCGACAAAATATTTGTTCTTCCCATCCCCGAAAACCGACATCAGGAAATCCACCGACCGGATCGCGGAATCCAGATATTTCCTCTCTTTTGAAAATTCATAATAGGCCAGGAAGGCGCGGAGGAAACAACACTGCCCCCAAAGCTCGCCTTCGTTCTCAGCCAGATCCTCGAAATCTCCCGGCCTTTTTCGCCCGACATACCCCTTCTCGTCCTGTTGATCGACGATGAAATCCGCAATGCCCTTCGCGCGGTCCAGCCAGGGTTGGTAACCGGTGAGAATGGCATTGCGGATCACGGCGTCCGCAAAATTGCCCTCGAACTCGCCGTATCCGCGTTTGGCAATGGAGGCAATCGGTGCGCCGAGCGGACGCATTTTCTCCAGATATGACGAATTGCCGGAGGTGATGTCCCGGAGCATCTGCTCGCGAATCCAGCCCCCGGGTTTGATGTCCCCGAACGGCAGGAGCTGGAATGGCGGTTGAAGGGAAAATGTCCCGGCCGCCTCCGGAACGGACTCCTGCACGGGAGGATCGACCAGCGGGAGGAGATCGGTGGCCGTGTAATGGACAGAGCCGCTCATGCCATTGGCGCTGACATGGAGCAACTCTCCGCTGACTCCCCGGAGATCAACCTCCGTTCCTTCCGGCAACGTGATTGACCCCTTCCTGACTCCACCCAGAATGATGTCGAAGGATGCTGCCCGGAGCAGGCGAACCTTGGCAGGCCACTGGGAACGATGCGCCAGGGCGTCTGCCCACCGGCTGTTCTCTGCCGGGGCCTGCAATTCCGTCCCGCCGGCAAAAGGCCCGCACAAAACCAGTGCGAAAGCGGCAATTCGCGGAATCTGACGCCATTTCATCCCGGAAATATTGCATAATCACGCGGTTTGGAAATTGCATTTCTTCCAGAACCGGGAGCGGCCCTGCTTACACCCTGCGAACAACGATTCGGATGCCTTCCTGGGCAACAACGGTGACTTTTTGCCCGGATTCGATGAGCCCGCTTTCCGCCACGACATCCATCCGGCGGCCTTGGATGAGCGCTGTTCCAGCCGGGCGCAGCGGAGTGACCGCTTCTCCTTCGAACCCGATGAGATCAGGACTCTCGATGGCATTTTGTGAAAGCAGGGACCGGTTGAGCATCAATTTCTTCCCGATCGGCGTGTGAGGAAAAAGCCTCACCCAGAAGAAAAATCCCGCGATGGACAGAACCACAAGGACGGCAAAAGCGATGGTGCCGGTAAGTGCACCATAGGAAAAGTAGCACAACACCACGGAGGCCAGCAGGCAAAGCCCCCCCAGAGTTCCGAGAATCAGGCCGGGAACAAAGACCTCGGCGGCGATCATCAGAAATCCGACGACCACGAGAACAACGATGGCCTGTCCCATCATTCCTCGTCCTTGGGACCGATGGTCCGTTCGCCGACGAAAGTTTCCTGGAGGGTACCAATGAAGTGCAGCGTGGAATCCTGCGTGCTTTTGGCGGCTCTTCCCGCCGCACGGCTGACATCCCCCACCAGGCCTCCCGGCTTCTTGGCAGGAGTCGCTTCGGCGCGTGCCCGGGCATCCGGATCGGGCTGAAGCGTGGAGACAACGGTTCCTCCCTTCGCGGAAATCCGGACGGTTCCCACAGCGGCACCCATGTGGTCGTAAAGTTTCACCGACCAGACCGGCGCGTTGCTTTCGGGGTCTGTCCGCAGGGTGTAGTCGATCCAGTTGAAACCCATCTCATTTTTCTGCGCCTCCTTGTGGACGGTGCGAAAAACCTCGTCGGCATCGGTGGAGAGGATGCCGGTGTCGAGAGGCGCCAGACCGGCAATATCGGACATGCCGCGCAATGGAGTCCGTTCGGAAGTGATTTTCCCATCGGCCACCGTCACCTCCCGGACACCTCCCCGTGCGGTGGGATCGGTCAGGAGGAAAATCCATTCCCGGGGCTGGGGATCACCGCGTTCCCCGCGGATTTCGACCACCTTTGCGGAAGCGGCATAGGGCTGGGACTGGATGGCCTTCAATCCGGAAAAAGCCGGTCCCGCCGGAGCCGCAACAGCTCCCGAGGCCAGCACAAGCAGGAAACAGAACACGTTTCGCAACATGCCCGTATCATTCACCAGGAACCGCTTTTCTTCCAACGGAAAAATCGGGCACATCCCACCGCCCTTGTCACGCCCCCTCCCGAACACCCGGGCCGAGAGGCTCAGATTTCCGCCGCGGGATCGGAATTTTCCGGTCCGGGCTTCTTCGGGGCGCGGGGAGTGACGAGCACCTTGTCGATGCGCTGGCGGTCCATGTCGATGATTTCAAACTCGAAGCCATCCCAGGAAAATTTCTCCCCCTCCCGCGGGATGTGGCCGATCCGGAACAGAATGAAGCCCCCGAGCGTCGAAAACCGGTTCTCATTCTCCCCGGGAAGATCCTCCTCGATGCCAAGGCTCGACTTGGTCTCATCAATGTCGAGCATGGCATCGATGATCCATGTGCCATCCTGCCGGAGGACGGCCTTAGGATCGTGCCGTTGTTCGCGTTCGGGCAGGTTGCCCACAATGGCCATCATGACATCGTTCAATGTGACCAGTCCCTGAAGCCCGCCGAACTCATCCACGACCAGGGTGATGTGCTTCCCGGACTTTTTGAACTCCTCGATCAGCTTGCTTGCCGGCATCGCGGTTGGCACGTAAAGCGGGGGCGTCACCAGTGCGCGCAATTCCACGCGTCCCGCAAGCGAGAGATTCGCCCAGAGGGATTTCACAGACACCATGCCGATCACGTTGTCGCGGGTTTCCTGGTAGACCGGGAAATGGGAATGGCCGCTTCCCGCAATCCGTCTCCAATTTTCATCGTCCGAGTCGTCCAGCGACAGCCAGATCATGCGCGCACGGGGGGTCATCAGATCTCCTGCGGTTTGTTCGTCGAGTTCGAAGACCCCCTCCACCATGTCCTTCTCCGTCTTTTTGAAAACCCCGGCGCTGAGTCCCTCGTCGATGAGCACCCGGACCTCCTCCTCCGAAACAGCGCTCTCCTTGGTTTTCCGCACTCCGAGCAGGGCCATGAGAAAATCGCTGGAATGGTTGAGAAGATTGACCAGCGGCGAAAAGGCACCGGCAATCGCATTCATCGGGCGGGCCAGCGCGGAAGCGATCTTCTCCGGGTTGCTCAAGGCCAGGCGCTTGGGCACCAACTCGCCGATGATCACCGAAAAGTAGGTGATGATGGCCACGACGATGAACAGCGAGATGTAGTGGGCCGGCATCCCTGCAAGGCCGGGAATTTTTTCGACCTGCCGGGAAAGTGTCTCGGCAATCCGGGCTCCGCCGAACGCCCCCGCCAGGGTTCCCACGAGAGTGATCCCGACCTGCACGGTGGAAAGAAATTTCCCCGGGGAAAGCGAGAGATTGTGGGCGAGCTTCGCGCCGGTATGCCCCTCGTCGGCCAATGTCTTCAGCCGGGCCTTGCGGGAAGCCACCAGCGCAATTTCCGCCATGGCAAACACCCCGTTTGCCAACAGCAAAATAAAAATAAAGACGATCTCCAACGTGGTTCCGGACATAAAATAAAGAGGTCCATTCTATCGGATGACGGCCCGGACAGCAAATGGAACCTCTGTGCAGGGAAATGATGAATCACCAAACAACGGCGGGGAGAACACCAGCAACCTCCCCCTCCGTCTCCGGATGATTTTGCCGCCTCAACCCGGAAGCGTTGTCAGCAGGATTTCCGCTCCTCCCGGGCCCGGTGACAGGACCAGCCCGTCGCCGCTGGCAGGCACGATGAAGAACTGGCCTCTCCCGAAAGATTTCCCGCCGCACAACACGGAACCTTCGGTGACCGCAATCAGAGCGAATCCTCCGGGAGGCCGCACATCGCGGGCGGAATCCAACCGGATTTTTTCCACCTCGAAAAACGGGCATTTTGCAACACCGGTCTCGGTTGCCCCACAGACGGAGGGTTCGAAGTCGTTGAAGTCGATCGAGGCCAGAGACTCTTCAATGTGGAGCGCCCGGGGGGTTCCATCAAGCCCCATGCGATTCCAATCGAAAACCCGGTAGGTGGTGTCGCTGTTCTGCTGAACCTCGACAATCACATTTCCCTCGCCGATGGCATGGAGACGCCCGCTGGGAATGAAGATGCTTTCTCCGGTGGTCACGGGAATTTCGTGCAAAGTGCTTTCCACCTCCCCGGTGCGCAGGGCGCTCTCGAACTTTTCCCGGGTCACGCCGTTTTTCAACCCCGCATAAATTCGGGCCCCCGGCAGGGCATCGAGAAAATACCAGACTTCCGTCTTGGGTTCTCCCCCGAGTGTTTGCGCCAAATGGAGCGGCGGGTGGACCTGCACGGAGAGCCTCTCCCGGGCATCGAGCAGCTTGATCAGCAAGGGAAAGCGGGGGGAAGGATGGGAGGCGCAGGCGGCCCCGAAGAGCTCCACACGGTGGTCGGTCCAAAGCTCGTGCAGGGACTTTCCGCGGAGCGGCCCCGAATGGACGATGCTCTGGGCGTCCTCGCGGTCCACGATTTCCCAGAGTTCTCCAACCAGAGCCCCATTGGGGATGGCCTTTCCCAGAAGCGACTCAAAACGTCTCCCTCCCCACACGCGTTCCATCGGGATTGGCTCGAAAACAATTGGCTCGATCATCCCCCGAGCATTCTTTCTTCACAGCGTGACTTCAATACGAAAAAACCCTTTCTGCCCGTGTCTCCTGATGGGGTTGCCGTGAATTATGGACCGGTCCCTCCCGGCCATTTTCCGTCAGGGGGTCCAGATGTGGGAAATCTCGCGGATGAGGGAGGGGCCGCGGTAGACGAAGCCGGTATAGATCTGGACGAGGGAGGCTCCGGCCTCGAGCTTTTCGCGGGCGGAATCCGCGCTCATGACTCCGCCGGAAGCGATGAGGGGGAGGGATGTGTGGGCCCGCAGAATCCGGAGCACCTGGGTGGATCGAATGCGGAGCGGTGAGCCGCTGAGACCCCCCGTCTGGTCGGTCCCCGCCGGAACGGCGGAGTGGTCAAGGGTGGTGTTCGTGGCGATGAGGCCGTCGAGTTTTTCGGATTCGGCGAGTTTCGCCATTTCCTTCACGGCGTCATCCGTGAGGTCGGGGGCAATTTTCACGAGGAGCGGCTTGGTGGCGTCGATGGCTTTGAGCGTGCGGACAATGGCGGCCAGCGATTCGCGGTCCTGGAGCTGCCGGAGACCCGGGGTGTTCGGCGAGCTGACGTTGATAACGAAATAATCGCCGAACGGGAGAAGGAGGCGGAAGCTTTTGGCGTAGTCGGAAGCGGCGTCCTCCAGTGCGGTCACCTTGGATTTTCCGATGTTCATTCCCACCGGAATCCGCGGCCAATGACCGGAGGATTTGCGGTCGGAGAGGGTCCGTGCGACGGCTTCCGCGCCCGGGTTGTTGAAGCCCATCCGGTTGATGAGGGCGTGCTGGCGCGGGTAGCGGAAGCAACGGGGCTTGTCATTCCCGGGCTGGCCGAGGGCGGTCACGGTGCCGGCTTCCACAAAACCGAAGCCCAGGGCTTCCCAGGCACAAAGCCCTTCGGCTTTTTTGTCCATTCCCGCGGCGAGACCGACCGGATTCGGGAAGTTCAGCCCGAAGAGCCGGACGGGGTTTTTTGCGGGAGCCCCGAACAGCGTGCGAAGAACAGGCGCGGGTGTGAACCTGAGGCCGGTGATGGCAAGATGATGGGCGGTTTCCGCATCGAAGCGGAACAGGCAGGGGCGAAGGATGTCGGAGTAGATATTCAAACCTCCCGGACTCTGCACAAAGTCGCGGGAAATGACGAGCCCGGGCTTTCTTTTTGGTGCGAGCGTTTTGGGGAAGAACCTCAGCGCGTCTGCCCGGTCATTTTGGCATGGGTGGCCAGGGCGAGGAGCGGGAAATGGTTCCGATACATGTCGTATTTGAGGTAGAACACGCACGGGAAGCCGGTGCCGGTGGTGTAGTCTTCGGTCCATGAACCGTCGGCATTTTGATGTCCGACGAGCCAGTCGATTCCCCTGCGGATGGATTCCCGCGAGGAGTCCCCGCACGCGCAGAGGCCCATGAGCGCCCAGGCGGTTTGGCTGGCGGTGCTGGGACCGCGGCCTTTGAGCGCCGGGAAGTTGTAGCTCTCGCAGGTTTCCCCCCAACCGCCATCGTCATTCTGGCAGCTTTCCAGCCAGTCGCGCCCGCGGCGGATCCATTCCTCTTCCATGTTGGTGCCGATGGCGGCGAGTCCGCGAAGGGCCTGCCAGGTGCCGTAGATGTAATTCACGCCCCATCGTCCATACCAGGAACCGTCTGTTTCCTGGGTCTTTCTGAGCATGGCGACCGCCTGCCGGACTTCCGGGCTGCGGGGGTCGTGACCGATGGCACCGAGGAGTTCGAGCACGCGGGCGGTCAGGTCGCTGCAGGTGGGATCGAGGATGGCGTTGTGGTCGGCAAACGGAACGTGTTCGAGCCAGGAGGCGGTGACATCCTTGTCAAAAGCAGCCCATCCGCCATCGCGACATTGGAAGGCCAGCAGCCAGTTGAGCGCCCGGTCGAAGAGGGCTTTCCGGGAAAACTCGTCTTCCGGCGCAACCTGACGGAGGGCCATGAGGACCATCATCGTGTCGTCGGTGTCCGGATAGTATTTGTTGTCGTGTTCGAAAGCCCAGCCGCTGGGTTCGAGCTCGGGCATGCGCACCGCCCAGTCCCCGCGGAACCGGACTTCGCGTTCTTCCAACCACTTCGCCGCGCGCTGCAAAGCGGGGTGGGACGGGCCGAGACCGGACTCGCCGAGGGCGATCGTGGTGATTGCAGTGTCCCAAACCGGAGACAGGCACGGCTGGATGCGGAAGTCTCCGGGCTCGTCCACAAAAAGCCCGGTGAAGTCGTTCCAGGCTTTCTTCATGAGCGGATGGTCATCGGCATACCCGAGAACCCGCAGGGCCATCATGGCATTGAGCATCGCGGGAAAAATCGCGGAGAGCCCCTCGCTGCCCTCGCCCATGCGTTCGGTCATCCAGGCCTCCGTCTTTTTCAAGGCCCGGCTGCGGAGCGGGTGGAACGGGAACCGGTTGTAAAGTTTCAGCACGGCATCGCAGCGCAGGAAAAAATTCCGCCAGGCCCAGAAGCGCGGGTCTTTTTTCAGCGAGAGGTCGGTGTTTTCCAGGCCGGCCGGATACAGCTCGTGGAGGTGCAGGGAAGCCGGGAGCGTGCGGGTGGGCTTGTAGTGGTTGAGGATGGCCAGCGGGGCGATGATCGTCCGGCTCCAGGAGGACATCTCGTAGATGTTGAAGAAAAACCAATCCGGCAGGAGAAATGTTTCCGGCGGGATGGTCGGCACGTATTCCCAGGGAAACTGACCGAGCAGGGCGAGATAGAGCCGCCCATAGGTGTTCATCTGCGGGATGCCGCCGAGCCGCAGGATGTTCGCCCGCGCCTCGCGCATCCACATGGCATTCGGGGAATCCCCGGCCAGCTTGAGCGCGAAATACGCCTTCACCGAAGCGTTGATCTCGGAAGGACCGCCGACAAAAATATTCCATCCCCCGTCCTCGGTCTGGCGTTTGCGGATGTGGTCGGCGCATTTTTTCTGAAGCGCGGCATCCACCCGCCCGCTCCAGTGCATGAAAAGGATCGTGTCGCAGCACAGCGTGGCATCGACGAACAGTTCCCCCTCCCAGTGCCCGTCCGGACGCTGGAGGGAGAGCAGGAAATCCCGGGATTTTGCAATGGCTCCGGCCACGGCATCCGTGGTCACGGGCCGGGCTTCAAATGGGATCAGCTTTTCCGCGGCACTCATTTCAGAAGGCTTGTGTCACAACGGGTGCCGGGACTCCAGTTCTTTCCGACGGAGCTCATTTTGACTTCGCCTGCGAAATGCCGTCCCACGTTTCCCGTGACGGGGCGGCCATTTGTTCCCGGCACCGCTCCGCGTAGAGCAATGAGAGCGAATCCGACGGATGGTTTTCTTTCAGGCGTTCGAAGGCGTTCAGGGCTTCGGGAAAATTCCCCGCGCGATAGGCTTCCACGGCCTGCCCGTAAACCACGCGGTCCTCCGGCGGGATGTCGGGATTCCAGAAAGTGAAGAGGTCCACCGCCCGGCTTCTTCCCACCACCCGGATCCGGTCCACAGCGCGGCAGGCCGTGCCGTCGCAGCCGGAAAGCGCACGCGCACTTTCCGTGAACAGGACTTCCGTTCCATACGATTTGGTCAACCCCTCGGTGCGGGAGGCAAGGTTCACGGTGTCGCCGATCACGGTGAGTTCCATTTTCTGGGGAGAGCCGACATTTCCGAAGACCACCGGGCCGCGGTGGATTCCGATGCCCAGATGCCAGGCCGGCCTGCCTGCTGCAACACGGCTCTCATTCAAATTTTCCAACTCAGCCAGCATCTTCTTCGCACAGTCGAGCACAGGAGCCACCGGGTGGGCCGGATCGCGCTCGCCGAGAGTTCCCCACACCGCGAGGATTCCATCGCCAAGGAATTTGTCCACCCCGCCGCCGGCTTCGAAAATGATCGCCGTCATGCGGCCGAGGTAGTCATTCAACTCGGCAAGCAGATTGATGGGTTCCACCGATTCGGCCATGGTGGTGAATCCGCGCAGATCCGCGAAGAGGACCGTCACTTCGCGCCGGGAACCACCGAGCGATTCCAGGAAACTGTCACGCTTGTCGAGGATCTCCCGGGCGAGGTCGGGAGAGACGTAGCGTTCCAGCATCCTCCGCGCTCGATGCCGGGCCCGGCCCTCGGCGACAAGATCCACCACCAGAGTGACCACTCCTCCCACCAGAAAGCCGGAAAGCAGCGGCAGCAGGGGAATCTGCACGTGGAACCAGGCGATAACTCCGATGCCCGTGACAAAAATCAGGGGAACGCCCCCGACATAAACAAGGCTGCGCGTGATGATGTGCCGGAAGACCAGGGCCACGGCCAGTGCAGCCAGCGCGGCCAGGAACGCCCCCATTCCTCTCGCAAACGCACCTGGCATCGAATAAAAAGCCTGCTGCCACGCCGCCGCCAGGGCCGCCAGATGCATGGCCACTCCCGGCATGACTCCGGCAGGGGTCTGAAATTCGTCGTGGGCATCGGAAAAATACGAGCCGATGACGACGATCTTGTTGCGGAAGACGTCCCCGTTTTTCAGATCTCCGGTCCAGGTTGGCTCGTAGAAGAGCTTCCACAGCGGGATCATGGTCTCGTGCATCGCCTGCTTTCCGGGGATGAACGCCACCTCGGCGGGCAGTGCGTCTGCTTTTTCCTTCCCGGCCAAAAGCGACAGCATCACCGCCGCCGCGGACAAAACCGGCTCTTCCCGGCCCGGCTGCCGGAGACGGAAGGGAACCAGCCGGACCACATCGTCTTCATCCCGCCAGAAATTGGCAAAACCCACATTCACTTTTGTGGATGCCAGCAATTCCTCCGGCGGCATCTGGTAGCGGACGATATTCTGTCCCGCACCCGAGGCATCTTCGGCAAAAGTCGAGACCAGAACGACTTTGTCGCCGAATTTTTCGAGGGCCTTCCGCAATTCTTCATCCCCCTCGCGAGGGCCCCTCATCAGGATGTCCAAAAAGACGAGCCTGGCACCGGAGCCAACCAGTCGCCCGATGGCGTCCGCCCAGACGCTGCGAGACCAGGGGTATCCCTGCTTCATGGCGTGAAGAGCCGGTGAGGCGGCAATCTCTTCCGCGGAGAGCTGGTCGAGATTCAATGAGGAGGGATCAACGCCCATCAGGGCCACCCCAACTGGCAACTTCGGCTTGGGAGCCTTCTCAACGAGAAAATCCCCGAACCGGTCCTGTGGCTTCTTCAGACCGAAGGCAAACACCCCGGCAAGGATCGCCCCGGTGGCAAGGCAACCGGCCACGAGGGCAAATTTCCTGCCAATCCTGCGGTGCCGGGCATTTTCTCTCATCCGGGAAAGCATTATTTGACGGGAATCAAAAAATCCAGTTCTGTAACGCCCAAATGGGTTTCGGGCGACAAATTTCAACGATCCTTTTGGCCGTGCTGTTGATGCCGGGAGCGGTCTCCGCGCAGACGCTCACCAACGCGGCCCGCACGACCCGGGACACACTTTCCGCGCTGAACCGCTTCGACTCGTTCAGTCCCACGGATGATTTTGCCAGCCCGAGTCCCGCCGACACCGATCTGGGCGAGCAGTTGCTCCTGACCCGGAATCAACGCTACCGGCCGTTCTCAGTGAATGCGAACTGGGCGACGACCTGGACCAGCAATGCATTTTATACCCCGGACAATCCCGTGGGGGATGTCTTTATGAGCGCATCCGTCGAAGCGGTGGCGCTGCCGCATCTCGGGAACAACTATTTTCTGGAAGCCACGGCCCGGCTCGAAGGTTACCGGTTCTTCCGGAATCCGGTTCTGGATTTCAACTCGATCGAAGCCGGGGCGGGACTCCTGAAGGTTTTTCGGGAATTTTCCGATCTCGGTGTGTATGCACGGTATGAATACTCGGAGTTGTTCAGTCCGCGCGGGGCGGGGGAGTTGCTTCACGAACATTCGCTCATCACCGGAGCGCGGAAGATGTTCCAGTTCTCGCGGGCCAACGCACTTTTTCTCTCCGCCGAGGCGAGTTTCACCCTGGGCGGGGCACCGGAGTATGCGCTGGCCAGCGAATACACGTTCTTCGCCGCCCATCAGCTCCAATGGAGCCGGTATTTCCAGACATCGCTGTTTTACCAGATGCAGACGCTGGCGTTTCTGGAGGGGGGCCGCGCGGACGTTCGCAACAGCCTCGGGCTCTCGCTCAATTTGCAACCCGTGAAATGGCTCTCCGTCTACTCCTCGATGTGGCTCGGCTGGAATGCCTCGAATGAGGAACAGTACAATTTCTTCGTCGCCAATCTCGGGGGAGGGGTGGGGGCCTCCATCAACTTCTGATTTCCTATGAACCGCTTCTTTTTCTGCACCGGTCTTCTGCTGACCGTCGTCCCGGCCCTCACGGCTGACACGCTGGAAAGCGCCAGGGTGACGGTGACGGTGAACAAGGTTCTCATCGCCCCGCCGGAACAACCTCCCAAACCGGCTTCCGTCGGGGATGTTCTCACGGGAAAAGCCTCGTTGGAAACCGGCCAGTCCTCGCGCGCAGAATTGATTTTCAACGACCAAACCATCGCCCGCATCGGTGCGAACTCGATCTTCTCGTTCTTCCGCGGAACCCGGGAGCTGGAACTCAACCAGGGAGTCATCTTCATGCAGGTTCCCAAAAACGCCGGCGGAGCAACCATCCAGACCGCGGCAGTCACGGCGGCGATCACCGGCACCACGATTGCCATCGAATACTCGCCGGCCGGTGGAAATTCCAAAGGAGCTGTCAAAATCCTCGTTCTGGAAGGAACCCTGCGGGTGTTTCTGAAATCCCGCCCGGGCGAATCCCTGCTTCTGGAGCCCGGGCAAATGATCGCTTTGGACCCCGATGCCACGTCTCTTCCGGAGGTTCAGGTCTTCGACATCGAACGGCTGGTCGCCACATCCAAGCTCCTCGATGAGCCGTTCCAGACTCTCCCCAGCATGGATCTGATCACGGAAAACATCGAACGGCAGGCGGTTGAAAAACGGAACGGATCCCTCGTGATCAGCAATTACGTCCTGCACGCCGAAATCCCCGGCGGGATTGCGAATTTCCAGCAGGACAACAACGCCAATACCTTGAGGACACTGGTCCTTCCTCCGCCGACTCCGCCACCTGCCCGGCCATTGTCCACCCCTCCGCCCAAGCCACCGCCGACCCCTCCGCCGCTTCCCCGCCCGGCCCCTTCCATCCCGCCGCCTGTTGTTCGCGAATGATCTCCGCGACGAAATGCCGCGGGATTACTGGGCGTACTTGATCGAGCATCCGTAGGCTTCCGTCTTCGGCGTGCCCACGGGCTTCCCGGAAAGAAGATCTTCGATGGCGGCCATGACATGGTTTTTTGCCCCCGAAATGTCGGCGGGATCGGGGGATTTCTTGTCATCAATCGCCCCATGGTAAACAAGGACGCCCTCCTTGTTGATGACGTACATTTCCGGGGTCCGCTTCGCATCATACAGACGCCCGACTTTGCCGTCTTTGTCGATGAGGTAGGCGGTGGAGGCCGAGCCGTTTTCCAAAACAGCCTTGAGGGCTTCTTCGGGCGTCAGGTATCCCTGCTTGCCGGGACCGGAAGAACAGATGGTCAGCCACACAACCCCCTTGTCCACCGCCTCTTTCTGGAGCTTCTGCATGTTGCCCGGGCCGTAGTGCTTTTTGACAAAGGGACAACCGGGATTCGTCCATTCCAACACGACAATCCGGCCCTTGAAATCGGACAGCGAAACGTCCCTTCCGGCGGCACTTTTCAAGGTGAATCCGGGAGCCGGATCACCGACACCGGCCTGTGCAACAGCCACAATCGCGAGAAGAAGAGCAAGTGCTTTTTTCATGATGGCGGAAACATAGACGGCTTTCGTGCCCGCGCAAGCAGCAGATCGTCCAGCCCAAATCCGGCGGTCCCGCGCATCTTTCGCCCCCCCCCTTTCCGTTCCTTCTCGCCCGTCTCGCCGGGCATCTTGCCAGTGAGGCGGATCTGGTTGGGGGAGCGGGAACACGAATCAAGGACGGTCCGACAATGTTCGAAAGCGGATCGTTGCTCGCAGGGGATTGGTTTGCCTCCAGGGAGAACACTGACGTGACGAAGTTATTTTCCTCCCAGAAATGTCAATAGGCAAGGCCTGACCCTATTTATGACCCTTTTTACTTTTTACGTCCCATCCGCCCCGGAGGCTACGGAGCCACCCTCGCCCTGACCATCTGGATCGACATCATCCAAGCCGGGAAAAAGTAGCGGATTTTCCGCAAAGGGAGGAAGGGACCAGGCGGCATGAGCGAAGCCATTTCACGCTCGCCCGGAATATTTCTCACAGGATAGACAAATCCCGTTGGGGGGAGCGTCTGGTTCACAACCCCGGCATCATGGATCCGAAACACCTGGAATCTCTCTACGACGAGTTCGCTCCGGCGGTCCATGCCTTCGCGCTCCAACTGACCCGCGACCGGGAGGCGGCGAAGGAAATTTTGCAGAATATTTTTCTCCGGCTGGCGGGGCGTCCGCGTTTCACGATCCTCAATCCCCGTTCGTTTCTGCTCCGCTGCACTTATCGCTCCTATGTGGACCTCGTCCGGCGCGAATCGTCCCGGCAGCGCGCGATGACAGAGTTCGCCTCGGAGGCGTTTGCCGGCTTTCAGGTGGAACCGGAGGGAGATGAGCGGCTGGCGGCTTTGCTTGCGAAGGTGGAATCGCTTCCGGAGGAGCAGCGCGCCGTGCTCCACCTGAAGATATGGGAGCAACGGACGTTCCGGCAGATCGCCGGCATCCTGGGCATCCCGGCAAACACCGCCGCCAGTCGGTTTCGCTACGCGTTAGACAAATTGCGCGATGCCATGCGTCTGGATATCGAAACATGAGCGCCGACGAAATCGAGTCCCTTTTCCGCCGCATCCGGCCGCCGGAATTGCCTCCGGGTTGGAAGCGCCAGATCCTCGGAGCCGCCGCCCGCCCGCAGGCCCGAACATTTGTTCCGCGCCTCTGCTGGGGCGCCCTCGCGGCATGCTGGGGCCTGATTTTTCTTCTCCATTTCACGACCCCCGACGTGCCGCGAGGCGGCATGCCTTTCAACTACGACGCCTATGCGAGGCGCGAGACCCTCGTCCGGCAATTTGTTTTGACGGGAGAGTTGGACCCGCCCGTCACCGAGCCGCTTCGCATCGAATCCATCTTTCGCCTTCCCAAGCCACTGTCCACCCCCGTCGCTCCAACCACCTGATTTCCCCCCCCGCACCATGAAAAAATTTCTCATCTTTTTATTTGCCGTTCCCATTACCGCCATTGCCATGTTCTACGCATGGACCAACTGGAGCGGTGCCCGCGAATTGCGCAAATCCCTCGCGCAGCTCGAGGCGAAAAACGAATCGCTCCGCATCGAGGATCTCATTCCCCCGCCGGTGTCGGATGATCGGAATGTCGCCGCAACCCCCATCTTCAAGGAATTCTTTGCGTCGGAAAAAGACTCGCGGCTGGGTAAACTGGACTTGCCATGGAAAACGTCCGGCCGGCCTGCTCCCGGCGAAAGTCGCCTGGTCACGATGGCAAAAGCGATTGATCCGGCCTTCTCCGGGAATGAAGCGGAAGCCGGGCGCACGGTCTTGGGGGCACTGGCTCCGCTTGATCCGGTTCTTGAGGAACTGCGCGAGGCCCTGCGCCGTCCCGGTGTCTCCTGGCCGCTCGATTACTCCAAGGGGTTTGAAATGCCTCTTCCTCACCTCCTCAAGATGATCCCTGTCGCCCGTGTGTTGCATGCCCGCGCTCTTGCGGAATTGGCCACAGGTGCGCAGGGAAAAGCCTTTGAAGACACAAAAACCCTCTTCGCCCTGGCCCAGGCTTCCGCGCCTCCTCATCTCCTCATCTGCGAACTCGTTCGGGATTCCATCTTGAACTTGGCATGTCAAGTGATTGGCGAGGGCCTTTGCTCCGGAGTCTGGGATGACGCGGCCTTGACGGCATTCTCCGGAATCCTTGCTCGGCAAAATCCGGGACGGCAACTGGCTAATGCCTTCCGCATCGAGCGGGCGATGGCACAGCAGATGAATTGGAGTGACCGGAAAATTCTGCTTCTAGTGGACTCGCTCTCGGAAACGCCCAACCTATGGATCCGCAAGGGACATTTTCCATGGCAGCTCCGGCCCGCAGGTTGGGCCAACAGCGACAAGGCGCTTCAGCTTCTTCTCTTGCAGCGGATGATAGACTCTCTCGGAGATGGAAGTCGGTTTTCCCCGAAGCAGCTTGAGCGCATCGATGAAACCCAGAAGAACGCCTCTTCCTGGGACCGTTTCACCAAGCCTCTGACCTTCCTCAGCCTCTCCGCACTTTCAGGAGCACTGAAGCAATCCGCATTTTCAACGACGCTTCTGTCCTGCACGAGAACCTCCTGTGCCCTCGAACGCTACCGGCTTGCCAACAACAGGCTTCCCTCCGGGCTGGACGATCTTGTGCCCGCATTCCTTCCCGAGGTGCCCATGGATCCCATCTCCGGCGGAAAGCTTGCTTACAAACCGTCGCAGGACGGTTCGTTTGTGGTTTACGGCATCGGGTGGAACGAAATTGACGATGGGGGAGCCATTCTGAACAACAAAGGAAATAACACCAAGGAGGCAGCCGATTGGGGAGTCAAAGTGACGAGGCGCTAGCCCAAGTTCCGCAGATGTGGCAAAAATCGGCTAATTTCGGTTCATCAAAGCC
>CAZPEN010000026.1:0-60784 GCA_964585615.1 uncultured Chthoniobacter sp. | reverse complement strand
GAATTCTCGAAAAGACCGCCAACTTCTGTAAATCAATAGTCTGACAGGACTCTAGCCTCCATCTCTCGCCGTTTTCTGGTTCAGATCAGTTGCCGTCTCCCTTCCCGGCCAGGAAAGGCTTCAGAACTTTCGCCAGGCACCGGATGTCTGCTTCCGTATGGGTTGCGGAAAGTGTGATTCTCAAACGGGCTGTTCCCCTCGCCACGGTCGGGTAGCGGATTGCCGGAACGAGAAATCCTGCGGCCAGAAGCTCTTCCCCGGCCGCCATCGCCCCGGACTCTTCTCCAATGATCACCGGAACAATCGCGCTGGAAGATTCCGGAATCCCGGGCGTCGATCCCAAAGAACGGATGTTGCGCCACAGAGCCTGCATCAAGGAAGCCCCCTCCCCGCTCCCCAGGATTTCCACCGCCTTGGTGGCTGCCGCGGCAACCGGGGCCGGGGGCGCCGTGGAGTAAATGAAGCTGCGGGCCCGGTTGATCAGAAACTCCCGAAGGCGAGGGCTCCCGGCAAGGTAGGCGCCGTGTGCCCCGAGAGATTTCCCAAGCGTTCCCATTTGAATCTCGATGCGGTCGCCCGTTCCGGTTTGTTCCGCCAACCCCCGGCCTCCCTCCCCGATCACCCCGACCCCATGGGCCTCGTCCAGAAAGAGCCATGCCCCATACCGGTCTTTCAAATCCACAATCTCCCGCAAAGGGGCAACATCCCCGTCCATGCTGTAAACAGACTCGGCCACCACCAGCACCCGGCTCCCGGGATGCTTCTCCCCCGCCCACTGCAAATGACGCTCCAGCTTCCCAAGATCGTTGTGAGGAAAAACCCGCAGGTGGGCGCCGCTCAACCGCGCGGCATCAACCAGACAGGCATGGCAGAGTTTGTCGAGAATGATCACATCTTCCTTCGAGCAAATCGCGGGAATGCTCCCCATCGCCGCCGCATACCCGCTCGAAAAAGTCAGGGCCGCTCCCGTGCGCTTGAACCCTGCAACCGCCTCTTCCAACCGCTCATGCGCGGCCAGCGTCCCGCACACGAGACGGGATGCTCCTGCTCCATAACCCGCTTTTTCCCACTCCCGCACCGCCGCCTCCCGCAGCGCCGGATGGTTCGCCAGGCCCAGATAGTCATTCGAGGAAAAATTGACGAGCCCCCGTCCCCCGCTCACGACATGCGTTGTCTGCGGGGAATCCAAGACCCGGAGCCGCCGCATCAGTCCGGCCTTCTCGATGCCCGCCAGCGAATCCCGGAGAAACGCTTCCCACCCGTCGGATTGGCAGCGCTTCATCTGACGCTTCCCAGCAAACTGCACATTTCTCCGACAGCCTGTGCCATCCCCACGGAAACCGCCCGCGACACAATGGAATGCCCGATATTGAGCTCCTCAAGTCCCGGCAACACCAGAATCGCAGGCGTGTTGTCGTAGTTGAGCCCGTGCCCCGCATTCACGCGCAACCCACGCTCCACGGCCAGTCCCGCCGCAGAAATGAGGCGGTCCAATTCCGACTTCACCCTCCCACCGATGGCATTCGCATAGGCTCCCGTGTGCAACTCCACAAAGTCCGCCCCCAAATCCGCCGCCGCTTCGATCTGCTCCGCATCCGGATCGACAAAGAGACTCACCCGGATGCCCCGCCCCCGCAACCGCGCGACGACGGACCGCAGCCCCTCCTGCTGCCCGCGACAATCCAGCCCGCCCTCTGTCGTCACCTCCCGGCGGTTTTCCGGCACCAGACAGACATCATCGGGCAGGACTTCCAGGGCGATCCGCAAAATCTCTTCCGACACACCCATTTCCAGATTGAGCTTCGTCGTGATCTCCTCGCGCAGGCGGAGAATGTCCCGATCCTGGATATGCCGCCGGTCTTCCCGCAGGTGGGCGGTGATTCCTTTGGCCCCGGCTTTCTCGGCAACAAGAGCCGACGCCACGGGATCGGGCTCCGCAAGGGGACTGTCCGGCACATCGCGATAACGTGCCTGCCGGATTGTGGCAACGTGGTCGATATTTACTCCAAGACTTGGCATTTCCCCGCATATTCGCGCCGGATGCGCCGGACGGCAAGTATTGCGTCGAGCAGGGCCAGAGCCCCGTCGTGGGGCTTGAGTTTGGATCCCTCCACATCGGCCCACTCGACGGGAAGTTCCATAATGGAAAATCCAAGCACTTCCGCCAGCACCACCACCTCCACATCAAATCCAAACCCCTGCTGGCTGAGCCGGGAAAAAATCTCCCGCGCCACCGTGCGCCGGAATGCCTTGAAGCCGCATTGCGTGTCGGAAAACTGCGTGATCCCCACCCACCTCAGCACCCGGTTGAAAATCCTCCCGGAAAGCTCCCGGAGCACCGGCTGGCGCGCGGCAATGGTGCTCTCCCGGTGCCGCCGCGACCCCATCAGCACATCCGCCCTGTCGGTGAATTCCAAAAACTCCCGCACAAACCGCAGGGGCACACTCAGATCCGCATCCATGAAGAAAATCCACTCCCCCCGCGCCAGCAGCATCCCCGTCTTCACCGCATGGCCTTTGCCATGGGCCGTCGGATTCACATGGACCACAAAGCGGGAATCCCCCTCCACCTCCCGCCTCACCACTTCCTCCGTGCGGTCGGTTCCCGGCTCGATCACAATCAAAAATTCCCACGCTTCTTCCGGAAAAAAACGCCGGATCTCCCGGATCGAAGGGGGCAGACGCCTCTCCTCGTTCCGGGCGGGAATGACAATACTGACTCGCGGGGCTTGATCCGACATGGGTGCTCAGATTATCCCAAGCGTGTGCCAGCCCGTCTGTCAAAGCTCCCTTTGCTCGAAATCACGATTTTTGCCATCGCGATTTTCCTCCGCCTGTGGCTGATCGAGATCAAACCCCCCCATTTTGATGAGGGCGTCAACGGTTGGTTCGCCGATCAGATGACGGCGAACGGGTTCTACCACTACGACCCCACCAACTACCACGGACCGCTCCATTTTTACGCTGTCTTCCTCTCCCAAACCCTTCTGGGACGCCACCTCTGGGCGCTCCGCCTGCCGGCCATCATCGCCAGCCTCCTCTGCATCTGGGCCATCCTGCGATTCCGCGAATTCTTCGGCGCCCGCACTGCCCGGCTTGCCGCCCTCGCGATGGCGGTCTCCCCCGCCTATGTCTTCTACGGACGCTACTCCATCCACGAGTCCTGGCAGGTGCTTTTCTCGATCCTGCTGCTGTGGGGCATCCTGGGTTTGTGGAAATCCGGCGGACGAAAGGCTTTTTTCACCACGGTCCTTTCCCTCACCGGGCTCATCCTGACCAAGGAAACCTACTTGCTGCACGCCGGGTGCTTCGTGCTCGCGGGTGCCGTCCTCTGGGGCTGGCAATACGTCGCCCCCTCCCAACCGGCCCAACCCATCGCAAAGCAGCTCTGGTCGCGGGACGACGCGATCCTCGCCGCCGGACTTGCCCTCCTCCTCATCGTTTTTTTCTACTCCGGCAACTTCCTCGACTTTTCGTCTCTCAAGGGGCTTTATCAGACATTCGCCGCATGGTTCCAGACCGGAGTCGAAGCGGCGGGGCACGAGAAAACAGCCTACCAGGTGCTCGGTCCGCTGAATTACTACTGGGTCGCCCTCATGGCCCGCTACGAATGGCCCGCCCTGCTTGGCCTGGCCGCCTGCATCCGCTATATCACCCCCTCGGATGCCCGCCTGCGCTACATCGCGATCATGGCCGGTGGCGTGCTCCTCGCCTATTCGATCATCCCCTACAAAACCCCCTGGTGCATCATTTCGATGATCTGGCCGTTCTATCTCATCCTGGGTGCCCTGCTCGGAGAACTGGCGGATCACTGGAAAAAACCGCTCCTCCCGTGGTTCATCCTCGCCCCCCTGTTGTCCGGCTCCGCCGCCATTTGCTGGAAATTGAACTTTGAGAAATTTGCCGAGGAAAAAGAACCCTACGTCTATGTCCAGACCTATCCGGGGATCTACACCCTCACCAATCCCCTCCTCTCTCTCGCCGCAAAAAATCCCGGGAACTACCACATGGGCGGACTCATCCTCCTCGACAGCTATTATCCCCTTCCCTGGATGCTCGGCGACTTCACCCAGGTCGGTTACTACAACAAGGATCAAAAACCTTCAAACTGGAACACCGGGTTCATCGCCGTCGAAAAATCGCGTGAAGGAGAACTGGAAAGCCACCTCACCAAGCCCTATTACAAACGCGCCTTCCTCCTCAGAAGCGCCCAGGAAGAATGCACCGCCTACTTCGCCGCCCCGATCTTCAGGGATTATTTCGGCGGAGAACCCGAATTCAAACCCAGCAGGAACCACAACTGACCCCGGAAAGTATTTTTCCGCCCGTTCCTGATGCCCCTCTCGAACAAACAATGCTCGCGCGGGTCATCGGAATCCATGCCTTCGGGCCTGCACAGAACAGACAGCCTCAGAGCAAATCCCGGAAAGCCGCAGCAAAGCATTTTCAGCCATTCGGAATTCCGATCCCACGGTGTCCGAAAACCCGGCTTGCCTCGTTTTTGAAAACCGATTTTTCATGGGGTTGCCGTTTTGTCCGGAGAATCGATCAAAAATGATCGGCTCTTCGCGATTTTGCAAAGAATCAGAAACTTGAGCGGCCTGTCCATGCTCGTGTTCCTGAAGATGAGGTGCATTTTGTTCGCCTCGTCTTGCATGCTATCCCCCACATTCAGTTTTTTGAGTATCTCTCCTTCGTATTGGGATTCGGCGCTGCCCTCGATGATATAAACAAGTCCGACCACCGGATGAAAATGCGGAGTGCTGGCAGCTCCCGGAGGAAACTCAACCAGAATCATTCGCAATTCCTCATTGGTTCCAGAAATGTCATGGGCCTCGATCACTTTGCGTGTGATCTGTCCGTCCCGGGCCGAAGCAGATGCCAGTGACAGAACAAACACAACGCAAACAACAATCCCAAATCTCCCTCTTGTCCAAAACAGCGCTCTGGACAAGAGGGACGGATTATGACCACTCGGAACGGCGTTTTTCCGCAGTGAAACGGCTGCCATTGAAGTCATGTTCAAGAAACAAGTTCCTGTTCAGGCGCCACACCCGCAATTCGATCCCCCCTGAATCGCCTGTCCCAACTCCTCATTTGTATACGCTTTCCCTCCGATTCCCCAGATGCCGTCAACCGCATGGACGACGTTCACAAAAGTTCGCTCCCTGGGATGCGTGCCGGCTTTGAGCTCGTCGATGAGGTCGGTTGCTTCCCTGACAAAAGCAGCCTTGATCTCCTGCGTCGGAAATGTCACCGCAGGCACCTTGAGCTCAACAACAGCAAGGGACTGGGCACTTCCTCCCGCATAGTTGCACCCCAAGGGGAATACTTCGACATGTCCAATGACGTTCGGAGTCATGAATGAATTGCCCGCCAGACCGTGCAGCCTGAGAAACAATTCGGCCATGCGGGGAAGCACCTTGCGCTCCCCCTCCGGGCTGAGCAGACCTTCTGATACTTGTATGAGAATCGGCATATAGTTTTTCTTTGGTTTGTGTTGCATCAGTTAGGTAACGATCGCTACCTAACTTGCTTGAGAAGTTACAGGTAACGATCGGTATCTCAAGTGTTTTTTAAAAAAAAAATGAGCGTCTTTCTTTCTTTCTTTTAGTTTGGCCTGACGGCAACCTACCATTGTTCCGATGAGATTCCGCCATGACCAGCAAGCAAGAGCAGGCAGCCCAGACACGACGAAATCTGATTGATGCCGCCGCCCAAGAATTCCGGGTTTCCGGCTATGCCGGGGCCGGGGTTGATGCGATTGCCCGTCGCGCAGGAGTGACTTCGGGGGCTTTTTACCGGCACTTTGTCTCGAAATCGGCTGTTTTTTCCGTCGTGATTTCCGAGGGGTTGCAGCAGATTGTGGAAGGGATTCGCGCCGCAAAAGAGGCATCGCCGAAAAATTGGCGGAAGGCCTTCACTGATTTCTACTTCAGCAAAGTACGGCTCAAATCCATTGAGAATGGCTGTGCTTTGCCAAGCCTCACAGCCGAAATCGTCCGGGCAGATGATGATGCAAAAGAAGCCTTTCGCAAAGGTCTTGCCGCCATTGTCGAAGAGTTTTCCGATGGAGTTCATCGCTTTGGCGATGACGAATTTTCACGCCGAACCCTGGCGGCACTGTCGTTGATGTCCGGATCACTGATGCTTGCCAGAGCCGTCAAATCTGAAAAGTTGGCGGTCCAAATAGCCGTTGCTTCCGCCAAGGAAGTTTTGAAGCTTCTCTCCAAAAGCCAATAAAAAGCTGTTTGACAAAAGACAAAAGGGTCAGGCGACATGAAAGTTGATGGCACCTTGATCTGCGGGCGCTGAGAGCCGGGGAGCGGCATAAAATGAACGGTGCAGATTGTAGGTGTTATGAAAACGACATCTACAAAGAAGGCGATGCCGGTGTTCATCGACATCGATTATCGCAACACGAACTGACCATGCCGCAGTGCAGCAACCTCTTCGGCAAAAAGGGCATGGGGATTTTGGAGAAGCTGGAGTTGCCGGACCCGGCGGGACTTTTGCTGGGCAGCAGTTGGAGATCCTGCGCGAGTTCGGGCAGCGCATCCGGGAGACAGAGGTGGCCCTGGCGGGGATGATGCAGGAGAGCGCCGACCTGCGGTTCGTGCGAAGCGTTCCGGGCAACTCGTCGATCATCGCACTTTTCCCCTCTCGGTTCCGCCTCCCGTAGCGCTTCAGACAGTGTTCCAATGGCTCGCTTTTGCTCTTCTTGCTCATCGGCCCAGATTCGTTTTCCATCCGGGTGTCATTCTTTATGACGCAACGACTTCCTATTCGCGCTTTCCCTCCTCCTCCCAGGTGTCATTCAATGTGGCGCAGCGCAATGCTTTCCCCGGACAAAAATTTTCATGCCAACTCTCCTTCCATCTGCTAAAATTCCACCCCTCCCAGCTTGGAGGGGTGGTAGAGTGGTCTATTGCGCCGGTCTTGAAAACCGGAGAGCCGCAAGGCTCCGTGGGTTCGAATCCCACCCCCTCCGCCATCATGATCCGAATGCGAACTCGCAGCAGGATTTGCGCAACTCCTTGAAATTAAGTCACTTGCGTAAAGGTCCAAGTTCACCGCGAACCACTGAGTTCGTATTTGAGTGCTCCAGGTATGCGGATTTCCGGGAATCGGTTCCTTTTTCGGGTCCAGCCGGTTAACTCGGACCTGACGCAGCAGCAGCCGCAGGAGGTCGCATTGCTCATCGAAGGAAACGCCCGTGATGGTTTTCTCGAAGTCCAGAAGGTTCTTCGCCACAAGGTGCTCATCCGTCACCGCCCGCTCACGATAGGCAATGTCGATCTTCACCTTCTCAATCTCCCGCTCCAGTTCGTGCTTCTGCTTCGCCAAGTCTTCCGCCGCCGCGAGGGTCTCCCGCCCGAAATGTGCGGAGTCGGTCTTGCGGACCATCGCGAGGTAGCGCTGGAGTTCCTCGCCCATGTCGGCGTGCTGGCGCTGAAGCTCACCCAGCTTCGTTTTCAGGGGGCGGATGGACTTGCTCTTTTCCTCATTGGAGGAAGCGACCGCCGCCTTGATGATTTCAGGCCGACGGCCAATCTCGCCCAAAATCTGGATCACGAAGTCATCAATAGCCCGCGCGGGAACATTGCGCAGGGAGCACGTCGCGGCCTTGCCGTCCTTGCTGACGTTGTTGCAGGTGTAATAGAGGTATGGATTGCCATCCCGGTCCTTCTTGCCCCCCGGCTTGGGCGTAAGGCGGTGGCCGCATTCCCCACACCGGATGATGCCCTTCAAGAGAGACTGATGGGTGTTGCGGTCCAGCACCGTCTGCTGGCGTTTCTTCCCTTTGCCGCTCAGCGCGTCATTGGCTTCCTGCCAGAGCTTTTCACTCACCAGCGGCTCATGCTCGCCGGGGTAGTCTTCCCCGTTGTGGTGGACTACCCCCTTATACAGCGGGTTCGTGACGATGACCTTGATTTTGTTCGGGATGAACCGCTTGCCGCCCACAACCATTTCATTGCCCCGGCGGCTCTTCACCGTCCGTTCCGGGGTGCGCAGCCCTTCCGCGTTCAACGCGCCGGCCACTTTCGCCGCGCTGCGTAGCTCCTTGCTCAACTCGAATACCCGGCGGGCAATGGGAGCTTCCGCAGGATCGGGAAGAATCTGCTTGGTGACGGGATCATGGGCATAGCCCAAGGGTGCCCAGCCGCCATTCCACAAGCCTTTCTTGGCACGTTCCGCGATCTTGTGGGAGACGCGCTCCGCGATCATCTCCCGCTCGAACTGGCCGAAGGAAAGCAGCATGTTGAGCATGAGCATTCCCATCGGGGTGCTGGTGTCGAAAGCCTGCGTGGCGGAAACGAAGTTGACCTTGTGCTCGTTGAGAATTTTCCAGAACTCGTAGAAGTCCGGCAGATAGCGGGTGATACGGTCCAGCTTGTAGGCCACCACCACGTCCACCTGCCCGGCCTTCACCTCCTGAATGAGCGCCTGCATTCCGGGGCGTTCGAGGTTCTTTCCCGAATATCCGGGATCATCCAGATACAGGGTTGTTTTCCAGCCTTCATGGAGGTGAACCGCAATGGCGTGCTCGCAGATGTCGCGCTGGCTTTCGAGTGAGTTGTATTCCCCGCGTGCCTGGTCATCGGTGGAAACACGGGTGTAAATCGCGCAGCGCACAAGGGGCGCGGCGGATGCCGTGGAGAGGGCTGAATTGGAGGCGGATCGTTTCTTCATAACCGGATGTCTTTCTGTGAAAGAGCATAACTCAAAAACCATAAGTTCGCAATCGCTATCTTGGTATCCAATAGTAAAATAAGCCCCTTTTTGGGGCCGCACGCGCCGATTCCGGGGTGCGCCTAACCGGCGCGAAAGCGGGTATTTGCAGACATGCAAGAGCTTGGTTTCCGACGGGCAGCGGGTTGCACCCGAATGGGAGCAAGATCGGACGGCCAGCTTGCCGTGAGGCGGCTTGCGTCGTATGCTGCGGCCAACTTCCCGCGCTTCCCGATGCTGAAGCGCCAGCCCTGAATCCCGCTCTGGATTCCAACTGAGGTTTTCCGCGCACCGACTGGCGTGCCCGCCTGCCAAACGCACGGAAACCTGTATCTCGTGGCCGCCAATGCGTCCGGGGTTTCCATGCCCCGCCTTCGCATACGCCATGAACCTGTCAGATGCTGGAACCACCGAAGCAGAATCCACACACGAACCAACAGGCCGTGCTTTCAGAAACGTACGGCAGGAACATGCCGCACGGAAACTTGCCGAAGTGACGCCCCTCCTTACGGAAACCCTGACCCATCACTGGAGCACGGGCCAAGGGACGCGAGTCCGCCATATTCTGTGGAGCCTGTATTCGTGCAGCCATCTTGTGAACCTTGGCGATGCTTGCTCAGGATTGGATGCCAACCTTGCCGAAGCCGTGGGCACGGCGATTCACGCCCGTCTCAGCTATGGCCCTGAGGTTGAGCCATTGCTTGGCGAAATCCTGCGCGTCTCCGGCGAGTTCGCCCGCTTCGACAGGGAGGAAACCGCTACGCCGGAGGGTTTGCCCGTGATCTATCCGCCCACACCGGCCAGCGCGGAAACGCTTCGAAAATTAGCCGATGCCGCGGAGCGGCACGAAACTCGTGATTAGAGGCCACGCTTGACGGTCGCTCTCTGCTTGAGCACCAAAACGAATTTAGCGGATAGCCGTTCCCAAGTTTCTGCCTGCCTGAAATTTGAATCGAAAAAATGGCGTGTTTTTTTTCGGCAAATGTGCCGAAAATTCGGCGAATTCATGCGCTTGCGCCAGTTTTTCCAGAAATGACCCTGTTTCCCCGTCCTCAACGTCAGCTTGATCTCTCTTCCGCCTCTTTGCAGGTGGTTGGTGCAGCTTGTTGTGAAGCGAGACGCAGAACTGGATTTGAATTCGAGAAGCATTCTAGAGGACAACGCCCTGCGGTTTCGCTCTCTTACCTACTGTCTATCGCCCGACCCCGATAGATTTGATAATCCCATCCTGTCAGTTCAGAAAACACGCAGATAAGAAATCTCATAATTTTTTACCTTATTAATTCCCTACTTTCGCATTCGCCTTAACTTTATTACCCCGTCAGATCATACATGAAATATTGAGATTGAGCTATGACAGAAGATAAATCATCATTCTCAGCCGCCGAGCCAGCATTAGGGTATCTTTATCAGATACGATATGCTCTATTGCAAACCCTGAAGCTGCCTGAAGAAACAACCTGTTTCATAGAAGGTGATGATGACATCGACTTCACAGACCCGGAAGAGGGGCGCTTATTGGCATCACTGAAACACAAAGCTCCGGGAGACACATTGACCGACCTCTCTCCAGACTTTTGGAAATCCGTTCGCATTTGGCTCACCTACTATTTAGCTCACGAGGACGCCTCTTGTGCATTCTTTCTTTTTACAACGGGCAGCGTTGCCGCTGGTTCATTCCTCACGGCCTTTTTGCCGGGGGCCATCTGGGATGATACTACGCCTGGAAAGGCCAAAGCGATCCTTGATGGCTCGACCTCTAAAACCATTGCGAAGACCACCGACCTTCTCAACACCCTGTCTGCCGATAAATGGGGCCTCTTTTTCAAGAAGATCACGATTTTCGATCAGCAGTTAAGAATCGAAAACATTCCGCAAGCCGTTATGGATCGGATGCGCACGGAAAGGCCGCAGTTCCGTGAACCTATTTTCCAGAGGCTAGAAGGATGGTGGGTTGATCAGTGCATTGGCATTCTTTGCAAAAAACGAACCGAGCCGATGAGGGGAGGCGAAGTTTCTGAAATGCTGAGTCATTTCTCAGATCAATTTCGCGAAGACAACCTCCCCATTGATTATGCCAATGCCGAACCTGCAGACGGGATTAATCCAGATGCAGACGACAGATTGTTTGTGAGGCAACTGAAATGTGTTGGCCTCAAATCGGATCGGTTGCGTCGATCTATTTTGGACTATTACCGGGCCTTCGAACAACGGGCTGCGTGGCTGCGCGAAAATGTGACTCTGACTGGCGAGGTTGAGCGTTATGATGACAGATTGGTGGACGAGTGGGGACGACTGAAGGAAATCGTGTGGGAAGAGATGGCAGATGACAGTCCTGAAGAGGTGTTGCAAACCATGGGCAGAAAACTTTTGAATCAAATTTCGACCAGCGACCACGCCAACCTGCGCATACGAGCCCAAGTAACTGCCCCCTATATCGCTATGGGTAGTTATCATATGCTCGCCAACGAGACCGATCCACGAGTCCATTGGCATCCGCGATTCCTTGATCGTGTGACGGAAATCTTGGGAGGAGGTAAGTCATGAAGCCTTGGGCATCCCGTCCTCGCGATATCCGCAACCTTTTCAATCCTGCCTTCTGCGGCGTGGTGCTGGCGCGCAGCATTGAAGGGTTCACGGCCACTGCTAACAAACCAATGCCGTTTTCACTGACTTTACTAATTTTGCCGCTCTGCCTTCATAAACGAAGTCGAGAAACTTTAAAAGCAGCCAACAAATCATACCTCGCTAAAATAATCGAAAATCATCCAGAGCTACAAGCAGGGCTGGCTGAAAGAGCCCGAGGTTTAATGCCATACACACTGGAAGCTTACGGTCTTCTCATGACGACAAACACTGTTCAGGTTCTTGAAGATGGCGGTGTTGTCCTGAAAGATGGTGGCATCAAGAAAACCATCTCAGGTTCCGCCGAGACGAAAGACTGCCAGACCGTTGCCAAATCACTGGGCAAGAAGTTCGCTGTGATGAACGACCGCGCCACCATTTACACCTCCTTTGGACTCCGCCCATGAAGATACGAGAAATACTGTTATACAGCCACCAAGGTGAATTGCGGCGACTCATTTTTGATGTCAATGGCCTGAACATTATTACGGGCAGTTCCTCCACGGGAAAATCAGCGCTTTCGGACATCTTGGAATACTGCATGGGACGAAGCAGTTTCAATATCCCCGAAGGAACTATCAGAGATAAGGTCTCTTGGTATGGGGTGATCTATCAGTTTCCTGGCGAGCAGATTTTGGTCGCCAAGCCTGCTCCAGCGGCGACAGCTTCAAGCTGCTCAACAGCAATGATCAAGCGAGGGGCAACAATTGAGACGCCCACCTTCGATGACCTGATATGTAACACCGATGACGATGCCGTTGTCAGTCTTCTCTCTACGGTTTTGGGTATTCCAGAGAATACTACACAGGTTGCTCTGGATCAGAGCAGAAACAGTCACAGCGCAAATATCAAGCATACTCATTATTACCTTTTTCAGAAACAGGGATTGATCGCGAATAAGGATCAATTACTCTATCGACAAGGTGAACAATTCATCCCACAAGCTATTCGGGATACATTGCCAATTCTGCTCGGCGTTGCGCCTGACGACCGATATGAGTTGGAAACTGAACTGCGAACCGCACGCCGAGATCTAAAGCTGGTCAATAAACAGATCGCGGACGCGATTGAATTCGGTGAACAGCTTAACCTTCGCGCCGTCGGTTTACTGTCAGAAGCAAGGCAGGTTGGAATTTTCAATCAAAGTGGTCCAATTGCTAGCACACCAGAGATTTTGGACCTACTGAAGTCCGCATTGAGTTGGAAACCCGTAGCTATTCCAGACGAAGATTCGGGACGGATAGCGTCCCTAGAAGATGAAATCGCATCCATCCGCAAAGAAAAAGCCTCAACTTTGGAGCAAGTCAGAGCTGCGAAACACTTCTCGGAGAAAGAAGAAAACTTTTCCACCGAGGCGGCCGAACAGCGAAGCAGGCTGCATTCCATTCATGCTTTGCCTTTCAGTTCTACTGGTGAATGGCAGTGGCCCTTCGCACAGCCCAATTTGGGAATGGACCACCCTGTGGCCACAGCAATATTAAATGAACTAAAGAGCCTCGATGCGGAGCTTAGCACGGTAGCTGGTGAAAAGCCTCATTTGGAAGCTTATGTCAGAAAGATAGAAGAGCATTTAGCTCATCTGAGTTCGTCCCAGCGGATCAAGGAGGAAGAACTGGCGGCGGCCATCACGTCAAATGCCGTTATTGCCGAAATGGGAAATAGGAACAATGCGGCGGCCAAGGTTGTTGGACGAATCAGCTTGTTCATCGAGACCTACCGAGAGGCGGACGACATCGAATTGCTCAAAAGAAGAGCGGAAGAATTAGCAAATCGAGTCAAAAAATTAGAGAAGGAGGTGGGTGCCGATGACAGCAAAGAACGGCTGGCGTCGGTCCTGAACATCATTTCGAGTCGTATCGGGAAATATGTTTCAGAGCTTGAAGCGGAATTCTCGGAATATCCTATGCGGTTTGATCTGGCGAGTTTGACCATGATTGTTGATAGGCCCGAAAGACCTGTCCCCATGCACAAAACTGGTGGCGGAGCCAACCATCTTGCCTATCACCTTGGAACCTTGCTGGCGCTTCACTATTTTAGCTGCAAGAACTCTCGTCCCATCCCTTCTTTCTTGATGTTGGATCAACCAACACAGGTGTATTTCCCCTCGGAACAAATCTATAAAGGCAATCAAGGATCAGTGGATCAGACGGAGAGAGATTCTGATCTGGAGAAGGTTCGCAGTCTGTTTGCGTTGCTGTATAGATTCACCACCGAAGAGTGCCCGGGCTTCCAGATTATCGTGACGGAACACGCAAACTTGAGAGATGAGTGGTTCCAGAAATCACTGACAGAAGCTCCATGGACAAAACCTCCAGCACTAGTGCCGGATGATTGGCCAGATGCTTAGGAGTGATGGTTCCCTACTCGGGCGTGCCCTCACCATTCCCTGTTTCTTCAACCTCAATCGAAGCGATCCACGTTGGCCCGTCGCCTTGACTCAGGCGTTCGCTTTTCGTGGAGATGCGCATGGATTCCACGGCCTGCTTCTGGATGGCAATGGCGAGCTTGCGCAGATTTCCCCCGACAATTCGCACCTGATTGGGAGGGAACCGCAGTTCCAGCGTTTCGGTGGGTGAATCGGGACGGAAACTCGCGGATTGCATTTGCGCATAGGGAAGAATGAGCCAAGAGCCGTCGGCAAGCTCCAGCCGGACGCACGGGCTTTCTTCGCGGGTCCAACAGGTTTCGCCCTCGCCCTCTTTACTCGACTGTCTGGATTGTTCTGACCGGATCATGATTTTGATTCTGGTTTTGGAGTTCACGATGGCGCAGCCGCCACTTTTTGGCCGTCTCATGGCCTTTCTGATTTCGCTTGATGACATCGGGGTGATTGCAGGGCAGGACGCGATGGCCCGTGCGCACCTGCGGCACCTGCTTGGCGGCAATCTCCACCGCCAGCCTTTCCTGCCCCGATCGGGTGACGTTCTCCCGCAGTCTCGCCTTGTCGGTAGTGAAGATCCTCACGCCCAGCCGACCGCGTGAAATGGTCACATACCACTGTTCCGCGTTGGTCGCCGCCTTGATGCTGGAGTCTGAAAACAGCACATGGTCCACGGTCTTGCCCTGCGAAGCGTAGGAAGTCACGGCGTAGCCGCGCACAAACTCCCGATACTCGGGCGGCAGCACGCGGCCGTCATCGAGGTGGATTTTGCCGTTCTTCTCCACCCGCTTCACGGTGACGAGTTCCCCGTTGATGAAGCGCGTGCCTTGCGCGGTTTGCGCATTGGCTTTCAGTTGAAGACGGTCTCCTTTCGACAGCCTTATATCCTGCTTTTTGCAGACGGTGAGACGACCGGCTTGCGCGAGCGGAACCGCACGAACACGCCCGGCAGCTTCCACCACGATGGATTCAGCGGTGACAGCCACGAGGCTGCCAACGGCTCCCTTGGGAATGCCCCGGCAGGTTTGAATGAAGACGATGACGCGCCCGTCGTCGTAATAACGGGCATCGCCCTTTTGCGCGTCGGTCAGGTCATCCGCTTGTAAGGCTGAAACGGCCCACTCCTTTTTGCCGATCAATCCGGCGGCCTGCATACTCCGCCGCACGGCGTCATTCACCCGGTGAATCTCTCCCCAGGTCGGAGACACGACCAAGGCGCTGCAGCCTTTGCACACCAGCTCCAGATAGTGCTCCGCCAGCTTCTGCTGCTTGTCCGCGAGGGTGCATTCCACCACCGCCCCGGCCTCATCGAGAAGTTCAAAGGACTGGTCAAGTCTGCCCTCCGAAGCATCCTGCACGGCCTGCTTGTAGGTGGCGATCAATTGACGCTCCGCCTTGTTGCGGCCCCGTGCGGGGTCTTGGCGGCGGATTTCATTCAGCTCCGCAACGTGGAGATGCCCGTATTTCTCCATCGCCCGCATGGCGTCCGACGCTTGCACGGGGCCATGCTGCCCCGTGTCGCCCGAGAGAATGACGCGCCCGTCGCGCTCTTTCACGAAAGTGAGCAGCGCGAGCATATCCTTGGCTCCAATCTGCCCGGCCTCATCCACGATAACAACCGCACCCGCTTCCATGCGGCGGCGCGTCAGGAACGCGCTGATGGTTTCCGCCCCGGCCATGCCGTCCTGCGTCAACCCCTCCACCTGCTGCCGCTGCGGGGCGAGCACTTGCACGGCATGGCCCTCCGCCTGCAAGGCGTCATACACGGCCCGCAAGGTGAAGCTCTTTCCCGTGCCCGCCCGTCCGCGAAACAGCACGATGGAATCCCGCACGCTCAGGATGCGGCGTGCGGCCTCCGCCTGGGCGGCGTCTAGCCGCTCATCGCCCGGCCAGTCCGGCACGAGGGAGGAGGCGCAGGCATTGGAACTTTCCTGTGCCAACTGAATGATGGCCGTTTCCCGATCCAGCACGGGCTGGATGCTGAATTGTTCGGGGTTGAGAGGATCGTGAATATAAGGCGCGCTGGCCGTGGCGGCGTGCAGGTCTTCCAAGGTGAAGGACTCGCCCCGGCCCCGTTCCAGCGCATAGGCCAATAGTTGCCGCTCCACGACCGTTGTGTGACGGTCAAAGACATGCTCTTCCGCCCAGCGCAAAGCGTCGCTCTCCGTGATGGTCGGAGCTTGCTTGACTCCTTCCAGCTCGTCCTCCCGCACCATCCCCAGCGCTTCCAAGCCCTGCTTTTCCTCATCGCTTATTTGTTCCAGCCATGAGGCTTGCAGCTCGGCGGGACTCAGCGGTTCGACTTTTTGGGGCCGCAGCTTGTGGGCCAGATGCGCCCGCACTTCCGCGAGATTGCCCCCGGCCAGTTCCGGCGCTTGCGCCAGCAGTTCGCGGGTTTGTTCGTCAATCTGTCGGTCCCGTTTGGAGAAGGTCCAGATCAGGGAACGCGGCACGCCCTCCAGTTCAAAATCGCCCCGTGCCTTGTTGACGATGCCATAGCCGAAGCGCCTCAAATCGCGGGCCAGCTCATGGTAATAGACGTTCTCCGCGTATTTGCGGGCTTTGTGCATTTCCTCCGCCTGCAATGCCTTCCAACGTCCTTCCGCTTCATCATAGGTGGCGTTGAAGACGATGCAGTGACTGTGCAACTGCGGATCGACCGCCCGTGAGGTGTCATGCCGGAAAATGGCGGTGACGAGTTCGCCGGTGTCCCGGTCCTCATTGCGACCGCCCCGGCGCACGCGCGTGGCGGCGAAGCATTCCAGTTCGCGCATGGCCACGCGCACCGCGCGGTCATGGGATTCGATGATGCGTTCGTCACCCTTCACCAGCGCGGCGATGGAAACGGACTTCGGCGGCGAGATGGTCACATCATAGAACAGGCGGCGGTTCGCCTTTTCCTTCACCTTGCCGTCGGCATCGAGTTCCTTCCTGGTGGTTTTGTGTAACGGCGTCAGTTGTTCGCCCGTGACGGGATGGAGGTTTTCGCAGAGCGCGACAAACTCATCCTTGCCCACGATACCCGCCAAGCCCAGCCGCTCCGCACCCACGCCCATCCACTCGCCGGGCACCACCTGCCCCTTGCTGTAGTAGTCACCCACCGCCAGATGGTTCTCGAAATACTCCCGCGCGTTGCGCAGGTTGCTCTGAGGCGTGAAGGTGAGCATGGCCCGCGATCAGTTGAGTCCGAAAGGAGACGGGGGTGCCTGTGACCCGACAGAGACACCGCCGCCACTGGCAAGCGCTTCCAGCAGCGCCAGCAGACCGCGATGGTGGCGCATCACGTAAGCGTATTCATCGGCCATGTCGGAAAGAGCCAGTTCCATTTCCGACGTGTCCAACCCGCTCCATCCATCCTCAGCCCTGTCAAAGGTGAGGTTGAACAGAACGAAATGCGTGGAGAGACGGCCCGCGCCCATGCGGACGCAGCAGCGGTCAAAGCGCATCCCAACCACGTTGCCGGTGACTCGAAAGCACCCCGAGAAGCCAAGGTCCGCGCCCGCGTATGCCTCCAGCAAATCAGCGATCACGCCCGCGCCTTCCCGATGCCGTTCCGTGAACCAGCGATCTTCATCCAGATCCACGGCAGGCAGCCGAACGGACGAAACGACGAGTTCCGTCAACAGCGGCATGGCATCCGCCTTCCACTCCGGCGGCACCAACGTCCATCCTTCCGCCGGATGCCGGTTTCCGCACAACGCTTTCACCGCTTCCATTTTCACGGTTCCATGCAGGCCCAGCCGTTCGGCGCCATCGCCAAACCAAGCCAACTCGCCGGTCACGCCGTTGCCGTCATTCCTGCCCGACAACCGTTTCCCGACATAGGCCAGCGCGGCGGCAGGATCATTGTGATATTTGAGCGTCATCATGCCGCGAGTATGCGGCACGGATTCGCCTTTCGTTGCCCGGATCGGGAGCAATGCTCAGTAACCACGCCACAGAAATCTAGTAGGAATGGGAATGCGATTCGTCTTCACGCACAGCCATGCGTTTCCAAACGGAACCGTGATTGTTGAAGGCGGCACCGAGTCAGGGGCTGATGGTCTGGTGGAATTCTCCGATGGCGTGAGCTTGATTGCCGAATGGTGGAGGGATGGAGAGGACATCATCCTCGACATTCCTTCCTACCGGACCGCCAAAGGCACGGCGGTTGGTGCGCACCGATGGCGGCTCATCCAGAGACCGGATGAAACGTGGCGATCCAATCGGGACGCCTGAACTCGTCCCACTTTCATCAGCGTGGATTCGGTGGCGAGTTTCATCACGCGAACGAAGTCAGAGCGATTCCGCAATGCAGAAATCCCCGCCGCAAATTCCCACATTCGTGGAGAGCTGCTCCCAATCGGGAATCTGAATCAGTGGGCGCGATGCCATCATGCGAGGCATCGCGTTTCAACAGGGGAAGCCTGTCCCCTGGCTGGCGCCACGAACAAATTGAAGCACCAACCACCGATCAGATAAGCCATGAACAACGAACCGACAACGGGCGAACGCCAGAAACTCATCGCGGCAGCCGCCGACTCCTACACCGCACCGCCGCCGCAAAGCCATACGGTGCTCATGCCCATCCGTGAAAGTCTGGCGACGCTGCGGCGCAAGGGCGCATCCTACCGGACCATCGCGCAGATTCTGCGCAACGTGGACATCGAAGTGTCGCTCGACACGCTGTCCCGCTTCTGCCGCGAGCACGTCGAAGAACCGCCACCGCAAAAGGACAAGCGCCGCCCCGCCAACCGGGCCGCGTCCGGTCAGCCGGACGAAAGCACGCCGCCCGCTCATCCCGCTCCCACCGAGCCGGACAGTCCGCCCCCGGCCCCGCCGTCCAAGGAGGCGGACACTCCGCCACCGCCACGCGGCAAAGGCCCGCGCATCGCTGATCCGTCAAACATCTGACACCGCACCGGAGACTTCACCACCGCATGGCCATGAAGAAACGACTTGTTCTCATCCTCAACGGCAAGGGAGGCGTCGGAAAATCGTTCTTCGCCGTAAACTTCGTTCAGTATCTCAAAGACCGGAAGCACGACCATCGCGCCGTGGACACGGACAACGAGAACTCGACCCTGAAGCGATACCACCCCGAGGCAGCATTTGCCGATTTGAACGACCCGCGCGGGCTGGACAGTCTGTTTGCCGCACTGGAGGATGCCCCGCTGGTCGTGGTGGACGGCAGAGCGGCGTCCACCGATCTCGTGCTGGACTACTTCGCGGAAGTGTCCGCCTTTGAGTTGCTGGACAGTCTGGATGCCCGCCTGACCATCGTCATGCCGGTTAACCACGAGGCGGACAGCGTGACGCAAATCAAACTCATTGCCGACGCGCTGGCCGAGCGTTGCCGCTATGTCATCGTCAAGAATCAGGCCCACAGCGAACACTTCGCCCTTTATGAAAAGAGCCGGACACGCGGGCGACTGGTGGACGAATTGAACGCCGGGGAGCTGGTCATTCCCCGCATGTATGACTGGCTGGTCGCGGCGATCAATCAGCACAACCTGACCGCCACTCAGGCACAAGCCCACTCGTCATTCAACGTGGTGGACCGCCAGCGGTTGAAGAACTGGCAGAAGGCATTCTACGCCCAAGTGGACACGCACACCGGGGCTTTGTTGTCCGATGCCCAAACCTCCACGCCCCATGAGTGACGAGGCAACGGATATGGACCTGCGGGCTGCCATCGCCCGCTGGCAGCAGAAGCACGGCATTGGCGACGATGACCCGGCTATCGCCTGCGTGGAGTTGTTCGATTTGTATGTGACCGCACTCCGTGCCCGCACACCGGACAGTCCTCCGCTTCGTTTCGAGGAGTTCCGCTCGACGCTGGAATTGCTGGACGCCCGCAGCAAGACCTTCTCCAAGCACGCCGCCGAACTGATGCACGAGCTGCGCCAGACGGCGCAGACGCAACGCCAGCTACGCCGCGTCAGTGTTCTGTCCCTTCTTATGACCGCTCTCGCCACCTTCACCTCCGGGCTGCTGCTTGGCCGCTTCGTATGGTAATCCTCCGCCCGTTTCTCGCGGCCTTGGCCGCCGCCGCAGGCTGGTATGGATTCACCAGCCTGCCCGAGCCGTGGCCGGCCATCGCCCTCAGCGTCGGCGCGGCCTTCGCGCTGTGCCTCATCGTCCTGCCCGGCAGTCCGTCCGTATGGCGCTCGCCCGTCGTGGCGAAGATCAACGGCATGACATGGCGCATGGAAGACTTTTGCCGTGGCTGGCTCATCACTGGCGATACCGGCTCCGGCAAGACACGTTCGGGCATCACGCCCCTGCTCTATCAAGTCTTCAAGAACTGCCCCGGATGGGGCGGCCTGTGCATTGATGACAAAGGTTTGTATTGGGAAACGCTCTCGGCAATGGCCCGGCATTTCAACCGTGAGAATGACCTGATCCTGCTGCAAGTCAGGCCGGACAGCGCCCATGCCGACTGGACGCCCACACATACGTTCAACCTGACCACCGACCGGAGCATTCCCTTCGGCACGTATGCCAAGTTCGTCGTGGACACCGCCAGCAGCTTGGGACAACAGGGCGACAAAGGGTTTTTCAAAAGTCAGGCGCACACGCATATCGCCGCCGGGCTGGAACTCCTTTATGAGATCGGCGCGGACGTGACGCTGGAGAACGTCTATCATTTCTTGCTCAACCAATCGGACATGGAGGAGGCGCTGGACGACCTCGCCACGGCGGAGCCGACCGAACGCCGTCGCTTGTTGGGCGAGCACTTCACAAGCCGCTTCCTCAGTCAGCCGCCCGAACAGATCGGTGGCGTCAAAGAGACCATTGCCAACTACCTGCAATACTTCCTCACGCCGGACATTGCCCAGGTATTTTGCCCGACCGAGAACAGCTTTGATTTCTCGGACATCGACCGGGGCAAGATCATCTGCATTGCCATGCCGCAGAAATATCAGACCGAACGCCGTTACGTGAACACCTTCCTCAAGATGCTGTTCTACACGCACGTCCTGCGCCGCTTCGACAAGCCGAAGCACGAACGGCAGGAAGACAACCTGCTTGTCCTATGGGCGGACGAAGCGCAGCGCTTCATGACGGCAGCGGAAGACGGCATGTCGGACTATAATTCTGTCGATGTAATCCGCGAGGCCCGCGCCACGGTCGTGGCTGCCGCGCAATCCTCCAGTTCATTCATTCCGCCGCTGGGCCGGGAAAAGGCCCGCGTGCTCACGCTGAACTTGCGCAACCGCATGATCTTCCGTGCGGCGGACGAGGAAGGAGCCAACGAAAGCGCGGATTTCCTTGGCAAGAAGAAGGTCATCAAGAAGTCGTGGGGATATTCAGGGGGGCGGCAAAGCAGCAATTATTCAGAACTGGAGGAACACAAGATCAAGCCGCACATCCTCCGCAGCCTTCCCAAGCACACCGCCGTGCTCGTGCATTGCGAGCGCGGTTTCAAGAAGACCCTGCTGCCGCCGATTGAGCCGGACGGGAGCGTGTCGCCGTGGTTCTCGAAAGGTATCTTCTGAAACTTCAATAGCTTTTGAGCATCAGCTTGCAGAGTGTTTCGTGGAGGTTTGGATCTTGTGGATCAACCAACGGGAACAGCTCTTGAACTGGAACCTCGAAGGCTTTGGCCAGGAAAAACAAATGGGTATCGCCTACCTTTATCCTCCTCGATTCGATTTTTGCCAGTGCCCCGCGCGATATGTTCCAACCGGCCATTTGCAGTTTGACCGCCGCATCATGCTGAGTCCATCCCCTCAGCATTCGCAATCTTCTGACTTGTGGGCCGATGGGATTCAGATTTCTCATGATCGTATTGGGTTGAATCAGGCCATTGTGCTCATGACGCAGCATGGCATTGGGCAGATGCCAACGGTGATGCCGCTCGGGGGGACCGTTTCGCTGACCGCTTGAGTCATTGTCTATGCTTCTTATGCTCTTGTCCGATTGCTTTCAGACCGCCGATGGCGAAATGATAGAGATGCGCCGCCAGCGCCTCGCGCGGTGTGCTGGAAACCGCTTCGGCGACAGCAGGCACGTTGCGTCCAACGACCAGCATCATTGCGCAGGGTGCCGCGACGCTGATCGCACAACGGAACAGCGCGGGATCGTCCGGCGGAATCGAGGTGATTTCGCTGATGATGCCCAAGATCAGCCGAAACTTGGGGAAGACTTCGTTTTGCTGGAGAACCTGAAGGTGGGAGGAAGGTGACAGCAGTTCCCGCCCGAGAACTCTGGTGTGCCAGCCTTTCTGCCCGGCAGCGGCTTCCACCATGCCTTCGATCACTTTTTTCAGCTTGTCGCGGGCGGGCAGATTGGCGGCGGTGAGTTCCTGCAAGACCTCCATGCTAATGAGGCGGCGATGGGCTTCCGCCAGCACCGCTTGATATAGGCCGCTCCGGCTGCCAAAGTGGTAGTTGATCGAGGCGAGGTCCACCTCGGCTTTGGCGGCGATGGCTTTGCTGCTTGTCTCGGCGAAACCTGACGTGGCAAAGAGTTTGCCCGCCGTTTCTAAAATGCGGTTGTAGGTGGCTTCTCCGTCTGTCCGGAGAGCGCGAGGCGTTTTGTTCATGCGAGTGAATACAGGGTAGTTTCCGCGGCACTTTCGGGTTGACCCTAAGATCGGTTTAGTCTATAGTAAATTTAATTTTGGACTCCGGGAGGGCATCAACCCCTCCGCTCCTTTCCAAGTTCCATCAGAATGAAAAAAGCTCTCATCGCTGTCCTGCTGCTTCTTGTCTCCATCGGTGCCGGGTGGTTCTGGTGGAGCGGGCGCGACGCCCGCGATGCCAAGGACGAACTGCTCCTGTATGGCAATGTGGACATCCGGCAGATTTCGCTGGCCTTCGATGGCAGCGGGCGGATAGCCGAGCTTCGCGCGGAGGAGGGAGACCGGATCAAGGCCGGTGATGTGATCGGCGTTCTGGATACGCGGACGCTGGAGCTTCAGGCCGGGCAGGCGGAGGCCGAAGTGGAAGCACAGCGGCAGACGCTCCTGCGGCTTCGCAACGGTTCGCGTCCGGAGGAAATCGCCGAAGCCCGCGCCAAGCTCGCATCGGCGGAGTCGGACGCCCGGCGGGCGGAACAGGAACTCTCGCGGAAAACCCGGCTTCAGGAAAGCCGGGCGGTGAGCGTGCAGGATGTCGATGAGGCGAGAAACAGCGCGGAGGTGGCGGGAGCCAAGGTCGAAGAACTGCGTGCGACGCTGCGCCTTGCCGAGCTAGGCCCCCGCGCCGAGGAGGTCGCCGCGGCGGAGGCGCAACTCGTGGCCTCGCAAGCGCAACTGGCCCTGCTCCGGCATCAGATCGAATTGGGAACGCTCCGCGCTCCCACCGATGCGGTGGTGCGCTCGCGTCTGCGCGAGCCGGGCGACATGGCCACGCCGCAGCAGGCCGTTTTCGCGCTGGCCCTCACCCGCCCGAAGTGGATGCGTGTCTATGTCGGCGAGCCGGACCTCGGCAAGATCAGGCCCGGCATGGAAGCCCAGGTTTTCACGGACAGCCATCCGCACCAGCCGGTCAGGGGCACGGTGGGTTATATTTCGTCGGTCGCGGAGTTCACGCCGAAGGCGGTGCAGACGGAGGAACTGCGCACCAGTCTTGTCTATGAGGTCCGCGTGATCGTCGAGGACGACGCCGACACCCTCCGCCTCGGGCAACCCGTCACCGTCCATCTCCCGATCAAGCCCGCCCCGTGAACGATGCCGCCGCCACAGTCGTCGCCCGGAGCCTGCGCAAGACTTTCACGGGGCCTGATGGAAACAGGTTCGCCGCCATCGACGAGGTGTCGATGACCGTGCGAGCCGGAGAACTGACCGCGCTGGTCGGCCCGGACGGAGCGGGCAAGACGACGCTGATGCGCCTGATGGCCGGATTGCTCAAGCCGGATGCCGGTTCGTTGCGGGTGCTCGGCATCGACATCGCGGACGATCCGCAGGCGGTGCAGGACCGCATCAGCTACATGCCGCAGCGTTTCGGCCTCTATGAAGACCTGAGCGTGCAGGAAAACCTCACCCTCTATGCCGACCTGCACGGGGTGCCGCAGGCCGAGCGGCGCGAACGGTTCGCCCGCATGTTGGAAATGACCGACATGGCGCGGTTCACCGAGCGCCCGGCGGGCAAACTTTCCGGCGGCATGAAGCAGAAGCTCGGACTCGCCTGCACGCTGGTCCGCTCGCCCGACCTGCTGATTCTCGACGAGCCGAGCGTCGGCGTCGATCCGCTGTCACGTCGCGATTTGTGGAAGATCGTGCAGCAGCTCGTCGATGAGGAAAACCTGAGTGTCATCGTCAGCACGGCCTACATGGACGAAGCCGAGCGTTGCGGGCAGGTCTTCGTCTTCAACAAGGGCCGGATGCTGGCAGACGGCGCTCCCGCAAAGCTGCGGCAACGGGCGCATGGAGTCACCTTCACCGCCAAGCCGCCCGTGGGAATGCCCGCGCGGGAGTTGCAGGCCCGTCTGATCGACAAGCCCGAACTCATCATCGACGCCGTGCCGAGCGGTGGCCGCGTCCGCTTCATCCGCCGGGCCGGGGAGGAGGAAACACGGCTGCGCGAATTGCTCCATGACGCGCCTTTCGCGCCGCGCCCGGAGGAACTGGAAGACGCCTTCATGATGATGCTGCGGCAGCAGGAGGAAAAGGAGGTGAAGGCCGCGCCGAAGCCCGCCGATGAGACTCCGCCGGTCGAGTCCAAGGGAGCGCACGACCCGCCGATGATCGTCGTGCGCGACCTCGTGCGGAAGTTTGGGGACTTCACGGCGGTGGCCAGCACCTCCTTCGAGGTGGCCCGTGGCGAAATCTTCGGCTTGCTCGGCCCGAACGGCGCGGGAAAGACCACTACGTTCCGCATGTTGTGCGGACTGCTGCCCGCCACCAGCGGCCATCTCGAAGTGGCGGGCCGCAATCTGCGCACCGCCCGCGCGGAGGCGCGGGGACGCATCGGCTACGTCTCGCAAAAGTTCGCGCTCTATGGAAACCTGAGCGTCCGCGAGAATCTGGAGTTCTTCGGCGGTGCCTACGGCCTGCGGCGCAAGGCGCTCAAGGCGCGGGTGGCGGCCTCGCTGGAGCAGTTCGACCTCGATCCGTCGGCCCAGAGCGGGATTCTCCCCGCCGGTTACAAGCAACGCCTCGCGATGGCCACCGGCCTGCTGCACGAGCCGGACATCCTGTTTCTCGACGAACCGACGAGCGGCATCGACCCACTCGCCCGCCGGGCCTTCTGGCGGACGATCACCGCCTTGGCCCGAAGCGGCGTGACGATCATCGTCACCACGCACTTCATGGAGGAAGCCGAGTATTGCGACCGCATCGCCATTCAGGATGCCGGGAAGATGCTGGCGCTCGGCACGCCGCAGCAGGTCCGCGAGCAGGCGGGCGGAGCGAGCGCGATGGACATGAACAGCGCGTTCATCGCCATCGTCGAGCAAGGCCGCGCACGGCGGGAAAGCAAAGGAGGTGCCGCATGAACGCCTCCGGCTTCACCACGCGGCTCGTCGCCCTGACGCGGAAGGAAACCCGCCAGATGATGCGCGACCGCAGCAATCTCGTCGTCGGCCTGCTGCTGCCCGTTGCGTTGATTCTGTTGTTCGGCTACGGCCTTTCCTTCGACGTGAAGAACGCCCGCCTCACCGTGGTGCTGGAAGACAGTTCGCCCACGGCCCGCCAGACCGTGGCCGGGCTTCAAGGCTCGCCTTACCTCGCGCCAGTCTGGGTCAGGACGATGGACGAGGCCGAGCATCTGATACGGGCGGGCAAAACCGACGCCATCCTGCGCGTGCCGGGGGATTTCTCCCGCCAACTGGCCGCTGGCAACGGGCGTGTGCAACTGCTGCTCAACGGCGTGGACTCCAACACCGCCGCGACCATCGAGGGCTACGTCAGCGGCGCACTCTCCACCCCGGCCCAGCAACAAGCCGACCGCACGGGCAACAAAGCCGCCGGTGCCACCGGCATCGTCATCGTGCAGCGCACATGGTTCAACGAGGCAGGAGAAAGCACCTGGTATCTCGTGCCGGGGTTGATCGTGCTGGTGATGACGCTGATCGGCGCGTTCCTGACCTCGATGCTGATCGCCCGCGAATGGGAACGCGGCACGCTCGAATCCCTCTTTGTCACCCCGGTGCGGCCATTGGAGTTGGTCTTGGCGAAGCTCGCGCCCTACGTGGTCATCGGCGCCATCGACCTCGTCATGTGCCTGCTGGCGGCGAAGTATCTCTTTCAGGTGCCGATGCGCGGTTCGCTCATCGTCATCATCGGGTCGTCGCTCCTCTACCTGATGGTATCGCTCGCGCTCGGGTTGTTCATTTCCGGCGCGATGCGCAACCAGTTCGTGGCCAGCCAGACGGCGCTGCTCGCCAGCTTCATGCCCGCCATGATGTTGTCGGGCTTCATCTTCGACCTGCGCAACGTGCCGGTCGTCATTCAGGTCGTCAGCCATGCGCTGCCCGCCACACACTATATGTCTCTCATCAAGACCCTGTTCATGGCGGGCGACCTCTGGCCGGACATCCTGCGAAGCGGCTCCATCCTCACCCTCTACGCGCTCGTGCTCGTTGCCGCCACCTGCCGCAAGCTGCGCAAAACACTGGAATGAAGGCCATGAGAAACTTCCTCGACTCACTCGCGAAAATCATGGCGCTGTTCCGCAAGGAACTGCTGACCATCCTGAAAGACAGGTCGAGCCGTTCGCTTCTCATCGCGCCCGCGCTCATGCAGGCGCTGCTCTACGGCTACGGCGCGACCTACGACCTCACCAACGTCCCCTACGCCCTGCTCGATCAGAGCCAGGGAGCCGCCTCCACGGAATTGCTGGCCCGGCTGGACGGAACCGGAGTCTTTCACCGTGTGGCGACGCTCGCCTCGTCCGACCAGATCGCCGGGACGATTGACAGCGGCGATGCGCTCCTCGTCATCGGCATTCCCTCCGACTTCGAGACCCTCCGGGCCTCCGGCCAGCAGGCTCCCTTGCAGGTCATCCTCGACGGACGCAACTCCTCCACCGCCGGGTTGGCGTCGGCCTATGTCTCGTCCATCGTCGCTGCCTACAACCAGTCGCTCGGCGGTGCCCCATCCGTGGCCGTCGTGCGCCGCGCTTGGTTCAACCCCAACCTCGAATCCCGCTGGAACCTCATGCCCGGCCTGATCGCCTCGCTGAGCATGTTGCAGACGCTCATGCTGGCCGCGCTCTCGGTGGCCCGCGAACGGGAACAAGGCACCTTCGACCAGTTGCTGGTGACGCCGCTGACCCCGCTGCAAATCCTCATCGGCAAAGCCCTGCCGTCCATCTTGGTCGGACTGCTCCAGTCCACGATCATCTTTCTGATTATCCTGTTCTGGTTTCAAATCCCCATGAACGGCTCCGTCTGGCTGCTCTATCTCGGATTGTTCACCTTCACCGTGGCATCGGTCGGCATCGGTCTGTCCATCTCAGCCGTGGCGTTGAACATGCAGCAGGCCATGCTCTACACCTTCATGCTCATCATGCCCCTGATGCTGATCTCCGGCCTGCTCACGCCGGTGCGCAACATGCCCGCGATTTTGCAGATCGCCACCTATGCCAACCCGCTTCGCTTCGGTATTGATACGGTGCGCCGCGTCTATCTGGAAGGAGCCGGGTTCAGCGATGTGGCCTTGAACTTCGTTCCATTGCTGATTGTGGGAGCCATCACGCTGCCGCTCGCCGCATGGTTGTTTCGCAACCGCCTCGCCTGATCGGGAACGCATCCGCCTCGTTTCAGCCACGCTTATGAAGCCGCATGAGGAAAGAATGGCAAAGCCGCCTCCCGCATCCGTCGGTGTCAAGTGTCCGGAGTGCAAGGGAAGCGGAACGATCCGTAACGAATCCTTTTGCAGCGCGTGCCGGGGCACGGGATTCCATTTCAGGCGCGTTTCCCGCCCGGTCATGGAACCTTGTCCGGGGTGCGGTGGCAGTGGCCGCATGTCTGCATTTCAGGAAGAACGGCAATGTTCGGCGTGCGGCGGTGCGGGGCGGATGAACCGCTGGAGAGACGATGAAGAACCCGATGGCCCGTGCCGGGTCTGCGACGGTGAACCTGTATCAGAATGGTTTACCGATTGTGCGGTTTGCCACGCCACGGGCCGTATCACCACCCGTCAGAAGAACCGGCGATGGCTGAAAATCGTCGCCGTGAAGCTCCTGAAGGTGATTGTCATCATCGCATTGTTTTATCTGCTGCGGGGAGTTTTCGTGTATGTCACGCAGCGGCTATGACATCGTGTTTCCGTCAGCATCCTCCCTGCCATCATTTGTCTCCGGGCAGCGCCCCACGCACCACGTCCGCAAGCTGCTTCGCCGTAGGCAGCTTCCCTTTGAACTCCGCCGGGAGGTTATCTTGCAGCCGGTATTCCGCCACTCCGATAGGATTCGTCTTCGATTTCAGGGCGAACTCGACTTCCACGTCATTCTTCTCCGCGCAAAGGATGATGCCGATGGAAGGGCGGTCGTCCGAGGCGCGTTCCTTCTCGTTCAGCACGTTCAAATAGAAGTCCATCTTGCCCGCGTGCTCCGGCTCGAAACCCCGGACCTTCAAATCCACCGCGACCAGCGCTTTCAGAAAGCGGTGGTAAAACAGGAGATCCACAAAGTATTCCTTTTCCCCAAGCGCCAGCCGATACTGCCGCCCGATGTAGCAAAAGCCGTAACCTAGTTCCAGAATGAACTGCTGCACGCGCTCGATCAGCCGTTGCTCCAAGTCCCGTTCCCTCATCCGCTGCTTCATCCCCAGAAACTCCAGATTGTAGCGGCTTTTCAGCATCTCCTCCGCCTGGTCGGCCATGTCGTCCGGCAAGGCCAGTTCAAAATTATGGGTTTTCTTCTCCCGCAATGAGCGCTCGAATGTGCTCGCCTTAATCTGGTGCAGAAGCACGGCGCGGCTCCAGCCGAAGCGTGCAATTTCCCGCAGATAGAACAGCCTCGCGTCTGGTGTCTTCACTTTCTTCAGCAGCTCGACGTGATGGCCCCACGGAACCAGCGCCATCAGTTCCCGAACGGCCGCCACCTGCCTTTCTGGAACAGCCTGTTCCAGAATCCCGCTTTTCCGCCGCTCCTCACTTTCTGGAACAAGCTGTTCCAGAAACGACCCCACCGCAGACGAATCGAAAAGGGCGAGAAATTCCGTGCCCGTCCCCTCTAAGTAGAACTGGCGCATCCGCCAAAGATTGTCGGCGGAAAATCCGGTCACTCCGGGGAACTCCCGCCGCAGGTCCGTCCCCAGCCTCTCCACCACCGCGTTGCCCCAGCCTTGGGTGCGCTGCTTCTCCACAATGTCACGTCCGATGTCCCAATAGAGAGCTACCAGTTCACGGTTGACGGCCCGTCCGGCTGCCATTCGCGCCGACTGGACACGGTGGGTAAGTTTTGCAAGAAATTCACCATATTCAGGATTGGTCACAGAGAAATCGCTCATCGGTTGGTTGGAAATTGAGATTTGTATGGAAAGATAAATCGCCTTTTTTCCCGGCCAGGCGGGAGAAAGCGGGCACATTTTGCCTTTATGCACCCATTTTCAGACGAACCGTCGCCTTGGAAGGCGGAGTACGCCACTCGTAGCCTATGAGTGAGAAAAACCTGATTGGCCCAAAGGTTCGCGAACTCCGTATGGGCAGGGGATGGTCGCGAGAGCAGCTTGCTGCCAAGGTGGGAGAACGCGGCTGGCATTGCAGCGGGGAGGATATATCCAACATCGAACAGGGCGTGGAGCCGGTTTCCGACGTGCAGTTTCTGGTGCTCGCCATTGTTCTTGAAGTTAACCCTGTCGAACTGTTTCCGCCGGATCTGGCGAGAGAAATTCGCCGCGACAAGGAGCCCGGCTTGGAGTGATTTGCTTGCTGTCATGGCTGGCCGGAGGCAGTTGATGGGGACTGGACTGCAACGGAGGGATACTTCTTCTCCCTCACACGCAGGACGCGGTCATCTTCCACCAGCAGAAAACCGCTTCCGCTTTCGGCGTGCATCAAACTGGCCGCCACTGCATCCCCCACAAGACGCTCAATGGCGTCACGCAAGGGACGAGCGCCAAGACGCGGATGAAAGCCGTGCCGGATGAGGAACGGCAATACATCCGGCTCCTCCACCAGACAGTGGCCTCGCTCCTCCAGCATCGCCAGGTGTCGTGTCAGCATCAAACGAGCGATGTCCGTTTGCACTTCGTAACTCAGCCGCTCGAATACGAGCTTTTCCGTAATGCGGGCGTAAAGTTCAGGACGCAGCCATTGCTGTGCGCTGGTCAGAACATGGCGCTCCATCGTCGCAAAACTGGAGTGCTGCCAGTCCAGCAGTTCGCTGGATGCGATGTTCGAGGTGAAGACGATGTAGAAGCTGCTCAAGTCCGCCGTGAAGCCGTCCGCAAACGTCACGCGGCCCGCGTCGAGGATTTGCAGGAACACATCCATGATGCGTGGATGGGCTTTCTCGATTTCATCGAACAGCAGCGTGCCTTTCTCCGCGCCGATCACGCACCGCCCAAGGTTGCCGCGTTCCTGACTGTCCGCTCCGAGCAGCAGGCTCAAGCTGTCCTGCGTCTGATACTCCGACATGTCGAAGCGGAACAGACAGTCATCGCCCATCAGGTAACGGGTGAAGACCACGGTGGATTCTGTTTTTCCCACTCCCGTGGGTCCGAGCAGCAAAAAGCTGCCCTTCGGACGATGAGGTGAACACAGGCCAAGCTCACCGCGCCGCAACACGGACGCCATGCGGACAAGCGCCGTGTCCTGGCCACGGATATTTTCAATCAGGTGAGCTTCAAGGTTCAGCAACAGCTCACGGCGAGTTTCGGTGATGGGATCAGGCTTCATGATTTGATGAAGCCCATCATCCACCAAACAGGGACCATTCATGCTCCCGATCGAGAGCGGGGGTTAGCGCGATCGGCGGTAAAACAGGGGCGCTATGAAAGCAACATATCTAACTCTACTCTCCAAATCGTCTCCGATTCTCGCCCAAGCCGGAGGACTCGCAGAAGGGGCCAGCAAAGCAATGGGCATCGTGATGCTCATCGGATTCATCTTCGGAACCATCTGCGTGGTGGGCGGCGGATTCGCCATCCGCCGTGGTGACACGGACGCGGGCAAACTCTCCATCATCGGCGGCCTCATCATTGCGGGCGCGCCGGTCATTGTGAAGGCGCTCTTCACCGCCTTCGGCCTCGATGGTTCAACCGTGGACGTGGGGGCCTTTGAATGAAGACCCAAACATCAGACCTGCGCCTGACGGAAACCAACAGTGCGGACGACTCGTCGGGCCGCACTTGGGGGCTGGAAGGCAATCTGTTCTGGCATGTCACGGGCGGCGTGTTCGCCGCCGTGATCACGCTGCTGCTCTGTTTCAGTGCGCTGCGTTGGAGCCTGGGAGCGTCGGCGGCACTCGCTGCCGTGCCGCTGACGCTTTCGTTGCTCTACGTCTTCGGACTGCGGCAGGGCAAGCCGCCCGGTTACGACCGCGACCTGCTGGACGGCTGGCTGCATGGCGCGGGATTCAGCCCCGATCCCACCGCTCAACCCGAACACCCGCTTACCGCCGATGAACAAGACTAACTCCATCTCCGAAACCGCGCCGAACGGTTACTTTGTCCGCGACCTGATTGTGTATGGCAGCCTCCGACACGGAGGAGCCGTTGCGAAAGGTTTCGTATTTGAACCGCCCGACCTCGCCAACGCCGCCACGTCCGAACTGAACGGCTTTCAGGACCAGCTCAGCCTGCTGCTGGCATCGCTGGACGATCATCAACGCCTGCAAGTGCAGTGGTATTGCGATTCCGACTACCGGCAGGAACTGCTGCGCTATCACGACGAAACCCAGAACGCGGCCAATGTCTGGACGCGCCGGGTGCGCAACGAACGCTTCACCCGTTACTGGACGGCGATGACCGAGCGGCAGTTGCGCCGTCAACGACTGGTCCTGTGGATCAGCCGCAGGATTGACCACTCGCCTTCGTCCAGCCTCTCCCGCGCCGCATTGACCCAGCACTACGAACACTTGCTGGATCAGCTTCAGCAGGAGTTCGCCCACGTCGAGGAAACTCTGCGCCACATCTTCAGCGGACAGGGCGCGAGGCTTCACGCCATGAGCGATGAAGACCACTACCGGCACTACGCGCGTTTCCTCAATCCGTCGTTCGCGGATCGTTTCGACTTCGATCCGCTCAGCACCTTTGAGCCGCAGCTTTCCATTCAGGAAAATTGCTGGCACAGCGAAGGCCACGCTTCGCCGGATGGCGGTTTCTGGATGGATGGACATTACCACTCCATTCTCGTGATGAGCCGCTGGCCGCGCGTAACCTTTCCGGGCATCATTCACCGGCTCACCCACTTGCGGCTGCTGGACTACGCCATCACGGTCAATGTCGAACCGCTTTCCGTTCACGCGGAAATCACCCGCGAAGAAAAGGCCCACGACCGCCTTGCCGGAGACTACGCAAGTGAAAAGAAGGTTTCGCTGCTGACGGCGATGCAGAAGAAGGAGCGCAAAATCGCCGCGCTCATGCAGGGGCACACGCTGCCCTTTCAGGCGCTTTTCGTCATCCATGTGTGGGACAAGACCAAGGCCGGAGTGTCCGCCAAAGCCATCGCTCTCAAGAACGCGGTGAACTCCATGAACGGCGCTCAGTACGTGGAAAGCACGCTGCCCGCGACCACACGAAAACTGTATTTCCAGACGTGGCCCGGCTGGTTGTGGGGACGTTACACCTGCCGCCATCTCTACGCGGAGCATTCCTATCTGGCCGACCTTCTGCCGATCAGCGCCACATTCACCGGACATCTCGACGGAGCCGAAGCGCTTTATGATGGGAACGCCGACAATCTTGTCGGCCTGCGCACCTTCCTTGGCGGGGGCGGATCGCAGACACCGCAGCACGCCGTGGTTCTCGGGATGAGCGGGGCCGGGAAATCCGTCACGATGTGCGACCTGCTCTCACAGACGGAACTCTACTTTGATTACACGGTGTTGATCGAAGAAGGGCTTTCCTACGGCATCTACACCAAGACCGTGGAACCCGGCGCGGAGCCGATAATTCTCCAGCCCGACGGCACGCACACGCTGAACTATCTGGACACCGCCGGGCTTCCGTTGACGCCGCTGCACCTTTCCACCGCCACGGCACTCGTGGCCCGGATGGTGGGGCTTCCCGCCGATGAAGACCGGCAACGGCTGCAACAGGCGCAGATCGCCCGTTACCTCAATCAGCTCTATGACGACGCTTTCAACGAATGGTGCCAGAGTCACCCGCAAAAGCTGGTTCCCATCGCCCGCCACGCGGTGGCGCTCATGGCTTACCGGCGCGACAAGCTGCCGCCCGGCACTTCGTCATTAGAAGCCTTCGCGGATTTCCGCGACTGGTCCGAAGCCCACCGCGACGAATCGAAATCCTATCTGGAGAGCTTTTCGGAAAGCGAAGTCCTACGCTACCTGAAAGAACCCGACAGCAGCCGGGAGGTGCGCAACCTCGCCTTCGCCTCGTTCCATCCGTCCGAGTATCCGACGCACCAAATGCTTCAGGAACTGATGCACCTGGAGGCGCACGGCGCGGAGAAGGATGCCGTGCGGCAGATCGCCACGTTGCTTCAGCCGTGGTGCCGCAACGGTCTCTACGGCCCGTTGTTCGATGGCGAAACCAACCTGTCCCTGCATGGGAGGATCGTTCACTTTGAACTCGGCTGCATTCCCGAATCCGCGCCCGAACTCAAAGCCGCCGCCGGATTCCTCATCACGCACCACACGCGGCAGCACCTTGTGACGCTCCCGCGCTCGCAGCGGAAACGCATTGTATATGAGGAAGTGGCGAGATTCCTCGACATTCCCGAGGGAGAGAAAATTGTCCGCGAGAGCTACGCGCAGATGCGAAAGTTCAACTGCTGGACTGTCAGCATTGTTCAGCAATACGCCCGGTTCAAAGAGAGCCGCATCCGCTCCACGGTTTTCGGCAATAGCCGCCAGTTCATCCTGCTGCGGCAGAACGACCGAGCCGACTTGGAAGACATCGCGCAGGACATCGAACTGCCGGAGATCACGCAGCAGCGCATCATGGGTTATCCGCTGCCCGACCAGCAGCCGGGCAGAAAGTTCACCGCGTTCACCTACTTCCATCTCGACACTCCGCGTCCGCTTTGCGGGACCGTCCACAACATCGCTTCCCCGGAGATGCTGTATTGCAGCAGCACCAGCGGCGACCACTTCGAGCGCCGCGCCCGGCAGCTCAAAGCCCACGGCGACCTCATCGAAGGCATCGTCACTGAGGCGGAACGTCAATCCGCCGAAACAACCGCCAACCCAACATTGCCATGAGAATCCCATATCTACCTGTTCTGCTATCCGTCTCCGGCCTCGCGCTGTGCTCGTGTTCCAGCACGTCCCGTCTCGTCACCAACGCACTCGGTGCGGCGGGAGGCGCGGGACTTGCCAGCCACCTCAGCGATGGCGACCCGCTCATCACCGCGGCGGGCGCCGGGGGCGGTCTCCTGCTGGGGGAAACACTCAACTTCGCCCAGGAGAAGAAGGCCAAGAAGTCCTTCACCGAAGGCTACGACAAAGGCCGGAGCGATGCCGTGAAACAACAATACTGGCTCCTCGTCGATCAGCAAAAGAGCGATGCCGGTTATGAGGGTGATGTCAGCCTCTTTGATTTTCCACTGCCGGAAGGCGGGCCGGATGGCTCGCTGTTTCACCCCGGCTCCACCCGAACCCTGCGCATCGACCACTAAAAGCCATGATCGAACCTTACAAACCCTACGAACCGAACCTCGACCGCATCAACGATGCCGAGCAAATGCGCCGCGAGCGTGAAGAACAGCTTCGCGCCGAACAGGAGCGCATCCGCCAGCAGGAGCAGGAACGCCTGCGCCTGCTGCAACAGCAACAACGGGGCCAATCCATGCGCCCCTGAAACCCGTCGTCACGAAACTCGAACTCACTTCAAAACCATGAAACGAATCATCCTCATCGCCGGGCTGGCCGTCATCGGTCTCGCCCCTCATAAAACGAACGCCCAAGTCGTCGTCGAAGATCCGATTGCCATTGCGCAAAGCGCCACCCAGCACGCCATCGACCTCGCCAAGTATGTCGAAATGATTTCCAAGCAGGTCGAGCAGATCAATCTGCTGACCTCGCAGTTGCAGCAGGTCACGGCCTACGTGGAAGCCTTTGGCGATCCCTCCGCCTTGCTGCAAATCACCGGGGCGGACAACATCATCAGCCAGCTTCAGCAGCAGCCCATCGGCCAGCTTTTGGAGCAGCTTCAGGAAACCGCCTCCGGCGTGCAGTCCCTGCAAAACAACGCCAACGGACTTTACCGCAGCATCGAAAACATCTCGATTTCCGGCGTCGAAGTCCCGCGTGCCGAATCCCTCTATCGAAAGTTCGGCGCACTGGAAAACACCGTGGACAACTTTCAAACCGTCCACGAGCAGGCGCAGGGCCGCATCCAGTCCCTCAAGCGCGAAATCAGTTCCACCACCACTTCGTTGCAGGCGGCAACCACCGACGCACAAGTGCAAAAGCTCCAAGGCGTGCTGGCCAGCCAGCGGGCGGAACTCGCCGCTCTACAAGCTGAAGTGCAGCAGGCGGCTTCCCAGGTCACGGTGCAGGACACGCTCAACCGTAACGACGAGGAGAAGCAGGCGCAGGCCCAGCGCGAAAAGGACGCCGCCGAATGGGGCATCACCACCCAGGAGTTCGATAAGCTGATGACGCTGCCCGAAACAAAACGCTGATCCAAAGCCATGAATGAGTTCTACACCAGACTCTATGAGAAGGCGGAGCTGCTGTTCGACACTCTGGCTCCCATCGCCTTCGTGCTCGTCGTCTTCTCACTGTGGAGCAGCGTCAGCAACGGCAACCGCTCCGGCACGATGTATCTGCGGGCCATCGTTCACGCCATCATCATCGTGCTGATGTTGTCGCAGTTCAATACGTGGCTGAAGACGGGCGAAACCGTGGTGCATTCACTGGTTCACGATACCCTGGAAGCCGACCCCGGCGCGGTCTATGAGAAATACAAGGCCATGACGGCCTCCTCCGAAGATGACGCCGAAGGCGGCTTCTGGTACACCATCTTCAACTCCGAGAAGCAGTTATTCAAGGCGCTCATCGCCGCGATGCTGTGGATACTTCAGTTCTTCGCCAAGACGGTCGTCTTCATCGCCTACATCATCTACAAGCTGGTGCTGGCGTTTGCGATAGCCGCAGCGCCCATCTTCATCGGCTTCCTCAGTGTCAGAACGCTGTCCTCCGTAGGAGTGCGTTTCCTGCTCGGCACGGTGGGCATCCTGATGTGGCCGCTCGGCTGGGGCTTCGCCTCGATGGTCACGGACACGCTTCTGGAGATCATGTCGCAGGACAGCTTCGTGTCTGCGACGGGACTGGAGGAACTCAAAAACCTTCTTGCCGTCGCCGCCGCAGGTCTGTGGATCGTCTTCAGCACCATTGCCGCTCCGCTCGTGATCCAGAAGATGATTTCCGAAGGAGCCAACGCGGGAGCCGCCTTCCTAAGCGGTGGCTGGCGAGCCGCCAGAGCAGGAATACAAAGCGCCGCCACCACGGGGGCCTCCATGGCTGCCACGGGTGCTGGCGCACCGCTCGCCCTCGCAGGAGCGGCGGGAGCGGGTGCGCTGGCCTTCGGGTCATCGGCACTGACCGGCTCCAATTATTCCAGCATCGGTGAAGTCGCCGGCAATGCCGCGCGGTGGAAGAAATCGAACTCGTCCTATGACTCGTCCGATCCGGCCAATGACAAAAAGGCCGCCGCCGCCATCGGCAAATCCCGCAAATCCAAAAGCTAACCATCATGACATCATCATCCACTGAATCCCTCCGCGAAACGTCCGTCCCACTCAAAACGAACCGGCCCGCGAAGCCCCGCTTTTCCCCGACCCGCATCTTTGTGGACAAGGACCGCACGGCCTTGCTCTGGTTCGCGGTGGCGGGATTAGCGGTCGCCGTCGCGCTGGTGCAGCCTCACTTGCTCATCCGGCAACTGAAGGAGCGCGAGCGCGTCGTCATCCTCGATCCGGCAGGCACTTATCATGTCTCGCCCCTTCTCAGCTTTCAGGAAGCCAAGGAGTTCCACGCGCAGCAAAGCACGTTGGTCGTCATGGCCCTTCTCGAACGCAGCCCTTCGGGTGTCGATCATCCCGAACTGCTGAAACAACTGCTCCTCAAGGGAGCTTATGAAAAAGCCCTGCGCCAGCTTTCGGCTGAAGCTCCCGAGTTCAAAGCCAAGCGGCAGCACCAAAAACCGGAGGTCGCCAAAATCGACATTCTGGAAACCCGTCAGGACTTCGTGCTGACCCAGGTCACGGGGCAGTTGCTCCGCACCGGCGTCTTTGAAGGCAAGGTCTTCAACGAAGTCGTTCCGTTCAAGCTCGCGCTGAAAATGCGCCGCAATCCCGACCTAGTGCAAAACGGGCGGTTTCCCACCGCCGTCTCCGACTACAAATATGAACCCGCTCTCTAACATACTGCTTCATCACGGTCTCGTCGTCCTTCTTGCCCTGTCAACAGGTGTCAATGCCGCCGAAGACCCGCCCAAAGCCATCCACTCGCTGGCTCTCGACGAGCACCGCGTTTATGCGGTGCCGGTTTCCGTCGCCCGTGTCACCACGGTTTCGTTCCCCTCATCCATCGCCGCCATCGACGCGGCGCTGGTGTCCACCGACGACAAGACGCAAGGTTTGTTCCAACTGGCCCACCAGCCAGGCACGGCGTTCTTCTCCGTGCGCAGTCTCATCAAGGACGCCACGACCAACGTCAACGTCCGCTGGAACAACAAGACCTATGTGCTGGAATTGAAGGACAGCGCCGCGCCGGTCTTGTCGCTCATTTTCCAGACGCCACCCGACCCGCGACTGGAGGCCGCCAAGCGGCAGCAGCCGGTGACACCCGTTGCCTTGCTGGCTCTACTGGACACCGCCAAAGCCTATCCGGTGCTGAAGGCAAGTCAGCCGCTCACAGTCAAGCAAGTCATCTTCAAGGATTACCGGCCCAAGCCGCCCATCATGGATCATGGGCACATGCAGATCCTGCTGGAAGAAGCCTTCCGCTTCGATGTGCAGGACACGCTGGTTTTCCGTGTCACGATCCGCAACACCACGGAAAAGGAACTCCGCTACGATCCGGGCGCTTTCGTGCTGAAGGTGGGTGAGCGGCGGTTCAACGCCTCCATCAGCGACGCCTCCGGCACCATCCCACCCAAGAAGGATGCCGTGGCCTACTTCGCCGTCACCGGCACGCCGGACGGCGGACGCAACGACCTCTCCGTCGAAAACGACTTCGTGATCGTTCTCGACTCGATGGCTTCGCCGGGTGTCCTGCCCGAACTCAAACTCCCAAGCAAAGGAGGCTCGAAATGAACCCGCGCGATGCCGTCCAATTCATGAAGTCGCGCACGGGCGCATTCCTCATCTTCCTCGTCCTGTGCGTGATCGGTTACTTTATCGTTCGCGGTTTCCGGCCGCCCGGCTCCAAGGAACCGCCGCTCGAACCTCCCGCGAAGCAAACCCCGCAGGTCGTGCAGTCCGTCACCAAGGACATGACGCCTTTCCGCCCTCCACGGGAGGAAACCAAACCCGCTCCTCCGCCAGCGGCCAAGCCCGAAGCCAAGCCGAAACCGCTTCCACCGTTGAGCCTGTTCGCCCAGCCGCCCGCGTTGCCTGATACGCGAAGCGAGTTGAGCAAGGACTACGCGCCCTTTGGTCGCCTCATCTCCTGCCAGCTCATCATCACGGTGGATTCCTCCGCGCTCGACACGCCGATTATCGGCCTCATTACCGAGGACGTATGGCACGACGGACGCCTGATTGTCCCCGTTGGCACCGAGGTTCACGGAACCGCCCGCGTGGATCGGATGCGCGAACGCATCGCCAGCCAGGGCCAATGGACATTGGTCTGGCAGGACGGAAAGGAAATGCGCCTTTCCGGCATTGCCCTCGACCGCGAGAAGGAAGCCAACGGAGAAGGCTGGGCCATCACCGATGGCAGCGCCGGACTGCGCGGCCAGCTTCTCAAAAGCGACGATTACGCGGAGGTGAAATTGTTCGTCGCTTCGTTTTTGAGCGGAGCCGCCGGAGCCTTCACCGAACGCGAAAGCACGCTGCTTGGCTCACAGGCCACGGCCACCGTTGGCAACGCCGGGTTGGGAGGCATCCAGCAGGTGCTCAATACCTACGCCCGCCAGATCATGGATACCATCGAACGGGAGGGGTTCTACGTCCGCGTTCCCGCTGGCAAACAGTTCTACCTCTACGTCACCGAAACGATGGACGCCTCCAATGCTTCCGTTGGTGGCACCCGCATCCCACTCACCACCACCGCCAAACCATGAAACCGTTCCTTTTTGCCATCCCCCTCGTCGTGCTGCTGGCGTCATGCGCCAGCAAGCCCGCCCAGCGCATCGTTCCCGTCACGCCGGAAATGTCGGGCCGGGTCTTGAAGCGCGGAGAAACCGCCAGCGTCCGCCACCCCGAGGTCATCAAAGCCTATCCCGTGGGCCGTTACGTGGAACCGCGCAAGCGGGGCGTGATGCACGAGGCGCACACCCTCTATAGGGTGGAATCTTCGCCCAAGTGGAACCTCACGCGCCCGTCAGGACCACCGACCATTCCCACACCTGTCGCCACGGCTTCCAGACCTTCAGGGAATGAACTCACCGTGGAACTGAACCGGCAGCGCCAAGCCACGCAGGCGGTCATTCAGGGTGGACAGATCGTTTCCGGAAAACTCACCGAAATGACGGAAGCCTTGCAGCAAAACCGCGTCCTTGCCGAGCAAAACGCCGCCATGCGCAAGGAGCTTCAGGACACCCGCCAGCGCTTGGAATCGCTGGAGGACGAGATGCGCTCCCGCCTTCCAGACGCCTCCAAAAGCGCACCAGCAACCGACGACATCCCTTGGTGAGCCATCTCCGAAACCTACTTCACCGCGCCCCCCATAACCCCAAACCGTTCCATCAAGGAACCACCTACTATGATAAAGAGAACCAAATCCAACGGTGCCGACAGCGCACCTCAAGCCGGGGAATCCACCCCTACGTTCCGCGACAATGCGGAAGTCAACGCCAAGATCGACGCCTACATCCAGCAGAACCCGAAGTATTGGCAGTACGTCCAGAGTATGCCACGCGAACGGATGGAGCGGGCGATGGTCCTGACGAAAGTCCAGCAGCAGGAGCGCCAGCAGAAGCTCGACCAGGGCGTGCTGCGCAAGATCGAAGGCGATCCCGAGTTGAAGCAAAGCCTTCAGGCGCTCGTCAAAGACTTGCCGGAGGAACAACAGCAAAACGCCCTCGTGCGCATGGGCAGCAAAGTGCTGCGGGACATCGGGTTTTTCAAATCCCGCACGCAGCAACAGGGCGGCGTGAAAGTCTGACCGCCCCACCGCATCAGGACTGCGGCCCCGTCCGCTTCCGGCTTCCGCTCCGCACGCCCTCCGCTCCCGGCACCGCAGACCTGATTGCCCGCCGCCCTCCACTCTCACGCCAACGCCCGGAAGACCTCCGGGCGGTCGCGTGTCAGGGGTTCATGCTCCAAATCGGGAGCATCCCGTCTCCCATGCAAAACGGGCTGGCATTGCTCCCACGAGGGAGCGGGCATTTTTAGAGAGCCGTTTACGCTTGCCCCAAAAACGGCTATGATTAAGCGCAAAGGCAAGGTCTCCGCTCAACCGGATGCCGAACAACTCAACTTCTTCGACCTTTTTCAAAACCATGAACGCGACGAAGACCGCATTTCCGATCAGCGCCTACGGACTGATGGCCGAGAAACATTGGCGCGAGTTCCGTCCCAAAATGGTGCGCGAACTGGAGGAAACGAGCAGACTGGAGGAAGCTCTCTACGAAGCGCAGGAGCGGACACTGGACGAATTGCTGCCCTTGGAGGACAAGCTGGTGGCGGACGGACTGACGATGGATCAGGCCAGCCGTCAGGCTTGGGAAATGGTGCGGGAGAGATACATCCTCCTGCCGCCCGAGGACGACCAGGAGGACTAAGCCGCCCTGTCGGCTATCGCATCGGCCCCGGCGATCACTTGGGGGCTGGCTCGCTCAAGGAAAAGTGCCACGGCAATTTCCGGGCCATTGAGAGTCTCCGCACCGTCGAGAGCGAACGCCGCAAGGCCACGCCCGAGGAGCAGCAAACGCTGGTGCGTTATGTCGGGTGGGGTGGCTTACCCCAAGTTTTCGCTACCCACGAAGACAGCACTTGGCAGGCGGAACGCGACCGCCTCCGCGAACTGCTCACGCCGGAGGAATACCGTTCCGCTCAGGCCACGACCCTGAACGCGCATTACACTTCCGCCACCGTGGTTTCCGCCATGTATGAAGCCGTGCAGCGCTTGGGCTTCACGCACGGGAAGATTCTCGAACCCTCCGCAGGCATCGGCCATTTCTTCGGCCTCATGCCGGAGGCGATGCGTTCGCAATCCACCTTGACCGGCATCGAGATTGACCCGGTCACCGCCCGCATTGCCCGCGTGCTTTACCCGGATGCCAACATTCGGCAACAGGGTTTTGAGCAATCCCAGCTTCCCGACGGGGGCTTTGATCTTGTGATCTCCAACGTCCCTTTCGGCAATTACAAGGTCTTCGATCCAGAGTTCAATCAGCACAATTTCCTGATTCACGATTATTTCTTCGCCAAGTCGCTGGAAAAAGCCCGTCCGGGTGGATTGGTCGCCTTCATCACTTCAATGGGCACGATGGACAAACAGGATGCCCGCCTGCGCGACTACCTTCATGAGCGGGCCGAGCTTTTGGGAGCCGTCCGTTTGCCCAACACCGCGTTCAAGCAGAATGCCAACACGGAAGTGACGACCGATATGGTTTTCCTGCGCCGCTTGCACGAAGGGGAAGCGCCCTGCGGATACGACTGGCGGGAGTTGGCCGCGCATGAAAATGGCGATGGTGTTTCCTTCCGCATCAATCGCTACTTTGCCGAACATCCCGCCATGATGTGCGGACGCATGGCCAGCGAAGGCACCATGTATTCCGAGGGAGAACCGGCCCTTGTGCCGGACGAGCGCCCGCTGGATGCCGCGTTGTCGCAGTCCATCGCCCATCTCCCCAGCGCCATCTATCGCCACGTTGAAAGCCAGTCCGCAAATCAGGGAGACGACCCGGAGGAAATCCCCGCGCCGGATGGCGTCAAGGAAGGCGCTTTCACCTTGCACGAGGGACAGGTGGCCGTGCGCAAGGGCGGCACGCTCGTTCTGTCCCGTGGACTTCCCGCCGAAACGACGCGCCGCATTCGCGGCCTGATCCAAATCCGCGAATCCGTGCGTGAGGTTCTCCGCACCCAACTGGAGGAAAGTGGCGAGTCTGCCATCCTTGCCGCCCGGCAGCAGCTCAACGTGCGCTACGACCAGTTTGTCGCCCGCTTCGGTCCCGTCAGCACGACCGGCAACCGCCGCGCCTTCCGCCATGACCCGGATTATCCGTTGCTGTGTTCGCTGGAGAACTACAACCACGAAACGAAGCAGGCGACCAAGACCGCCATTTTCCGCGAGCGCACCATCCATTCCGCCGCTCCCGTTCTGAAAGCCGAGACCGCCAAGGACGCCTTGGTCGTCACTCTCAACGAACGGGGCAAAGTGGACTTGGAGCACATGGCCGCTCTGCTGGGAAAGGAAGCTTCCGACCTCACGCCGGACCTCAAGGGGCTGATCTATCTCGACCCTGAAACCAGCCGCTGGGAAACCGAGGACAGTTATCTGTTCGGCAATGTCCGCGAAAAACTGGCGGCCGCGCAGCGTGCGGCGCGGGACGATCCAAGATTTCAGGAGAATGTGGAAGCGCTGCAAGCCGTGCAGCCGGAAGACCTGCCGCCCTCGCAGATCGAGGCGCGTCTTGGCGCGGCATGGATACCGGAAACCGACGTGGAAGCCTTCGCCTCCTCGTTGCTTGGGGACAATGCCGTCACCATCAATCATTCCCCGCAGGTGGGCGCATGGTTCGTGCAGGGCAGTCCGCAGGCCAAGGTTTCCGTGGCCAATACCACCGAGTGGGGCACGGCGCGATATGCCGCCCTCGATCTGATTCAGGATTGCCTTAACCTGAAAACGCCCACCGTCTATGACCGGGACGAAAACGGGAATCCCTACGTCAACGCCACCGAGACAGAAGGCGCGCGCGACCGGCAGGAGAAGATCAAAGAGCGGTTCAAGACGTGGGTATGGGAGGACGACGATCGCCGGGAAAGGCTCTGCCGCCTCTACAACGACCAATACAATTCCGAGCGTCTTCGTGTCTTCAACGGCGCTCACTTGACCCTGCCCGCCAGCAGTCGCCAGGTCACGCTGCGCCCTCACCAGAAAGATGCCGTCTGGCGCATTATCCAGAGCAGGAACACGCTTCTGGCCCATGCCGTGGGCGCGGGCAAAACCTACACGATGGTGGCCGCCGCCATCGAAATGAAGCGTCTCGGGCTGGCCCGCAAACCCTTGTTCGCCGTGCCCAATCACATGCTTTCGCAGTTTTCCACGGAGCTTCTCACCCTTTACCCCAACGCCACCATTCTCGCGGCGGGTAAGGATGACTTTGCGAAGGATCGCCGCGCCCAGCTTTTCAGCCGCATCGCCACCGGGAATTGGGACGCTGTGATCGTCACCCATTCCAGCTTTGAGAAAATCCCGCTCTCCGCCAGCGCCCGGAAGGAGTTCATTGAAGCGCAGATTGAGGAAATCGAGGATGTCATCCGCGAACAAAAGTCTGAGACGCGCGGAACGCGCTTGGTCAAGGAACTGGAGCGCGTGCGCAAACGGCTTGAGTTCAAATTGGATTCCCTCTCTGCCGAGGAAAAGAAAGACCAGACGCTGACCTTTGAGGAATTGGGCGTGGATCGCCTGTTTGTCGATGAGGCCCACAAGTTCAAAAATTTGTTCTACACCACCAAAATGACCCGTGTGGCCGGATTGCCGCAAACGGCGTCGGAGCGGGCTTTCGATTTGTTCCTGAAGGTGGGGCACATTCAGCAACGCAACGGCGGCGGGGGCGTCGTTTTCGCCACCGGGACACCCATCTCCAACACGATGGCGGAGATGTTCACCATGCAGCGCTATCTGCAAATGGCGTCGCTTCGTCGTCTCGGGCTTCAGCACTTCGATTCATGGGCCGGGACATTCGGGGAAACGGTGACGGCGATGGAACTCAGTCCCGATGGAGCAGGCTACCGTCTGCAACACCGCTTCGCGCGTTTCGTCAACGTGCCGGAACTCATGCAGCAGTTCCGCCAGACGGCAGACGTGCAGACAGCCGACATGCTCAAGCTGCCGATTCCCAAACTGGAAACCGGGCGGCCCATCATCGCCAGCGCCCCGTGCAGTTCACGTCTCCAGAAATTTGTCGAAACACTGGTCAAGCGATCGGAGCAGATCAAAGGCGGAAAGGTGAATCCGAAGGATGACAACATGCTGAAAATTACCTCGGAGGGGAGATTGGCCGCTCTGGACTTTCGTCTGATTGCGCCTGCCGCTCCAGACGCCCCGGATTCCAAGGTGAATCTTGCGGTGGAGAAAATTCATCGCATCTGGCTCGATTCCTCGCCTCAGAAAAGCGCCCAGCTTGTTTTCTGCGACCTCTCCACTCCGAAGAAGGGGCAGCGGGAATTTTCCGTGTATGACGACATCCGCGCCAAGCTGATTGCCCACGGCGTTCCTGAAAAAGAAATCGCCTTCATTCAGGATCACGACACCGACACGGGAAAAGCCGCGCTGTTCAGAGCGGTGCGAGAGGGAGACGTGCGCATCCTCTTGGGCAGCACCCTGAAAATGGGCGAAGGAACCAACGTGCAACACCGTCTTATCGCGCTGCATCATTTGGATGCTCCGTGGCGTCCCTCCGACATCGAACAGCGCGAGGGCCGCATTCTCCGGCAGGGCAATACCAACGAGTTTGTCAGCGTTTTCCGTTATGTCACCGAGGGCAGCTTCGACGCTTATATGTGGCAGACCTTGGAGACAAAGGCGCGCTTCATCGCTCAGGTGATGATCGGGGACGCCACCATGCGCAAGGCGGAGGACGTGGACGCCACCGCTCTCAGTTACGCCGAGGTGAAGGCGATTGCCTCCGGCAATCCGATGGTCATTGAAAAGGCCCAGGTGGATGCCGAAGTCATCCGTTTCAACCGCCTGCGCCGTCAGCACATGGACAGCCAGCATTCCATTCGTCTGCGGATCAAGAGCGCCGAGCATAACGTGACCGTGGAAGAAAAATTCGTCGCCAACCTTCAGCAAGACCTCGCGACCCGCACGCCGACACGTGGCGACAACTTCACCATGACCATTAACGGCAACCATTACGACGAACGGGTCGAGGCCGGCCGTCAGTTGGTCTTCATCGGGGCCGCGCTCAAACCCATGCAGTCCAGCCGCAAAATCGGCTCCGTCGCCGGGTTTCCCATCTCACTTCATCGGCTGGATGCCCGTATCGAACTGCGTATTCACGGGAAGAACACCTATCAGGCGACGGTTAGCGACAGCCCGCAAGGAACCATCGGTTCACTGGAGCACGCCCTTGGCGAAATGGAATCCCAGCAGGCCGACTCGGAGGAGAATCTGAAGCGCCTTGGAAAACGCATCGGGGAATTGAAGACCCAGCTCGATGTTCCGTTTGAACATCAGGAAAAGCTGGAAAGCGCCGAGAAGCGTCAGCAGGAAATCATCGCCGCTTTGGATCTCTCCAAGAATCAGGCCAGCACCCAGGTGGACGAGCAAGCCGAGACCGAAACCGAATCACTGACTACGGCCCGTTCGATGCGGCAGGGTGTGAAAGTGTGACCGCTGGCGTGGTCCGGTGCTCGCTCCGGGACAAGTGGAAATCCGGCATAACTCCGCTTCGCTCCGGCCCTGCGGGCACTTATTCCGTTTTCCCCTTGCCCTGCGCTGTGCTCCGTAAAAGAGGCTTGTATGGGCTTTTTCCGAAGGAAAAAGCTCTTTGGCTTTTCCCCTTTAGAACCGGCGTGTCATGAGCCGGTCTATCGTCTCGTGCAGGTCCGGGTCTCGCGGGTCGATGGGAGGAAAGAGTGCGGACACGGGCACGTCCAGCACCTTGGCGAAGAAGAACAACTCGTGGTCTCCCACCCACAGCAACCGGGCCTCGATCTTGGCCAGTGTCCCGCGCGAGCGGTCATAACCGGCCATCTGTAGTTTTATGGCCAGTTGCTCCTGAGTCATCCCGCGTTGATACCTAATCTTTCTCACCTGCGGTCCAATTAAGTTTCTGTATTGGGTTTTCATGGCGGCGGACGTAGTTCATGGTCGCCCATTCTATTTCCTTGTCCCCCCGACCCCATTCCCAATCGGGAGCAATCTGGCAGCTTCCTGACCGATTTCACCCTGCCGGACCGGGCTCGGCGTCCGCTCCTCTTCTTCTTTGGTGAAGGGAAAACCACCGTCTGCCGTCGTTCCCAGCAACCGAAGGCGCGGGGTTCGCTCCATCCTGCTGCTAAGGCCTGATCTCAGTCGGGAGCAGGGACAGAAACATATCATGGGAGGATGGACGGATGATGTCGTCATCCGATTATGAATCCTTGAGCCGCGAGGAGCGAATCCGGCGCATCGGGGCCATCCTCGGCAAAGCCGTCACCCTGCGGCTGGAGCGCGAGCGCGCCGCCAAAGAAAGTGCCGGGGGTATTCCCACGGCGTCCGAGGAAGCGCCGCCATCCGGCAACGAGCTTTCCGTCCCTAACGTGCCAGACGAACCGCTTGCCAGTGATGAGCTGACCTTGATGCGCAGGGTTGCCACGCTCGGGCATCTTCATCCGCGCGATGCCGCCGCGTTTTTCGGAAGCTCCCGCACCACCGCCTACCGCCGGTTGCAGCACCTCGAACGGGGCGGCTGGATCATCCGCCACGGTCAGGGAAAGGCTTCCCGATACCATCTCACCGATAAGGCCCTCTCAGCCCTGAAACGCATGAAACGCATCGTGCGGGACGGGGAGGCCGGAGATTCCGGCCAATGATCCCGCCCCGCACGGCCCGCGGTGGAACGATTCATTTCAACCGCTCACCCCATGCCGCTCGCAATCCGCCCGCATTCTTTGGAACGCCTCCGCCCGTTCGGGCGCGGGAGTCTTGGCGACGCCCATCAACTGGCGGACGCTGAAAGCCCTGATGAGCGCGGGGGCGTTGAGATCCGCGAGATAGTCTTGTGCGTCCTTGGGCAGATGCAGCAGGCTGAACATCTGTGTCATTCTCGCTTTGCTAAGGCCCTCTTGCTCACCAATTTGAACCTTGGTCAGTGCCTTGTCTTCATCCAGACGCCGCTGCCAGTCGAAGACTCTCCAGATGGGATGCCGCACCGTCTCTCTGTCCTGCTGCGTGGTCTCTTCCGGCAGCCCACCTTGGGTCGTGGATTTCAAGGAGAAGTGGAACGGCTCCGCCACGAAAGGAGGCAGATTGTGCTGGTAGTAGGGGAGGCCCAATACGAGCTTGAGCCAGAAGGAAGTTCGTAAAGTATGAGTGCCCGCACCGCCAATATTTGCGAAGCAAATCAAAAAAATCCCGGTGGGATGAGAACGCCGTTCGATTACCTGCGCAATAGCGCAAAATCCCAATGTGGCGCAGCCCCAAACCTGTAAAGCCCGCCGCCAGGCGGGATAATCCCACCCCCTCCGCCATGACCCTCAATCGCCCGCAAACCCTGATAAATACAGGGATCCGTGTTTTTGGCACAGCATCAAAAAGCCCGTTTTCAGGCCAAGTGTCCCTGAAAGTGTCCCTTCTTCGACGGAAAAATCAGAATTCTCGCGAAGGTAGCCACAAGGCGGGCAATACTCCCCCACTGCCCGTTAACGGGGTTCCGGGATTCTCGGATAAGGTTCTGCATACTCTGAAAGGAGCCTCATAATGCAGCTGAAATATCGTCTCTATCGCCGGTCCAACCGGTCAAACGGAACCTTCTACGCGCAGAATTCCGACACCGGAGCCAGGGAAAGTCTGGGCACAAAAATCCGGGCCGAGGCAGAAAAACTTCTCCAAGCCAAAAACGACGCACATGCCCAGCCCATCCTGAGCCGCGAACTCGCGAAGGTTTACCTTCAAGCGCAGGATCCACGCTTCGGCAAACGGACGTGGGGAGATGTTGCCCGGTTGATCGATGGTGCCTACGAGGGCAGCACGAAGGAACGATTCCAGAAATTTCTTCGTAGCGCCCCGGTTCAGCGGCTGATGAACCTGCGATTGGTGGAAACCAGCTCCGGCGACTTTCTGGAGGTATTCGCCCATCCCAAGGCGGGGGTGTCCGCGAATGTGCAATTGCGCATCCTCCACAATCGCGCCTTGGATCTGGAGTGGATTTTGAGGCCGATCCTCTCCCGGAAGGCTTGGCCAAAAATCCGTTATGGCCACCGCCAGGGCATCACGCGGGAGCAGCACCAAGCGGTTTTGAAGGCAACTCCGAACAAGGAATATCGGATCTATTTCGAACTCCTGTGGCACACGGGAGGAAGTCAGACGGATATTGCGAATCTTCGGGCCGAAAATATCGACTGGAATACCCGTCGCCTGTTTTATGCCCGGCAAAAACTGAAATCTTCCGGGCAAGGGAATGCATGTCTGGTTATCGGTGAGGCTCTGGAATCTGTTCTGAAGCAACTTCCCTCCGAAGGGCCTCTCTTCCCGCACCTTCGCGAACTGAAGGAGAGCAAGCGGAGTAACTACTTTTGGACAAAACGGGTCAAAGCGGGCCTGCCCGACGGAATCGTCCTTCACTCATACCGCTACGGCTGGGCCGAGCGAGCCCAAACGGCCGGTATGCCGGAGCGAGAAGCCAGGGCCCATCTGGGACACGGAAGCAAGGCCGTCCACCGAGCGTATGCGCGTTCGGCGGATCGCGTTACCATGCCGCTGGAATGGTATGAGATCCGAGAAGCCAGGGCAACCATCGTGCTCGCCACCCAAGCCTACACATCCATTCATTGCCCTTACAGCGACCGCGAGCAGTGCCTCGCCGCCGGAATGGATGATTTTCTCTCCAAGCCCTTCAAGAAGGATCAGCTTTCAGAAAAATTGGCCAACCTCAGGTAAGGAAATGAAACCCCGCCTCGTTGTTGCCCTTCTATTCTTGTTCTGGCTGGTTTGCACGCGTGCCCAGACCACCAGTGGCACCTATGCCAGCTTCCAGGACCAGACCGCAGAGCTTGGCCTGGATCTGGCAAATGGCGCGGCGTGCTGGATTGACGTCGATAGCGATGGATGGGTCGATATCATATCCAAAAAATCTACAGGCGACGTGGATTCTTTCACGTTTTTGCTTGTCAAACGTTCAGATAGGTAGTCATACTGACGCTGTCGGAACGACAGCGTCAGTATGACTACCTAATATTTCCATCTTTCTACACTTGACAGCGAATCAAGATCACGATACTTCCTGTCTAATCCCTGTGGGATTAGACAGGAAGTATCGTGAGATGAAACGAAATAGAAATATTCCGCTGGGACGATGGGAGCAATTTCTGCGTTCGTTTCGAGAGAAGGTGGTGGAGGCCTCAGCGATGTTTCCTACAGTGCGTTGCTGGACGCGCCACAATCTGGAGAAGGTGATCATGTCGGTCATCAAGGCGCACAAGACCGATCTGGTGATCAGCACTTTTTATACGGCAACGGAGGTCATTCATCGACTTCAGGAGATCGGATGGCTCAGCGCGATTGGCGTTGATTCGCCACCAGAGCTTTTCCTTCTGGATATGGAGGCCAGAGAGGGGGATGTCATTGATCCGCTTGAGGTGCTTCAAGGCTACAAACCCCAAGGAGTCCTGTGCTATTTCGGGGTGCTGGGGCATCTTGGTCTGACGACACAGGTCGCCCCGTTTTTTCATGTGGCCTACATTGACAAATCACCCCTGCCCACCATGCGACCGATTCCAAAAGTCTCGGTGAAAGGCGACCGGGCTTTGCCGAATCGTAATCCGTTGGGGCAGGAGGTTTTTCAATTTGAGGGGGCTCCGTGTTATTTGACCAAGCGGAATATCGCGCTTACACCGGGGATCCAGACAAGAATCATCGGACCGAGAACGATGCTGCGCATGACCACTATGGAGCAGGCGCTTTTGGATGTGCTCGGATATCCGCTGCATTGCGGAGGAGAGAGTGTGGTCTTTGAGGCTTGGGAGAGAGGGGCGGCGCAGTGGAACCCCGATCGTCTGGCTGACTATCTGATGAAAATCAACCGGACGGAGATCGACCGGCGTGTTGGAGCCATGATGGATGTCCTCCAAATCAAGATCGATTCCAAGAAGCTGCAAGTGCGGCTTGATGATGTGAGGACTCAATTGAGGAAATCGCGGGATGAGGAGGTACCTTTGTTACCCGGATTTACCTACCCAAACGTGAATTCAAACTGGAAGGTTTGCGTGCCGTAACATGAATAAAGTCCAATCTGAAAAATGGAAAAATCAGCTCGTTGGGGAGGTATTCAAGGCGATGGTTTCCCATGAAGCGCTAAAAAATGCGCTCATCTTCAAAGGAGCAAGGATTCTGAATATCCATCTGGGGACAGAAAGACAGTCGCTGGATATTGACTCCAACTTCTTGGCGGAGTTCGTCGACGAGCATCCCGATCTGGATGTCCGGAAAAGCTGGCTTGAGAATCACATCGAGCCAGCCGTGAGAAATTATTTCGAGAGTCAGGATCCCGTCCGCTTCCAACTGCAAAGCATCAAGGTGAAGAAAAACCCACCTTGCGACCCCCATGAACGAGGATGGGATGGATTGGTTGCGGAAATCAAGGTGCGTGATGAATTGCACCCCAATATTCCGAATTTTCCGAATGCCGAGATTGAAATTGCCGCACCCGAGTTATTGGGGGCAAATGCGGTCACCTCCATTGATCTCGATGGGTTGACGATGAGAGCCTATACTCTCCAGAGAATCGCCGGAGAAAAGTTGAGGGCGTTTCTGACATCTCTTCCTGCGTATCGCAAAAAGATGAAAGGAGGGAACCGTGTGCCCCGCGTTAAGGATCTGCACGATCTGGTGCGCATCCTGAAAGCGCGGCCCATAGAAAAAGAGGGATTTTGGAGGGAGGCATCCGAAGAATTTATCCTGGCCTGCAAAAGCCGAGATGTTGATTGTGCCGGCTTGGACACATTCCAAGAGGCATGGGAGGTGACGTGGCAGGCTTATGAGACCGATGCAAATCTCTCTTCAATTCCATTCCATGAGGCCGAGGAGGCACTCCAAACCGCGGTGAGATTTTTTCAGCAGTTGCGAGTATTTCCACTTGTGTTTGAAGCATCTGAGGATCTTTGAGAGCTTTCCCTTAAAGCGTCTCTTTTTGTAAGAAGTCCAGCCATCTCCAAATTGCTTCAATCAGCGTAGCCGCCTGATCCTCGCTCGCTCCAGTTCCGCCGCTTTTTTATGAGGGTAGAGAGGCATTCTTCAATTCCCTCCTGTCGTTTCCTCAGAAAACATCCTGAGCCAGACAGAAACAGCTCTTTTGCGCGATGGCAATTTCCTTGCACCCGAGCAAGGCCTCTTCCCCCACCAGTATCGCTTCCCGGCAATGTGCGCTTTTGCCGCTCGTTTTTCAGTCCGACAGGCTGCTAGGTATTATTTTGCATGGAAGACTGCGGATGTCCGGGTACGTATCCAAGGGCTTGAAAATACTCACGCAAACTCGGATGGGTGGCGGGTTCGCAGTTCGGGGATGGCCCAAGCACGTCCGGTTTTCTCGAGGTAGGTGCAGTATTTCTTGAGTTGGCCTCGGGCGTGGAAGGGTCCGCCTTCGCGCATGACGGTCCAGAGCGGATCCACATTGGTGATGGAGGTAGCCATCATAGAGTCCTGCCAGTCGAGGAGGCGGGCGGCACCTTCGCGGCAGAGATCGCTGCGCACCGGGGCGAGGTCGTACTGCTCGTGGGGATCGGCCACGAGGTCGAAGATCATCTCTCGGGGGAAGAGGTGGTACCCGTCGTGATAGGTGCGGATGTAGAGAAACTCGCGGAATCGGACGCTGCGCTGACAGACGTGGGCGCATTGGCTGAGTACAAGCTGGTCGCGACCGGTATCGGCTCCGGTGCGCAAGGTGGCAGCGTAGCTGGCACCGTCCCAGACGGGCTGTGCGGGCCGGTCGAGAAGCTCGGCGACGGTGGGGGCAAGGTCGAGACTGTAGTGAAGGCCGTCGTCGGTGCCCCCAGCGCGGCAGCCCGGCCACTTGATGATGAGAGGAACGCGGCAGGTGATTGCGTCGGCGGTACCATGCTCGCCATAAAGGCCGAGTTCGCCGAGATTTTCGCCGTGGTCGGCGGAAATGATGATGGCGGTATCGTCGTAAATTCCGGCGGCCTTGAGGGTGGCGACGATCTTCCCGATCTGGTCATCGGCGTAGCGCACCCCGGTGTCGTAGCCGTCGATCATGCGCCGAAGCTCGGCCGGGGTGCGGAGGGCTTGAGGCTGCCGGGGACAGTCGCCATAATAGCTAACCGGCTCGTCGTCGTACATGCTGATTTCCTGGGCCTTGTGCGGGCCGACCATCTGCAAGTGCTTTTTCCAGACTTCCTCGGTGAGCCAGTCAGGAAGAGGATCGTGAGCGAAGGGCTCGCCGTAGGCTACGGGCACACGGTAAGGGGTGTGCGGATCCCAGTAGTTGATGTGGAGGAACCAATTGTCCTCAACCGCGTGATCGTCGAGCCACTTCGCGACGACCGGGGCGACGTGCTCGGCAGACTCCATGCCGCCTTGGCCGGTGTTGTGGATTTCGTTGAAGCCGGCGTAGAACTGGCGCGCGGCGTGGCGCTGGCCGAAGGGACTGATCTGGGCGGTGTGAAAGCCGGCATATTGCAGATCGGAGGGCAACGACTGGATCTCGACGCGGTCGCGGAATGAGCGGTCGCTGCCTTCGATGAAGAGGTCCGCCGCTGTGCCGCCGTGGCCGACCACGCCGCTGTGGATGCCAAACATGCCGGTGTAGAGCGCGGTGCGGGAGGGCAGGCAGGGGGCGTCGCTGGTGTGGCAGTTGTTGAAGCGGACCCCTTCGCGGGCGATCGCGTCGATGTGGGGGGAGGTATTGCGGTGATAGCCATAGCAACCGAGGTGGTCGGGCCGGAGCGAGTCGATGTCGATGTAGAGAATGCGCATGGGAATGAGAGAGTTGGAGGTCCGAGTCGGTTTGCGATGTTTGGGATTTGAAGTAAACGGAATGGATGATCTTTTTTGGTATATTAAGAAGCCAGGATGAAAATGCTAACGGCAAGCTCACAGACGAGGGGAATGAGAATGACGAGTTCTGCCAATTGTAATTTGGATGCGTTTTCGCCGTGAACCCGGCAATAAATCTCCCGCATTCCAATGGTCTGCAGAAAACCCACCGCATCCCGGTAGAGAGAGATGGCTATTGAACCGGGAATATTTTCCAGAATGACCCGTTTCAGAGGAGATGTGAAAATTGCGGGTGCGATCCAGCCTGCGATTTGGGACCGCCAAAAAAGTTGAATTCTCGAACCCATTCAAAGTCCTTTCTAATGCAGTTTCAAAACCTCTAATTCCTTCGCAAGTCTAAAGCCGGCATCCCTTCAATCTTGCCATGCAGGGAACGAACCCAGGGTGATGTTGATTTTTTTTGCGCAGGCTTCGAGCGGTTTGAAAAACTCTTCCGCGTCGCGCCGGTCTCTGGTGCTTGTCAGAGCGGAGATGGCGATGGCGGCATGAATCCCGGAATCCGGGGTGCCGACCGTCACGGCCGCATCCACCACACCAGCAACCGTCTCATTCGACGCGGTGGCGACTCCCCGATGGGCTGCGGAACCCAGCGAAACCTGGAACTCTTTCTTCCCCGCCGCACTCATCGCACGGAACGCGGGGGATTCCCCAAGAACATCTGCCCGGCGCACTGCGGACAATGAGGCCAGGAGCGCCCGCCCGGAGACCGTTTTGACTGCATCGAAACGCCCGCCAACGGCGATCGAAAGACGCACGGGCCGCGGGCATTCCACGGACGAAAGCACGACGATCTCTGCCCCCTCCAATACACTGAGGTGGCAGGACTCGGATGTCGCCCTCACCAACTCTCTCATCGCGGGCTCCGCAGCCTCGATCATCCGTCTAACAGGGCTGTGGGCGCGTGCAATTTGAAACAAGCGCAGCGAGAGCCGGTAGGCCCCGGCTTCGTCGCGAAGGATGTAACGCCGCTCTTCGAGGAGATTCAGCATCCGAAAAATCTCGTTGTTGCCTCGTTTGAGCAGTCGAGCGAGGGCACTGAGGGTCAATGGCTCCGGGCAGGCACTCAGAGCTTCGAGAATGTCCAGCCCCTTGTCGAGTGCCGGAGCAGAGTAATCGGGTTTTTTTGACATGGAAATATTCTTATTTACAAAATTTGTTTTTGCATATAAAAATATTCTCATGTCTCCCCTGTTCAATATTTTCCCACGCATGCCCGCACGAACGTTCCCGATCGCGATCATCGGAACTGGCGGAATCGTAAGAGACGCCCACCTGCCGGCTTATCGGAAGGCTGCTTTTCCAGTCTGGGGGCTTGTGAATCGATCACGGGCACGCGCTGAAGCTCTCGCTGCTGAATTTGCGATTCCGAACGTATTCGACACTTTGGAGGAGATGGTTGCAGCGGCACCGAAGGACGTCGTTTACGATCTCGCGCTGCCAGCGTCGATGTTCGCTGATTCGCTTCGCAAGCTGCCCGACGGGGCATTTGTGCTGATTCAGAAACCGATGGGGGAGACTATGTCCCAGGCGCGGGAAATTCTGGAAATCTGTCGCGCGAAAGGTTTGCAGGCAGCCATCAATTGCCAACTGAGATTTGCCCCGTTTGTGCTTGCCGCGCGCAGCTTCATCGAAGCCGGAGAGATCGGGGAACTGCTCGACATGGAAATGCGTTTGAATGTATTCACTCCTTGGGAACTGTTCGCGTTTCTGGAGGGAATCCCGCGCACGGAGATCGTTTATCACAGTGTTCATTACATTGATCTGATCCGTTCTTTTCTTGGAGAACCGCGCAGCATTATGGCAAGAACGGTACCACATCCCGGGTTGCCGAAACTGGCCAGTGTTTCCAGTACGATCATCATGGATTATCCCGACCCCGTGCGGGCCACGATCACGGCGAACCATTCCCACCGCTTCGGGACAAAGCATCAGGAAAGTTACCTGAAATGGGAGGGCACAAAAGGTGCGATCAAAGCTCGGATCGGGCTGCTCATGGACTATCCCCGCGGCGCGGGGGATGAATTTGAGTATTGCCTGCCGAGGAAAGGAAGAGAACCGGAATGGGTGAAGGTGCCAATCGAGGGTTCTTGGTTCCCTGAAGCTTTCATCGGAACGATGGCCCAAATGATGTGCGCCAAGGAAGGTTCCGTGCCCGGTATGCCGACATCGGTCGAAGATGTCATCAAGACGATGGCCTGCGTCGAGGCGGCCTACGAATCGAACATGCGGGGCGGAATCCGTCCGGGTGCTTTTCTCAAATAAAACGCTGTGACAAAAAAAGAACGATTCCACGCCACGATTGAACGCAAGCTTGTGGACCGCCCGGCCACTTGGCTGGGCATACCGGCAACTGCCGCAATGCCGGCACTTCTCGACTACTTTTGCACATCGGACATGCGGGGCCTGAAAAATGCCATCGGCGATGATGTCTGGCCGGTGGAACTCCCCTACCATTCCCCGTTTTCCGATGCCATCTACATGGCGTTCGACTTCGCAAAACACGGCCACCTTGTCAACGAGGAGCGCACGCTCAATTCGCCGGGTTATTTCGAGGACATCTCCGATCCATCCGCTGTTGCGGGTTTCCCGTGGCCGGATCCTGCCGAGCACATCGATCCCGCAGAGTGCCGGGCCGTTGTGGAGGAGGTGCCGGACGACTACGCCGTTCTCGGTGTTGTTTGGTCGGCCCATTTCCAAGACGCCTGCGCGGCTTTCGGGATGGAGACCGCCCTGATGAACATGATTGCTGAACCGGAGATGTTTCGGGCGGTCATCGACCGCATAACGGCATTCTATCTCAAGGCCAACAGCATCTTTTACGCTGCGGCCGGGGACAAACTTGACGCCGTGCTGATCGGAAATGACTTCGGAAACCAGACATCGCTGATGCTCTCGCGGGATTTGATCCGGGAATTTGTGTTCCCCGGCACAAAGGCCCTTGTGGACCAGGCGAAAGCCCACGGCTTGAAAGTCATCCACCACTCATGCGGGGCCATCCGGGATTTGATTCCGGACCTGGTCAAAATCGGAGTGGATGCAATCCATCCGATCCAGGCGCTTGCCTCTGGAATGGATGCCCCCGGACTCGCCTGGGATTTTGGAAAGATCGCGTCGTTTTGTGGTGGAGTGGACGCCCAGAACCTATTGGTCAACGGTACCGCCGATGAGGTCGGGAGTTGCGTGCGCGAACTGCGCAGACTCTTCCCCGCCGGCCTCGTGATCTCGCCGAGCCATGAGGCGATTCTTCCGGATATTGCGCCGTCAAACATACGCGCCCTCTTCGGGGCGGCACACGAAGTTCCGCTGAAATGACTTCTCTACGCGGCATCGCATGGAATCACACGCGCGGATTCGTTTCCGTGGCGGCCACGGCCCAGCGGTTCGAGGAACTGCACCCGGAGGTTTCCATCCAATGGGAAAAGCGCTCGCTTCAGGCTTTCGCGGATTCGTCTCTCTCCGGGCTGGCATCGAAATTCGATCTGATTGTCATGGACCATCCGCATACCGCGCTCGCCGCGACCGAGGGATTGCTTCTTCCCTACGAGGATTGGGTTTCCGGCGATTTCCTTGCCGGGCAGGCCTCGAATTCCGTGGGAGGATCCCATGCGAGTTACCGCTTCAACAACAAACAGTGGACGCTCGCGACGGATGCGGCGGCCCCGGTCTCGATCCGGAGACCGGATTTGATCGAAAAATACGGGCTCGCGCTCCCGAAAACATGGGAAGATGTGTTGGAGTTGGCGCAGGGGGGATACGTCACAGTGCCGGCATTTCCGATCGATGTCCTGATGCATTCCTACATGTTTGTTGAGGCGTTTGGGCACTCCCCGTTTTCGTGCGCCGGAAACATTGCGCCGACAGATATTCTTTCCGCCGCACTCGAGGAAATTCGGAAGCTCGTATCCCTCTGCGATCCGATTTGTCTGGAGCAAAATCCGATCCATGCCGCCGAATGGATGTCCTCGGTGGACGATGATCCCCGCGCGGCGTATTGCCCGTTCGCTTACGGGTATTCAAATTACTCCCGTCCGGGCTATGCGAAGCACCCTCTCAAAGCAGGAGGCTTGGTTCGTTTCGGCCCCGGGAGGCTTCGTTCCACGCTGGGAGGAGCTGGAATCGCTGTTTCCTCAAAAACCCGTCATCCGCAGGAGTGCATGGATTACGCGGCATTCACGGCCAGCCCCGAGGTGCAGCGCGGCCTGTATTTCCAGGCGGGGGGGCAGCCAGGCCACCGTTCTGCCTGGACCGATGAAACGGTCAACGCTGCCAGCATGGAGTTTTTCAAAGACACGCTGCAAACGCTCGATGAGGCAATCCTCCGTCCGCAGTCTCCAGGCTACATGGGCTTCCAGGATGCCGTCACTCCCATCGCCCACGACGCCGTCGCCGGGCGCAGGCCCGTCCGCGAAGCCGCGGAGGAGATTCACAGGAAATCCTTCACCCGAAATTGGTGAATCACAGTTTATGTTCGAATCGAAATATTACGAAGATTACACCGTCGGAGCTGTCCGTGAAACCGGCGGGCGCACGATCACTGAAACCGACATCGTCCTGCACGCCGGACAGACAGGGGATTTCTACCCTCACCACATGGATGCCGAGTGGTGCAAGACGCAGGAGTTCAAACAGCGGATCGCCCACGGAACATTGATCTTCAGCATCGCCGTCGGAATGACGGCCGAATCGGTCAACCCGGAAGCCTTCTCCTACGGTTACGACCGCCTGCGGTTCATCAAACCCGTTTTCATCGGCGACACGATCCATGCACGCGTAACAATCAAGGCGAAGCGCGAGCATAAGAAGCCCACGCATGGCATCGTTGGCGAATTGGTGGAAGTCATCAAACAGAACGGCGAGACCGTGCTCGCTTGCGAGCATCTTCTGTTGGTGGGAAAAAAGCCATGAAACCTCTCGCCGGGCTCACCGTCCTCGACTTCAGCCAATTCCTCGCCGGACCGGCCGCCGCGATGCGCCTCGCCGACCTTGGGGCGAGGGTCATCAAGATCGAGCGCCCGAATGGCGGCGACATCTGCCGCCAGCTTTACATCTCGAATCTCGGCGTAGAAGGTGACAGCACGCTTTTCCACTCGATCAACCGCAACAAGGAGGGCTTTTCCGCAGACTTGAAAAATCCGGACGACCTCGCGAGGGCGCGAAAACTGATCGGACAGGCAGATGTGCTCATCGAGAATTTTCGGCCCGGGGTCATGGAGAAGCTCGGGTTGGATTTTCCGTCCGTCCGAAAAATCAACCCGCGCCTCGTTTACGGAACCGTGACCGGCTATGGCACACAGGGTCCCTGGGTTGGGAAGCCGGGCCAGGATTTGCTCGCGCAGTCCCTTTCCGGCCTGTGCTGGTTGTCCGGGAATGCCGATGACCCGCCTGTGCCCATGGGGATTTCCGTGGCCGACCTCACCGCGAGCGCTCATCTCGTGGAAGGCATCCTCGCCTGCCTGGTTCGACGGGGTGTCATCGGAACCGGGGGTCGAGTCGAGGTCAGCCTCATGGAATCCATCTTGGATCTTCAATTCGAGGTGATCACCACGCACCTCAATGACGGCAGCCAACCGCCCAGGCGAAGCGCGATCAGCAATGGTCACGCTTATCTTGGGGCACCCTACGGGATCTACGCCACCGCTGACGGGTATCTTGCTCTGGCGATGGGGGCGGTGCCGAAACTCGGGGAGCTTCTCGGTTGCCCACCTCTCCTAAAATACACCGACCCGCAAAGCTGGTTCACCCGACGGGATGAAATCAAAGGCAGCCTTCGGGATCATCTCGAAACCCGGACATCCGCACACTGGCTGGGGATTTTGGAACCCGCCGATATCTGGTGCGCGGAAGTCATGTCTTGGGAGCGTCTCCGCCAAACCGACGGCTACCGCGCACTCGACATGGAACAGGAAATCCTCTGCCCGGCGGGAACCCCTTTGCAAACCCTGCGTTGCCCGATCCGGATCGATGGTGGGATTTACAAATCGAACTGTGGAGCTCCCGCCATCGGACAACACAATAAAACAATCAGCGCGGATTTCCACTTATGAACACGACAGAAAGCACCACCGGAACGGGCTCCCAACGACTCAGCCTGGATCAGCTTCACCGATGGGAGGCATTGAAGTTTGGCATGTTCATTCATTTCGGAATGAGCACTTTTGACGGAGATGAACTCTCCAAGGGAGATCTGCCCCCGACCGCCTATGCCCCGGACAAACTGGATGTGGATCAGTGGACCGGGATTGCCCGTGATGCCGGGATGAAGTATGCGGTGCTCACCACCAAGCATGTGGCCGGGCATTGTCTATGGCCAACGAAACATACCGACTACCATGTGGGGAACAGCGGAAATACGACGGATGTTGTCGAGGCATTCGTCACAAGTTGCGCAAAGCGGGGCCTCCTTCCGGGACTTTACTACTGCTCGTGGGACAATCACCACAAGTTCGGTTCTTTCACCCCAAGCGACGTCATGGCCCTGCCCAAAAGCAAGAAAGTTTCCTGCATTTCGAAAATGCCGGAAGCCTATACCACCCGTGAGTATCAGGATTTCCAAACCGCACAACTCGAAGAACTCCTTACGCAATATGGCAAGATTGCCGAAGTCTGGATTGATATTCCCGGCGTGCTCCCGCGTTCATACCGCAACGATTTGTATGCCGGGATTGCCCGATGGCAGCCGGAAACCGTCATCATGATGAATCACGGCATAGGGGACGGATCGGAATTCAATGTCCCGTATGCCTGGCCGACTGATCTCATCGCCATCGAGCGCTTCCTGCCCAATAGCCACACCGGACACTTCCGGTGGCGCGATATCGAGGGCAAACACTACTACATGCCTGGCGAAACCTGTGATCCTATCGGAAAAGAATGGTTCTTCACCGAGGACGACCAACCCCGGAGCGACGGGGAACTCCTCGGCATGTATCTTGCAACGCTCCATCGCAACTCCAATCTCCTCCTGGACGTCGGTCCGGACAAGCACGGGCTCATTCCGGAAAAATATGCCTCCGCATTGCAACGTCTGAGGGCGAACATTGCCAAACTCGGCATGGCCTGATCGGCAAGCCACTCACTCAACAACATTGTTATGAAACGTTACGGATCCCTCATCGGGCTGCGCCCGGAAAAAATCGGGGAATACAAGCGCCTGCACGCTGCCGTCTGGCCCGAGATCCTCGAGAAGATCAGGGATTGCAATATCCGCAACTACTCGATCTTCCTCCGCAAGCTTCCGGATGGAAACAACTACCTTTTCAGTTACTTTGAATACACCGGAACCGACATGGGTGCCGACTCTGCGCGCATGGCGGCCGACCCAAAGACCCAGGAATGGTGGGCGCTTTGTAAGCCGTTCCAGGAGCCGCTTGTGGATCGGGCGGATGGCGAATGGTGGGCGGATATGGAGGAGGTTTTTCATGCAGACTGACCATCCATCGAGATCATTCGGGCAATCTGTTTGGCCGGAGGGCCGGAAGGACCCTGGTGACGGGCGAGATTCCGAACTGCCGCTTGAGAAAAGCTGATCCCACCCAGAAACAGCGCAGAACCTCCCCCGGAGCCTCAGCGTCCCGAACCATTGGATGCAGCCCGATCCGCCATGCATCACCCAAGTCGAACTTCGCAGCCAACTCCGCCACGAGAAACGGCTTAAGCGCTTTTTAGGCCGCTACTTCCCGGGTAAATTCACACCGCCTCGGCGCAGCTTTCGCGCGTTGGATGCCGTGTGCACAAATCGTACCGGTTTTCTCCTTGATCAAACCATGCACCACCTCATAGGAAAGAACGTCCGCAGGGCGGTTCAAAAAAATCGCGTCGTTCTTTCCTTAAGGCAACGCAATATGGCATTTGAGTGAGCTTATTAGAGGCTATCCGAAAGTCAGTTTAGGCATGAGAGTTGCTTTTCGATGGGATGTTTATAAGTGATGAG
>CAZPEN010000025.1:0-65534 GCA_964585615.1 uncultured Chthoniobacter sp. | reverse complement strand
CGACTCCGACACCGACTCCGACTCCGACTCCGACTCCGACTCCGACTCCGACTCCGGAAACAATCGCTCCTGTATTAAGCATCAATAGCCCCGCAAATAATGCAAAGGTTGCGATTCCAAGCGCTGTATTTGGAGGGAAGATTGTGGAAACAGGAGGAGTTCCCACAGTGGAATACAGCACCAATGGAGGAACAAACTGGGCAGCAGGGACAGTGACCCTTGGTAAGAGTCTGTATGTCTGGAGTGCAACAGTTCCCCTTATTCCGGGAACGAACTCGATTCAATTTCGTTCACAGGATCCCGCTGGCAACATAAGCGTGGTTGTGACAAGAACCGTCAGTTACACGGTGCCACAGCCAACCATTGCGACACCCGCAGCAGGGGCAAAACTGACATCCGGGCAGGCAGAATTCAAAGGGAGTGTTCCCACAGCAGGCGGAATACCCGGGGTGGAATACAGCACCGATGGAGGGGCGAACTGGAATGCGGCAACCGTGGGAGGAAGCAAAGCCCCCTACGCGTGGAGCGCCAATGTGACATTGGTCCCCGGAGTCAATGAAGTGCGCTTCCGCACAGCAGACGTTCTGTCCCAGAAAGGAACATCCATAATCCGGAGCGTGACCTATTTGAGCGCCTCGAGCACGCCGCTGCAAATCACAGCCACCGGGAACGGGACATTTACAACAGGGTTGTCCGGGAAAACCCTGAACCTGAACATGCCCTACACGGTGACCGCCACGCCCGGGAAAGGGAAAATTTTCAAGGAATGGCTGGACCAGAACGGGAATAGCATTTCTCGAGAAGCCAAGCTGACGTTCGTGATGGAAGAAGGGCTGGAACTGACCCCGGTGTTCATCGACAACCCGTATCCTGCGGTAAAAGACACCTACAACGCAGTCGCTGGAGACGGGAACCTGGGAACAGGAAGCGAGTCCGACAGAAGCGCCTTCTTCAAAGACAACGGATTCGTGACCGTGACAACCACCGACACGGGAAGCTTCACCGGAACCCTGAGACTCGAAGGGCAAAGCGTGACCCTCCAAGGACAGTTCGACGGCTACGGAGAAGAAAGTCTTGTGGTGAAGAGAAGCGGCAAGAGCAACGCGACCGTGGCATTGAAATTCGACACAACAGCCTCCGGGGTCATCAGCGGGAACGTGACCACAGGGGGGAGCCCAATAGCCTTTGAAGCCCTGCCCGGAGAATACAGCGGAGTGAAGAGCGACGTGCATCCCTTGAGCGGGAAACGCTATACGGTGATCCTGCCCGCGCCGGAAGCGTCCTATGGACATGGGTATGCCACCTTGGTGGTGGCCGCCAACGGAACAGCGACATTCGCCGGGAAGCTGGCCGATGGAACAACATTCACCACCAGTGCGCGGACCGTGGACGATGGGAACGGGAACCGGGTGATTCCGGTGCATATTCCGCTCTACACGGGATCGCAGGGAATGCTGTGGGGAGAAGTCGTGCTGCCCAAGAGCGGAACAGAGGCCAGCGCCGACGTGGGAGGAAGTGTAGGCTGGCTGAGACCCGCCAATGCCAAGGCGACACTATTCGCTGGAGGGCTTCTGGAAGGAGTGTCGTTTGTGGGAGAACAATACGCGCTGGCCAACGACGTGTCGCTGTTTTCAGGAACAGGCAACGCGGCAGGATTCACCCTGAACGTGGACCCGGCGGGAACGGTGTTGGGAGCGGCGATAGAGCAGGGAGGTACATGGCCGAAGAGCAACAGTCCGGTGCTGGTGGTGCCGGTGCAGTCTAAGCTGACGTGGAGCTTCACGGGAACAACGGGAGTGTTCAAAGGCACATTCAGCCGGACAGTGGGCGGCAAGGCGGTGAGCACGCCCTACGAGGGAGTAGTGCTGGCCAACCCGCTGACAGTGGCAGGAACCACAGTGAGGGGAGGAGGGTTCTTCTCCACCGGTTCCGCTTCCGGACAGGTCGAGGTTTCTTCTCCATGATATCTGAGTGAATTCACGCAAGCGCGAAATCTCACTTTTTTAAAAACTTTGTTGACGAATCAGAAAAATCTCCATAAAACACAAACAACGACAAAATTAGTCGTTATTCAAATTCGATGACCCGTCCACGGGAGTTGGAGCAGTGAAACCAAAAACAAAGAAAGCAAATCGAATGAGAATAACAAAAAAACTATTGGCAGCCCTTCTCGCTCTCGCGGGAATTGCGCTGGGAACTCCGTCTGCAAGGGCGGTCTTGGTGGATGACTGGGTATCCGGTGATTTGATTATCGGATTCCGGGCCAGTGGAGGGCAGGGAGCTACCACGTCCTACCTGATTAATATCGGGTCGCGCACCCAATACACATCGGCCACATCGGCCTTTGATCTAAACATCGGTGATATCGGGGCGGATCTGGCTGCGACATATGGGGCAACCTGGTTTGACCGGACCGACCTGCTGTGGAGTGTCTTTGGGGCAACGGATTCCGTAGCTCCAACGCTCTACGCCTCGCGGGCCCGGTCAAGCTTGGGAACACAAAGCAATCCGTGGCCATCAGAATCGAGTGCCACTGTCAGAACAGGCACAAAAAATGCCATCCTGGCTGTGACCACGCAGTTCAACCTGCTGGATGCCACAGCCAACAGCGCGCATGCGGCACTTCAGACAAACAGTGGCACTGCGGGTTCTTACAATTGGCAGGTTACGGCAAATTCCGGAACCGACTTTGGAAGTCAGAGCCAGTGGACAAATATTGAGGGAGTATTTGGACCTTCTTCAACCAGGGCACTCGATTATTACTCCATCTCGTCGGCGACGACTTTCCGTGGAGTCTTTTCCATCGACAACACCGGGCAGATTTCCTTCAACGCCGTCCCGGAGCCTTCCACGTATGCGCTTCTGGCGATTGCGGGGACCTTTTTCATGGTCTTCCTCCGTCGCCACCGCGCTGCACAGAATGTCTGACATTTCACAACAAACAAATTCTCAACCACTTCACTTAAAAATATGAAAATCCTTAAAACATTAGCAATTGGCGCGCTTGCCCTGGCAACAACCGGAGCGGCATCCGCGCAAACTGTCATCCGCATTGTCGCCTCCAACGGAGACCGCACGGCGACCCAAACCGCCATCTCGAAACTGCTGGCTTCAGGGTGGACATTTCAGGGAATAAATGGAAACACAAGTTCTTCGGGAAGCCTGAGCATTGCCACTGGAGCCAATTTTGGCGCGTGGAATGGCACCTATGCAGGCAGCCCGGTCATCATCAAGGTATCCTATTCCGGAGCCCTTGCGGGAATTGCGGCAGTAGCCAGTAATCCAAAGACCCCGCAGCGATTTGTGGTCTCCAATGGAACGGGAACAGGAGCGGTTCCCAATCCTTTGACCGGTACAACGGAAGGGGTGGATTACGAACTGGGCACTGCCGATTTCGGATTCTCCACGAACTTTCAGAGCACGTCACCGTTCAATGGAAGCTATCAGGGGGTCACATACGACCCCATCACAGAAGAGGTGGTTGGAGTTTCCCCACTCGGCTTCTATGCCAGTCCCGGATTTCCCGGCACGAACATTACCACGCAGTTGGCCCAGCAGTTGTATTCCAATGGCAGTCTGACAGCAGATCTGTTCACCGGAGATTCTGCAGATGCCAACAAGACGGTCTGGGCGATCGGTCGCAACACCGATGCCGGGCAGCGCTTTGGAGCCTACACGGAAATTGGACTTGGAACTCAAGCGGTTGTGACCACCTGGTTTCCTGCCATTACAGGGACGACGACCACTTCCGGTATCACCTATGGGGGGACAGTGAATTCCCACCAGCTTTGGCCGGTGAATCAGCAACCGGGCACATTTGCTGTGCCTCTTGGTTCTGGAGGATACAGTTCGGGAGCAAATCTCGCTGCACCGCTCACAGCAGTGCTGGGGGCCAGTGCCTACAAGGGGGAATACGTGGATGAAGAGAGCCAGACCCAATACCTTTACCCGAATGCCACAGCAGGATATTACATCGGGTACCTGACTCCAGGAGATGCCAATCCTCGTGTTCTCGGAACAACCGGAGTTGTTCCGGTTCCGAATCGCGGGGTTGCTCTTTCCTACAATGGAGTGGCTTTGACCGATGCAAACGTCAAGTCGGGACGGTATACAGCCTGGCTTTATAATCGTATTCTCAAACCCAGCGATTTGGCTGGCAGCAAGCTGACCTTTGCCAATGCGCTGCGCGACCAGATCAAAAATGTGGATGCCCCTGCTGGCGGAGGTCTTTTTGACGATGTCTCCTTTCTCGTCAAACGCTTCACCGACGGAGGGTTTGTTCTTAAGAAATAAAATCGCAATCCAATCCAAGCATAGCTTGTCGGGAGCATAAAAGCGGAAGCAGCCAGAACCGGGTGAACCCGGTCCTGGCTGCCATGCTGTTCCGGACAAACACAAAATCTAATTCGAAACATGATATTTCCACGCGCCAAGAGGTTTGTTGCCACGACAGGACTGCTTGTGAGCGTTTTCGTGGCAGGTGGGGCCGCCGGTCATTTTCTGCTTGTTTCACGAGACGGGAACCTCCCGTCGACAAGGCGGCAGGATTCAAGAAAGGTGTCCTGGTTTTTTGAACCGTCCTCTGTTTCGCAAGTGGGGCCGTCGAAATTGTCCGCCACATCAAGCCGGTTCGCTGCCCGGGCGCCTCATCTGGACCTTTTCTCCCAGCAACTCCCTACGGTTGTTTCCAAAGTTTCCAATGGTCCTCAACCTGCTTTGAAACAAAAACCATCCCTTCCAACAAACAAAGGCGTCCTTTCAAGTTTCCGAAGGGGAGGGGAAATCGCTCCGGCATCCCAACAAGTGGCGACGATCTCTCCTCCGGCACCTGTCTCCACTGGTGATTCTGGTTCCCCATTCACCTATGAAGTCAATCCGGATGCACCCGGAAACTTCATGACTTCCAATGGGCAGAAGGTGGCAGTGGAAGCGGCCGAACCGTTGCCGGATGGTTCCACTGCGATGGATATTGTTGTCACGCCGGGCGATTTTCTCACAAAAGAGACTGATTTATCAATTGGGCAGCGTGGATTCACCCCTGAAGAAGAGCGTTTTCGGACGAAATGGGGTTGGGCTGCTTTTGACAAAGCCAAAAAGCTTGCGACAGAGTTGGAGGAGTAATTTTTCAGCGGGGCAAAGGGCTCTGCAAAATGGGATTCCCTATTGAGGAGTGAATCCCTCTACAAAGACGCTTCCTCGTCGTCTTCGCCGCCGTATCCAAGAACTTCCACAGTGATGAACGACGGTTGAGTCTCCGGTTCCGGAGGATGCCGGGGTTGCGCGACAGACTGGACCGCTGCATTTGCGGCTCCTGTTGAGGTTGACGCAGAGGTGAGCCCGCCAATATTTGGAGCAGCAATCGTTGGGGCGGCGGGAACGCCGCTGGTTGTTCCTCCGGCTGCGATGTTATCAGCATTAAGAACCTGGGTGGCGGCGATATTAAGATTTCCTGTTGCGCGGATTCCCGCATCTCCTGCATCCACTGTTCCTTTGGGGGCAATCAGATCCACATCCCCGGCATCGATTCCTTTGACGGTGGCAAGGACTCCGATGCCTCCGCCCGTTGCCAAACCGGCCAGATCGGTTTCAACAGATGCGGTTTGCGGATCCAGGGTGACTTGGGTGGGCCGGGCACTTTGTACGGTTTTTGCAGATTTTCCTGCTGCGATATCACCATTCGAAGACCAAATGATTTGATTGCCTCCCCGGAGGACAAAAATCCGGCCGTCTCCAATATCCACATTCCCGTCCGTAAAGATGGAAATATTTCCCCCGCTTTCCGTGATGATGCCTGGGGGAGCCAGTCGGGCTCCTGAACTGGCTTTTGCCAGCTTGAGACTGCCGCCTGGTGCAAAAATGTGGATGGAACCGCCTTTCTTTGTTCGGATGTCCCTTTCACGGGTGAGAATATCGCCCTTGCCGGAAACTCTTCCGAAAAGGGAGTCAACAGCGGCGAATCCCATCGCATAGCCGGTGGAAGGATCTTTTGAGTAATCCCGTCCGGCATCCCGAAGCATCAGATAAAACACCTGCAGCGCCACTTGTGCGGTTTCACTCGTCAGTTCACCCGAAAAATCCACATCGGCATGAAGCTCTGCGAGGTATTTTTTTCCGATTCCCGATTCCAAAGAGGAGAGGAAAGAATCAAAATCCAGGCTGCCTTGCGCAAGGCCCCTGGAGAAGCCGATGCCGGCTCCGATCACCAGATCCGCGCCTTCGGTTGACAGGAAGGGATTGCGAATGTTGCCTGTGCTGGTGATTCCCACGCCGGTTCCGTCCTCCGCTTCAGTGCCTGTGCCGAGGTCGAGATTTCTGCCGGCAAGCACTTCGAGCGTGCCGGGGCCGGAAATCTGAATGTCTCCGGCGAGAGGGGGCGAGCTTTCCCGGTTTCCAGTGCCTTTGGCGGATTGGCGCAGGAGAGAGCTGGCATTGTAAGGACGGATATCCCTTCCCGAGGCAACGATGCTGGTATCATCTTTGCTGGAATTCTGGATGTAAAATGCGATGTCGCTGATGTCCTGTGCGGCGAAGATCTGGGTTTTCTTTGGCGAGAAAAGGGTCAGGCCGGAGATGTCCCCGCCTTGGGCATAAATTCTCGCGGGGGAGGGATCATTCGCATGCAGAAGCCCGGGCGTGTGACGGGCCTGTGTTTTTTGGGTTGAAAGTTCCAATCCCGCGGTGGCTCCGGATTCGGAAAAAAGATCGGCAATGAATTGCAGGAAGTCGTCGGCTCCTGTGGAGACGGCAAGTGAACTGCTTGTTCCGGCAAGAGTCTGATAGGCGTAGGGCGATGCGACTCCGCGCATGGACGAGGGATCGGAGTCGGACAGATTGATGGTTGATGCGGTCCACAGGGAGCTGCCTGCCTGAAATCCGGTGGGTTGAAGTCCCGAGATTCCGCCAGAGGCGGCCAGCTCGATTGTTCCGGTGGCCGACGGGAAAAGGGTCAGATCGCCGGACAACGTGATGTCGCCGCTGAAGGCGGTTGCGAGGAGGGAGGAAGGCATGATGGAGGTGATGGTGTTGAACGGCGAAACTTTGTCTTCACTGAGTCTCAGCCAAGGCTGGTAAAAGGAAGCGGAAGTGGATTTGAGCAACTGCTGCCTGCCCGCCCAAATCCGCAGCAGGGGAAGAGGGACGGTTCCGTCAATGACAGCCTCTGTGCGGAGGGAAAGGGTTCCTCCAAGAGAGGAAACATGCAGGAAGCTTTCCGGGGAGTAGGTGGAGAAGTAGGTTTTATACCAGTAGGAGTTGGTCAGGCCCTGGGGAAGCAGGAAGGCATTGCCTGTGGGACCGAGGAGAACGTTTCCTTTGGCTGAAACGTCAAACCCGCCCTTGCCGACAAAAAGCGTTGTGGGGAGCCACGTTTGTGAATTCTCAATGGAGTTGGAATTGGTCAGGTTGGTGGTGGAAGGAGAACGGGTTTGGTTGGTGACAATGCTTCCGCCTGCGGAAAGAGTTCCCGTTCCCCGCTCCACATAATAGACTCCGGCATCGATGTTGTTTCCGGCGCTCACCGTCAGGTCACCGCCGCCGAGTTCCAGAAGATTTCCCGCGTCCGGGGTTCCTTTTGTCATGCGGGCGTTTGTGGGAATGACCGCATCCACATTGCTGATGTCTCCCGCGGCTGTGAGAGTGACATCTCCACCGCCGAGGGCGCCCACTCCCTGGAAGAAATTGCTGAAATTGATCCACCATGTGGTGGAAGTGGTGTCATTGAAGCGCCCTGTGCCGAATTCTCCGGTGTCGGGGTCCACATAGCCGCGGCGAAGCAGCCAGTTGTTGGGAAGCTGTCTTGTGGAGTCTGCCACCAACTGGTTGGCCGAGTTGAGGGTGAGCCGTTCGATGTTCCCTTTGGCGGAGAGGGTGATGTCGCCCCCGGCCATCGTATAGCGGGCCGGATAGGTTTGCTGATCGATGCCAAGATTGCCTTCGTCGCCCACCACATTTGACAGGCTGGGAACGTCAAACTGTCCTCCCAGGGTCGGATTTGTCACGCGGGTTCCGGCAGTATAGACCGTTGCCAGCTGGTTGAGCAGCCGGATATTGCCGCCGGCGTTGATGTCGATATCTCCGCTCCCCGTCCGGATGACCTGGTACCATTTGGCCACGGCTGTGGCAGTGAGAGCGTTGTTGCCTCCGGAGACGCTGTTGGTGCCACCGTCTTTTCCAATTCTGACCGAGCCTGTGGAGGCCACATCCCGGAAGTTTGCCGCGGAAAAATCGCTGCCGCTTGTGAAGCGATAGGACCAAGATTGGGTGTTCACCGGCAGGGAACTGCCTGCAAGCAATGTCGGTTGGGCCAGCCAGAGCCAGCTTGTGTTGGTGTTTGCCAGGGTGGGGGAGAAACCGTCGCTCAGCGTGTTATAGAAAACCAGATCTCCCGACGCCCTGAGGGTCAGGACACCGGCGGCGCTTTTGGCCCCGAAGCGGAAGGTGGAAAGATTCCAGTCGCTGGTGGATGTGGAGGAGGTGGTTCCCAGGGTCAGGCTGCCGGAACGGTTGATGATTTCCGCACCGGGGGCCAGGACAAAAACAGATTCCAAGCCCGAATTGTTTGCGAGCAGTCGGTTGAGCATGGCGGTGTAACCGGCGGTTGTTGTTCCGGCCGTGCCAAGAAAGGTCTTTCCGTCGTTGAGAATTGTCGTCTGGAGTGCGCTTGTGATGGTGCTTCCACCGGAGGATGTGAGGTCGTAGAGGCGGTAGCCTTCCACAAGAATGGAGGAAGCATCCACGATGGTTCCATTGATGGGATTGACGAGGAGGTCCGTATGCGATGCATTCTGGGGGGCCCGGATGTGCAGGGTGCCGCTGAATTTTCCCTCAGAGGCGCTGCTTCCGGCGGTGAGAGTGTCTCCGGCAATTTTCGAGGCCACGGACAGATCGATCCGGGAACCCGTTTGAATGTCCACGACTCCACTGCCTGCCACGCCATTCCGCTGGGCTCCCGCTTCCAGGCTGACCGAGCCGCCTTTTCCGGCATTGCTGAAATCTTCCGCCGCCACGGTGATGAGGGAATTATTTTCCAGAATGACGCTTCCGTTGGCCGAGAGAGAAACGGTTCCGCCTGTTGCGCCTGAGGCGTCGATTGTGCCGGAAACCGTGATCGAACCGAGATCGGCGGAAAGGGTGAAAGAATGCGCTTTGACAGTGCCGTCAATGGAAACATCTCCGCTCCTGACGCGGAAGTTCTGGGTTCCGAGCAGTCCGGCGGTCGTCAAAGTGGAGTTGAGCGATGCCAGGGAGGGGAGGGAAAGCACGTCAAGGTCGAATGCGCCGGCGTTTCCACCCGTGCCCGCTTTTCCAAGGATTGAACCGCTTTGGACAAACGATCCCTGTGCCGCCGATATGGCAAGGGTTCCCGCATTTCCCCCGTTGGAATGGGCGGAGACATTCACCCGGCCCGATGAGGAAATGATGACATTGCCCGTGCTGGAGGACAGGTGGATTTCTCCTCCATCCGTATATTTTGAGGCATCGTAAAAAAACTGTTTTGTGCCCGACACATCGAGCCAGCCGGAAACCGTCAGGTCTCCGCCGACGGCCTGGAGACTGAGGGAACCGCTGGGGAGGAGGATTGAGGTGTCCGCATTGATGGAGAAGCCGCTGATCGAATACGTCGCCCCGAGGCCTTTGGCGGCGGAAATTTCTGCCGGACCGGAGGGAGAGGAGAGATGGATCGCGCCGGTGGATGAAAGGATTCTTTTTGCGCCGGCGGTTGCGGTGATCAGAGGGCTGCTCACATCCAATGTTCCCTGGGTCGAAAGCCCCCCTGTTCCCTCGCCGGAAAAACTTTTCGATGCGGTGAAGGCCAGATTGAGAAATTGATCCACAGCGACATTGTTCACTCCGAGCCGGATCGTTTCGGCTTCGAAAGCCAGGGAGCCGGATGCCGCGGTCACTGCGCCGGGGCCGGATGTTGCTGGGCTGTTGGCGATCAGGATATCCCGGGCTTGGAATAATGCGATGCCTCCCGACTGGTTGAAGCCCCGGATTTCTCCGGCATGGAGAGCAAGGCTTGAGAGCGCCGCGGAGCCGACAAGGCCGGTGCCATAGATGTCCAGCGAGGAGTAACTGAGCAGAGAGAGGGCCCCTGCGGCCTGGAAATTTCGGATGGCGGATTGATCCAGCACCAGGCCGGTTGTCGGGAGAATCGAGCCCGGGTTGTCCAGGAGGAGACTGATGCGTCCGCTGTTCAGGTGATAAGCGTCCGCAAGGAGAGTTGCCGTGGGATCAAGGGCTGTGCTCGAAGAGGAATCCAGTGTGATTCCCGAGCCAAGCAAAGAGGCTCCCGCACCAATGGTGAGGAGTGGACTGGTTGCGGTTGTCACCGCGGAGCGGGTGATGGTTGCGTTGGGGTCTCCGGATACGCGCAGCAGAGTTCCATTTCCATTAAGCAGCAGATGGTCTCCGGTCATGGAACCGGTTGAGAGAAGGGCTGCCCCCGGAGCCAGCGAAATGCTGTTGTTGGCAACAAGGATGATTTCCGGCGCGGAAAGAGTCGCGCCGGAAGCGAGGGTGATCCCGTCGGTATTGACTTTGACCGATGTTCCGGAAGAAGTGATGCTCCTGACTCCGCCGATCAGGAGACTTTCGACTCCGAATCCGTTGAGAACGGCTGCATCCAGGGTGATGACTCCGCTGCCGCCGCTTGCACCATTGGCTGTGATCACGAAGTCCCGGGTTGAACTGAGATCCAGACCGGCTCCCCTTCCCCCGGAAAGAGACCGGGAGAGGATCGTGCCGTGCAGAGCCATTGCCTGGGTGGCTTGGATGAGGGCATTGGCAGAGTCCCCGGGCAATTCCGGAATGGCGACATTCAAGTCGACCGCCCTCCCGGCCAGAAAATCATTTGCCAGATAGTCCTGATATTCCGCCCGGTTTCGGAGCACGGAAGAAGTCAGGATTTCAAATCGTGACGTTTGTCCGGAAAAGAGAGTGGGAGATGAATTCAGGGCATTGAAACGGTATCCGGAGACAATGCTGGTTCCTTCCGGCATTTCGAGGGCGCCCAGTCCCGTTCCCGCCTTGGATGTGACAAGAACCGCCCCCGGGAGCAAGGCATACCGCGCGGGCAGCAGTGTGTAATATCCTGCCGAGAGCGAAGCGCTGCCTGCGAGATAGATTTTGTCCCCGATCTTCAAATCCCGGCTCACATATCCCGCGCCGGCACCTGCCTGAAACAAGAGATTTGTTTCCGTGTCGTTGACAATTCGGGAAGTGGAATTGAAGGGCGCATAAGGGGCCACATCGCCGGTGAACCATGGCAGGATAGCAAAGGCCTGCGGAACTTTCGTCCAGTACCTGCCCTGTGTGGGATCGGGAATGCCGGATTCCGCGAAGTCCTCCGGGCTGATGGATTTTCGGGCCGAATAGGTCTGCCCGTCGGAAAAGAGAACGAGGTCTCCCGCCTGATAGGTTGTGGAGGCATTCCATTCCTCTGAGGCCGTTCCAAGCAAATCCATGGTTCCTCCGGTCCCATTGATCCACTGGTAGGCATAGATGTCTCCTCCGCCGCGGAGGTCGATCACGGAGCCGGATGCCGTGGTGACATTCGTTCCCGAGAGGGTGATGTTTTTTGCAATGAGTCCTCCGGAGGAAATGTCTGTTCCTGTGGGATCAATCCAGTTTTCGCCATCGGTGCTGACCCCGTAGGGAATGAGAACTCCCTTGCCGGTGAGAGGATCGATGGCGGAGACCGATGTCACGCTTCCCGAGGCAAGGGTGAGGTGGGAGGTGACCGGGAGGGGCGCGGCGTTTCCCACCACCAGATCCACCGGGGCGGTTCCGGTTCCATCCCAGCCGAGGGTGATGGAACCCAGGGGGGTGCGCAGGACTCCTTTTTGTTCGATCGTTGAGGCATAGACAGCCAGGCTTCCCCCTGCGGAGAGCGGCAGTTGCCGGGTGCCCGAGCCAAGGATGGTCACCGATCCGGTTTGGTTTCCCGTTCCTGTCCCATAGTCGTAGGCAACAATGGTGAAGCGGGAGGCGCTGGCCGGGTAAATCTGCGCGGCCCGCAGGGTCAGGTCGCCTGCGATATCCAATGTGCCCATGCCCCGGATGTCTCCGCCATATGCGGAAAATTCGGCCTGTCCGATTCCCTGAAGGGAGAGGGTTCCCACATCAATCCAACGGGCGGCAATCGTCAGACTGCCATTGCCATGAGACGGAGCGACCGGAGAGCCAAAGGGATTGGTCAGATCTTCACTGCGAACCGGTGATTGGAACGGTTTCCCGATGGCCACATAGGGAGCCGTGAGGCGGACGTTGGAGTCCGCCCTCAGAATTCCCCCGTCAGCAACCCACAATTCCCGGCGTGCTTCGATGTGAACCGGGCCGGAGAATTCCACGGAACCCTGCAGCTCCAGTGAATCGAAACCACCGTTCAGAAAAGTATTCGCTGTGATGTAGCCCCTGCCGATGAGGGGCGCATTTCCCGCCCCCCGGACGGCCCGGCCAATGGCATCGGCCGATTCCGGAAGGGGCACCGGAATGGTTCTCCCGCCCTGTGTGACAACCAGATTGCTGTCGAGCGTGGGAATCGGAGAGTTGGGGTCCGGGTAAAATCTTCCCGATGATACGACAAGAGTTCCCCCCAGGGCCGTCGGTCCACCGGCTGCTCCCAGGAGGGTTGCATCCGAGAAAAGCATCTGCCCGCCGGTGAGGGTGATTGTTCCTCCGTCGCTGTCCACTCGTGTGGGAACGATCTCCAGACTGTAACGGGGCGAGGTGACGCCGCTGGATTTCGGAATCGTTGCGATTGATGACAGGGAAACTTCCGTGGGATGGAGATCCAGCACGGCAGAAAATCCCGATACATCGAGAATCGCTCCGGCTGCGGCAACGATGTTTCCAGAAACAGAGATGTTTCCTCCGGGCAGGACTGCGCCTCTCAGACGTCCGTAGGAATCCGGAGTCTGCACAAAGGTTCCCGTTGTCGAGAGGACGCTTCGCGGTCCGATATAGACCGTCGTGAGAGCCTGTGTGAAATCCGGAGGAAAGATGGAGAGCGAATTTTTCCCACCACTGATCGAAATGCTGCCGCCCGGCACAAAGATTGAACCAAGAATGGCTGCTGTATTTCCCTGGAATGTCACCGATGCTCCGGGATCTGTCCGGATCAGAGAGCCTTCGCCCATCACCAGGTCACCCCGGATCAATGTCGAGGTGCCGTCGAAATCTTTGACGCCCGGGGCCAGGAAGGAAAGGCTGACAGCGCTTCGGTCTCCCACGGGCCTGTCAACGGCAACCAGTTCCAGCCCCCGGGAGGCATTCGGGAAAACACGGAGGCTTTTTGCCACCGGCTCGATCCGCGTTCCAGGAACAATCCATACAGCGGGCAGGAATTCTCCACTTGTTCCGGAGGGAGAGCCAAGCCCTGACAGCGTGAACGAGGAAAAGCCGCCTGTGTCAAAAAAGTCCGTCTGCAACAGGAGCACCCTCGTATCCGCTGACGTGCCTCCAATTTGGATTCTTGGCGCCTGGAGGGAGAGCGAGCCACCCTTTCCGCCAGCCAAGCCACGCAGGGTGGAGCCCAGTGTCAGGGAGCCTCCGGTCACATATCCCTCGTTGGGATCCTGCCCGGCGTGAACGAGGATGCTTCCGGCATCGCCATAATCGGAGAAGACTTTGTATCCCTCTCCGCCCTCGTAAAATCTTTTTCCGTTTACCGGCATGGAAAATCCTCCGGAGACATCAAGAGTCGTTCCTTTTTCCAGATTGACGTCATAACCGGAGATGGAAATGGATCCGCCATCCGGGGCAAAAGGCAGGAGTTTTCCCGGAGACGGGTTGCGGTCGTCCAGGACACGTCCTGCCGTGCTGAGAAGGGTTCCTTCTTCGAGGGTGAAGATGCCGAGACCGGGCCTTGCTGTTGGTGCGACATTCAAGGCCTTTGCCAGGGCTGCATCATAGGGGGAGATGTTGAGGGCCTTGAATTCCAGAGTTCCGCCCGGGGCAATGATGCTGCCTCCGATGCGGATGAGTGCGGCTGTCAGGGAGAGGGAGCCCTGTGCGGGAAGGGTCAATCCCACATCGGAGGAAACCTGAATCGTTCCCTCTTCGTTGTTGATGGTCAGGGAGTCGAAGCCGCGGGTTTCAGAAAAAATTTCCGGGTCAATGATGACCCTTGCCACATGTTCTGCGTCCAATGGTCCGGCTGTGCCCGTGGCATCCAAGGAAAAATCCGCAAGGGAACCGCTTCCGGTCTTCTTTTGGAAAATCACAGTGGGAGAAGTCGGATAGGTGTCACGAAACTGTGCGCTGGCATCCTGGGCACGAAACGACAGGATCAGAGAACCTCCTGCGGGCATGTTGCTGGTGGTGGATGTTTCCCGGAGCTGGCGGGGACCGGCGACGGTCGTGGCGAGCAACTCCCCTTCCAGTGCCATGGCGGGAGCCTTCACAATCAAGTGGCCTGCATCGGCACCGTGGATGTCGCTTTTTTGAAAATATTCTCCGGAGGGAGAGAGGGGAACAGCATAGGTTTTTATGAGGCCCCACTTGTCATGAATGGCACTTGTGGTGCCGGTGTAGATGCCATTGTAAACGCGGTCCGGGGTGGCCTTTGCAATGTCCACCAGATGGCCGTTTTCCCAAAGCCGGGTTGTCTGGATCCATCCCTCTTCGAAGCGCATCCACCCTCCTGAAATATCGATGCTTGCCCCCTCGCGCTGCACAAAGGATTCGCCGGCGGAAATGGTGACTGTTCCGCCTTCGGTTGTGAGCTCTCCGACATTGCGTTCGATCAGGTCAGCATATCCGCTGACATCACCCAGTGGGGTTCCAACCCAGTCCCAACCGCCGTATGTTCCGGACTTCCGAAGATCCACCGTGAGTGTCAGAGCGCGCAGCAGACTGTTGCGCTGGAGTGGGGAGTTTGCCAGTTCCGATCCCCGGAGTTCCAGTGAGAGAATGAGGTGGGACAACGGTGCGGAGACGCCGGTGGTTCCGGAAACATCAAGCAGGGCTCCGGAATCCAGATACACCTGTCCCCTGGAACGGATGAAACGGGCAAGATTTGCGGAGGGGGAAGCCCATGTTCCGGCCTGGAGCGCGACCTTTGCGTTGGGAGCGAGAAGGGTGGAACCCGGTCCGAAGTGGATGTTCCGGCCCTGGATGTTGATTGTGGAGCGAAGGGCCAGTTCCGTTCCGACGGTTGTTTCTGCGTTCCATGTCTCGGGAAGGATCCTGAGGAGGCTTCCCCCGCCCAGAGAGACGGTGCCTGTGGAATGGAGAAGAAAGGGAGTCACATCGTCGACAAAAGTCGACGGTTGGTAGGAGGCATTTGGTGTTGCCCCATAGTTTGCCAGCAGATCAATGCGTCCGTTCAGGGACACAGAAGTGCTGCTTTCAATGATTCCGAATTGATTGATGGTTTTTCCTGTGAGCAAGGCACTTCCTCTGGAAACCTCGATGATTCCGTTGTTTGTGGTGGTCCCTCCTGTGCCCACCTCGCCCACATAGACATCGATTCCCCGCAGACCGGGATCGGACACCTTGGCAGAAAGCTTCCGGTGCGAGTCGATTCCCACCTGTCGTCCCGCTGCCAGGATCGTCTGTCCCGAGGGAGTGGAAATGGTGCCTGAGTTTCGGACATTTTCTCCCACGAGCATGATTCTTCCGCCGTTTCCGTCGTTGCTGACGGGGGTGGAAAGAACTGCTCCGGACTCAACGACCACATTCCCTGTCGGGGTCGTGGATGAAAAAAGAAATTCAAACGCCTTGCCCGCTTCCTGGTTGAGCAGTCCCCGCTCGACAAGGTTGTCATTGATGGGAAGCGAAGAAGCGACAAATGTGCGAGTGTTTACCTGGCTGCCCGGACCGAAAACGATGCCATTCCGGTTGATGACGTAGACTTGGCCGTCCGCCTTGATGCTGCCCTGGATTTTTGAGGGCTGACCGCTTGGGTCGAAGACTTTGTTGAAGACGGTCCATTTTCCTGAATCGTTGCCGCCGGCCTTTTGGTTGAAATAAAGAGAGGTGTTTTTTCCGATGTTGAAGGTTTCCCAGTGCAGCAGCGCCTGTTGGGCGGTTTGGGTGACGGTGACGGTTTTGCCAGACTGCACGGGGGCGTTGGCACCGGTCCACCTGGCATCGGAGCCAGTCAGAACTTTCAGTCCGCCTGGTGTCAATCCATCGGGAACAGATCCGGTTGCTGCCGATCGGGCTGCCGCCTGCATCTGGCGCATGGCATTGACAACCCGGCTTGTCCGGGCCAGCCGGTCCACAGCCTTGGCCTTGGCCAGTTCTGCCGCTTCGGCTCCCGCCTGGGCTCTTGCGTCCGTTGCTTTCCGTCCAGCAACGGAGTTTCCTCCTCCCCCTCGAAGGATGTCCCCGGCGTGGCTCTGCTCCGGCACGGCCAGTTCGGCCATGCCGGAGGCCAGCAGAAAAAAGAAAAATCGTTTCAAGAACCGGTGCATATATACGATATAGTAAGTCGCTATAATAAACGTGCAAGAAAGCGGATTGTGTCATTTTCTCAAGGAAAAATTAACAATTCATAGGAATATACGACTTAATTGATGTTTTTTATTGCAATGAAATAAAAAACGAGTTGATTGGTCGTAGTTTGTTTTCCTATGAGCTCTACGATTCCATCGCGACCACTTTCCCGAGATGCCGTCATTGTTCCCTCCCAGTCGGGAAATTGGCTGAACGTTGTCAAACAGCAGGTTGAAGCCCTGAAGTTTGGATCCGTCTCCATTACCATCCATGAGGGACGGGTGGTGCAAATTGAGACGAGTCTGAAGGTGCGTTTCGACAAGACGTCCTGAGAGGTCAGGGAAGGCAGACGAGACAGCTCGATCAGGCAATGAAAAACTTTCTTTTGACAAGGGGACCGGAGATGCGCGGCCATTCTGGAAAAGGGAATGCCGGAAGGGAGGCATTGGCTGCGCGAAGGCACGGGAATTCTCCGCTGTGTGACGAAATTGTAACACTCGGACAGTTGCCGGGGTGGGGTGGGGTGGGTACGAACCTTCCCGAGATGTACCCAATTGAAAGGAGACCATCCCGCATTCCGAAGGGAATCCGGGCGAGGAGGCTTGTTGCCGCAAGCCTGTTTGTCTCTTTTTCTTTGGTGGCTCCGCTGGACTTGTCAGCGCAGGGGCTTGCCGAGGATCCTCCGCCGACGAAGGCGGTGACGGATCAAATCAATGCGGCGACCCCGCAGACGCTGTTCATCAAAGAATACCGGGTGATTGGCTCGAAGACACTGCCTCGCGGGGAAGTGGAGAAGGCGGTTTACGGGTATCTCGGGCCCGGACGAACGGAGGAGGATGTCGAACAGGCCCGGGCGGCGCTGGAGAAAGCTTATCGGGATCTGGGATTCCAGACGGTGTCGGTGAATGTGCCCCCGCAGAATCCCGCACGCGGGATCATTGTTCTCCAGGTGAGCGAGGCAGCAGTCGGTCGGCTGCGCGTGAAAGGATCCCGGTTTTACAGTGTGGAGCAGATCAAAAAAATGGCTCCTTCTCTTGCGGAGGGGACGGTTCCGAACTTCAACGATGTCCAGCGCGATTTGATCGCGTTGAACCAGATGGCTGACCGTCAGGTGACTCCCTCGCTGAAGCCCGGGGTGATCCCCGGGACGGTGGACGTGGAGTTGACGGTGAAAGACAAGCTGCCCCTGCACGGGAGCGTGGAGTTGAACAACCGTTACAGCGCGAACACGACGCCCCTGCGTTTGGATCTGGCTGCCCGCTACGACAATCTCTGGCAGCTCGGGCACACGATCGGCCTTGGTTTCCAGATTGCCCCGCAGCGGCCGAGCGATGCGCTGGTTTATTCGGCCTACTACATTGCCCGGATGCCGTCGATCGACTGGCTGGGGCTGATGCTCCAGGCCACCCGGCAGAACAGCGAGGTGGCGACGCTGGGGGGGACGAACTCCCTGGGAAATGGCGAGATCTACGGCGGGAGGTTTCTTGTCAACCTGCCTTCGCGGAACGGCTTTTATCACTCGCTGAGCCTGGGGATGGATTACAAGCACTTCACGCAGGATCTGGAGATCGGGGATTCGATCGTTTCCTCACCGATATCCTATTGGCCGTTCAGCCTCAACTACTCCGCCACCTCGCTCGGGAAGCATTATGAGACGGCGTTGAGCGCGGGGGTGACCTTCAGTTTCCGTGGCACCAGCAGCCAGGAGGAAATCGAGTTCGACAACCGGCGGTACAATGCGGATGCGAATTTCTTTTATTTCCGCGGCAGCCTCGCCCATACGCAGAAGCTGCCGTTTGATTTTCAACTCTTCGGGGAAGTTCAGGGTCAGGCCACGGCAAATCCGTTGCTGGATACCGAGCAGTTCAGCCTGGGCGGCCTGAGCACGGTGCGGGGGTATCTGGAGTCCGTCGTGGTCGGGGACAATGCGCTTTGCGGGACACTGGAGTTCCGGAGCCCTTCCCTGCTCGGCTGGCTGGGGGAGGGGCATGAATGGCGGGTGTTTGTCTTCCTCGACGGCGGGGTGGCCACGCTCAACGATCCTCTCCCCGAGCAGACCTCGCAATTCAACCTGTGGAGTTATGGAGTCGGAAGCACGATCCGGATCTTCGACCATGTGAACGGCGAATTCATCGTGGGCGTGCCGCAGATTTCCCAGGCTCCCTCCGAAGCCAACCAACCTCTCTTCACCTTCCGCCTTTGGGCCGAACTTTGATCCTTCATGAAAACCAACCGAATCTTCTTTCCTTTGCTGATGGCCCTTCTGGGCACGTCCCTTTTGGCGAATGCCGCCGATGACTGGTGGAACAGGGAATGGACCGCGCGCAAACCGATCACGATTGATACCGGGAAAACCGGGGCCGACATCGCGGAACCGGCCGGCACCGCGCTTGTTCTGCTGCGACTGCACCAGGGAAATTTCAATTTTGGAGCGGCCCGTGAAGACGGAGGCGATCTGCGGTTTGTCGCGGAAGACGGCAAAACCCTCCTCGACCACCAGATCGAAAAATGGGACGCGCTGATGAACGAAGCCTTTGTCTGGGTGAAAGTGCCGGACATCAAGGCCGGTTCGCAGACGAAATTCTGGCTCTACTCCGGGGTGGAAGGGGAAAAAATCGAGGAAGGGGGCGATCCCAAGGCGGCGTATGATGCGGACACGGTGCTGGTGTACCATTTCGCGTCCGCCACGCCGGCCGACGCCACAAAAAATGGCAACAGCGCGACCTCCGGGGGAACGCTCTCCGAGGGGGCGCTCATCGGGCCGGGCATGAGGCTGCTTGGCAACACGGCGCTGAAGATCCCGGCCTCCGAGACCTTCAAGTGGGCGGAGGGGGAACCGATGACTCTCTCGGCCTGGGTGAAAGTGACCACCCCGGGAGAGAAGGGGGTTCTTTTCGATTGGAGCGATGGGGCGGGCCGCTTCCAGACAGGCATTGCGAATGGCATCCCTTATGTGGAGATCCGGAGCGGATCCGGAACCAAGCGCACGGCTCCCGGCGAACCGCTGGCGGCGAATTCCTGGAAGCACCTTGCCGTCGTCGCGACAAACGCTTCCACCACGCTCTACGTGGACGGAAAGGAATACGGGAAAATCGATGCCGCCCTGCCGGCTCTGGCCACGGAGGCCGTGCTCGGCGCCGATGGGGATGGAAAAAACGGGCTCGTCGGGGAGTTGGATGAATTCGAAATTTCCCGGACCGCCCGGGGACCGGGATGGGTGCAATTTGCCTTCACCAGCCAGGCGGGCGGGGAGGCCGGAACGAAGCTGATCGTTCCCGGAGAAGACGAGGGATCCGCCGGGGGCGGCCACAGCAAGGTGCTCGAACACGTTTCCCTCTTCGGCGACATCGCCAAGAACATGATGTTCGACGGCTGGATGGCCGTCGGGCTCTGCGTGATCATGATGGTTGTCGGTTGGTCGGTTGCCGTCGGGAAGTTTGTCACGCTTGGCAAAATCGAGAAGGGAAACTCGGAGTTCCAGAAATTGTGGCGCGGCATGGCCAGCGACCTTACGGCCATGGATCTCGACGATCCCGAGGCGGCAAAATCCTTCGGGGGAAAACTCGGGAAGAAGGCGGTGCGTCTTCTGGCCGACTCGTCGCTCTACCATGTCTACCATGTGGGCGTTGATGAAATCCGCCACCGCCTGGGCCAGGGGAAGAACAAGGGCCAGGGGCTCTCGGCCCGTTCAATCCAGGCGCTCCGCGCCGCGCTGGATGCCAGCCTCGTGCATGAGCAGCACCGTCTCAACAAGGGCATCGTCTATCTGACCATCAGCATCGCAGGCGGTCCCTATGTCGGTCTCCTGGGAACGGTTGTGGGTGTCATGATCACCTTCGCCATCATCGCCAAGTCCGGCGAGGTGGATGTGAACTCGATTGCGCCCGGTATTGCCAGCGCGCTTCTGGCCACGACCGTCGGCCTGCTGGTCGCGATCCCGGCCCTGTTCATGTACAGTTTTCTGAGCACCCGCATCAAGGAGGTCATCGGAACGATGCAGGTGTTCATCGATGAATACGTGGCCAAGATGGCGGAGTTCTATCCGCCGCCGGGCGAGGGCGCGATGTCGGTTCCGGTCCGCCAGATCCGCACACCGGAGGAAGCCATCCGCAATGAGGAAGCCGCGATCGACGACGAAGTCGGAGACGAGGTGCGCAAATAAATGGACGCCGGAGAAGGAAAATCCTACGACGACATCAACGTCACACCGATGGTGGATCTCTACCTGGTGCTGCTGTTGATTTTCATCATCATGACCACGGCCGGCGTGCAGGGAACAAAGGTGGACCTGCCGCGTTCCTCGACCAAGCCGCCCGAACTCAGCGCCCCGAAGAGCAAGGCGATCACGGTCAATAACGAAGGAAAAATCTTTCTCGACACGGTTCCCGTCACGCTTCAGGAACTCGAACAGAAGCTCCGCGAGCACCAGGCAAAAAATCCCGAGTTTCCCGTTGTCGTCCGTGGGGACCGCCAGGTCCAATACCAGGGAGTCATGGATGTTCTGGACGTTTGCGGGCGTCTCGGTCTCACCAAAGTCGGTCTTGCCACTGTCGGTCCCAAATGAGCAGGGAACCACTGGACAATCCGGATGATGATGACCCCGGCTTCTTTCAGAAGTTCCGGGTGCCGATCATTGTTGGCGGTCTGGTGGTTGTGGCGGTTGCCGGCTGGTTTTTGTTTTTCAGCAAGGGGGAGAAGCCGAAGAAAAAATCTTCGTCCGTGAGCATGGTCACCCTCATGCCTCCGCCTCCGCCACCCCCGCCGCCAACGCCTCCTCCCACGCCGCCCCCGCCGCAGCCGGAGGAAGAGCAGCCGGAGACGAAACAGGAATTTGTCGAGGAAACCAAACCCGATGCGGCCCCCGAGCCGGAGTCTCCTCCCGATGAGGCTCCTCTGGGCACCAACATCGAGGGCAACGGACCGGATTCCTTCGGCCTGGCCAAAGGCGGTGGCGGCGGCATGATCGGCGGCACCGGCAAGGGCAAAGGCGGCGGAGGCTCGAAATACGGACTCTATGCCGGCCAGGTTCAGGCGCGCGTGGTCGAAGCCCTGAAAAGTCACAAAAAAACCCGCTCCGCAGCCCTGAATGTCAAAGTCCGCGTATGGGCGGACTCCACCGGTCGCATCACCCGCGCCACGATTTCCGGAACCTCCGGCGACGCCGCTGTGGACCGGGCGGTTCGTGACGAAATTTTAACCGGACTGCAATTGCAGAATCCCCCACCGGAAGGCATGCCGATGCCGATCGTCATGCGCATTACAGCAACCCGGCCAAATTGATTTCCATGAGTCTTCCATCCATCCTCCGTTTTTCGGTTTTTCTTCTGACAGTTCTTTCCGTCCAGGCGGTCGACTACAAGGTCGCACAGGTGGGAAAGAAGAACCGGATTGTTTTTGATTACTCCGAGCCGGAAGCCTCTCCTTCGCCGTCAAAGAAGCCGGAAACCGGGAAAGTATCGCCATCTCCCAGTGCCCCCCCGGCTGTTTCCACTCCCACACCCCGGCCAACGCCTGAGGCGACACCGACGCCCGAGCCAACACCCGCCGCGGTTTCTCCGGCTCCGACGAGTGCGCCGGTTGTGGAAGAGGCAAAACCGGAGGCTTTGCCGGTGAACTCCTCCTCCGCAGAAGGGCAGCCGGTTCACAATCCGGTATTGGCGACAGGGGAAACTGTTCCCACGCCCACTCCGACGGCTCCTACTGTTCCTGCCGGGGCTTCGCCTTCTCCTGTTCCTGCCCTCGCGGAAACCAGGCCAGTGCCGGATGCTCCGACTCCATCTGCACCTTCCACTCCAGTGCCTCCTCAACCGGTGGAAGGAGCGCTCCCTGTTGCCTCTGCTCCGGGCGAGGATGTGGTTTCCTCCACTCCCGATCTGGCCCCGTCGGCTCCACTGTCGGAACCGGCATCGCCCTCCCAAAGCGTGACGATCAATCTCATCAACAAGCTTGTGCAGCGCGGAATCCTGACAAAAGAAGATGCCCGGGAAATGATCACGCAGGCCCAGGCCGAGGCCGAAACCGCGCGGGCGCAGGCCCAGGCGGACATGTTTGCCGTGGCCCAGGTGGCCGCCGTCCAGGCCGCTTCGGACCAGATCGCCGTGTCCCAGGCGCAAAATGCTCCCGCTTCGCCGGACGATGTTCATGTGACCTACGTCCCCGAGCCGGTCAAGATGCAGATCAAAGAGGAAATCAAACTCGAACTGGCAACCGAGAGAGCTTCCAGCAAGTGGGCGAACAATATTCTGATTCCGAAATGGGTGGACAAAGTGCATCCGTTCTTTGATTTCCGCCTTCGCTACGAGGGAGATTATTTCCCGAACGGCAACGATGCCACGGGGGCCTTCCCGAACTTCAATGCCATCAATACCGGTGCTCCCTTCGACACCACCGGCAACCAGTTTGCTCCCCAGTTGAATGCGGACCAGAACCGCAACCAATTCCGCATCCGGGCCCGCTTCGGGGCGGACATCAACATGGGCGAGAATTTCACGTCCGGCTTCCGCGTCGCCACCGGCCAGAACAACTCCCCGGTCTCCACCAACCAGAGCATGGGATATGCGAACGGCCAGGGTGGAAACTTCAGCAAATATGCCATCTGGCTGGACCGGGCGTTCCTGCGCTACGATCTTCCCCTCAACGACAAACCGCTCATGACCGCGTGGTTCGGACGGTTTGAAAATCCGTTCTTTTCCACCCGCCTGATCTGGGATGAAGATCTCGGGTTCGACGGGGCCGCGCTCAAGCTCCAGCATGAGGTGCTGCCGGGGCTCACCCCGTTTGTCACCGGTGGGGCGTTCGTCGTTTACAACACGGATTTCAACTTCTCCTCGAACCAGCCGGTCAAGTTCAAGAGCTACGACAAGTATCTCTATGCGATCCAGGGCGGGCTGGAGTGGAAGCCGACGGAGGACTGGAAGCTCAAGGTGGCCGCCTCCTATTACTACTTCCAGAACATCGAGGGCAAACTGTCCACTCCCTACACGCCGCAGACCGTCAACGATGCCAGCGACACCGACAACAGCCGTCCTTCGTTCGCCCAGAAAGGCAACACCTACATGGCCATCCGCAACATCATTCCGGATGCCAGCAACGACTTCGGGGCCATCAACCAGTGGCAATATTATGGGTTGGCCACCAAGTTCGAGGAACTCGCGGTCACCGCGCGACTCGATTACAACGGCTTTGAACCCGTCCAGGTGTCCCTCATCGGGGAGTTTGTCCAGAACCTGGCATTCAACAAAAGCGCGATTGATCTGATCGCCGTCAACAACCGCGGCACCCTCGATGCCAACGAACTGACCGACATCGGCTCGTTTGAGGGAGACCCCACGGGCTGGCTGGTGGAAATGCGCGTGGGAACGCCCTCTCTCTCGAAACGTTGGGATTGGTCTCTGGATGTCGGCTACCGCTGGATCGGTTCGGACAGCGTTGTGGACGGATTCAACGATTCCGACTTCGGTCTCGGCGGCACCAACATGAAGGGCTTCACCGTCGGCGGCTATCTGGCCCTCTCGGAGAACGTCTATGTCTCCCTCCGCTGGATGGGAGCGGACAGCATCGCGGGGCCGCAATACAACACGAACATCATCCAATTCGACATCAACTCGAAATTCTGACCATGAAAATTCTTCCCGACAGGAAAATCCGCCGGCACCTCCTCCTGCTGCTGGCCGCCCTGGCAATCACCCTTCCCCTCCATGCCGCGGAGGAAGAAGGAGTGGAAACCAAACTCCGCGAGGCACTGCGGGATGTCATGCTCAAGCTCCGCGACGCTCAGGGACAGGTCGCCACCGCCCAGGCGGCACAGATTGCCGCCGAGGAAAAAATCAAGGAACTCACCGCCAAAAACGAGTGCCTCAACAAGGACCTGCTGGCCGAACGGAATTCCTCCGCGAACATGATCGCCGAGTTGAACACCAAGCTGGAGGAACGCGGAACGGTGATCACCAGCCTCCAGGCCAAGCTGGAGAAATGGAAGAAATCGTATTCCGAGATCACGGCCTTTGCCGCGCACAAGGAATCCGAGCGCGCGAAATGGGAGGCCAAATCGCTCAAACTCGAACGCCAGGTCGCCAACCAACAGGTCAGGAATCTGGAAATGTACAAAGCCGGCATGGAGACCCTCGAACGCTATGAGAAGTTCGGACTCGGTGACGCCATTCTCGCCCGGGAACCCTTCGTCGGAACCACAAAGGTCAAATTTGAAAGCCTCATCCAGGATCAGGCCGACAAGCTCACCGACGCCCGCATCCAGCCGGAAAAATCCGAAGAGAAACCGCCCGGCACGTAAGGAAACTTTTTTACTCCCATCTGCAACTTATGAAGTACCCATCCAAAATCCATACCCTGAACCGCATCCTCTGCACCCTGCTCCTGGCCGCCACCGTTTCCCGGGCCGACGAGGTCATCGCCCGGGTCGGCACCGAGGAAATCAAGTCCGCACAGGTCCGGCCCTATCTGGAAAATCTCGGCCAACAGGACCGCGAGGCCCTGGAAAAAAATCCCGCCGCGTTGAGCCAGGCGGTCCGCACGCTCATCCTCCAGCAGATTCTTTTCAAAGAGGCGCTGGCTGCCGGCTGGGACAAGACTCCCGAAGTGGCCGAACAATTGGAGCGTCTCCGCCAGGGGGCCATCGCCGAGACCTATCTCCAGTCCATTGCAAAGGTTCCGGAAGGCTATCCCTCGGAAGCGGAAGTGAAGACGGTCTACGAGGCCCGGAAGGACAGCCTCCGGGTGCCCAAACAGGTCCGCCTCGCCCAGATCTACATCGCCATTCCGAAGGATGCTCCCAAAGAGGCCCAGGACAAGGCCAGGGCGCGGATCGATGAGATTTCCAAAGCCGTCAAAAGCGGAGACTTTGCGGCAGTGGCCCGGGAAAAAAGCGAAGAACGGGAGACGGCGTCCCGCGGCGGCGAGGTCGGCTGGCTCCCCGAGGCCCGCATCCAACCCGAAATCCGCACCAAGGTCTCGTCGCTTTCCAAGGGAAATGTGACCGAACCGGTCCGCCTCGAAGACGGATGGTACGTGGTGAAAGTGCTCGACATCAAGGAGCCCCACACCGCGACACTCGACGAAGTGAAAGACCAACTGGTCAAGGCACTCCGCAACGAACGCCTGCGTGCCAATCGCGAGGCCTACCTCGCCAAGCTCCAGCAGCAGAATCCGGTTGCCCTCGACGAACTCGGCCTCGCCAAGCTCTTGCAGGGCAAGAACTGAGGCTACCCGGAAGAAAAGGAACTTCCCGGCAGCTTTTTTTGAAAAGTCCGTTGACAAAGAGGTCTTGAAAGTGTTCCTGTGAACACTATGCATCTGACCGACAAGCAATCGGCTGTTTTGGAGTTCATCCGCGAGCGGCGGGCGGAAGGTTTTGCGATGCCGACCGTTCGTGAGATCCAGCAACGGTTCGGGTTTTCCAGTCCGTTTGCCGCGACACGCCACATCATGGCGCTTGAGAAAAAGGGATTTCTCAACCGGGCGGGTGGACGGGCCCGGTCCATGGTCCTTAACGACCCGCATACTCCCCGTTGGCTGAATATCCCGCTGTTGGGAGCCATCCCGGCCGGGCTGCCCGTGGATGCCGTCGAGCAGCCGGACCGTTGTCTCACGGTGGATGCCGACAGCCTCCGGCTTCCCAAAAACGCCCGCACCTTCGCCCTGGAGGTGCGGGGAGATTCGATGATCGACGCCGGGATTCTCGACAGGGACATGGTCATCCTCGAACTTGCCGAACCCCGGCACCGTGACATCGTCGCCGCCTTGATTGACGGGGAGACAACGCTCAAACGGTATCTTGTCCAAAAAGAACGGCCTTTTCTTCGCGCGGAAAACCCCAAATACCCGGATCTGATTCCCGCCCGCGAGCTGGTGATCCAGGGAGTCTTCCGTGCCCTGATTCGCGTCAACCAAACCCATTCATGAGAACCAACGTGCGCAAAAAGAAAGCCCGGGAGACCGGGGAAGATTTGTGGGCCTGGGCGGAGCGCCGGGACGTTGCCGCGACAACGGTCCGTGAAGAACCTTCCCTGGCGGCCCAGCCGGTTTGGGGGCTGGGTCTTCTCAAGAAAATCACGGGACGGAAAGACTGATCGCCCGCTCCCAAGGCATTCCGATCGCAAACCGTAGAAGCGGCATCTTGCCGCTTGGAGCAATCCGGCAAGATGCCGCTTCTACAAATGCACCCGACCAAGCCCCATTTCCCGCGAGATCGTAATGATCGGGGTTCCGCTGCTTTCGGGCTCAACCTTCTGTCACGGCTGTCCGGGCGGCGGCATTTTCCACGAATTCCCGGAAATGCCGGTGCTCGGGGCGGGCGAGGAAGGGGTCGGATTCCAACAGGATGGTGGCGACCCGGCGGGCTTCGGTCATGAGTTCGCCGTCGCGGAGGAGGTCTCCGAGGCGAAGGGGGGGGAGCCCTGTCTGGGCGGTGCCGAGGATGTCGCCGGGGCCGCGCAGTCGGAGGTCCGCCTCGGCGATCTCAAAGCCGTCTGAGGTCTTTTCCAGGACGGAAAGTTTTTCCTTCGCCTGGCCGGCCGGATCTTCCTGGAGGAGGATGCAGTAGGATTTTTCGGCGCCGCGCCCGATGCGCCCGCGAAGCTGGTGAATCTGTGAGAGTCCGAAGCGGCCGGCTTCCTCAATGAGCATGATGCAGGCATTCGGGACATCGACGCCGACTTCGATGACGGTGGTGGCGACAAGGACGGAGAGGGAGCCTTCGCGGAATTTCCGCATGGTGACTTCCTTTTCCCCGGCGTCCAATCGTCCGTGAACCAGGCCGACCGTGGCCGGGGCGAGGAGTGTCTTCCATTTTTCAAATTCCGCTCCGGCGGCTTTGACATCGAGTTTTTCGGATTCCTCGATGAGGGGATAAACGATGTAGGCCTGGCGGCCTTCGGCGGTTTTGTCCCGGAGGAATTTGATGATGTCGGGGAGTTTCGACGGTTCCCGAACGGCGGTGATGATCCTGCCGCGACCGGCGGGTTTTTCGCGGATGACCGAGACGTCGAGGTCGCCGTAGAGTGTCTGGGTGATCGTGCGGGGGATGGGGGTGGCAGTCATCACCAGCACATCCGGGGAGTCGCCGCGGGCGATGAGGCGGGAGCGTTGGAGGACGCCGAATTTGTGCTGTTCATCAATGACGAGCAGGCCCGGGCGTTCGAGTCCGGCCTTCTCAAAGAGGAGGGCATGGGTGCCGATGACGAGGGGGGGCGTCCCGCCGGGCGGTTCTTTCCGTGCCGCGGTGCGCAGGACGACGGGGATGCCGAGGGGGTCGAGGATTCTGCGGAAGTTCAGGAAATGTTGCTCGGCGAGAATTTGGGTGGGGGCCATGAGGGCGGCCTGCCAGCCGGACTCGGCGGCCTGGAGCATGGCCCGGAGTGCAACGAGGGTTTTTCCCGAGCCGACATCGCCCTGGAGGAGCCGGTTCATGCGCCTGGGCAGCGCGAGATCGGTGGAAATTTCCTCCATGACCCTGTGTTGCGAAGGGGTGAGGGTGAAGGGGAGGGATTTCTCGACTTCCGCCCACCAGCGACCGGTGCCCGGTTTGGCGGTTCCTCCCTGGCTGCGGGCGGCGGCGTGGCGCGAGCAGACGACGAGCTGGATGCTGAAAAACTCCTCGCGCACGAGCTGGCGTCGCGCAGTCTCCTGCGCTTCCGGGTGCGGTGGAAAATGCACGTCGTTCCAGACGCTGGCGGGAACGGTGTTCCCCGGCCAGAGCAGGGGGATCGTGGAAAGGTCGGTTTCTTTCAGCGCCCGGTGGACGAGTTCCCGCAGCACCCGGGGAGTCACGCCGTCGCCGGCGGGATGGATCGGGGTGATCCGGTCGAAGTGGATCGAACTTCCGGCATCTTCCTCGATGATCTCGAATTCCGGATGTTCCATAACGATCTGCTTCCCGCGGAGGCGGGGTTTCCCGAAGACAACGATCTGTTGGTCGCCGGTGATCATTTTTTGCACCCACGGCATATTGAACCACCGGCAGATGAGCGGGGAGCCGAGGATTCCGGCGGCTTCGTCCTCGATCCGGGCCTCGAAGATCCTCCGCGCCCCGAACCTCCGGTAAACGGTCTTCCTCACAATCCCAAAAAGGCACAGCGGTTTTTCCGAGGCTTCGTCGGGGAAGCGGTCGAACTTGACGCGGTCCTCGTAGCGCCTGGGAAAGTGACGGAGGAGATCGCCGGTGGTGAGCAGGCCGAGCCGGCGCAGGGCGGCCAGCCGGGGTCGGGGCACCCAGTCCAGCTCGTCCAATTTTGTCCCGGCGGGGAGGAGACAACTCATGCCGCCCTCCGGACATCCACGATCCGCATCTGGGCCTCGGCACGGCCCTGCCAACAATTCCAGTCGAGAGTGTAGGCGACATCCCACGGGGGCCGGGGCAGGTCGTCGAGGCGGGCATTAAAAAAAACGGCCGGCACGCGGCGGCGTCCGGCGGCAAACTCGATTTTCAGGTGCTTTTCCTTCATGGTCCGGGGAGTCCCGGCGGGCGTGATGGCGCGGGTGAAGAGGAGGGGTTGGGGGTTGGCGGCACCGAAGGGCTCGACGAGATCCTGGGCTTCGAGCAGCGAGAAATCGAGGTCGTGGAGTTCGATCTCCGCATCCAGCCGGAGGCGCGGGGTGAGGAGATCCTCGTTGGCCAGCATCCGGGCGGCGGCTTCAAAAGCCTCCCGAAAGGCGGGGAAGGATTTCTCGTCAACGGTCAATCCCGCCGCCATGTCATGACCCCCGAATTTCTCCAGGTGCGGGGAGCACTGGCGGAGGAGGTCGACGAGGGGGAGGCCTTCGATGCTGCGTCCGCTGCCCTTGCCGATGCCTGCTGCGTCAAAGCCCACGATGAACGTGGGGCGGTGGTATTGCCGCATGACCCGCGAGGCCACGACGCCGAGGACCCCCACATGCCAGTCCCGGCTTCCGGCGACGATGGTCGTGTCCCGCCCGGCCTCGAAATTTTTTTCGACCCACTCGCCCGCTTCCCGGACGACTTCCTTTTCGACCCCCTGGCGCTCGCGGTTGTGGGCGTCGAGTCCTGCGGCCAGGCGGTCGGCTTCGTGGGGATCGTCCGTGAGGAGGAGGCGGAGAGCTTCCTGCGCGGGGCCGAGGCGGCCGGCTGCGTTGATGCGGGGGCCGAGGCGGAATCCCACATCGCCCGCGCGGACCGGGGCCGTCACGCCGGAGACCTGCATCAGGGCTTTCACTCCCGCCCAGCGGGTTGTGGCCATCTGGCGCAGTCCGTGCCGGACAAAAATCCGGTTCTCCCCGGAGAGCGGCACGATGTCCGCCACGGTGGCGAGGGCGACGAGGTCGAAGTAATCGCGGAGATCGAGTCCTTCCACGGGCGCGAGTTTTTGCAGGGCATGGGCCAGTTTGAAGGCCACCCCGGCGCTGCAGAGATCATGGAAATCCGTTCCGCACTTGGGGTTCACGAGCGCCGTGCAATCCGGTCTCTCCGGTCCCGGTTCGTGATGGTCGAGAATGATGACCTCGACCCCGCGGGCCCGCAGTGCGGCCACCTCGCGCACGGAAGTGGTCCCGCAATCCACGGCGAGAAGGAGTTCCGGCCGGTGCCTCTCGCAGCACCGCTCGACGCCTGCGGCGCTGAGCCCGTATCCCTCCTCGACCCGCAGAGGGAGGAAGCACTCCACCTCCGCCCCGAAGGCGCGCAAAACCCGTGAGAGCAGCGCCAGGGACGTCACCCCGTCGACATCATAGTCGCCATAGAGGACGATCCGGCGCCCGGTCTTCACCGCCTCCAGCACCCGGGCCGCGGCAAGCGGCATGTCCGGCAGCAACTCCGGCGGCTGGAGCAGCTTCATCTTCGGATGCAGGAAGGCCCGCGCATTGTCCTCATCGCCATATCCCCGGCGGACCAACAGGGCCGCCAGGAACGGGGGAATGTCCAACTCCCGGAGAAGGCGTCCTGCCTGGAGAGGGTCGGCGGGAGGGGGCAAAATCCATCGGCGCTGCATGGCGGGACTTTACGCGGATTCCGCGGCATGACAATTTTGAATCCGGATGCGGTTCCTCATTTTTTTGTTTCCGGCCATTTTGCTCGGTGGATGTGCCTCCCCGTATTATTTCGTGGCGTTTTCCAACGGATACGATCCGGCGACATCCTATACGCACAGCCTCCCGGCCATCGTGCTGGAGCCGGGTCAGACCCGCAAAGCGTTCCTGCCCGCACGGGACAGGCTGTTTTCCAAGGCGATGGGGATCGCCAGCGAAAATCCGGCGGTGGTGCTGGTGTGGGAACCGACGAATGCCAACGACATCGTGCGCATCCAGGCCATTGCTCCCGGGAACACGCTCGTTCACCGCGGGGATTTCCCTTTTCCCACATGGAAACCGGGGGCAAATCCCCTCCGGCGAAGTGCCTGGCGGGCGGCGCTGAGGAAATACCTGAAACCGCGTCCGGAGAATGACGCCGCCTTCCGCGCGATCAGCGACGGGGAACTCTGGAAAACCGTCCTCCGATCCCGTTCGGAGGGAGCCCTGCGGGTGGTGGTCGAGAAAGACCGGTTACAGTTCCAGTGAGACCCCAATCATTGCGATCTCAAACCGTAGAAGCGGCATCCTGCCGCTTCTACAAACTCTCCCCACCAATCACGGATTCCTGAAGATCGTAATGATCGGGGCGTGAGGGGCCGCCCCTACCGTGGCGCGATGCCGATGAAATTTCTCACATGTCCGAACTCGGGGAGGGAAACCGGAGTCCCCGCCGCCCAGAGCCCGCTGGAAGAGCCGCCATCAAGGTTCAGCGCGGTGGCAGTGGTCCAGCCGTCCAGGAGTCCGGGAAGGGTGAGGATCTGCGCGGTATCCGCGAGAGTGACCGAGGTGAGGTAGATCAACGCCCATTGGCCATGTCCGTCCGTGGCCACGACGGTCCGGCGCGCGGAACGTTCGTCGTTGAGCCCGACCGTGGGTTTGCCCCCCTCGACAAGCATCGGCCCGCATTGGATCGCCTGCCGGAGGTCGGAGGTCTTGGAAAATTTCGAGGACCGCACGATCTCGATCCGCCGGTCGCGCACGGCCAGGATGCCGGAAAGCAGCTTCGCCTGCTCGAAGGGATGGATTTCCTTTCCATCCGCCACCATCAGCCCCACCGGGCGGAAGTCGTCATGGAAATACCCGCCATTCACCCCCGCAATGCACCCGGCCGCCGCAAGCGTGGCCGCCAATTTGCTTTTTCCCGGCGACGGACTGTCCACGACCCGCAGGGAAAAAGCCTTCGACGGAAACACAACCGCCGTGAGCCGCGCTGAGAGGCCGTCATTGTCCAGATCCGAAGCCTGCACGGTCGCGCCCTTGGGAAGTTCGCCCAGATCCGTGGTCGCCGTCACGCGCCAGTCCGCAGAAGAGATGCTGATCGTGGCCAGCAGGGCCAGAGTCGGAAGCCATTTCATGCCCGGAGTGTTCCCGATTTCCGTTTTCTTTCAAGCGTGCAGAAGGGGGAATCCTCCCGCGAAGCCGAGGGAGGAAGAGAAGAAGGCTCACGCGGAGCCGCAGGGACCGCAGAGGGATTCCCGGGGAGCCCGCCCGCCCCCGGCGCTTTTCCAGATGGACTCCTGGAAAAATAAATGAAATGAATCCCCCCCGTTCAAAGCAATTTAGGAAGCGTGTCGATCTGGTAATTTACAGAAGAGCGACGCAATGGAGATGAGGCGATGGAAAGGGCCGTGCCCGCTCTGGACCCCATGGAGGAGTTCCGACCGCTTGTCGCTGACAGCGTGACAATCAGCCTCGTCAACCGAGGGGAGGTGAGGGAAAGTGATTTCATCTCCAGCGCATCCTGCGTGCAACTAGAAGAGTTCAAGTTGAAAGCTTGGCCAGCGCACGCCGTGATGTCAGGGATTCTGAGGCTGTTTTCTCATCCCCTTCAGATCTTTCATCCCTGTGAATCCAACAGTGTCGTGGCGTCCCGGTTCTGCTTCCGGGAGGAGCTGGCGGCTTGGGTGGGGTCTCTTCCACCCGGTTTTCGGGCTGCTGCCCTGACATTTCTCCCACGGAAGCTTGACAAGGCGGGAAAATTGGCGATTCTTCGCGTTCGCGCAAAATTCCTTTGCCGTTGGTCCTGGTGGTGGCCGTTTTCGACGTGTCGCCAAACGCGAACAGGGTAACCCGGCAGAAAAAGAAAGTCACAAAAATGCCAATCCGTCTCGGTCGGTTTGAAATGCCGAAAACACTCGTCAAGGACGAGTCCACAGCAACCGATGTCTATGCCAAATTCGTGGCCGAACCCTTTGAAGCGGGTTACGGGCACACCCTTGGAAACTCCCTCCGCCGCGTGCTCCTGAGTTCTCTCGAAGGCGCCGCCATCACCTCCGTGAAAATCGAAGGGGCTCCTCATGAATTCACCAGCCTGCCCGGCGTGGTGGAAGATGTGGTGGACATCATCCTCAACCTCAAGAAGGTCAAATTCAAGGCCCACGACCACGAGGTCCGCAATCTCAAGCTCTCGGTGAACAAGGAAGGGGCCGTCACGGCCGGGGACATCGAAGGCACGCAGCAGTGCGAGGTTCTGAATCCGGACCAGCTCATCTGCACGCTCGACAAGAAGCAAAAATTCGACGCCGAGTTTGAGATCAAAGTTGGCCGCGGTTTTGCCACGGGCGACGAAAACAAGCACCCCGACCAGCCGATCGGCGTCATTGCCATCGACTCGATCTTCTCGCCGGTCACCCGTGTGAAATACGCCATCGAGGCCACCCGTGTCGGTCAGCGCACGGATTACGACAAGCTCATCCTGGAAATCTGGACCGACGGCCGCATCACTCCCGATGACGCCCTCCTCCAGTCTTCGGCCATCCTGCGCCATCACCTCGACGTCTTCGTTGGCTTCAACGACGACCAGGTCGAGTTCGACGAGACTCCGCAGGAAGTCAGCCAGGAAAACACGCGCATGAAGAAACTCCTCAACATGAGCGTGAATGAAATCGAACTCTCGGTCCGCGCCGCGAACTGCCTCAACAACGCGAACATCACCAGCGTTGGACAGCTTGCCATGAAGACGGAATCCGAGATGCTCAAATACCGCAACTTCGGCAAGAAGTCGCTCAACGAAATCAAAGACAAGCTCCAGCAACTCGGCCTCGGACTCGGAATGAAATTCGAATCCGGCATGGTGGAATTGCCGCCCGAGCCCGCCAAATAAGGACCAGCCATGCGCCACCGCAAAAAAACCGTCAAACTCGGACGCTCCACCTCCCACCGCGATGCCCTGCTCGCGAATCAGGTGTGCAGCCTCATCGAGCACCAACGCATCAAAACCACCCTCGCCAAAGCCAAGGCCGTGCGCCCGCTGGCCGAGAAAATGGTCACCCTCGGAAAACGGGGCGATCTCCATGCCCGCCGGCTTGCCGCCGGTGAACTCGGACAGAAGGAAGCCGTGAAGAAACTCTTCGCGGAAATCGCGCCGCGCGCCGCCGCCCGCAAGGGAGGCTACACCCGCATCATCAAGCTCGGGCCGAGGGCCAGCGACTCCGCTCCCATGGCCTACATCGAGTGGGTGGACAATATTGTCGTCACCGAAGAGGCTCCCCAGCCGGAAACCAAGAAGCCTGCCAAAAAGGCCTCCAAGAAGCCGGCTGCGGAAAAAACGGAAAAACCCGCCGCAGAAGAGAAAAAAGAAGACTGAAAATTCCGGCCTCTTCTCTCCAGGGAGAAGCTGGCCATAAACCATCAGCCGGATCCCTTCCGGCTGGTGTCCGGTCGATTTCTCCCGAGAAATCCCCTGACGGAACCGGGCGGAACCATCAAGGTTCCGCCCGTTTTGTTTTTCGATTTCCAGGCTTGCAACCTGTCGCAAAGTCTGGATATTCAGTGGAAAACAACGGCTTTTTCCACACTCACCACTTCCGGAAGATGGTTGGCTCCCGGAGAGTGAGAAGGGGTTTTATTTGGAATCGCAAGTCATTTTGGTTTAAAATGCGTGATATGTCTGCATGATAGGTAAAAGGAGTACGAATGAATTTTGAAACTGGATTTTCGATAGGCGATCCTGCGCGGGGCCGTGCGTTCCGCAATTCCGCCCAATCGAATTTCGGGAAGTTTGCCTCTCGCGAAACCGCCCGCACCCAGCAGGGAGACTATCCGCCGGTTCTTCCCTCCTCCACGGCAAGGGCCGCCTTCACCGAGCGTCCGGTCAGCCGCCGGATCATCATCACGGCAACTCCCAAAGGCGGAGTGGGGAAATCGTTCTTCCTGATCAATCTTGCGGACTGGCTCGTGGAGAAAAACCTCCGGGCACAGGCATTCGACACCGACTGGTCGAGCGGAACGCTCACGAGATTTCAACCGGACACCAGATTTCTTGCCGCCGCCGACGGCGAGGGGTTTCAGGAAATCCTCACCGCGATGGAAGAGACGGATTTGATCCTCATTGATGGTTCCCCGGCTTCGATTCCCGAACTCGTGGACTGGATCGGGAACAACGGTCTCGCCGGAGACAAGTCCCTCGGGGAAATCGGCATCACTTTTGTCTGCATGGTGGAAGAGGACAAAGACACGGTTTTTCAGGCCGGTGAGCTCTGTCGCCGGCTGGGAGCCAGTGTGGACTGGTTGATCGTTCGCAGTCTGAAGACCAGTCCCGCCACGGAAATTTACGACAACAGCAAGACGCGCCAGGAGCTTCTGCGCCTGGGAGCGGGCGAGATCACCATCGCCCGCCTTCCCTGGAATCTCCTGAGCATCATGCAGCGCACCAGCAAGTCCCTTTCCGGCCTCCTGCAGGACAAATCCCTCTCGCTTCTGGAGCGTCACCGGCTGCGGTCCTATCAGGAACGGCTCTTCGAACAATTTGCCGCCATGGAATCCGTCCTGCTCCCGCGGGTGAATCCCCATGCGGGCGCAGGCACCCACGCCGGACCGGGCAAGGGATCGGTTCGTCCGCGGATCGCTCCGGAGGAAGTATGACCTCCTTCACCACACATCCTTCGGCCCAGACACCGCAGATGCAGGCTTTGCAAAACAAGAGGCTCATTCTGACGGCCATTGACAAGGGAGGAGTGGGCAAGTCGTTTTTTTGCGTGCGCCTGATCGAGTGGCTTCGCGAAGCGCACCGGTCCTTCATCGCCTTTGATCCGGACTACAACAACAGCACTCTGACCCGTTTTTATCCGGAAGCCCAGTTCCTGAACATCGGCCACAGCGAAAACCTCGATCTCATCGTGGAAGCGCTGGATGCGACGGATGTCGTTCTGGTGGACGGCGTGGGTGCCCAGCAACGGATCTTCATGGATTGGATGGAGGAGACCGACCTGCTGAAAGTGAAGGAAAGCCTCGGCCTTTCGGTCACCCTCGTGCTCATCATCGAGGAAGACAAGGACACGGTCTTCCAGGCCGGGGAGGTGGCCCGCCGTGTCGGCAATCAGGCGGAATGGCTGGTGGTGAAAAATTACAAGCAAAGCCAGTCGCTGAGGATCTACCAGAACAGCCGGGCCCGTGAAGATTTGCTCCGGATCGGCGCGAAGGAGATCGAGCTGAAAAAACTGCCGGAACATCTCACGACCATCCTGCAACTCAACTCCTGGACGATCCCCCAGGCCCTGGCCTCCAACACATTGAACCTTCTCGACCGCCAGCGGCTTGTGGAATATACACGCGAATTGAACAATCAACTGTTCACCGTCCAATCCATCCTGCTTCCATGAATGACAATCCAGAGATCCGCGCCAAAGTCCTCGAATGGCAGCGCCGCCACAACATCCAAGACAATGATCCCGCCCTGGCGTTGATCGATCTTCTGGATATCTATTATCGCCAGCCGGTCGTCGTCCAGGCCGCCGCGGCGGACGGGCGCCCCCCCCAGCCGCTCATCAGCCCGGAGGCTCTCTCGGAGGCCGTTCGATCGACACTTCAACCCTCCATCGACCGCCTTGTCACCCAGGTTCAGGAACTTCCCAGAAGCAGCGGCGGCCAGCCCCCGGCCAACCCGGAGGCTCTCGCGGATTTCGTGCGCCGCGCACTCCAGCCCGAATTGGAGAAAGTTCTGGCGAAACTCCAGGAACCCTCGTCGGCGACTCCGCCCCCCATCAGTTCGGAAGTTCTTTCCGATGCGATCCGTCTCTCGCTGCTCCCCTCGCTGGACCGGGTCACCCTCCAGTTCCAGGAGTTGCAAAAACGTCTCGAAGTCACCGATGTCGAGGAATCGTTGAAAAAAATCGAGGCCTACCACGAGAACATCGACTACTGCACCAAGAAACTGGATGTCGTGAAGAAGGAATCCGAGGCATTGATTGTGAAGCTCGAAAAAGCCAGTGCCGAGATCAAGCCGATCACGCGTGGAGCGGTGCTCATGCTCATGCTCGTGGCGGGCATCATCGGCTACGTCCTGTCGGTCATTTTGCGGTGAAGAGTCCTTTCCAGAGTCCGCCAGCCCATCCCGTTGCCGGGGCAACATCCTGTCCCCGGCCATGAACCTCCTCCGGCATCTTCGCCTCGACAACAGGGAGTCCCTTCAACGCTGGCTGCCGGTCGGTGTCGCCGTCCTGTTCATCGTGATCATGGTGGCCTGCGCCTCAAGCATCACGACCAGAACGCAGATCTCCGTCGCCATTGTGTCCATGGCCGCGTTTCTTGTTCTCCGTTACTTCAACGAACAGGAGACCGTCCGGGTGGTTTTTCTCATTCTCGCCGCCTTTCTTTCCGTGGACTACTTCTACTGGCGGACATTCACGACCCTGACCTACCACGACCCGGTCAGTTTTCTCTTCGCGATGCTCCTTTACTTCGCGGAACTCTACGGGTTCATCGTTTACGGTCTGAGCATCTTTGTGAACGTGGATCCGCTGGACAGGCAGCCCCTTCCTTTTTCCAATGACGACGAGCGCCTTCCCACGGTGGATGTCGTGATCCCCAGCTACAACGAGGAGCCGGATCTTCTGGAAATCACCCTCCTCTCGGCCCTGGAGATGGAATACCCGAAAGACAAACTCAAGGTCTATCTCCTGGACGATGGGGGTACCGATCAACGCTGCCAATCCGAAGATCCCGAGTTCGCCGCGGCAGCCAGACACCGGCGGCTGGAACTCCAGGCGTTGTGTGCCCGCTGGGGGGCGCTCTACATCACTCGCGAAAAGAACGTCGGTTCCAAAGCGGGAAACATCAACAACGGTCTCCAGCACAGTCACGGGGAACTCGTGGTCGTTTTCGATGCCGACCATGCTCCGACGAGCGACTTCCTGCAAAACACCGTGGGCTGGTTCCTTCACGATCCCAGGCTCTTCCTCGTCCAGACCCCGCACTTTTTCGTCAACCCCGACCCCATCGAAAAAAACCTCCAGACCTTTTCCACGATGCCCGGGGAAAATGAAATGTTCTACAAGGTCATCCAGAAAGGCTTGGATTACTGGAACTCGGCCTTTTTCTGCGGATCGGCCGCCGTCCTTCGCCGGAAGTGCCTCGCCGAGACCGGCGGCATCGCGGGCGACACCATTACGGAAGATGCGGAAACCGCCCTGACTCTGCACGCCAAAGGCTACAACAGCGCCTATATCGGGATTCCCATGGTCGCGGGGCTCTCCCCGGAAACTCTCGCCAGTTTCATCGGTCAACGGATCCGTTGGGCCCAGGGAATGGTGCAGATTTTCCTGCTCAAGAACCCGCTGCTCATCCCGGGTCTGACGCTGCCCCAGCGCCTCTGTTACTTCAGCAGTTGCTTTTTCTGGTTCTTCGCCTACGCACGGGTTGTCTTCATGCTGGCCCCGCTCTGCTTCCTGATTTTCGGACTGAAGATCTACGACGCCAACTTTGTGGACTTCGCGGCCTTCGCGGCCCCGCACCTTCTGGCCGTCTTCATGGTCTCCGATTTCCTGTTCGGGAAAGTCCGATGGTCGTTCGTCTCGGAATTGTATGAACTGATCCAGTCGGTCTATACCCTGCCGGCCATCCTGAAGGTTTTCCTCAATCCCCGGGCTCCCACCTTCAAAGTCACCGCCAAGGGGGAGACGCTCGGCGAAGACTACATCAGCCCGCTGGCCCGGCCGTTTTACCTCTTTCTGATTCTCAACATCATTGCCCTGATCTTCGGCGTGGGCCGGTTGGTTCTGACCCCCGCCGACAGTTTTCCCACGAGCGTCACCATGCTGTGGGCGGTCTTCAATGTTTTCATTCTCCTGGCCGCCATGGGAACCCTCTTTGAGCGCCGCCAACGGCGTGCCAATCCCCGAATGCCCTCCACCCTTGCTGCACGGGTCAAACTTGGGAAAAAATTCTATACCGCCGAAATTCGCGACCTGTCCACCCACGGGTGCGGACTGGTTCTGGACCCGGCCTTCGAGTCGCTTTTCGTGGAAGGTTCCGAGTTGGAACTCACCATTCCGGAAGATCCGAGATCTTTGGAAACCCCGATCCACCTCGTGGTTCGCAACGCCCGCAGGGAACCGGGCGTCTTGTTTGTGGGCGGCCAATTCGAACACACCTCTCTCGAAGAAATGAAATTCAAAGTTCTTCTGGTCAATGGCAGCAGCCGACGGTGGGTGGAGTTCCAATCGTCCCGTGAACGCCGGATCGGCGTGGTGCGCAGTGCCCTCTTCCTCCTGACACTCGGCCTCCGGTATTCCCTCCAACACTTCGGACACGTCATGCTGGTTGCCAACAGCAAACGCTCCGGAAAATCCTTCAAACCCACGACACAATCCATTTGAAACAGACCATGACCATGACAAAACCACCCTCGCAATTGTTCCGATCCCGGGCACTGTCGACCTTGCTGGCCTTTCTTTTGGCCGGTTCTGCTTCGGTCTCCGCCCAGCAGGGCCGGGTGCCGGTGATTCCCGCTGCGGCCCCTTCGGTTCCCACCGGCACGGCCGTTCCCATGGCCCCGCCTTCTCTGGCCACCCCTGTCACACCCGGAATCGCGCCGTCCGAACTGCCCAAGGACCGGATCCAATCCTTCAAGCTTCCCTTGCGCAGGCTGATTCCTCTGGAAGCCCCGATTCTTCTTCGCAATGCGAGCAGCACCTACACGGTCTTTGTCCCACAGAGCGCGCGCTTCCAGCCGAAGAGTTACGGGCTCCGCCTCAAGTTCACGAACTCGATCGCCCTTTTGAGCGACCGCTCCGTGCTTCGCGTGGTGCTCAACGACGTGATCGTTGCCCAGTTTTATCTCGACCGGACGAAACCCATGAACGATGTGAACATCGAGATCCCGCTGAATCTGGTTCAGAACGGCTTCAACCGCCTCCAGTTCATTGTTGCCCAGCACTACACCTACAAGTGCGAGGATCCCTCCGCTCCCGAACTCTACACCGAGATCGACCCCGACCAGTCCTATCTTTCCACCACCGGGGAATGGAGGCCCGTGACCGAACGCCTGTCGTTCCTGCGCTGGTGGGTGGATGAGAAACTCTGGATTCCCTACCAGTTCAACATCTGCATGCCATCTTCCGGCAGCCTGTCCGACGAACACCTTTCGCTCGGAGCCATCGTCACGCAGGGCATCGCCCTGGCGGTCAACAACCAGCCGTTCCGTGTTTCCACAGCCACCGCCCTGCGTCCGGGCATGGACAACGTGGTCATCGGTACGATGAACGAACTGTCACCCTTCCTCACCGCCACCGAGGTGGGAACAATCAACGGAAGCTTCCTGGCCATTAAAACCCTGCCCGGGGATCCCACCCACTGCATGATTATTGTCAGCGGAAGAAACGAGCAGGAAGTGAAACAAACCGCCCTGGCACTCGGCATGGTCAATTTCCCTCTGCCGGATTCGAAATACGCCATCGTGGATCAGATGACGATGCCCGAGAACGCCTACGTGCGCAACGCCCCGCTCCGGGTTCCCGGTCTCTACAGCTTCCGCCAGCTCGGTTACAAAACCACCACGATCAAGGGTTGGAACACCGGGACTTATTCGCTCAAGGTTTACATGCCGGGAGACATCTCCCGCGAGGATCTCAGCAACGCCGAACTCCGGCTGCATTTCGTCTATGGTGCCGGATTCCGAAAAGATTCCGTCCTCAACATCTTCATCAACCAGCAATTCCAAACCGCCATCCGCTTGAAAGATGTCGAGGGCTCTTTGCACTCCGACCACCGCCTTTATCTCCCGATGCAGGCCTTTCAACCCGGTCTCAATGAACTTCTGCTGACCCCGAAGATGGTGCCATTGGTGTCCAACCAGTGCGAAATCCTGCAGGATGAGAACCTCCAGATCACGCTCTACGATGACTCGGAGTTTGTTTTTCCCAAGGCCATGAGAAAAGCCCGCCTCCCCAACCTCGGGCTCTTCTCCCAGACAGCCTTCCCGTATTCCGCGCCGCCCGATGGCATCGAAACCGCGGTTTTTGTCGCGGGGAGGGATCCGGAAACAGCCTGCGCGGCGTGGACGCTCCTTGGAAAGATGTCGCAGATCTCCGGCGCACTGCTCTCAAACACCGAGATTTCCTCGAAGCTTCCCCGCAGCAAGAAGAGTCTCCTGGTGGTCGGGCCGCGTGACGAAATTCCGCCGGAAATCGTGGCCAAGGCACCCGTCTCCCCGCTCCAGATCGGCAAAATGCGCTATGTCGTGAGTACCAGCCCGAAACCGGAAAAGTACGCCACCTCGCCGATCGAAGAATTCCTCCAGAAGGTTCGCGGACAGTCGGGTGAAAGAAATGAACCGGAACCGCCTTCGACCGCCAACATGAACATGACGGCCGATCTTATCGACGACATTGTCGCCGTGCAATTCGAGTCGCCATTCCACACCGGCTACCCCGTCACACTCGTGACGGCCTGGGATGCGGACAACCTCCTTGCCGGGATGAACATGCTCCAGGAACGGGAGTTCTGGGATGCCCTCGCCGGCGATCTCGCCGTCTGGAGCACCCAGCCGGATTCCCTCGCCGTCGCCAAGGTGGGCAATGACTTCATCTACAAAGCCACCAACCTGGTGACCCGGGTCTCCAGCCGCTTTGACCAGCAACCCTGGTTCTTTGCGGTCATTGTGCTTGTGGTGCTCATCCTGCTTGGGCTGGGAGTCCGTTCGGCCCTGCGCAAACGCGAACATCCGGAGTAATGGGCGCCCCGCGAAGAAGCCGGATCATTGTGGGCTCGACCGCTGCGGTTCTTCTTCTCCTCGGCGCCCTGTATTGGTTTTTTGTGCTTTCCGATCCCTGGCGCCTCCCCCGTCGGGACTGGACGCTTTTCAAAAAGCGCTTTGTCTCGCCTCAGGGCCGGGTGATCGACACCGGAAACGGAGACATCACCCACAGCGAGGGACAGGGCTATGCCCTGCTCCTCGCGGAGGCTTACGGAGACAGGGCCTCCTTCGAAAGAATCTGGACTTGGACAAAGGACAATCTCCAGACCCGCAAGGACGACAAACTGCTCTCCTGGCTCTGGAAACCGGGCCCCGATGGAACGGGTGCCGTGGCAGATCCCAACAACGCCAGCGACGGGGATCTCCTTGTCGCGTGGGCTTTGCTCCGCGCTTCGAAACACTGGAATGTTTATGCCTACGAACAGGCTGCCGCCGGGATTCTCGTGGAATTGCGCCGGCTGGCGGTCAGGGACACCCCGCATGGTCCGGTGCTCCTCCCCGGTGTTGACGGCTTTGTCAAGGAGGACGGAATCGTCCTGAATCCTTCCTACTACCTCTTTCCTTCTTTCGGATTTTTTTCCCAAACTTTCCCCGGAAGCGGATGGGAGGGGCTTTCGCAAAACGGACAGAAAATGCTGGAGGAAGCCCGCTTTGGCGAATGGTCGCTGGCTCCGGATTGGGTTCTGGCGGGAGAAACCTTCAGCCTGAAAACCCCGTTCCCGCCTGTTTTCGGATACAATGCCATACGCGTCCCGTTGCATTTGGGCTGGGAAAACCCCCGGTCGCCTCTCCTCGCCCCCTATGCAAATTTCTGGAAACAATTCCCGGATCTCTCCAAGATCCCCTCCACCGTGAATCTCGAGACCAATGCCTTCGGCCCCGATCCTGCCCTGCCAGGCATGCAAACGGTTGCTCGTTTTGTCCTCGCCTGTGAATCGGGAACCCGCTTAAGTGTCCGGGATATTCCTCCGCTCATGTCCGACGAACCCTACTTTTCCGCGAGCCTGAAAATGCTGACCAAGCTGGCTGTCCGCGAATCCATGGGAGGAAGGAAGTGAGATTGCGGTTTTTCTTTCCCACCTTCGTGGCCGGAATGGGACTTCTCCTTCCTGCGGTGGCGCAGGACATCATGTCGTCGGAACAGCCGGATGCGATTGCTCTTCCGACGGATGACGATGCCAAGCCGACGCCCACCCCCTCTTTGTTCGTTCCGGTGGTCCCGGGCATGCCCCAGCCAAGACCTGCGGGAGCGGCAACTCCCCGTTCGCCCGTCTTCCTGCCGCCGGACATTCCCGCGCCGGCCATCCAGGCCACGCCGACAACCACGGACATTTTTCCCACGGATGCCGCTCTGTTGGCCGAACCCACTCCTGTTCCGACGATCACTCCCGCCCCCAGAAGCACGCCTGTTTCCCGCCCCGCAACTCCCGTTTCCCAACCCAGGCCGCAGCCGGAACAGCAGCAACAACCCGTCAGTCAGGCCCAGATCAGCACCTGGGTGACACAGGCCACGGAAAAACAGGATGCCAACCTCGCGATGAAGGCCGGCTGGGCTTATTTCAACCGCGGGGAATTTTCCTCCGCAGGCATGTGGTTCAACCAGGCTCTCGAATGGAATCCCGGCCTCGGGGAAGCCGCCTACGGCCTCGCCTTTTCGAAATTCCGCGAGGGCGACCTGAGCAGTGCCGAAGCCATTGTCAATTTCCGCGGCGACAGCTACCCGAAGATGCGGGTTTTGAAAGGGGACATTTCCTCGCGCCGGGCCGTGGAAGCCTACGAGGCCAAGAACTACACCCGCAGCCGCGACCTGATGCTCCAGGCCTCCCAGGCCCGCCCGCTCAGCCGCAATGAACAGACAGTCCTCGCCTGGGACTACTACTACACGAAGGACTATGCCAAATCCTCCGAACTTTTCGAAAAGCTCTACCGCTCCTCGCCCAGTGAGAACACCGCCCAGGGGCTCTATGCCTCGCTGGCAAAGACCGGCAATTACGAGAAAGTCGACACCATCGGAGACACCGTCAAAGGACCGCTGAAAAACATGTACGGCACCTCCGAGGCCAAGCGGTATTTCAAAGCCAATCTCTTTGTGGCATCCGCCGGAGCCGGCGGCGAAAAAGTTTACCGCGTCCTGGAAAACTACACCACCCCCAGTGTGGCCGCAGGGTTCCAATTCTGGAGCAAGTCCGGAACGGAAGGCGAGGGCAAGCTCAACATGGCAGCGATCCCGATCATCTCGGGCCGGATCTACCCCTCGAACAAAACCGTCCTCACCGCCCAGATCTCCCGCATCACCCTGAACTCCGGCGACCTCCCCAACGGAGCCGTCGTGGGACAATATCCCAAGACCTTCCAAAACTACGTGGTCACTCCCACCACCTCCTACGGCAATCTTTACGATTTCTCCGTGCGCTTCGAATATCAGGACTGGGTCAGTTGGTACGTCACCTTCGGGATCACCCCCTCCGGCGGCCCCCTCAATGCCAAGCCGGTCGGGAACATCGGCATGATCTACCGGGATGAAAAAGGCTACGTCCAGGCCGAACTCTACTCCAAAGCCGTCAAGGAAAGCATTCTCTCCTACATCGGCATGGAAGATCCCTACACGGGCAAAGACTGGGGCGGTGTCACGGAAGCCGGGGGCCGGATCTCGCTCTTCCGCTCGATCGCTCCCAAATGGACCCTTTTCCTGAACGGCAGCTACGGGTATCTCGATGGAACGGACGTCAAGGAAAACACCCACCTCTCGGGTACCGCGGCCATCGCCTACGAATTTGAGGTCAAAAATTTCGAATACGTCACCCTCGGTCTCGCGGCGTCCTACGAAAGCTACGACAACAACCAAAACCACTTCACCTACGGCAACGGCGGTTACTTCAGCCCCGAATACCTCGGCCAGGTGCTCGTCCAGGGCCAGTTCCTCACCGAGGAAGGGAAAAAATGGATCGCCGCCGGCACGCTCGGCCTCGGCGTCCAGAACAACCGCCAGGCCGCAAGTCCGTATTTTCCGCTCAATCCCGACGGACGCAACTTCGAAGCCGAAGAGTCCAGCACGGTCATCGGTCTGATCGCCGCCCAGGGCGCCTACATGATCTCGCCGAACTGGCTCATTGGCGGGGAACTTGGTTACGCCGTCACCGCCGACTACAACGAGGGATCCATCGGGCTGTTTGTCCGCTACTTCTTCGACCAACGCGCCGGCCTCCTTCGCACGGACCTCGGCCTGGACCGCCCCTGAGCCGGGCTTCTTCGGCGGCCGGTGAAAGCCGTCGGCAGGAGCATGTTTTCGATTCGCAACAGGACGGCGCTGGTCCATACTCGCGGGGATGAATGATGATTTCCCCAAAGGCCATCTGGAGTCCCTCTGGGCTCCCTGGCGGGTCGAGTATTTCCACGCGGAGCACCGGACAGGATGGGGTTTTCTCACCGAAGCGGCCCAGGCGGAGAACGATGCGGAGCACCTCGTGATCACCAGAAAAAAATCCGCCTTTCTGATCATGAACAAATATCCCTACTCCGCCGGACACCTCATGGCCGTTCCTTACCGGAAAACCCACCGCATGGAAGACCTTGCAGAAGGAGAAGTGCTGGATCTGTGGGCGCTTGCGATCCATGCGCAAAAGCTTCTCGAAAAAGCGGTCATGGCCCAGGGCTTCAACATCGGCTGGAACCTCGGCAAAGCCTCGGGCGCGGGAGTGGACAACCACCTCCACGTTCATATTGTTCCCCGTTGGATGGGAGACTCGAACTTCATCGCCGTCATCGGAGGCACCCGGATCATCCCCGAAGCCCTGCAACCACTCTACGAACGCCTCGTCAAAATCCAGGAGGAGCTGTGACATTCTCCTCTCTCGGAAAACAACTCGCCGGAGGGAGCGGCATCGAGCAATTGATGGACGACCTCGGCCACGCACTGGCCGCAACCGGCTCCTCCCCCCACATGCTCGGCGGCGGCAACCCCGCCCACATCCCCGCGATGGAAGAAATCTGGCGGCGGCGCATGGAAGAAATTCTCGCCGATCCGGCCACCCTCCGCCGCACGCTCGCCATTTACGATCCTCCCCGCGGCAACCCCGGCTGCATCCGCTGGTTGGCGGACCTCCTCCGCTCGCAATACGGCTGGGATGTCGGTCCGGAAAATATCGCCGTCACCCCCGGCGGCCAGACCGCCTTTTTCTTTCTCTTCAATCTCTTCGGCGGAAAACGCGCGGATGGCTCCCGGGGCAAAATCCTCTTCCCCCTCATGCCGGAATACATCGGCTACGCGAACCAGGCGCTGGAAAAAGGAATGTTCGTTTCCCAACGCCCGCGCATCGAACGCACCGGAGACCGCACGTTCAAATACCATATCGATTTTGAAAATTTGAAGCCCGGGCCCGAAGTGGCCGCCCTGTGCGTTTCCCGTCCGACCAACCCCAGTGGAAACCTCATTTCAGACAGCGAACTCGCCCGCCTCGAAGCGGTCGCCGCGGAGAGAAACATCCCGCTCATCATCGACAACGCCTACGGCTGGCCCTTCCCCGGCATCGTCTTCGGGGAGGCCGCCCCGCTCTGGACAAAGAACACCATCCACGTCATGAGCCTTTCCAAATTCGGACTGCCGGGAACCCGCACCGCCTTTGTTATCGCTCCGCCGGAAATTGCCTCCGCCATCTCATCAATGATGGCGGTGACCGGTCTCGCCAATGGAAATTTCGGCCAGGCCATCGCGGGCCCGCTCATCCAAAGTGGAGAGATCCTCTCCCTGGGCAGGGACGTCATCCGACCGTTCTACCTCCGCAAGAGAAATGCCGCTCTCGCCGCCGTGGAGGAATTTTTTCCCCGCGAGGCCCCTTGGGCCCTGCACGAAAGCGAGGGGGCCATGTTCCTCTGGCTTTGGATCGAAAACTCCGGACGCTCTTCCCGCGCACTCTACGAGGCCCTCAAAAAACGGAACGTCCTCGTCGTCCCCGGTGAATACTTCTTCTTCGGAATGCCCGAGGACGGATGGAAACACCGCCACGAATGCCTGCGCATCTCGTTCGCCATGCAGGACGACGATGTCCGCGAAGGCCTCCGCATCATCGCGGAAGAAATGGTTACAAATCCTCGAACCGATTGACCCGGAACGTATTCGTGCGCCCGGAAGCGGGGAGCTTGATGGCGGGCGATTTTTCCGGCGCGGCTTTGGTGCCCGCGCGGAGGGCGGACTCGTCGGTGGGCGGAGACGTGACTTTTCCCGTGCTGTAGGTGTTGATGTCGATCATCGCACTGCGGCCGCCCCCGGGAAGCTTGCGCCGGGGGGCGATGAAGGCTCCGGGCCGGTAGTAATTCGTCAAATCCCGCTTGAAGGCGGATCGGTTGATTCCAATGAAAAGGTTCTTCCGGATCTCAAAATGGAGATGGGCGACATACATTCCCCGGTTCGTCCCAATGGTTCCCACCTGCTGGCCCCGGGTGATCTGCTGGCCCTCGCGCACCAGGATCCTGTCCAGATGGGCATACATGGAATCCACCGTCTGGAGTTGGCCGTTCTCCAGAAAGACATGCCGGATCAGAACCACATTGCCCCAACCCATCCGGGCATCCCTCGCAAAAGTCACATACCCATGCCCGATGGCATAGACCGGAGCCCCAAGATCGCTGTTCCCGCCGTTCAATCCATTCCAATCCTCCCCCGGATGATACGAAAGAAACCCCCGCGACATGTAATACCCGTCGGCATCCGGTTTTCCCACCGGCTGATCAAAACCGTCGGCCACACGCGTGCGCACCTGTTCCGCCTGTGGCGCAGCCACAAGGCCCGCCAGCAAACAAAAGAGTGCTGTCCAGAAATACCATCTTCGCATGGGTTGTTCAGGCTACGATGCGGAAGCCCGTCGCGCAACAACTCCCCTTCGGGACACAACAATCAAATCCCGTCGCCGTTCAGTCCAACAACCTCCGCCTGGACCACCGGACTTCCCTGCAAAACGTCAAAAAGCGTGGTCCTGTCCATCAACTCCGCCACCATGTTCCGGGCCCGAAGCAAAACCCGGCGGAACCGGCACACAGACTCCTGCGAACACCGCTTGTAATCGGTCACTGAGACGCAGGCAATCGGCGCAAGGTATCCGTCAAAATGTCTCACGACCTCTCCCATCGTGATTTTTGAGGGATTTTTTTTCAGGAGATATCCTCCCCGCTTTCCAGGCAGGCTCTCCACCCATCCCCGTTCCTTGAGATCGAGCATGATGTGCTCCAAGAAACGCTTGGGAACATCGTTTCTGCGGGCCAATTCCCCAATAGGGATCGGATTTCCCCCATGATGTTCAACCAGGGTGAAAAGCGCCCGCAGGGCATAGTCTGTCCGCATGGATAGCTGCATAGACGACGAAGTTAGCCGGGATTAAGGGAATTTCAAGAACGGCATTTCTCCGGGGAAGCCCCCACGGCTTTCTCGAAGATCTCCCAGGTTCGTTCCCATTCTCCACCCACCAGCTCGCAGTTTTTCAGGATCTCGGTGTTGTTTTCCTCCATCCACCCCAGCGTGGCATTGTCGTAACGCTCCTGCGCCCGGACAAATTGCTCGTGAATCAACCAGGCATGAAGCCCCCGGTCCCGGAACCCCGGCACCACCCCCAGCACGGTTTGACGGCAGGAATTGATCCTGTGGGTTTTCATCAGCCAAAAAATGTGCGGCAACCGGAGCCAATGCGGAGTCTTTTTGATCCGGCCCAGAATCTCGTTGAAATTCGGCAGGGTGATCGCCACCCCCGCATCCTTTCCGTCCGACTCCGCAATCAAAAGAAGCCGGGGGTCCGCAATCGCCCGCATGTCATCGGCCGCCGCCAGAAGATCCTCCATGGAAATCGGAACAAACCCCCAGTTCCGCTCCAGGGTCGCATTGTAAACTTCCCGCACGATCTCCAACTCCTCCGGGAGACGGGTCAGATCCATCGTCCGCATCTTCAGCCGGGAACGCGAAGCAATCCGCTCAACAATGCGGGCCATCCGCGCCGGCTGCTCCAGACGGTGCATCGGAAGGTTCATTCCATGCATTGTCCGCACACTGCGGAACCCCGCCCCGACAAGCAGTCCGGGGTAATACCCGGGATTCCATGTCAGCCCGATACAGGGCGGAAGATCGAATCGCGAGGTCAGCAGCCCGCAGTCGTCATTGATGCTCGGATTATACGGTCCGCGCATCGCCTCCAAGCCCGCCTCCCGCAGGACATCCTCCACCCGCCCGAACAACAGCCGCGCGGTCTCCGGATTGTCCTCGCACTCGAAAAAACCGAAAAAGCCGGTCCTGTCGCCATACCGCTCATTGTGGGAACGGTTGATCACCGCGGCGATCCTCCCCACCGGCCGACCATCGCGCATCGCGAGGAACGCCGTTATTTCCCCGTGCCGGACGTGAAAAGCCGACTTCGGGGAAAGATACTTGGCGATGCTACCGGGAAACGGCGGAATGAAGGCCGGATCCGTTCCGTGCAGCCTCTCCGCCACCCGCTCGAACTTCTTCCTCTCCCCCGGTGTCCTGCAAACGGAAATCGAACACGTTTTTTCTGCGGGTCGGGTTGACGTAGGCGGGATCATCGAAAGTTCCAAGTTCGCGCGCAAGTTTCTCAAAAATCTCGAGCACGCGATCGAGGTCGGAGTCCGTATGGGTGGCCATGAAACTGGTGCGCACGATCGCCTCCCCATAGCGAACGGCCGGATAAATCGCCGGCGTGGCAAAAATTCCCTCCTCGTAAAGCCGCTGGGTGAAGACAAAGGCCTTCGCCTCGCTCCCGATCAGAATTGGAACAATCGGCGTCTGCGTCGTCCCGATCTTGAATCCGATGCGCCGGAACCCCTCGTGCATCTTGTGTGTGTTGCGCCAGAGCCGGTCGATCCGTTCAGGCTCCTGCTGCATGATCTCCAGCGCCTTCAAAACAGCCCCCGCAACCGCCGGAGCCAGCGCCGCCGTGAAAATGAAACACCGGGCGCGGTGCTTGAGATACTCGATCATCTGCGCATCTCCCGCAATGAACCCGCCCATGGAACCGAGGGACTTCGAGAAAGTGCCCATGACGATGTCCACCTCATCGTTCAATCCGAAATGATGCACGGTTCCCCGGCCCTGCGGTCCGAGCACCCCGAGCGAATGCGCCTCGTCCACATAGACCAGCGCGTCATATTCCTTCGCCACCTCCACCATCGGAGGCAGATCGGCAATGTCCCCCGACATGCTGAAAACCCCGTCCATCACCACCAACCGTCCCGCCTCCTCCGGCAGGCGCTTCAAACGGTTGCGCAACGAAGTGGCCGAGTTGTGCCGGTAGGGAACCAGCTTCGCCGGAGCAAACTGGCAGCCGTCAATGATGCTGGCATGGTTCTCCCGGTCGCAAAGAATCGCATCCCCCTCCTCGGTGAGCGAAGCCAGCGCCCCCTGATTCGCAAAAAACCCCGTCGAAAACAAAACGACCGACTCCCTTTGCAGGAACGCCGCCAAAGCCTCTTCCAGCTCGACATGCAGCTTGATCGTTCCATTCAGCAGCCGCGAACCCGTGCAGCCCGCCCCATAGAGACGCGTCGCCTCGCAGGCGGCTTCAATCACCCGCGGATCCTGGGCCAACCCCAGATAATTGTTCGAGCCGATCATGATCTTCGGCTGGCCCTCGCAAACGACGTAGTTTCCGTGGGGTTCTTCGATACAGCGAAAGTAGGGGTAAAATCCCTGGGCCCGCGCATCCGCGCTATCCCTGTATTCCCGGCATTTTTGGTATAAATCTCGTGCCACAGCAGGCTGGTTTCTTGAAAGGGCCAGATTCGCAGGAATGTTCCCAAAGTAAATGATTTTTACGGATTTCCAAAACCCCACAGCCCGGAAACCGAATGGGAGGGACTCCATCCGGGCCGTTGGATTATCCCGGATCCGGAAATCCCTCACCTCGCGATGCGGGGGCCACGGAGAAAAACCGTTTGCGGGATCATTTTGTCACGGAGAAGGGATTTTGCTGCCCGGGCTTCGGGATGAATGCACGGGCAGATGTTCCGGCTTGGAGGAGCCGGACGGGGTGGTGATGTGGGGAGGCTTGAGGTAGGTGGGTTCGGGAAAACCTTCCGGGAATTTTCTCCGGGCCAGAATCTCCGCGTGGGGAGCGGCAACAATTGCTTCCGGAAGATCTTCCAGTTCGGATGTGGCAAAGACGGGCAGAGCGGGAAGGATCTTCTCCCGGGCTTCCTGTGGGGTCAGAAGAACCGGGGAAAAAACAAAGGCTCCTTCCACCACATGGGCGAGGAACCGCTGGTTGGCGCGCGCATCGCCGAGCACGAAATATTCCGGGGCATCGTATCCCAGAAGCGAGGAGACCCCGGCCAGCCTGGCTCCCCGCGCCCTGGCTGTTCCCCAGGCGGCGGCGATGGAGGTTCGGAGTCCGTTGTAGCTGCCGGGTCCGGTTCCCACGATCACGAGATCGGTGCGGGGCATTTCCCGCAGGGCGGATTCCAGGCGGGTGAAAAGCTCCCCGCCTCTTCCCCGGGGGCTGGGGAAATGCGCGGAGTGGAGGACGGTTCCGCCATGGAGGACCGCCACGCTGCCCTCCCGGCTGGAGCATTCGATGGCAAGCACGTTCATGCGAAAATTTCTCCCTGGATCCTCCGGCGGCCCGGCTCGATGAGGAATCGGATTCTCCATGTTCCCGGGGGAAGAGCCTCCGGAAATTTGTCACCCCATTCGATTGCGCAGATGCCGGGTTCTTTCAAATATTCGTCATAACCCAACCCGGCGAGTTCCGTGTCGGATTCCAAGCGGTAGAGATCAAAATGGACCAGAGCGAGCCGCCCGCCCGGGTATTCGTGAACCAGGGTGAAGGTGGGACTCGAGACTTCCGCGGGATCCAGGCCGAGGCCTTCGGCGATTCCCTGAACGAAGCAGGTTTTTCCGGCCCCGAGCGGTCCCTCCAGGCTGAGGACGGTTCCCCCGGAAATCTCCGCGGCAAGAGCACGGCCAAGCGCCCGGGTTTCTTCTTCCCGGGAGCAAGCCGTCCCTTCCGGAGCAAAGATTCTGTCACAAATCGGATTTCGGTTTGCCATACCGCCGCCAATCTAGTTCGCTGGGAGGCATGAGCACAATCTCTTCCCTTTGGAGCCGCTTCCAACAGTATTTCCTCAGCTACGACGCTCTCGGCATTTCCGTGGATATCAGCCGCATGGACTTTCCCGAGGATTTTTTCACCGGCATGGCGCTGGCTTCCGACCGGGCGTGCAAGCAGATGAAGCTGCTGGAAGCCGGGGAAATCGCGAATCCCGATGAGCACCGGATGGTCGGTCACTACTGGCTCCGCGATGCGGCCCTGGCTCCCACGCAGGAACTCCGCGAAGCCATCACCTCCACGAAGAAAGCCATCCTGGACTTCGCCGCAGAGGTGCATTCCGGAAAAATTCTTTCCGCCACGGGAGAAAAATTCACCGACCTTCTCGTTGTCGGCATCGGGGGGTCCGCGTTGGGGCCCCAACTCGTGGCCGATGCGCTCTGGAGCCCGGCAAACCCGTTGCGGCTCCACTTTTTCGACAACACCGATCCCGACGGCATGGACAAAGTCCTTGCGCAGATCGGCTCCTGTCTTGGCAACACCCTGGTTGCGGTGATTTCGAAATCCGGCGGAACAAAGGAATCTCGCAACGGAATGCTTGCCGCACAGGCGGCCTTCCAAAAAGCCGGCATCGCCTTTGCGAAAAATTTTGTGGCCGTGACCGGGGAGGGAAGCGAGCTCGACAAGGTGGCCACGGCGGAAGGCTGGCTGCGCAAGTTCCCGATGTGGGACTGGGTCGGCGGCCGGACCTCGGTGATGAGCGCGGTCGGGCTGGTGCCGATGGCGTTGCAGGGACTCGATGTGGAGGGCTTTCTTGCCGGGGCCGCGGCCATGGATGCCAGAACCCGCACCGATGACATCCGCAGGAATGCCGCCATGTTGCTCGCCCTGATGTGGTATCACGCCGGCGGGGGAACCGGGAAAAAAGACATGGTGATTCTTCCCTACAAGGATCGTCTGCTGCTCTTCAGCCGTTACCTCCAGCAGTTGGTCATGGAATCTCTCGGCAAGGAGCTTGATCTGGACGGACAGGTTGTCAACCAGGGCATCGCTGTCTATGGAAACAAAGGCTCCACCGACCAGCACGCCTACGTGCAGCAACTGCGCGACGGGGTGAACAATTTCTTCGTCACATTCATCGAAGTGCGCAAGGCCTCCGCCTCGGTTCCGCTGGAAGTCGAGCCCGGAGTCACTCCCGGTGATTATCTTCAGGGCTTCCTTCGCGGCAGCCGCAGCGCCCTCCACGAGAAAGGCCGCGAGTCGATCACCATCAGCATTCCGGAATTCAACGCCTTCCAGCTTGGAGCGCTCATCGCCCTTTACGAGCGCGCCGTCGGGTTCTACGGTTCGCTGGTCAACGTCAACGCCTACCATCAGCCGGGCGTGGAAGCCGGCAAGAAAGCCGCCGCAAAGATCCTGGAGGTTCAGGGCCGCGTGGCCGCCCACCTCAAGACTGCCGGGAAGCCCCAGACAGCTGAACAGGTTGCCCAGGCGGTCGGAGCCGATCCCGAGGAAGTGTTTCACATTCTGCGCCATCTGGCGGCGAACCGGCCGGAGATCCGGATGGAAAACGGTCGCTCTCCCGCGCTGGACACCTTCTCCGCATGATGAAATACCGCCTTCTGCTTGCGGGACTTCTTCTGGTGCTTTTTTGGGGCTGCAATTCCCCTTCGCGCACCGTTGAGAATGCCCGGAAGCAACTGGCGGAGTTCCAGGCCGCCCCCGATGCGGAGAAACAGGCGGCGGTTGAGAAGTCACTCGCCAAACTCGACTCCCAGGTGGAGGAATTGGAGAAAAAGGGAGACCGCGCCCGGGCGGATGTTTTTCGCCGTCAGGCCTTCAGTCTCCGCACGGATTTTCAGGCCGCCAAGATGGCCAGAGCTCTCAACGACGCCAGGAATGCCATCCAGGGCATCGGGGACGCCTTCAAGGACGCCGGAAAAAGCTTTTCCGAGACCTTCAAGAATGCAGAAACCAACTCGCCCTGAACCGCTTGCATTCGGATGATCTGGATCATGAAATTGCTGATTTATTTCCCCTCCTGACACGTTTGTGGAATTTCCGGCCTTGAAGAATTCCGCCGGGAAGGATGTCTTACCTGTTCTCTCCCTTTATGTTTTTGATCGCCACCGCCTGCTCAGAACCGACGTTTCTGACATGGGTTTTTCTGGTCACCGCGGTTCTGCTCGCCTTGAGCTTTGAGTTTGTGAACGGGTTCCACGACACCGCCAATGCGGTGGCGACCGTTATTTATACGAACACCCTGAAGGCGACCCCGGCGGTGGTTTGGTCCGGGATTTGGAATCTGATCGGTGTGTTGACTTCTTCCGGGCTGGTGGCGTTCGGGATCGTGAGTCTTCTTCCGGTGGAGCTTGTTCTGAACATCGGCTCGGCCGCGGGGTTTGCGATGGTTTTTTCCCTGTTGATTTCCGCCATCCTTTGGAACCTCGGCACTTGGTACTTCGGGCTGCCGGCCTCCAGTTCGCATACTCTCATCGGGTCCATCCTCGGAGTGGGGCTGGCGAATTCCCTGATGGGTCCGGAGCACTCGATCACCGAAGGAGTCAATTGGGCCAAGGCCCAGGATTTGGGGGTGGGGCTTCTCCTTTCCCCTCTGGTCGGTTTTTGTGCCGCCGGTCTGCTGCTTCTTCTTTGCAAGGCTTTGGTGAAAAACCCCTCCCTCTATCGGGCTCCCGAAGGGAAAAATCCTCCGCCTCTTTGGATTCGCTGCATCCTGATGCTGACCTGCACGGGCGTGAGTTTCGCCCACGGATCGAATGATGGGCAGAAGGGAATGGGATTGATCGTGCTGATCTTGGTCGGCATTCTGCCGGGCACCTACGCCCTGAAGATGTCAGCCGATCATTCTTCCGTGGCGGAAGCGGCACGGTCCGCGCAGGCGCTCGGAACGGTTTTTGAGAAAGCTGCGGGGGGGCTTCGCTTGGATGGCGAAGAATCCGGGGAGGCACTCACCGATTACATCAAACCCTCCGGAAAACTCTCTCCCCGGGTCTTTGCGGCTCTGACCGACAAATGCGGTGATCTGTTCCGGCGTTTGGAGACTTCGGAAACTTTCCAGGATCTTTCCACAGAGGAACGGGGAGCCGTGCGGACGGATTTCTATCTCATTTCAAAGGCCATCACCAAGTTGGAAAAGACAAAGGCCTTCACCGGTCCGCAGGAAAAAGCAGAGGCTGCCGCGCTCAAGGGCAGCGGAGAGGAACTCACCAATTTCATTCCCAACTGGGTGAAATATGCCGTTGCACTCTCCCTCGGCCTTGGAACCATGATTGGCTACAAACGGATCGTCGTCACCGTGGGGGAAAAGATCGGCAAGGACCATCTGACGTATGCCCAGGGAGCTTCCGCCGAGTTGGTGGCCATGTCCACCATTCTCGTGGCGGACCGTTTTGGCCTGCCGGTCAGCACGACCCATGTGCTTTCCTCGGGGGTGGCGGGAACCATGGCTGCCAACAACTCCGGGCTTCAGGTGGCAACGCTCCGGAACATTCTCATGGCATGGATTCTGACTCTGCCGGTCTGTATTTTCCTCGGGGCACTGCTCTTTGCCTTCGGCCTGAATCTGGTTGCCCTTCTGGGATTGAATTAGTCAATCCGCGCTGTTGCCGGGCCGGAAGCAGGCTTTCCCGGTGAAAGCGCTTGGGGCAGGGGGAACCACGCGCCCAGAGGCAGCCCCACCAGAAGAAAAAGCCCTGCGAAGACCAGCGCATGGGGGATGCCCGCATGGGTCGCAATCCAGCCGTTTGCCGCGCTCCCCAGGCCCATGCTGCCCTGGAAAAAGACCAGGTAGAACGACATGGCCCGTCCCCGGATTTCCGCCGGAACGGAAAGCTGCACGGCCACGTTGAACTGGATCAACACCGCCACCCAGGCCATGCCTCCGGCAAACAGGGCAACCAACGCGACCGGAAAACTTCGGATGGTTCCCAGACAGAGGAACACCGCGCACAGCACCAGGATCGCCGGCCCCGCAATCCGGTCGGGATGGAAACTCCGCCGCAATCCGGGAACAAGCCCGCCGATGACGATGGAGCCGATCCCAAATGCTCCCAGAAGAAACCCGTAACCGAGGGGGCCGGACTTCAGGTCTTCCCGTGCCAGAAGCGGGAGCACCGCCCAGACCGCGCTGGCCGCAAAGGCAAAAGCCGAAACCCTCAGCAACGGAGCCCGCATCACGGGGGAATGGATGGCAAACTCAAAGCCTTCTTTCAACGTCCGGAAAACAGCCTTCCGGGTGCGTGGAACCGGGGGACGTTTCCACGCGGCCAGCACAAAGACGGTTCCCAAAAAGGAGGCGGCATTGAGAAAGAAAACAACCGCCGGTCCCGAGGCGGCCACCAGCAGTCCTCCCAGCGCGGGGCCGATGGAACGGGCGCTGTTGAAACTCATGCTGTTCAGGGACACCGCCGCCGCCACCTGCCCGCGCGGGACCAGCTCCTGGATCTGGGATTGCCAGGCCGGGAGGTTCAATGCACTGAAAAATCCGAGGCAGAGAGTCAGCCCGAGAAGCAGGGGCGGAGACATGTGCCCGCTGATGGTCAGGATGCCCATCGCCGCGGCGGCAAGCATCATGCCGGATTGGGTCACCAGCAGGATGCGCCGCCGTTCGACCATGTCGGCCAGCACTCCGCCGCAGATCCCCGCCACAAACGTCGGCAGGAAGATGCAGGCCGGAACCAGGCCGACCAGAAGCGGAGAGGACGTCATGGACGTCATCAGCCAGGCCGCCCCGACGCTGTGCATGAGCGTTCCGATGTTTGAAAAGACCGTTGCGATCCAGAGCGAGCGGAAGACCGGCAGGCGCAGCGGTCCGGTGAGACTTTGAAAATACCCGGACTTCACCAGAAGAAACTGACGAGGAGCACCAGAAACACCAGGGCGCTGATCCCCGCGTACATCCGGTTCTTTTCCAGCAGGAATCCCATCCCGGCCAGAAACACCCGGACCGGAGGATTCAGGAGCAGAAGAAAAATCCCGATCATCGCGATGCTCCGGCGTTCGCCGATTTCGTGGAGGCTGAAGGCCCGCTGAAGCATCTCCACGGGATTTTGAAAATACTTGGGTTCACCCGAGAAGATGTGGTCACCGGGATTCTGTCCCACATGGGTGCAAAGGTACCAGACAAGGCCGATCGTGATCAGTCCCGCGGAAAAGAGGGTGCCGAAGACCATGACCCGGGCCAGGATGACGGAGAGCCTGTTCAATGGTGGAGTCCTTTCAGGATCATTTGCACGGCGATGACGGAGACGGCAGCCAGAAAGATCACGCGCAGGAGTTTCACGGGGGCCACCGTGAGCAGCTTGGCGCCGAAAAACGCTCCCGCCAACACCCCGAGGGCCACCGGAGAAACGAGGGCGGGATCCAGATAACCTTTTTTCAGGTAAATGCCCACGCTGGCGGCGGCGGTGACGCCGATCATGAAATTGCTCGTGGCGGTGGTCACCTTGAACGGCAGCCTCATGATCTGGTCCATCGCGACGACTTTGAATGCCCCCGACCCGATCCCCAGCAGGCCCGAAAGAACCCCGGCAATCCACATGACACAGAAGCCCGGGATCACCTTGGCCACTCCATAGAGCGACTTCCCCCCTTGGGCATCCGGCATTTCTCCGGGGAGATCCAGCTTGAGGGCCAGCGGATCGGAATCCTCCGGCAGGAGGCGGGACTCCGACTTTTTGCGGAGCGACAGAAAAACGGTCGCCAGCAGGGCGGCTCCAAAAATGATGGAAAGAACATCCGGATCCAGCACGATGGCCAGCAGGGCTCCGCAGACGGCCCCGATGGTGGTGGCGATGCAGAGGAAAAGCCCGATGCGCATGTTGGAGATGCCATCCCGCAGATAGGCCGCGGCGGCACCGGAGGAGGTGGCAATCACCGAACACAGGGCCGCTCCCATGGCATAGCGGATGTCGATGCCGAAAACGAGAACCAGCAGGGGAGTGACAATGATGCCGCCGCCGAGTCCGATCAGCGCTCCCAGAAGTCCGGCGAAAAAAGAGGCGACCGCAACCGCGATGTCGAACAGGGGTTCCGTCATCGTCCGGGATTCCTACCTGGCGGATCTCCGGTGGATCCAGATGCTCTGCAAAAGCCCGAAGCCAAAAAGGGTGATCATGACAAACGATCCGCCGTAGCTGATCAATGGCAGGGGCAGACCGGTGATCGGCGTCACCGAGATCGTCATCCCGATGTTCATGAACGTGTGGGTGAAGAGCAGCATGACAAAGCCGATGGCCAGCAACCTCCCGAGATCATCCCCCGCTTCCATGGCAACCTGCAAAATCACAAGAAAGAGCAGGGCGAAGGCGGCGAGGAGGGCGACTCCCCCGACGAACCCGTGCTGCTCGCCGAGCACGGAAAAAATAAAGTCGTTGTGAACGATGGTGGAGGGAAGAAAGCCCAGTTCGTTCTGTGTGTTGGGGGCTTTGAATCCCTTGCCGGAGAAGCCGCCGGAGCCGATGGCGATGAGGGATTGCGTGATGTTCCATCCGTCGCCCTGCGGGTCGGCTTCCGGATTGAGAAAGGTGGTGATCCGCGAGTATTGGTAGGGTTTGAGCCCGAACTGGACAACGACGGGGATCATGGCAACCCCGACGATCAACATGGAGATGAGCCATCGCTTGGGAATGCCGCCGATGAACATCATGGCGAGAAGAACGGGCACCCACACGATGCAGGAGCCAAGGTCGGGCTGGATGAGGATGAGGATCCAGGGGGCTCCCACAATTGCCCCGCAACACAGGATCCGCAGAAAGGGCATCATGGCGCGGGAATTTTGCAGGAAGACGGCGAGGGTCAGGATGCCCGCCACGATGGCCAGCTGCGAGGGCTGGAAGCTCATCGGGCCGAGGTCGAGCCAGCTCCGGGCTCCATAGCGTTTTTCTCCGAAGAGCATCGTCGCCACCAGCAGGAGCATTCCGAGCACGTAGATGGGAATGGCCCCGAAGTTGATCCAACGGTAGTCCAGGAGCGCCACCACAAAAAACATCGGCAGGCAGATCAGGATCCAGATGAGTTGCGAGGACCAGAAGTTCTGCTCGCGCATCCAGGTCGCGCTGTAGATGGCGTAGACGCCATAGCCCAGCAGGGCGAGCATGAGCCCCAGCAGGAGCCAGTTCATTCGGAGAAAATTGCGGAGAATCGGGTGCATCAGGCGAGTTGCGGCACGGCGGCCAGGAGGGACTTGGTGTAGTCGTCCTGAGGGTTGTTGTAAATGGCTTCTGCCGGGGCGGACTCGACGATTTTCCCACGGTGCATCACCAGCACGTGATCGCTGATGTGTTCGACCACGGCGAGATCGTGGGCGATGAACAGGTAGGCGATGCCGAACTGTTCCTGAAGATCCTGGAGCAGGTTGACGATCTGGGCCTGAACACTGACGTCAAGGGCGCTGACCGGTTCGTCGCAGACGATGAAGCGCGGTTCGACGGCCAGGGCCCGCGCAATGCCGATCCGCTGGCGCTGCCCTCCGCTGAACTCATGCGGGTAGCGCTTCATCATTTCCGGCTGGAGGCCGACAAGCCGGAGGAGCTCCGCCACCCGGTCCCTGCGGTCGCCCCGGGATTTTTCCGGAAAATGGATCTCCAGAGGCTCGGAAACGATCTCGGCGATCGTGAAGCGGGGATTCAGGGATCCGAAGGGATCCTGAAAAATCATCTGCATCTCCCGGCGGAAGGGACGGAATTCCTTCTCCCTCATGGGAAGAATCTCCTGTCCGTTGAAAAGGACGTTCCCGGAGGTGGCAGGGATGAGCTTGAGCAGGGTGCGGCCCACCGTTGTCTTGCCGCTGCCGCTTTCGCCGACAAGACCGACGGTCTGTCCGGGTTCCACTGAGAAACTGACTCCGTCAACAGCCTTGATGTCTCCCGTTTTCCGGCGGAGCAATCCGCCATGCACCGGGAACCAGGTTCTGAGGTCTTGGACTTCGAGAAGCGGCATGGAGAGTAGCACTACCTCGTGCGAGGAGTGTTGTCACCCGTCATCATGCCGCTTTCAGCAGAAAGGAATCAACCCTTCTTGAGAAGAGGGAGACCGGTGCGCTCGTTTTCGGAAACCACGTAGCCGACTGGCAGAGCATCCATCGCACCTTCCCCGGCAACGCCGGCGAAGTAATACAGGGTCACTTCCCTGCCGCCCTTGAGCTGCTGGAGGCGGCGGTGGAGGAAGTAGGTTTTTCCGGATTTTTTGCTTTGGACGCTGAAGGCCATGGCGTGGGGGATTCTTTGGAGGGTTGTTCTGCTTGGTGGGAGATTATTTGAGAAGACCCGCAGCGCGGAGGGTCTTGTAGGCGCCATTTTTTGAGACCGTCTTGAAAGCCCTTGCGGTGGCTTTGACGGTGACGAACTTCTTGAGTTCGGGCACCCAAACGCGCTTGGTCTTCAAGTTCGGCTCGAAGAAGCGTGGTGTGACGGCCGTGACGTGCATACCGATGCCGCCCTTCTTTTTTGCCAGACCGCGGCGGTGGATTTTCGATCCCCGGACGGGTTTGGCCCCTGTGATGCTGCACTTTCTTGACATAATGAGAGTCGGTTAAAGTAACGGTTTTGTGAGGGGAGTCAAGACCTGGATTTGAGTTCGGCGAGATCGGCGTCGACCATGATGCGGACAAGGTCGCGGAATTTGGTTTTGGGTTCCCAGTCGAGTTGTTTTTTGGCCTTGGCGGGGTCGCCGACAAGGAGGTCGACTTCCGCCGGGCGTTCGTAGCGGGCGTCGTATTTGACGCATTCTTCCCAGTCGAGATCGAGGTGCCCGAAGGCTTCCTGGACGAATTCGCGGACCGTGTGGGTCTCGTTGGTGGCGAGCACGTAGTCATCGGAGGCATCCTGCTGGACCATCCGCCACATGCCTTCGACGTATTCCGGTGCGTATCCCCAGTCGCGTTTGGCGTCGAGGTTGCCGAGGAAGAGTTCCTTTTGGCGGCCGAGTTTGATGGCGGCTGCCGCGCGGGTGATCTTGCGGGTGACGAACGTCTCGCCGCGCCGGGGGCTCTCGTGGTTGAAGAGGATCCCGTTCGAGGCGTGCATGCCGTAGCTTTCACGGTAATTGACGGTTGCCCAGTAGGCGAACACTTTGGCGCAGCCGTAGGGGCTGCGGGGCCAGAAGGGAGTGGTCTCGGTCTGTGGAACGGCCTGGACTTTGCCGAACATCTCGCTGCTCGAGGCCTGGTAGAAGCGGGATTTGACACCGGCTTCGCGCATGGCTTCCAGGATCCGGATCGTGCCGACCCCGGTGACGTCGGAGGTGTATTCCGGAATGTCAAAACTCACCCGCACATGGCTCTGGGCACCGAGGTGGTAGATCTCGTCGGGTTTGAGCTCATAGATCAGCTTGACGAGGTTCACCGAGTCCGCGAGGTCGCCGTAGTGAAGGAAGAGCCGGACCCCGTTGACGTGGGGGTCCTGGTAAAGATGATCGATCCGGCTGGTGTTGAACGTGCTGGCGCGACGGATGATGCCATGGACTTCGTATCCTTTGGAGAGAAGCAAATCCGCAAGATAGGAACCGTCCTGGCCGGTGATGCCGGTGATGAGAGCTTTTTTCATGAGTGAGAAGAAGAGAGGGCAGCATTCTGAATTTCGAGCAAATTGGCAATACCGCTTCTTGCGGCGGCCAGCATGGCTTCCAGCTGGGGGGCGGAAAAAACGCTTTCTTCCCCGGAGCCCTGGACTTCCACAAAATCCATCTTGTCGGTCATCACGATGTTCATGTCGACCTCGGCGTCCTTGTCTTCGTGGTAATCGAGATCCACAAGGACTTCACCGCCCACGATGCCCACGCTGACCGCGGCGACACGGTTCTTGATCGGAAGAGCCGCCAGTTTTCCCTGTTCCACAAGCGAGCGGCAGGCCAGCTCGACGGCGACGGAAGCCCCGGTGATCGCGGCGGTGCGGGTGCCACCGTCCGCCTGGAGCACATCGCAATCGACCCACAGGGTCCGCGAGCCGAGCTTCTCGAGATCGACGACCGCACGCAGGGAACGTCCCACAAGGCGCTGGATTTCTGTTCCCCGCCCGTCCGGCCTGCCCCGCGAGGATTCGCGTTGCTTCCGGCTGAGCGTGGAGTAGGGGAGCATGGAATATTCCGCGGTCAGCCAGCCCCCGCTGACGTTCTGCTCCTTCATCCACCGGGGCACGGACTCCTCGATCATGGCCGCGCAGATGACGCGGGTGTTGCCGAAGGAAACAAGGACGGAGCCCTGGGCGTGCGGGGCGATGCCTTTTTGGATGTCGATCTTGCGGAGTTCTCCGGGGGAGCGGTTGTCGTGTCGAATCATGGGCGGGGACATTGAATGGCCGGACGGGGGAGGGGCAAGAAATCATTTCATCCCGGCGGAGGCGGGGATATAAAATCCGGGGCATGTCGCTTGATGAACGCCAGCTTGCCTCCCGCGAACAGTTTGACCGCCAGAGCCGGAACTACGGCTCTTCGCATATTCTGGCGGATGTCTCGGATGTTGTGAATGCCCTGGAAGGCCTGAACCTGCCACGGGGAGGCCGGGCGCTGGATGTGGCGACCGGTGGGGGGCACACCGCCGCCTGGCTTGCGGAAAAGGGCTGGGAGGTCATGGCTTCGGATCTTTCCCCGGCCATGCTGGAACGGGCGGCCGAACTCGCCGCCGGGCGCGGGCTTACCCTGAAAACCGCGCTGCACGAGGCGGAGCGTCTGCCATATGATGACGGGGCTTTCCAGGTGGTTTCCTGCCGCGTGGCGGCGCACCATTTCAGCAGCCCGTCCGCTTTTGTTGCCGAGGTGGCACGGGTTCTTTGTTCCGGCGGGATTTTTCTCCTCATTGACGGAAGCGTTCCGGATGGCGAGCCGGAGGCGGCGGAGTGGATCCATGCCGTGGAGAAATGGAGAGACCCGAGCCACGGGCGGTTTTTGTCCCCCGGCGAGTGGTCGGCCCTCTGCCGGGAAGCCGGCCTGGAGATCCTGCGATGCGGGACGATTCCCCTGAAACAGCCGGATCTGGAGTGGTATTTCCAGGCGGCGGGAACCTCCCCCGAGAATCGCGGGCATGTGCTCGAACTCGTGGCATCGGCTCCCGGGTCCGCAAGACGAACCTTTCGCCTCACGGAAGAAGATGGCAAAATCGTCTGGTGGTGGCCGCGCCTGGCACTGGTGGCGGAGAAGAGGTGAGGGCACTTCACTTTGAACAATCATTTCTCCAACGGGAAAGGAGCAATTCTGGTTTTTGGGGTGCATGACGGGAAAGTTACGGAGGTTCAAGCGGCCGATTGATTTCTGGCACTCGCCCGCAATGCCCTCCTTCCCTTCGAACAGGGCGAGGTGGTCGCCCACTTCTTCGAGCTTTACCACCGCCACCCGGCAAAAGCCCTCAACCTCATTCTTCAAGCCCGCCCCATCCTATGACCTTTCCCGCCAACCACCCTGTTCGGCTTCTCCGGACGGTCTTTCTTCGCTGGAGGGAAAAATTGAGGGTGACGGAAGCGGACTCCGGGGGCAGAATTTCCAGGAAAGAAATTCCCTGCCATGATCAAGCCTCTTTTTTTCCCCTCTCTTTTCCTTGCCGCTCTGGGTTTGGTGCGTGCCGACCTGACCATTCTTCAGGAAATTTCCTCCTCCCAATCCCCGAAAGGCGGCATGGTGAGCACCACGAAATGGAAAGGCGAAAAAATCCGCATGGATACGGGTGGCCAGGTGTCCATGATCATGGACGGCAAGACCGGTGAGGCTGTGACGCTGATGCACCAGCAGAAGGTGGCCGTTCCCGTGTCCGCCGCAGTCCGGAAGATGGCCGGGCAGCTCGCCGAAAAATCCGGCGGAGAATCCAGTGCAAAATCCGATCTCAAAGCCACCGGACGGAAGGAAACCCTTGCCGGGTTCGCGTGTGAGGAATATGCGGGCACCGTTTCGAACCAGCAAGCCTCGATCTGGATCACCAAAGAGGTGCCGGAATACAGCACCCTCGTTGAGAGCCTGATGACGATAGCCCCCCAACTGAAGCAGTTTCAGGGGCAGTTCGCCGACAATCCATCGCTTCAAGGGCTTCCCATGCTCACGGAAATCATCGGGCCGGGTGGTGAAAAAACGACACTTCGCGTGATGGCTGTCTCGCGTGAGACGATCCCGGAGGAAGATTTTAAAATCCCCAACGATTATCGAAAAGTGGAAATGCCTCAAATTCCGGGACTTCCGTCTGGACAATAAGAATTGGCATCCTGAAATCGCAAAGTTGGCACGCGGAATGCTTTGGTAATTTATAAGTAAGATGTTCTGGGGGGAACAGCAGGCCGTCGTGGCATTCGTCACGGCGGCCTGCATTTTTTCCGCCCGAAAGAAATTTGCCCCGGTGGTTGTGCGCCTTCGCGGTTCTCACGCCTTCGGAAACCTGATCGGTCTTGACCGGTCCCGGGAGCGACATTTCCTGGGTGAATTGGGAGGACTGATGGCTGCCGAGTCCTCCGTTGCGCTCCCCCCTCCGGCTCCAGGTTCGTGAAAAGGTGCCCGGGTATGTGCGAGATGGTCTCCGGGTGCGTGCGAGATGAGTTTGGTCTGTTGAATGCCTTTCCGACAAGTGACTTACAAAAGCGAACAGGCCGGAAGCCTTCTCCCAAGATCTCTCCTCAAATGGGATCGCGAACTGACGGCTCCCCAAGCGGCCTGTGGCGCGATGTTCCCCATGTGACGAAATTGTCACAAAAGACAGGCTTGATATAGTGCCAGTCGTCCGAAAGAGTGGCGCGTGTCATGTTCCGCCTTTCCCCCTTGGTTCGCAGGCTGGACTCGGAATCAGCGGCGGATTCCTCGGAAAAGCTCATCCCATGTGCAATCCAGAGAAAATTTTAAGCGGATGACGACATCCAACGACGCGTTTTGCTGGCCCCATTCGATGCGCTGGAGAGAACTCCTGTCGATATCCACAATCTCCGAGAGTTTTTCCTGGGTCAAACCGGCGACATTGCGCAATCGGGCAATATTCTTTCCAAATGCCACGACTGTTTTTCGCCTCTTGTCCACATCGAAAGTAACGCAGATTATAAAACTTCCGTGAGCCGCACATATGAGGCTTTCTTTTTCTTGACTCTTCCAAGAAATTCGCAAACGCTTCACGCGCCATGAAGCACCTCCTCTCCCTCTCCGCCGGGCTTCTTGTCTCTGCTTCCCTGGCCTCCGCCCTGACCTTCCCGGAATGGCAGACGGAAGTGTTCAGCGCCGGGGAGCTTGCCGACCCTGCTATTTCCGGAGCCAACGCGGACCCGGATGGAGACGGGAACCAGAATCTCCTCGAATACGCCTTCGGGCTGAACCCCCACGTTTCCGATCAGGCTGGCAGCTTCCCCGCCACCGCCTCCAACGGGCTCTCCCTCACCCACCCCGAACGTGTCGCGGCAAGCGACCTCCTCTACCACTTCGAGGAATCCACCCCCGACTTGCAGAACTGGATCACCCCCAACGTCACCAACCGGACGGTCCTCTCCGATGACGGGGTGCTCCGCCTGGTCTCGGTCGACAATCCGAACGCCCCCGCCACCTTCGACAGATGGTTCAACCGCCTGCACCTCTTCGTTTCCCCCGGTGCCGTGGAAGATCTCTTCGCCCCCTCCCGGCCCACGGCCACACTGGAAGTCCCATTGGCCGTCGTCCTGGGCTGGAATGACAACACCAGAATAGAAGACGGCTTTTCCATCGAACGCCGGACCGGCATCGGCGGCGCATGGACGACCATCGGCACCACCCACGCCGACACCAACACCTTCGAGGACATCAATATCGTTGGCAGCACGGAATACGCCTACCGCATCAGCGCCCTCCAGGGCCCCGATGCCTCGGAGAGCTCCGAAGAAATCACCATCACCACCCCCCTCGACACCGATCAGGACGGCATCCCCGACGACATGGAAGCCACCTACAACACCGATCCCCTGCTCTTTTCCAGCGGGAACAACGGAACCTCCGACGGCTGGTGGGTGAGTTACGGACTCGACCCCTACAGCGATACGATCACGGACACCGACGGCGACGGACGCAGTGATGCGGACGAGTTTCTGGATGGCACGAAT
>CAZPEN010000024.1:0-65749 GCA_964585615.1 uncultured Chthoniobacter sp. | reverse complement strand
ATCCTGCAAGTGCCTGCATATCAGCAAAACGTCTTCTTAAACTGCGGAACTTGGGGTAGTGCTCCATACGTTGTTTTCGCTCCGATTGTTCCTTCTCATGGCGATTTTCTGGCCACTTGCCAATAAGCTTCATGAGCTGAACAAATGCCTTCCACAGCGAGTAAATCAGGGCAATGGCACCAATAAGAGGATTCGCCACCCCAAGGAGTTCAATTGTTACCGGAATCACCACGAGCCAGAGGATCAAGAGGGTGAGCGAGAGACGGATTGATCGCTTTGTATGTTTCAGGTCTTGCTGCGCCTCGAAGCGAATTTGCTCAGCCGTGCGAAACGGAATATCATGATAGGTGCTTCGAAGATCTTTTGGCGAAAGGACAGGAAGAGATTTGTCCTCGAGGACCCCCCACGTTCTTTCGGTGCGCTCAGATTCCATGTTCCTCCGCCCCATCAAATGGCTTGAAGGCCTTTCGGTATCCAAGCAAATCAGGTCGCCAGTGGCATCGAATGCGGAGACCATTGCCGGCACGTGGTATCTTTTCAGCCAATAATCAAGTTCCTGCTCCATGGCTTCCGTAATCCGAGCATGGTCGGATGCGTCCGAGTCACTGAGAATTGTCAACTGGACGAATGCAAGTGGGTATCCAGCTATCGGAGGTGTGTATTCGACGCAATACCAACCCCTCGACTCTTTCAGAACATCGAAATGCAGTTCCCCATCTTTCATCGCGATATTGCCCTTTTCTTTGCCAGTTGGCCCGGAGCCATCTACGGGCCGTGCTTGATCGCATACCTCAGCTTCCACTGGAGAGGCCGGGTGCCCAACAGCTTCGGTTGTAGCATCTCACACAGGGCAGTGATCTCGAAACCGAGGTGGGCGGTGGAGTCTTTGGTTTGCGAGCGTTTGTCTCTGGCCACAGTGGGGGGAGGCTACCAAAGAGCGCCGAGGGTTGGCGAGGGCTCAAATGGGGGGTGGGGGAACAACGAAAAACAGGCACGGAAGGCGGATGCTGTGTTCTTTTCGGGGGTCTGGCAGGGTTTTGACCGCTTCCGGGCCAAAAGTGGCGGGGTCGGCAACCGGGTTGACCGGCTCGGCAAGCGAAGTGGCAAGGTCTGCAACTTGGTTGACTGGCTCGAAAACCGAAGTGGCGGGGGTGGGTTTCCTCCGCTCTCTTCTGGCTCTATCAGTACCCCGGGACAGTGAAGGGAACGGCGGGGCTCGCAAGGCAGTTCGGGCACTGCCCGCGTCACTTCGGGCAAAACATGTTTCCTGATGGGCTCGCATTTGTTTTGAAGAAGTCACCGAAATATGGTTTGCAAGGGATCCATATGAAAATTTTGCCGCGCTCCACATTTCTCCTGACAGGTGATTCCATAACGGATGCGGGGCGGGACCAGCTTGGGGAGCCGACTCCTTGGAATCGGGCAGCGGGGTTGGGGACAGGCTACGTGGCCTATACCCAGGCATTGCTTGACGGGATCGCCCCGGCCTCCCGTATCCGGGTGATCAACCGCGGAGTCAGCGGAAACACCATTGCCGATCTCGCCGGGCGGTGGCAGACCGATGTTCTTGATATTCGTCCGGACTGGTTGTCCATCTGCATCGGAATCAATGATGTCTGGAGGCAGTTCGACACCCCCTTGCGCACGGAGACGCACATTTCGCCCGGACAGTATGAGGAAACCTATCGCCGTTTGTTGCAGGCAACCCGTCCGGCTCTTCAGGGGCTTGTGCTTCTTGCTCCCTACGTGATCGATCCCAACCGGGAGGATGCCATGCGGCGGCAGATGGATTGTTACGGTCGGATTGTCTGCAAATTGGCGCGGGAATTTGATGCCATCTTTCTCGACACGCAGGCTGTCTTCGATCGGCTTATGGAAAGCATTCCGCCCACCGAACTCGCCTGGGACCGGATCCATCCGGGGCCGACAGGGCATATGGCGCTCGCCTGTGCGTTGCTTGAAGCCCTGGAGTTTTCCAGATTCTCACCCCTCGCCGATGGAAAGCGAATCGCGTAAGCGCTGCTGCCTCAGGATGGAGAAAACAGCTTCGCGTCCAATCGCTGCATAATCCTGTCGGAAGGAAGGGATGTGGGCCGCGAGACGGGTGCCCTGAAGGGCCATCACCATGGGGTGTTGCAGATTTCGGGAGCGACATTCCTCATGCAACAGGCAGGCGATGTTATCCTCGGGAACAAGGAGCCCGACTGGTTTTCCGGATGCTTCGATGCGCTGCAGAAGAGTTTTTCTGCGACGGGCGGTGTCGGCCGGCAGCACTTTCCCCAGCGGGCAGGATGCTGCGTCTGCCGCATTCCGGATGGATGCCAGCGTGAATTCCACCGCAGGGTCGCCTGCAAAGGGGCTTACGGGGTGGATGGCGGTTGCTCCGGCGGCCAGAAGCCGGGTCAATGCCAGCCCCGCATTTTTTTTCATGTCGGGAAAAACGGACGTCATTCCCCGCGGGGCGGGACGGCAGAGCAAAACGGAGTTTTTCCGAACGGGTTTGGGCAGCTTCAGGAGTGCTTTGTCCGTCCAGGCATGGTCAAAAATCATCCCTCCCACGGAGTCGCCGTAACGGGCCAGAAAAGATTCGAGCGATCGCTGCTGGGAAGACCATGAAGAGAATTGCGGTGCCTGTCCGACATCCCGGTGCCGCACGAGGGATTCATCATGCCAAAGTAGGGTGGCCCGCCGTTCTTCTTCGCAGGCACCCGCCACGCCTTCCATCAGTTCCTGATAAAGAAAGCTCCAGTGTTCGATTCTGCGCAGCAGGCACGCAATGGGGCGCGGCTTGTCGATCAGGCGGCGTGCTCTGGCATCATGGAACCGCCCGCTGGCCGCCCGCCACAATAGGCCCGCCCGTTCATGCTTTTCCATCTGGCGGAACACCGTGCTGTTGGCCACGCGATAGCGGGCGGCCAGCTCGCGCGTGGTGGGGAGGGGCGAGGGATCCGGTGTGGCCCGGGAGGTGAGGGTGGCGACCAGGAGATCCAAATCCACTGTCCATGCACCGCTCCTCCTTCCTGGTTTTGCCATGGCGGAAAGAGCAGCAGATTTTTCCAAATAGAAAAAGAAAGAAATGTATTGCGCAACAACAATATTTTGTTGCTATATATTCCCCATGGCAACTCTTCTTGTTCTTGCGGCCGGCATGGGAAGCCGCTACGGCGGACTCAAGCAGATGGAATCCGTCGGGCCATCCGGCGAGGCCGTGTTGGATTATTCGGTTCATGACGCCCTCCGGGCGGGATTCCGGCGCGTGGTGTTCGTCATCCGGCGGGATTTTGCGGAGGAGTTTCGACGGGTGGTGCTTGCCCGCTACGAAAAGTCGGTGGATGTCGAACTGGTTTTCCAGGATCCCGGGGACCTTCCCTTTTCACCGGACCGCCCGTTTGTCCGCACCAAGCCCTGGGGGACCGGGCATGCCATCTGGTGTGCACGGAATGCTGTGAACGAGTCGTTTCTGGCCGTCAATGCGGACGACTTTTATGGTCGGTCGGCCTTTTTTCTGATGAGCAGGTATCTTGATGAAATCCGGCCGGGGGAATGTTCCGGGATGGGAATGGTTGCGTATCCGTTGGGGAAGACTCTTTCCGACCACGGTTCGGTGTCGCGGGGGATTTGCAGGGTGACGGCAGACGGTCTTCTGGAAAGGGTTGAGGAGCACACGGACATCGTTCGCGGGGAAGGAGGCATTATGGGGATCGATGCCGGAGGAAGAGTGTGTTGTCTGGATGGCAACGAGGCGGTTTCCATGAATTTCTGGGGATTCACAAAAGAGATCTTTCCCCATCTTGAGAAGCTCTTCGTTGAATTTCTCCAATCGGAAGGAGTCGGAAATCCCAAAGCGGAATTTTATATTCCGAGCGCGGTGAGTTCGATCATTGCGCTGGGTGCGGCCCGGGTTTCGGTGTTTCTTTCCAATGAGCGCTGGTTCGGGGTGACCTACCGGGAAGACCGGGAGTCCGTGATGACGGCCGTCGGGAAAATGGTCGAACAAGGAATGTACCGTACCCCGCTTTGGAGCCAAACAACATGAATGAACAAGTGACACTCTCCGCAGTTGCCCAACACTTTAGAATCCAGGGATCCTTTTTGGAGGGCCGTCCTTACGGCAACGGCCATATCAATGACACATTTGTCGCCGCATTCAGCCAATCCGGCACGCGCGTGCGTTATATTTTCCAGCGCATCAACGCCCGGATTTTCAAAGATCCGGAGGCATTGATGGACAATGTGCTGCGGGTGACGGGCGAGGCACGGCGACGGCTGGTCGAAGCAGGGGTGCCGGATTCCTCGCGGCGGACGCTCAGTGTCATTGCGGCAATGGATGGGAAGCCGGTCCACAGGGATGAAGCCGGTTGTCACTGGAGATGCTATCCCTTCATTGAGGGAGCACGCACCTACGATATTGTCCGGAATGCACACCAGGCCCATGAGGCGGCCCGGGCTTTCGGAAATTTTCAGAACCTGGTCGCCCGTCTTGAAGGCCCCCGTCTGCACGAGACCATTCTGGATTTTCACAATACCCGTTCCCGATTTGAACGGCTCCGGGATGTGGCAAAAGCCGATCCCCATGGGCGCCTGGCAGCGGCCCGGGCGGAATGGGATTTCATTTGCGGGAGGGAAGAAATCGTGGACGTTCTGCTCGACCTGCATGCCGGCGGAGCCATGCCGGAACGGGTGACCCACAACGACACAAAACTCAACAACGTGATGATCGACGATGCCACGGGAACGGGAATTTGCGTCATCGACCTTGATACCGTCATGCCGGGTCTGGCTCTCCACGACTTCGGGGACATGGTGCGCACGGCGACCAGTCCGGCGGCGGAAGACGAGACCGATCTTTCCAAAGTCTGCATGCAGATGCCGATGTTCGAGGCGTTGGTCCGGGGGTACCTTTCAACAGCGGGAGGGTTTCTCAACGATGTGGAAAAAGCCCATTTGGGATTTTCGGGAAAGCTGATCGCCCTGGAAATCGGGATGCGTTTTCTGACAGATCATCTGGAAGGGGATGTTTACTTCAAAACCAGAAGGCCCAACCACAACCTTGATCGTTGCCGGACCCAGCTGGCGCTGGTGAAAAGCATCGAGGTGCAGGAAGAGGCGATGAATGCGTTTGTCCGGGAGGTTGCAAAATGAAAATCCTTGTCACCGGGGGCTGTGGATTTATCGGCAGCCATGTTGTCGAGAACTACCAGGACCGGGCGGAAGTCATTGTTTTGGACAACCTGCGCACGGGACACCGCAGAAACATCGAAGGCCTCAAGTGCCGGTTTGTCGAAGGCTCCATCCTGGATCGGAAAGTTGTGGACGAGGTGATGCCGGGAGTGGATTACGTGTTCCATCTGGCCGCTCTTGTCAGCGTGCCGGAATCCATGTCCCTGCCCGAAGAGACGGTAAACATCAATGTCCATGGGTTGCTGAATGTTCTGGAATCATCCAGGAAGCACGGGGTCAAAAAACTTTGTTTCGCCAGTTCGGCGGCTGTTTACGGCGAGAATTCCGTCCAACCCAAGGTGGAGACGCTGGCCCCGGATCCGAGAAGTCCGTATGCGATCACCAAACTGGACGGCGAGTACTATTGCTGTCTCTATGCCCGGGAAAAGTGGCTGCCGACCGCGTGCCTGCGATTTTTCAATGTCTTTGGTCCCCGGCAGGATCCGAAAAGCGCCTATGCGGCGGCGGTTCCCATCTTTCTGCAACAGGCCCGGGCGAATGAACCCGTCACGATCCATGGAGATGGGGGGCAGACACGGGACTTCATTTACGTTGGGGACATCGTCGGGGCTCTGCGGTATGTTGCGGAGACTCCGGGAACAGAAGGAGTCTTCAATGCCGGGTATGGAACGGCGATGACAATTGCCGGGCTTGTGGAGGAAATACTGAAGCTGACGGGGTCCCGCTCGGAAATCCGCCATGCGCCTCTCCGGGCGGGAGACATCCGCCATTCCACGGCGGATGTGTCGAAATTGCTTGCAGCAGGTTGGAAGCCGCTTTTCGATGTGCCGTCGGGCCTGCGCAAGCTGGCCTTTTAAAAACCACCGACATGTCCACTGAACGCTGCACAATTTTTATTCCGGACGGAGAGGCCGGGGATGGAGCGATTTCCCGAACAACCCATCTTGGCATCGGAGCCCATCAGGATGATCTCGAGTTCATGGCCTTCCACGGGATCATGGAGTGTTTCCATTCCAGTGAAAACTGGTTTGGGGGGATCATCTGTACGAATGGGGCCGGAAGCTCGCATTCCGGGCCCTACGCCCGGACCACCCCTGCCGAACTGGCAAAAATTCGCAGCCGGGAGCAGCGGCTTGCCGCCAGTGTGGGGCGTTATTCCTTCGTGGCCCAGTTTGATTATCCGAGCAAAGACATCGTTCCGGGGTGCGGTCTTGTTTCGGATTTGACGATGCTGCTGAGCAGAATGCATCCCGGGGTCATTTACACGCACAATCCTGCCGACAAGCACGAAACCCACATTCGGGTTCTTCTGGCCGTTCTGGAAGCGTTGAAGGAGATTTCTCCAGAGCACCGCCCCCGGCGTCTTCTGGGCTGTGAGATGTGGCGTGGACTGGACTGGCTTCAGGATCCCGACAAAGTGGTGCTGGACGTGAGCGGACAGGAGCATTTGGCAGCTTCGTTGAACGGTGTTTTCGATTCCCAAATTGCAGGCGGCAAGCGCTACGACCTGGCCGTGGCCGGACGGCGGCGGGCCAATGCCACCCTTCTGGAGTCCCATGCGGGTGACACGCTTGCCGGGGCGGCATTTGCCATCGACCTCTCTCCGCTGATGGGAGCGGACACCGGTGATCTTGTGGATTTCACCCTGCAATACGTGGACCGCTTTCGCGACGATGTCCGCGCCAAACTCCAACGCTCCCTTTCCCGCTGATTATGGAAATCATCATCCAAACCGATCCTGCAGCCGCATCACTTTTGGCCGCCAGGCACATTGCCAATCATGTCAGAAAGAAGCCGGATGCCGTGCTCGGGCTTGCCACCGGAAGCACGCCGCTGGTTCTTTACAAGGAACTGATCCGGATGCACCGGGACGAGGGGCTGGACTTTTCCCGCGTCCGCACCTTCAATCTCGACGAATACCTCGGGATTTCTCCCAGCCACCCGACGTCCTACCACCACTTCATGTGGAGGAATTTCTTCGATCACATCAATATCAATCCGGCCAGAACACACATCCCCAGCGGGATGGTCTCCGGAGAAGAGGTTCTCCGCCATTGTGCCAGCTACGAGAAGGAAATCCGGCACGCGGGCGGCATTGACATCCAGATTCTTGGCATCGGCTCCGACGGGCACATCGGATTCAACGAACCGGGATCCTCGCTGGCCTCGCGCACCCGGATCAAGACGCTGACGCAGCGGACGCGCAGTGACAATGCGCAATTCTTCTCATCGGAAAACGAGGTTCCCCATCATGTGATCACCATGGGTATCGGAACCATCATGGAAAGCCGCAGTGTTCTCCTGCTGGCTTTTGGGGACGGCAAGGCAAACGCCGTGGCCGGGGCGGTCGAAGGGCCCGTGACGGCCAGCAATCCTGCATCGATCCTCCAGATGCATCCACAGGCGAAAGTCTACCTGGACGAACCTTCCGCATCCGGTCTGGTGCGCCACGAATACTACCGGTGGGTGTTTGAGCAAAAGCCCGCCTGGCAGAGCGAATGATCCGCCCGATTGAAGAAGATGTTCAAAAAACTGCCGCAACCGGATTCTGACACCGGAATCCCATTCATTGGCCCTGCCACATGAGACCCCGTGCGCTGGTCCTTTGTGCGCCCGACAGGGCAAAATATGTTTTTCCTCCCAATGTCATCGAGGAAATCCGGCAATTGGTTGATTGTCCCCCGGCGGTCATAGATCCCGGAGACTGGCACCAGGCGAAGGCGGAGTTGAAGCAGGCGGACTTGATTTTCGGCACCTGGGGAATGCCTTTGATGGGCGAGGAGTTTCTGGCGGCAGCGCCTGCGCTCAAGGGGGTGTTTTACGCTGCGGGAACCGTGAAGGGTTTTGTGACAGACAAGGTGTGGGACCGCGGAATCTTTGTCTCCAGTGCCTGGGCTGCCAACAGCATTCCGGTGGCAGAGTACACGCTTGCAGCGGTTCTTTTCAGCCTGAAACGGTTCTGGCATTTCTCAAGGGCGACCCGTTTGGAGGATTGGCGTCCGAAGATTTGTCCGGTTCCTGGCGCCTACCACAGCAAGGTGGGATTGATCTCACTGGGTGCTGTTGGGCGTGCCGCAGCAAGGCTTCTCAACCACTTTGATTTGACCCTGCTCGCCCACGACCCCTTTTTTTCACCCAAAATGGCGGCGGAGCTCAACATCGGGCTTGTTTCCCTCGAGGAACTTTTTCGTGAATGCGACGTCATCAGCATTCATGCGCCCTGGATTCCTGAAACCGAACGGATGATCACCGGAAAACTCCTCGCCTCGATGAAAGAGGGTGCAACGCTGATCAATACTTCACGCGGAGCGGTCGTGGCAGAGGATGAGATGATCGAAGTGCTTGCCCGCCGTCCGGATCTTTCGGCGGTCCTCGATGTCACATACCCGGAACCCCCGGCTGCGGATTCGCTGCTCAGGTCGCTGCCGAATGTTGTTCTCACCCCGCACATCGCCGGCAGCATGGAGAGGGAATGCGAGCGCATGGGCAAATGGATGGTGGACGAACTCCGCAGGTTTTTGACAGGCGAACCTCTCCGGCATGTGGTCACCCGTGACCAGCTTGCCAGAATGGCCTGATGGAGAGGCGGAGTCGTCCGGATTTCCCGGAGATTTTTGGCGTTTGTCCTGTTGGGTGAAGAGGGTGGATTGACGCGGTGGGCGCGGAGGATGTATCCCTTGGGGATGTTCGATGCGCCGCAACGTCCGCCGTGGGTTCCCGAAGGGGGAGGGGAGGGGTTTGCCACCTCCGTGATGAGGGGGGTTGAAGCGGTGGAAAGGAAGGCTTCCGTTGTTTCCGGGATGCGTCGGGCGCCCGGGGTGGAGGAACTGGTGGAGGGGATTTTTGCGGGAGAGCGGGCGCTGGTTTCGCGGGCCATCACCCTTGTGGAGAGCAATGCCCCCGCGCACCGTCCGATGGCGCGGGAGATTCTTCGCCGGATCGGTGTGCGCCCGGGCTTTGCGCACCGGGTCGGGATTTCCGGGGTTCCGGGCGCGGGGAAAAGCACGTTCATCGAGGCTTTGGGAAACCATCTTTGCGATGCGGGACGAAAGGTGGCGGTGCTGGCGGTGGACCCGAGCAGTTCCCTCACGCACGGAAGCATTCTCGGGGACAAGACCCGGATGGAGACGTTGTCGCGGCGGGAGGAATGTTTCATCCGTCCGTCTCCCTCGGGCGGGGCGTTGGGCGGAGTCACGCGCAAGACACGCGAGACCATCGCCGTCTGTGAGGCGGCGGGGTTCGATGTGGTCCTCATCGAAACGGTCGGCGTCGGACAAAGCGAGATTGCCGTCCGGGCCATGGTGGATTGTTTTCTTCTCGTTCTGATCGCCGGGGCGGGGGACGAACTGCAGGGAATGAAGAAGGGGATTTTCGAGATTGCGGACATCCTGCTGGTGAACAAGGCCGACGGGGAGAACCGGATCCGTGCGGAAGCCACCCGGCTGGAGTTCGAGCGGGTGATGCATTACCTGAGCCCGGCCACCGAGGGATGGAAGCCTCCCGTGCTTGCGGTGTCCTCGCTGGCCCGCACCGGTGTGCCCGATGTCTGGTGCGCGGTCGAAAAGTATTTTTCGCATGTGGAAGCCGACGGAGGGTTCGACCGGCGGCGGTGCGAGCAGGCGATTTCGTGGTGGCAATCCCTGGTGGAGCAGGAGCTGCGGGCAAGGTTTCTGAGCGACCCGAAGATCGCCGGTGTGTCCGCTCGTTTGGAAGCGGAGATTCTTTCCGGGCGTCTGGCCCCTTCCCTGGCCGCCGAGGAACTTCTCGGCAGTGCGGGGCTGCCTCCGGTGCCATGAACTTCAAATTTCTGCTCGTCCTGCTGTCGGCTTCTCTGGGAGCTTTGGGCGGATTTGTGATCGGGCGGATGACGGCTCCGGAGGCGGCGGACAATGCGGGAAGCGCCCGGGGACCGGCTTCTTCGGGGGAAGGGGAGATCCGATCTGGCGCTGGGGGCGTTGAGTCCGGAGAGTCTGTCCAACCCGGCGGATCGAAGGGAACCGTCCCGAAACCAATTTCTCCCGCCGATCTGCAGGCCGAACTCTCTTCACTGGAGGACGCCGGATTTTGGGGAATGACCTCTCTTCGCAAGATGGCCGACCTCCAGGATCGGTTGAAAGTTTCCGACATCGCGGAGATTGCCGCCGTGGTTTGCGCCGCCCCTCTGACGTCCGGACGGGAAACGGGACTTCACCTTGTGATGGCGACCTATGCGGAAAAAGATCCCCAGGGGGCTTGGAATCTGGCGCTGGGCATGAAGGAACCGCAGTCCCGCCAAAGTGCTCTCCTGGCGGTGATTTCGGCGGTGGCGGAACGGGATCCGACCCGGGCCATGGCCATGACGGATGGCATCGGGGATGTCCAGCTCCGCAGGCAGATGCGTTCAATGGCTGTCATGAACATCGCCCGGCAGGATCCACAGCGGGCTCTCGGGCTTGCTCTGGAGGGGGGTAATCCGGGCGAGCAGGATTACTCGGTTTCCATGATTTTTCACCAGTGGGCGCGGAAAGATCCCGGGGGAGCAAAGGCGGCGGTCGCCCGCCTGTCCGGGCGGCAGGCCGAGCAGGCCCGCGCGACATTGGTTTCCGCCCTCACGCAGAGCGACCCAAAGGCGGCGTTGGATTATGCGCTCAGTCTGCCCTTTTCCGGCACGGGGTATCAGGATGCGCGGGTGCAGGTGGTCCAGCAGTGGGCGCAAGCCGATCCGCAGGCTGCTCTCCGGGCCGCCCTTTCCATTTCCGATCCGGGCGTTCGTGGTTCGGCGATGGGAGCTGCCGTCAATTCCTGGGCGAGGAGTGATTTCAGCGAAGCCCTGAAATATGCCGTCTCCGTGGAGGATTCCACCGTGCGGGCGGACATCCTCCGCACGCTGGGAAACAATTCCGCGGGGAATCGTGCGGAACTTTTGTCGGCCGTTCTCGACCACATGCCTCCGGGAGACAATTTCCAGCAGGCGGTCTCCGGCATTTTTTCCAATTGGGCCCGTGAGAATCCCGCGGAGGCGGCCGCCGCCATTTCGCAACTGCCCCCGGGTCGCGTCCTGTCGACCGCTGCCAATCAGATTGCTTCCCAATGGATTCGGAGCACCGCCAACAAGCAGGAGGTGCTGGATTGGGCAAGGGAGCTTCCTGAAGGGGAGACGAGGGAAAACAGTCTGCGCTCGGTTTTTGGCGAGTGGAGCACAACGGATCCCCGGGGGGCATTGAAAGCCCTTGACACGCTTCCGCCGGAAGACAGACAAAAAGCCGCGCAGTCCCTGGCCGCGGGTTGGAGTCGCAGGGATCCCGAAGCCGCTCTGCAATGGGCTTCTTCCCTGACGGATTCAGACGAACGGAACGCGGCGGTGCGGACGTCCGTTTCCCAGTGGGCCAATTTCCGTCCCGAGGCGGCGGCTTCGTATGTCCAGCGTCTGCCCGAGGCGGAGCGCAGGGAGTTCATGCAGGCGGTCGTGGACAGCTGGGCTTCCAAGGACACGGAAGCCGCTGCCGCGTGGCTGGACCGCCAGCCCGCGGGTTCCTCCAAGGATGCGTCTTTGGGGTCGCTGGCCAGGAAAATCGCCCAGGAAGACCCCGAAGCCGCTCTGACCTGGGTCGCGGGAATTTCCAATGACAACCAGCGCCTCCACCAGACAGAAAGCGTTGTCCGCGACTGGCTCCGCCAGAATCCCGCCGCCGCCCGCCAATGGATTTCCACCTCCTCTCTTCCGGAAGATGTCCGCAACCGGCTCCTCCGTTGAAATAGCAACCAACAAAACCCAGTCATCATGAAAATCGAAGAACGTCTTGAAAAATTCCTCCAACGCCAGCCGCAACTGTCCGAAGCCGCCTTTGTGGCCCGGGATGCCAGGATCATGGGCGACGTGCGACTGGGCCGGGATGCGAGTGTTTTTTACGGTTCCGTCCTGAGGGGCGACATCGAATCCATCATCATCGGAGAGGGGTCGAACGTGCAGGACGGCTCGATCATCCACCTGGCCGACGACCTGCCGGCCATTGTCGGGGCCTATTGTACGCTCGGTCACGGGGCGATGGTTCATGCCTGCACGGTTGGCGACGAATGCCTCATCGGTATGCGGGCGGTGGTTCTTGACGGCGCGGAAATCGGGGACCAATGCCTGATCGCCGCCGGGGCGATTGTCACGCCGCGCACCAAGATCCCTGCCGGTTCCATGGTCATGGGCGCCCCCGGAAAAGTCGTCCGCCAGCTCAGCCCGGAAGAGCGTTCCGGCCTCCGTGCCTGGGCCGAAAAATACATCCATGTCGCCCGCGCCCACGCCGCGCTCCAGCAGGACCAGGCAACCTGAAAAAAGAGTTGCCATTGTGCTGATATTAGATTAACTAATAAATGCATCAAATATGAGTGCTACTATTCAAAAAATTGATCATCTCGGGATCGCGGTGAAATCCATCGAAGCGGCCCTGCCGTATTACGAGAAAACGCTGGGATTGAAATGCGAGCACATCGAGGAGGTGCCGTCCCAGAAAGTGCGCACCGCTTTTTTTGCCTGCGGGGAGGTGCATTTGGAGCTTCTCGAGCCGACCGACCCGGAGAGCACGATCGCCAAGTTTCTTGCCGACCGGGGCGAGGGGATCCACCACATTGCCTTTGCCACCACCGATATCACCGGACAGCTTGCCCAGGCGAAGGAATCCGGGGCGCGTCTGATCCACGAGGTTCCCTTTGACGGGGCCGGCGGGAAGCTGGTGGCCTTCCTGCATCCGAAGAGCTCCTTCGGGGTGTTGACCGAGTTTTGCCAGCCAAAACCCGAAGCCTGCTCCGGAGGCTGCTCCTGTTCCCACTAACCGACTCCACTGCCATGCCCATCAAAAAAGAATTCATCGAAGAACTGGAAAGCCGCCGCCAGACCGTCCTGGACGCGGGCGGAAAAGACAAGCTGGAAGCCCGCCGCAAGAAAGGTCTCATGACCGCGCGCGACCGGATCGACAATCTCTTCCAGCCGGGAACGTTCATGGAATTCGGCATGCACGTCCAACATGCCTGCCACAATTTCGGCATGGAGAAAAAAGAGCTTCCGGCCGACGGTGTGGTGACGGGGACGGGCTATGTCGGAGATCGTCCCGTGGCCGCCTACAGCCAGGATTTCACGGTGGCGGGAGGTTCCCTCGGCCAGATGCATGCGCAGAAGATTTGCGACATCATGGACTTTGCGCAGCAGTCCGGGATGCCGGTGGTGTGTTTCAATGACTCCGGTGGCGCACGCATCCAGGAGGGTGTGGAATCGCTTTCCGGATACGGGAAGGTGTTTTTCAAGAACGTGTATCTTTCCGGTGTGGTGCCCCAGATTGCGGTGATTGCGGGGCCCTGCGCGGGCGGGGCGGCCTATTCGCCGGCGCTCACCGACTTCCAGATCATGGTCAAGGACCAGGCAAACATGTTCATCTGCGGGCCGGATGTGATTCTGGCCGCGACCGGGCAGAAATGCACGATGGCCGAAGTCGGCAGCGCGGCGGCCCACGCGACCATCAGCGGCAACATCCATTTTGTCGCGGAGAACGACGCCCATGCCGTTGCCATCGTGCAGAAGCTGCTCTCGTTCCTGCCCTCGAACAATATCATGGATCCCCCGCACGACCTGTCGGTTCCGCTCGTGCTCGACGAGGATCCGGCGATGGACGATCTGGTTCCGGCGGATGCAAAGAACCCGATTGATGTGAAGGACGTCATCGCCCGCCTGGTGGACGACGGGGATTTCCTCGAGGTGCAGATGGATTTTGCGAAGAACATTGTTGTTTGTTTCGCGAGGATTCAGGGGATCGTGGTGGGGATCATTGCCAACCAGCCGAAAGTCAAAGCCGGTGCGCTCGACATCGACGCCTCGGACAAGGCCGCCCGGTTCATTCGCTTCTGCAATATTTTCAACATTCCGATCGTGACGCTGGTGGACACCGGGGGATTCCTGCCCGGTGTTGCCCAGGAACGCGGTGGAATCATCCGCCACGGCGCGAAGATGCTCTTTGCCTACGGGGCGGCGACCGTTCCGAAGATCACGGTGATCATGCGCAAAGCCTACGGGGGAGCCTACCTCGCCATGTGCAGCCAGGATCTCGGCGCGGATCTCGTCTTTGCCTGGCCGACCGCGGAAATCGCGGTAATGGGAGCGGAAGGCGCGGTCAAGATCCTCTACAAGCGCGAGATCGACAAGGATCCCTCCTCGGAGAGCAAGCTGATTGCCGATTACCGCGCGAAATTCGCCTCGCCCTACCAGGCGGCGGGCCAGGGGATGATCACCGATGTGATCCGTCCTTCCCAGACCCGTGCGATGGTGGCCATGGCGCTCCGCAACACTCTCTCCAAGCGGGAAACCCGGCCGCCGAAAAAGCACGGCAACATCCCTCTGTAACCAATGACTCCGGTTCCATGGTTGGTCGGGGAAGCCGGTGTGCAAACTGCCGGCTGGGGAACGATGGCCGCCATTTTTGGCGGGATTGCCGCCTTCATGCTGCTGCTGCGTTTTCTCGGTCTCTACCTGGCCTCGACCCACCCCGCGCCGCCGTCCGCCCCGGCCGGATTTGAAGAAGAGCCGGCCCCGCCGCCGGGACCGGACCCGAAGGTCATGGCGATCATTGCCGCGACGGTGTCCGAAGTTCTCGGGCAGCCCCACCGGATTGTTTCCGTGCGGAAGCCTCCCTCGGTTGAATCGTTGATGCAGCAGTGGTCGATGGAAGGCCGCCGCGCGATCTACTCCTCCCACAAATTCCGATGAACTCCGCCACCTCTCTTGCTTTCCTGATTTTCGGACTGGCCTTCGTTCTTTCGATGCTCGTTGCGGTGATGATCAAGGTGGTCTATTGGACGGTCCGGTTTTTCACCTCTCTCAAGGAGGGCAGGTCGTGAGCGGGCACGACATCCTGAGTCTTTTCCAGGGCATCCAGACGCTCCTGGAAAGTTCGCCGCTCCTCATGGCCTCGCGCATCGGCTTCATGCTTCTCGGGATGCTGCTGGTCTATCTCGGAAAGAAAGGTGTGCTGGAGCCGTTGCTGATGGTTCCGATGGGGTTGGGCATGTCGGCGGTGAACGCGGGGGTGCTGGTTCTTGGCGGGGGGAAATTCGGGACGCTTTTTGTGGATCCCCTGATGACCGATCAGGAGCAGCTTTTCAATCTGATGCAGATTGATTTTCTCCAGCCCGTTTACACGCTCATGTTCAGCAACGGGCTCATCGCCTGTTTTGTTTTCATGGGAATCGGGGTGTTGCTGGATGTCGGCTATGTGCTTGCGCGACCGTTTCTGAGCATGTTTCTGGCGATCTGTGCGGAGCTGGGGACTGTGGCGACTTTTCCGATCGCGGTGGCGATGGGGCTGAATTACAACGATGCCGCGAGCATCGCCATGGTCGGGGGTGCGGACGGCCCGATGGTTCTCTACACGTCCCTGATGCTGTCCAAGGATCTTTTTGTTCCCATCGGGGTTGTTGCCTACCTTTACCTTGGGTTGACCTATGGCGGGTATCCCTACCTGATCAAATTTCTCGTGCCCCCGAAACTTCGCGCCCTTCCGATGGTGGAGAAGAAAGTGCTCATGGTGACATCCGCCGAGAAGCTGGCGTTTGCCGTGGTGGGATGCACTGTTCTCTGCCTGCTTTTCCCGGTGGCGGCCCCGTTGTTTTTCTCCCTCTTCATCGGGGTGGCCGTGCGGGAGGCGGGCCTGCATTACTTTGTGGATTTCATCGGGGGGCCGCTTCTTTACGGGGCGACGCTTTTCCTCGGGCTCACGCTGGGGGTGCTGTGCGAGGCGAACACGATTCTCAATCCGAAGGTGCTCCTGCTCCTGGTGCTGGGAATCCTGGCCCTCCTGCTTTCGGGGATTGGCGGGATTGCGGGCGGATACATTGTTTATCTGGTGAGCGGGCGGAAGTTCAATCCGGTGATCGGCATCGCGGGAGTGAGCTGTGTGCCGACCACCGCGAAGGTCGCGCAAAAGTCCGTCTCCGAGGTGGCCCCGAATGTCGTGATCCTGCCGGTGGCCCTGGGGGCCAACATCAGCGGAGTCATCACCACGGCCATCCTCACCGGTATTTACGTCACCATCATCCCTCATTTGAAATGAACTGCCTGACCCGCTTCGGACCCTGGATCACCGGAATTGCCCTCTGTTTTTGCGGGGTGCTTCTTGTGCGTGTTCCCGTGGGAGCCGAGAATTCCTGGCTTTTTTCCACCCTCGGCCACCTCCTTGCCGGAGGAGGGCTGTTGCGGATCGCCCTCGGCGTGCGCCGGCGGATCGGGGACTGCGGGGAGGAGTAACCGGATTTTCCACCCATGATCAAACGACTGCGCATCACAATCAACGGCGAACCTTACGAGGTGACCGCCGAAATTTTGGACGAACCCTCTGCGGTGCCGGCAGCGGGTTCCCTGCCCATGGCATCTGTTTCGGCTCCCGTTGTGGTGACTCCTCCCCGCGCTCCCTCCGCCGTTTCCGGCAGTGGCACGGTGACCAGTCCGATGTCCGGAAAATTCGTCAGTTGCGCGGTCAAGGTCGGTGACGAGGTCTCCATCGGGGATGTGCTTGCCACTGTGGAAGCCATGAAAATGAACACTTACGTTCACGCGGAATGCGGGGGACGTGTTCTGGAAATCCTTGCCACCCCGGGGGATGGAGTTGAGGAGGGTCAAGTTCTTCTGAGAATCGGTTGATTTCGGATGGTCAAACAACTCTGCCCGATGGCATAACTTCAATTATAAAAATGAGAAAACTACGCGTTACCGTTGACGGGAAAAGTTTCGACGTTGTTGTCGAGGCACTGGATGAACATGGGAAGCAGATGCCGCTCCAGCCGGCGGCTCCGGTGTTCCAGCAGACCAGTATTGCTCCGCCGCCGTCATCGGCTCCGAAACCCGCAGCTCCGTCCGCGGGGGCCGGTTCCGGTTCCGTGACCAGCCCGCTTGCCGGCCGCATTGTTTCCATCGACTGTCAGGTGGGGCAGAAAGTGGCTTCCGGCGCACAGCTTGTGACGGTCGAGGCCATGAAAATGAACACCTTTGTCTATGCGGCATCCGATGGAACAGTCGCCTCGGTTGAGGTTGCTCCCGGCGATGCCGTTGAAGAAGGCCAGGTTCTTGTCACCCTCTCCTGAGCAAATTTCTTTCATGAGCATTCTTTTTGCCGCAGCCGCGGAAGTATTGAAATTCGAGACCGCCGTGCTTTTGCTCGTGGTGGCGGGGTTGTTGATCCTGGCGAAAATCGTGTCCGATCTCCGTGCCGAGGTGCGCTGTTTGCGTGCCGGGGGAGTTCCCGCGCCCAAACCGGACGGGTCCGTTTCTGCTTCCGCAGTCGGCAGGGCTCCCGCGCCAGCCGGAGATCCCGGGGAAATTCCCGCGGACGTCTATGCGGCGATCGTGAGCGCGGTGCATTTCACTCTGGGAGACACGCACCAGATTGTCTCTGTGAGTCCTGTGGAGTCGCTGATGTGGTCGCGTGAAGGCCGCCGGAGCATCTTTCGCTCGCACAACTTCCGCTGATTTCACCAGAAGCATCACCGGTTGCAAACGGCTGGGGCAACCGCATGAGAAATGGGCGTGGGAAACCTCTCCTTCCGGGGAGCCCACCCGTCCCGGGTGTGGTTTTTGGTGTCCCGCCGAAAAAAACGGGTCGCCGAGACGCCCGCCCGGTCAAGAGGCATGGGCCCGCAAAAGCGATTCGTGCGGAAGGAGAAGAATTTTTTCGTGCACCTGCCCTGCCAAATCATTTGCTGCCGGTGCCCCTTGGCTTTAAAACGGGGGGGAAATGAAATTTCTCTTCCTGTTTCTCGCCGCCGCTTCCCTGCAGGCGGAACAGATCTCCGACAAGCAGGCCCGGGAAATCGGGCGGCGCATCTGGAAAAATGAGTGCGCGGGAACGGTCTCCGGGCTCACCTCTTGGAACAAAGGCGAGGAATTTCCGTCGCTGGGCATCGCGCATTTCATCTGGTATCCGGCGGGCCGGAGCGGACCGTTTGAGGAAAGTTTCCCGGGACTGGTCCGTTTCCTGAAAGCCAATGGCGAACCGGTCAGGGACTGGATGCTCGGTCCCTGTCCTTGGAAATCGCGGGCGGACTTCCAGGCCGGCCTCGACGGCCCGCAGCTCACGGAACTTCGCGGTCTCCTCGCGGCGACCGTGTCGCTCCAGGCCCGCTATGCGGCCCAACGCCTCGACACCGCGCTGCCCAAGATGCTTGCCGCCGCCACGCCGGGAGACCGCGCGAAAGTCGCGGAGAACTTCCGCCGCGTCGCCGCCGAGCCGCTCGGTTACTACGCGCTCATGGACTACGTGAATTTCAAGGGCGAAGGAGTCAACCCCTCCGAGAGATACCGGGGAACCGGCTGGGGGCTGCTCCAGGTGCTCCTCGACATGTCTTCCTCCGGCCCCGCCCTGCCTGCCTTTGTGCGTTCGGCGGATGCCGTGCTCACTCTGCGCGTGAAGAACTCCCCGCCCGAACGCAACGAAGCCAAATGGCTCCCCGGCTGGCGGAACCGCCTTCAGACCTACCTCGAATGAGCAAAGACGATATCATCACCATTCTCGAAAACATCGCCCGCCTCCTGGAACTCAAGGGCGAAAATCCGTTCAAGGTGCGCGCCTACACGAATGCCGCCCGCGCCCTCGAAACTCTCTCCGAGCCGCTCGAAAAACTCGTGGAGGAAGACCGCCTCGAATCAATCGACGGCCTCGGAAAGGCGACCTCGGAAAAAATCGCCACCCTCGTCCGCGACGGGAAGCTCGACTACTACGACCACCTTAGCGACGAATTCCCGCCCGACATCCTCAGCCTCTTCGAGATCCAGGGGCTCGGGGCAAAAAAAATCAAGGTTCTCTGGGATTCGCTCCACGTCCACTCGATCACCAAGCTCGAACGGGCCTGCAAATCCGGGGATGTCGCCGCCCTGCCCGGCTTCGGGGAGAAGACGGCTGCGAACATCCTCCAATCGATCGAACACCACCGCAAGCATGTCGGGGAATTCCGTATCGGCGACGTCACCGGTCTCGCCGAGAGCCTCCTGGAAGACATCCGCAACCATCCGCGCATCACCCATGCCCAGATCGCCGGCAGCTACCGCCGCAGGAAGGAAATCGTCCGCGACCTGGATTTCATCGTCTCGTCCCGCCATCCCGCCGACGTCGCGGAGTTTTTCACCACCCATCCGCTGGTCGAGTCCGTTCTCGCCAAGGGGGCGACAAAATCGAGCGTCATCCTGAAATCCGGCATCCAGTGCGACCTCCGCGTCGTCACCGGACAGGAATATCCCTTCGCCCTCGTCTACTTCACGGGCAGCAAGGAACACAACGTCCGCATCCGCTCCCGTGCCCTTGCCCGCGGATGGTCGCTCAACGAATACCGCTTCAGCGAAGCGGAGGGCCGGGAACTTCGCGAGCCCCTTCCCGAAGTCCACGAGGAAAACGACATCTACCGTGCGCTCGGACTCGATCCGGTCGTCCCGGAACTCCGGGAAGACCGCGGGGAAGTCGAGGCCGCCGAAGCCCACGAACTCCCCACCCTCATCGAGTGGCAGAACCTCCGCGGCACATTCCACAACCACACCACCGAGAGCGACGGTCGCGCCAGCCTCGAAGACATGGCCGCCGCCGCCCGCGATCTCGGCCTCGAATACCTCGGCATCGCCGACCACAGCAAAGCCTCCTTCCAGGCCCACGGACTCGACGAGAAACGTCTCGCCGCCCAGGTGAAGAAAATCCGCGAACTCAGCGACGACTCGCTCCACCTCTTCGCCGGCACCGAATGCGACATCCTCAAGGACGGTACACTCGATTTTTCCGACGACGTCCTCGCCTCGCTCGATTACGTCGTCGCCAGCGTCCACTCCTCGTTCACCCTCTCCGAGGCGGACATGACCAAACGCATCATCCGCGCCATCAGCAATCCCCACGTCACCATGATGGGACACCTCACCGGACGGCTCCTCCTCACACGCGAGCCCTACCGCGTCAATGTCCCCGCCATCATTGACGCCGCCGCCGAGACCGGCACCATCATCGAACTCAATGCGAACCCCCGCCGTCTCGACATGGACTGGCGTTGGTGGCCGCTTGCCAGGGAGAAAGGCGTCAAATGCTCGATCAATCCCGACGCCCACACCACCGCCGGACTCCAGGATCTCGTCTTCGGCATCGGAGCCGCCCGCAAAGGCTGGCTCACCAAGGCCGACGTCATCAACACCCTGCCCCTCTCCCAAATCCGCGCCGTTCTCAACGCCAAGCGCCAGACCCGCTCCCAGCAGTAGCCGCCCCGGCACACCATTTATCCACAATGAAAAATTCACCCACGCCAAGTCAGCAGCTTCCCCTCGAAGACAATCACCTGGACATCCTGGGAAAAGCGCAGCGCGGCTGGCAGTGGGATGATCGGGATCTCGCGGAGAAGGCCGGGGTTCCGCTCTCCGATCTGGAACGGATCCAGGCGGGAGAAATCCTGCCGGAGGTTCTCCTGAAACTGGCTCCCGTCCTCGGCCTCGGAGCCCGGCAACTCCTGGCATCGGCACAAAAAACATGGCGTCCGCAGCCCGTTCAAATCGAAGGTCTCCACACCTTCACCTCGCCTTTTGGCGACATGACGGTCAACTCCTACCTCGTCCGCGATCCCGCCTCGACTGATGCTGTGGTTTTCGACAGCGGGGCCGATGCCTCGGAGATGCTTGCGTTTGCCGCTTCCCGGGGATGGAAAATCCAACTCATCCTCGTGACGCACACGCACGGGGATCACATCTTCGATCTGGATCGTCTGATGGAGAAGACCGGTGCCCCGGCCTTTGTGGGGGACCGCGAGCCGCTCCTGCCCGGCACCCAAACCTTTGCCGCGGGGAAAATTTTCCAGGTGGGCGGGTTGCTCATCGGCACCCGGCTCACTTGGGGCCATGCAGAGGGAGGCATCACCTATGTGGTGAACGGCCTTCCCTGTCCGCTCGCCATCGTGGGCGATGCCATTTTTGCGGGAAGCGCGGGCGGAGGAAAAGTTTCCTGGGCCGATGCCCTGCGCACGACCCGCGAAGAAATTCTCTCGCTCCCCGACCAGACCGTTCTGGCCTCGGGGCATGGACCGCTCACCACCGTCGGGGAAGAAAAACAACACAATCCGTTTTTCACCGCCTGATCCCGGAAAAATCATCATGGACACCACAAAAGAAAAAATCGGTTTCGTCGGCGCCGGACGCATGGGAGCGAACATGGCCCGTCATCTCAAGGATCTCGGCTTTCCAGTCCGGGCGGTTTACGATGCGCACACCGAAAGCGCCGCCGCCCTGGCCGCCGAACTCGGGGCAACAGCCTGCCAGACTCTCGCGGAAGTGACCGCGGCGGCGGAGGTCATCATCACCGTGGTCACCGACGACAAGGCCCAGCACGCCATCTTCACGGAGAGAGCGGACAATCTCCTGCTCGGTGCCAAGGGAAAACTCTTCATCAACTGCGCGACCGTGACGCCGTCGCTCCATGTGGAGATTGAAAACCTCGCCGCGGGAGCCGGAGCGGAAAGCCTGGAGGCCTGCATGGCTTCAAGCATCACCCAGGCTCGCGAAGGCACGCTCTATCTGATGTGCGGCGGACGCCGCGAAGTCTTCGAGCGAGCCCTGCCCGTATTGGAAGCCCTTGGGAAGAATCCCCGTTATATCGGCCCCGCTGGAACGGCTGCACAGGTCAAGGCGCTTGTGAACATGGTCATGAACATCAACACGGCCGGGCTGGCGGAAGGTCTCGGCCTGGGGGCTTCTCTGGGACTCGATCTCCAGATGCTCCAGGAAGTGTTCTCGCAGACCGGGGCGAACAGCCGCGTCCTTACCACCGATGGCGGGGACATGGTGAACCGCGATCACGCGTGTTTTTTCTCCGCCGCCCACGCCGCGAAGGACAGCACAATCGCCCTGCGATTGGCCCAGGAAAAGGGACTCTCGCTTCCGCTTGCAGCGGCCACCAAGGCCCAATACGACCGCATGATTGCCGCCGGTCTCGGGGAACTCGACAAGAGCGGCATCGCTGAACTCACATTCCCCGGCCGGTTTTCGCACAAGTAGGCTCCGGGGACCTCCCGGACCGGAAGCGCAAGCAGGACGCCTGCACCAGGAATCCGGATTTTTTTACTGTGCGGCGTTTTCTGCCTTGGGAGCAAGGCGGGCCAACTGCATTGTGGCCAGACGGGCCAGCGGGGAGTCGGGGAATTGGGAAATCACCGAGTCCAGGGCCGTGCGGGCCTCTTCACGACGGAAATCCCGGAGATGAATCTCCGCCTGGGAATAGGCCGCAAAGGGGGCGGCATAGCTCCGGGGATATTTCTCGCAAACCTGTTGGTAGGTGGCGACAGCCGCCGCGGCATCACCCAGAGCATCCTGATTCTGCCCCACCCCGAACAACGCCCCCCCGGCAAGAGGATGCTTCGGGTAGGTTTTCAGAAAATCCTGAAACGCGGACGTGGACTCTTCCATCTTTCCGGCGGCCCGGTTCGCTTCGGCCAGAAGCAACAAGGCGTCGGCCGCGGGCATCGTGCCCTGGAAGTCCCTGATGACCGACTCATACCCGGCGGCATCCGACGCATTGGCGAGGGCGACAGTCGCCGCCTTTTCCTTCATCGTGGACGAGACATACCAGGCGAGACTTCCCCCGCCGACCACCAGGACCGCAAGAACCCCGAGAAGGATTTTCTTTTTGTTGGTGTGCCAGAAAAGGGCGGCATCAATCTCGTCGGGCTCGACGACAGAATCATCAGTGGGAAGATTATTCACGCTCATCCTCCGACCTCCGCACGGGCCTGATCCGCAAGGGCGGTGCTCAGGTAGCGTTCACCCGTCGAGCAGGCGACCGTGACGATGAGTTTTCCGGCGTTTTCCGGACGCTTGGCCACCTCGATGGCGGCATGGACATTGGCTCCGGAACTGATGCCCACAAGAATCCCCTCTTCTTTTGCAAGACGGCGGGCCATGGCAAAGGCATCGTCGTTGCTCACTTGGAGACATTCCGTGATGAGCGGCTCCCCGGAGGAGGATTTGAGGTGAAGGTTGTTGGGGACAAAGCCGGCGCCGGTTCCCTGAATCTTGTGGGGACCGGGCTTGACCGGCTGTCCGGCAAGAGTCTGCGAAATCACCGGGGAATCCTTTGGTTCGACGGCGATGGCCTGGAAGGCGGGCTTGCGGGCCTTGAGCGCTTCAACGCAGCCGGTGATGGTGCCTCCGGTGCCGACCGCGGCGACCAGGATGTCGACCGCCCCGTCGGTGTCTTCCCAGATTTCCTCGGCCGTCGTTTCGGTGTGGATCGCGGGATTGGCGGGGTTGTTGAATTGCTGGGGCATCCAGGCTCCGGGAGTCTCGTTGACAATCGCCTCGGCGCGGGCGATGGCCCCCTTCATTCCCTCGGATCCGGGAGTGAGAACCAGCTTCGCCCCGAGCATGGCAAGCAGGGTGCGGCGCTCGACGCTCATGGTCTCGGGCATGGTCAAAATGAGTTTGTAGCCCTTGGCCGCCGCAACAAAAGCCAGGGCAATCCCCGTGTTCCCGCTGGTGGGCTCGACGATGACAGTGTCCGGCTTGAGGATGCCTTTTTTCTCGGCATCTTCGATCATGGCCATGCCGATACGGTCCTTGACGCTCCCGAGGGGATTGAAGAATTCGCACTTGAGGGCGATGGTGGCGGGAAGTCCCGCGGTGATCCGGTTGAGCCTGACCAGCGGAGTGTGGCCGACCGTTTCGACGATGTTGTTGTAGATTTTGCCCATGGATTTGTCCTGAGAATTGGGAGTCAAAAGGTACACAGTGCCCCGGCCGGTAGCAACAGCGAAATCGGAAAAGCTTGCTCTTCGCGGGGCCGGATTTCCGGACGGGCCGGGATCAAAGAAGGTCCACCCGACCGGTTTCTAGATTGTAGATTCCGCCCACGATCTTGAGTTTCCCCTGCTCCACCGCCTCGCTCAAAATCGGTCCGCAGGCTTTGAGCTTCTCCACGGTGAGCCGCACATTTTCCCTCGTCGCCTGTTTGGTCAAATCCCCCGGTTCCTTCAACGCGACCTCCACGGCCGGGCGGATGGCTTTGACCAACGAGGGGATGTGACCGGGGAACTTCGCGCCGTCCCGCACGGACCGGACCGTGGACGAAACCGCCCCGCAATTTTCATGGCCGAGAACCAGAATGAGCGGGATCTTCAGCACGGCAACCCCGTATTCCAAACTGGCGATGGACTCGGTGTTCGCAAAATTGCCGGCCACCCGGCAGACAAAAATGTCCCCCCGCCCCGTGTCAAAAGCGTATTCCGGCGCAATGCGCGAATCGGCGCAGCTCAGGATGGCGGCGTAGGGATTCTGTCCGGAGACAAGCGCAGGGCGTTCGGTCACAAAGTCGCGGGCCTTCACGAGACCTTCCACATACCGGCTGTTGCCTTTGAGAAGCCGCTCCAGGGCTTCATCGGCGGTGATGACATTCTTCGGCTTCGGCGGGGCCGCCGGACCGTCAGCCCAGGCACCGGTGGAAAGAACCCACCCTGCAGCGATGGCTCCGACAACCCGGAGGAAGGAACGGCGCGACAGACCCGGCATGGAAAAAGAAAGGCCACTCATGGGATGAAAGATAGGCGGAGAAGGCGGGAAAACAACCCCGGGATTGCGGCACCGAAAAAAACCTGATAGCCGGAAAGTGTGTTCGGGGGAGGATCTCCCCTCCGTGCGCCTGTCCTGATTCATGCATCCCGAGCCATCCGCCATCCCATCCACCGAAAAAAACAGCTTCGATCTTTGGATCGAAGCCGGTCATGCGGAAAAACACTACTGGCTCGATCTCTGGCATTACCGGGAACTGTTTTTCATCCTCGCGTGGCGGGATGTCGCCGTGCGCTACAAGCAAACCGTCGCCGGCACCGCCTGGGCTCTCTTCCAGCCATTGCTGACCATGATCATCATGACGGTGATCTTCGGCAAGGTTGCCGGGCTTCCCTCGATGGGTGACGCTCCCTATGCGATCATGGTTTTTGCCGCCCTTCTGCCCTGGCAATTTTTTTCCAATGCCCTGTCGGCATCCGGACAGAGTGTCGTGTCGAACCGGGATATGATCTCAAAGGTCTATTTTCCAAGAATCATCGTCCCTGCGGGTTCGGTGCTCGTGTCGCTTGTGGATTTCCTGATATCCCTCGTCATTCTGGCCGCCCTGATGATTTGGTATCACTTCCCGCCGGGTTGGAATATTCTTTGCCTGCCACTGTTCACAGTCGTGGCGATGATCGCGGCAACAGGAGCGGGGTTGATGCTCACCGCCCTCACGGTCCAATACCGCGACTTCCGGTTTCTTGTTCCCTTCATCGTCCAGTTCGGACTCTATGTGAGCCCGGTCGCACTCAGCCTCGAGCAGATCCGTTTGAAGGTCAGCCCGGAACTCTTTTACGTTTATTGTCTGAACCCGCTTGTCTTCGTGATCGAGGGATTCCGCTGGTGCGTCATCGGCGGGGAATTTCGGTTGCTGGAGCCGCCGATGCTCCTTTCCTTCGCCGTCTCGCTCCTCCTGCTGGCTTGCGGCATCGCCTATTTCCGAAAAACCGAACGCTCGTTCGCCGATGTGATCTGATGGAAAAACCGACGGTCATCCGGGTCGAAGGACTCTCCAAGAAATATCTCCTCGGGCAGCGGGCAGGCGGGGCGGGAGGCTTGCGTCATGCGATCGAGGACGCCGTGGCCGCGCCGTTCCGCTGGGCGGAAAAAGTGGTGTCCGGGAAGGCCGCCGCCCGGTCCGGCCCCGACGAGACGGCATTCTGGGCACTGCGCGATGTGACTTTCGATGTCCGCCGCGGGGAAGTCGTGGGAATCATCGGCCGCAATGGCGCGGGAAAAAGCACCCTCCTCAAAGTGCTGAGCCGGATCACCGAACCGACCTCGGGCCGGATCGGCCTGAAGGGACGCGTGGCCAGTCTCCTGGAAGTTGGCACGGGATTCCACCCGGAGTTGAGCGGACGGGAAAACGTCTACCTGAACGGGGCCGTGCTGGGAATGAAGCACGCCGAAGTCCGCCGGAAGTTCGACGAGATCGTGGCGTTTGCCGGAGTGGAGAAATTCCTCGACACGCCGGTCAAACGGTATTCGAGCGGGATGTATGTGCGGCTGGCCTTTGCCGTCGCCGCCCATCTGGAGCCCGAGATCCTGATCGTGGACGAGGTTCTGGCCGTCGGGGATTCCGAATTCCAGAAAAAGTGCCTCGACAAGATGCGGGAAGTCACCGACGGGGGACGGACGGTGCTTTTCGTGAGCCACAACCTCTCCGCCGTGGCGGCCCTGTGCAATCGTGCGATTTACCTCAAGGCCGGGCGCATGCTTCTGGCCGGGGAGAGCGGCGAAGTCATCGCCAGATATCAAAGCGATGTCGCCCATCACGACGAGGAACCGGTTTCGAACCCGGCCTTCCGCAGTGGCAGTGGCACGCACCGGATCCTCGAACTCCGCCCCGCCACCAGGGAATTTGCCCCGCGCGGCCCCATGGAATTCACCGCCAAAATCCGCCGCCATGCCGCCGAAAGCCCGTTCCATTTTTCCATACACTTCCGGGACGAGTGGGATGTGGAGGTTTTTGCCATCAACTCGGAATACCTCGAAGGCGTGAGCATCCGTCCGGGCGATCAGGAAATCACCGTCCGCATCGAGACCCCCTGGCTGCTGCCGGGAGATTACAGGGCGGATGCCTACCTGCACTGCAACGGAATCATCGACCACTGGCCGGATGCCTGCCGGTTCCGCATCGGAGCCGGTGTGGCGGTGCGGGGGTATTCCTCCGCCAGCACGAAAAATGCCGGCAAGGCTCTTGCGGACTTCCAACTGACCGTCCGCCCTTCCGGCAGCGAACCCTGAACCATGCGCGTCGGGATTTTTCTGCCCAAAGCTCTCCGCCCGTATTCCATCGATTTTGCAGGCTGCGCCGCGGAAATGGCCCGTCAGGGACATGAACCGGTGATGGTCTGCCCCGCAAGCGATCATCCAGACTTTCCCTGCCCCGTGGTCGTTTACGGAGCGAACGAGGCCGCCACCGCGGACTTTTGGAAAACCCTCCGCCTCGATCGCGTGATCTGCCTCACCTGGTTCCGGCACCCGGAGATTTTTTGCGCCATCCGGGAAGCGGGAGCGATGGTCATCAACCGGGCGGACTCCGACGGACTCGTCAGTGCCCGCGTTTTCCCGTCCGCCACCTTCCTGCGTCTCGTCCACCCCGCCCGGGGACCGCGCGATTTTTTCAAGAGGCTCCGCCACTTTCTGAACTGGTATTTCTTCCACTGGAAAACCAGCGACGCAACCATCCTGGAAATCCTGGAACTCTCCGACCGCGTGGTTGTGGAAACAGAGACGTTCCTGAAAAATTTCGGACGCTTCCTCCGCCACCACCACCGGGAGGATCTGCTGGCGCGATTCTCCGTCGTGCCCCATGCGGTGCCGGATTTTTTTCTCGGCGGACCGGTGTCCTCCGCACGAAAGAACCTGGTCTTTTGCAGTGGTCGGTGGGATGACGACCAAAAAAACGCCCCACTTCTCGCCGCCTGCATTTCCCGAATTCTCCGGAACCGACCCGATGCGGAATTTCTCATCGCCGGATTCGGAGTGGAAGCCGCTTTTCACAACCTGGCCGCCCGGCACCCGGAGGTGAAACTTGTCGGGCTGCTGGCAAGGGAGAAGCTCCCGGCGATTCTGGACAATTGCCGCTTCCTCCTCTCCTCTTCCCGCGGGGAATCGCATCCCATCGGGGCACTGGAAGCCCTCTGCCGGGGCTGCACCGTTGTCGCCACCCCGGTGCCGGGATTCCAGGACATCGCCCGGCAAACTGACTGCGGAACGCTCTCTACCGCGCATTCCCCCGCCGCCCTCGCCCGCGCGGCCTGCGAAGAAATGCAATTGTGGGACTCGCAAAAACGCGATCCGGAACGAATTGCCTCGCATTGGCAGGCGGAAGTGAACAACAAAACAGTCGTCACCCGATTGTTGGCACCATGATCAAATCGTTCCTGAACAAATTGCGGACATTCAAAGCCGGCATGGAAATGCTCCCGCCCATGGTCGACGGCATCCGGAAGGCCGTTTCCGAAGAACGGATTTCCCGGCTGTTGGACAGTCCCCGCTACGCCGACCCGCGATGCCTCACCCGGCACCGGTTCAAATTGTTTTCCCAATACGGACAGGATGGGATGATCACCGAAATCTTCCGGCGCATCGGCTCTGGAAAGAAGTGCTTCGTGGAGATCGGAACCGCTCCGCTGGAAAACAACACCGGGAGCCTCCTCTTTCAGGGCTGGAGCGGCCTCTGGCTGGATGCGGCACTTCCCGCCGACCGGGATCTTCCCGAAGGACTCCGGACATTGATCACCAGGGGAACTCTGCGCTGCGCGCGCCCCTTTCTGACCCGCGAAAACATCCGTCCGATCCTCGCGGCAGAGGGCTTTGACAAAGAGATCGACTTCCTCGGAATCGATCTGGACTACAACACCTTCCACCTCTTTGAAGCCTGCCTGCCCCTGCGACCGCGGGTATTTGCAGTGGAATACAACGGGCAACTTCCCTCCTCTCTCGACTGGGTGGCCCCCTATGCCGAACAGGCCGTTTGGGACATGAGCTTCGCCTACGGGGCAAGCCTCAAAGCCCTCGAAAACAAAGCCCGCGAAGCCGGATATTCCCTGGTCGGCTGCGAGTTGTCCGGCACGGACGCATTCTTTGTCCGCGACGATCTGCTGGAAGACCACTTCCTTTCTCCCTTCACCGCGGAACACCACTGGGAACCGCTCCGGATCGCCCTCGACACCCCGACAGGGCATCCTCCGGGATACCCCCAAAGCGGCGTCTGAGAAAATCGGCAGGCCTCCTCATGCGGATCCTCATCACCTCCCGGCACCTGCCGCTCTACACCGGAGGACTCGCCTCCTACCAGCGGCAGCTCGCGGAGAAACTCATCCGACACCACCATTCCGCCGCCTTCCTGGCCGCCGGGAAAGGCCGGGAGGAAACCCGCGATCCTCTGCCGGGACCGTCCGCCATCCTGGAAAACCTGCCGCCCCGCAAACTGGAAATGCGGCTCGCCTCCCGCCCCTGGCTCCATCCCCTGCTGGAGCGGGGAATCGCCGCCTGCTTCCAACGCAAGTTCCGGGACCCCGCATTTGTCTGCCCCGTTCCCTCCCCGGATGTTGTTCACTTCATCGGCACGGGATGGGACTTTGCAGGATTCGGATTTCACCATTTTGCACGGACCCTCGGTGCCCGGTTCACGATCTGGCCCGCCGTTCACCCCGGCGAATGGGGGGACGATGTCATTGACCTGCGGCTTTACCGTCTGGCCGACGCCGTGTTCTGTCAGTCCCACCAGGAAGCCACCCATCTGGAAAACCGCGGACTCGACGCTTTCAAGATCGTTCATTGCGGACTCCCCCCCCTGTGTCTGCCCGGGCGCGATGGCGGTGCCTTCCGCAAAAAATGGGCCATCGGAGACCGGCCCGTGGTTTTGTTTCTTGGGCGACGCGACGCAGGCAAGGGATTCCCGGCCCTGATCCAGGCCTGGCGGCAGGTCCTCGTGCAGGCCCCCTCCGCTCTCCTGCTCCTTTCCGGCCCCTCTCCCCATGGTCCCACTCCGCCGGAACTCCCCGCCGGCTCCTTCCTCGACCTCGGCATCGCCGACGAGGAAACCAAGGCCGGGGCACTTGCCGCCTGCGATATTTTCTGCCTGCCCTCCGCTCACGAGTCCTTCGGAATTGTCTTCGCCGAAGCGTGGAGCTACGCCAAACCCGTGATCTGCGGACCCGCACCGGCTTCCCGGGAATGGATCCGCAACGGAGAGACCGGACTGCACGCAGAGCAAACTCCCGAAAGCATCGCCCGCGCCGTCAGCCAGCTCCTCGCCGACAAACCCCTCCGCCAACAACTGGGAGCAGCAGGTCGGGAATTCCAACAAACCCGGCTGACATGGGACACCATCCTCGCAACCCACCTCCGGGCATTTGAAACCACAACGCCTCCCCGTCATTCTCCAACCACCCCTGCTGACAAGATTCCCGGAAGAGAATGAAGACTGGAACAACTCCTGTGAACGCAAAATCCCCCGCCGGAAGCAAGGTGCCCGCGAAGGCGCGGTTATTCCCGGGCCGGCGACAGGAAACTTTTGATGGAATTGCTTCACTGCGAATGCCCGCGAGCCGGAGATATTTCAGCAGCGCTTTTTGCAAATTCTTCCCTGAGAACCTTCTCCTCCTTGCTCATTCTGTTCCAAAGCTGTTTGGGGGGATGTTGCTCGGAGCAGCTTGGCTGGTGGCGGCCCGGCTTCCGGCCATGGAGGAAAAACCACCGAATATTGTTTTCATTCTGGCCGATGATTTGGGGTGGAAGGATCTGGGCTGCATGGGGAGCCCTCTCCACAGGACGCCGAACATCGACGCCCTGCGGGAAAGCGGAATGCTTTTTACCCGGGCTTACTCGGCTTCACCGCTTTGCTCGCCCACACGCGCCAGCATTCTGACCGGGCAATATCCCGCCCGATATGGATTCACCTCTCCCGTTGGACATGAAAATCCCGCCTCCCTCCGGCCTTCACTTTCCCAAAAAAGTCCGCCATGGATGCCCTCCACCGAAGTGCTGTCTGCAAACCGCCTGGATACCGCTTTTGTCACCTGCGCGGAACGCCTCAAAGAAGCGGGATATGCGACAGGACATTTCGGGAAATGGCATCTGGGAAGCGATCCTTACGATGCCATGCACCAGGGCTTCGACGTGGACATTCCCCACACTCCGGCATCCGGTCCGGTGTCCGGCTATCTCGCCCCCTGGTCCGCCTGGCCCGGAGCAGGACGTCCGGGGGAGCACTTGGAGGAACGAATGGCCTGGGAAGCCTCGGAATTCATCAGAAAACACCGGGCGGAACCGTTCCTGCTCAACTACTGGGCTTTTTCCGTACACGCTCCCTACCAAGCCAGGCCGGAGGAAATCGAAAAATTCCGGGGAAAAATTCCGGAAAATTCCCCGCAGAAGAGCCCGACCATGGCGGCAATGGTGGAACATCTCGATGACGCCGTTGGAACGCTGGTCGCCACCCTGAAGGAAACCGGCCTGCTTGATCGCACCGTCATTGTCTTCACCTCCGACAATGGTGGAAACATGTACGATGAGGTGGACGGCACCACTCCCACCAACAATGCTCCCCTGCGCAATGGAAAGGGCTCCATTTACGAGGGCGGAGTGCGAGTGCCTCTCATCATCTCCTGGCCCGGAAAAGTCGCGCCGGACTCGCTTTCGGAAGCCTTGGTGAGCAGTGTGGACTTCTTTCCAACCCTTCTCCAAATGGCGGGGCTCAAACCCGATCCGCAGATTCCCTGCGATGGCGTCAGCCTCATCCCGCTGTTGTTGGAAAAAACCGGCTCCTCCGTGCGAAATGAGGTGTTTTGCTACTTTCCCCACAATGTCACGGCGACAAAGAACTACTCCGCCGCTTCCCTGCTGCGGGAAAAAATGAAGCTGATCCGGTTCTTCGCACGCGGCCCCGGCGGCGAAGACAGACTGGAACTCTACGATCTGGAAAAAGATCCCGGGGAAACCACCGACCTTTCCACGGAACAACCGGATCTGGCGAAAGAATGGAATGCCATTCTTTCCGCATACCTGGAAAAGACCCGCGCCATCATCCCCCCGCCCAATCCCGCCTTCGATCCCACAGCCGAACCCTTTCCCGGAGCCCGGAAAAAATCTTCGTAATCCCCGGAAAAAATCGCCCGGCGAAAATCAGAAGACGCCGGTGCGGCCCTTTTTCCTTCACTTGTTTTGGTCGAAATACGGAAGAAGTCTCAACTTCAACATCACAATGGGAGAAGCCATCAGCAGGGCACCAATGATGAAGGAAAGTGCCAAGACGGGAATGGTAAGGATCCCATCACGGCAAGCTCCATAAAATGCCCACAGAGAAATCGGGTAGAACAAGAGAACGGCCGTTCCAAGTCCTGGCGAAAATCTGCCTTTCGTGACGAGAAATGGCAGGACGTGAAAAAATGTCGCATTAATCAGCATCAAAGCGGGAAGGCCAAGAGCATAAGCCGGGCATGACCACGCAACCGATGAACAGGAAATGCCCAACACAATGACAACACCATTGACGATTGCGAAATGAACCCAATCCACAGGCAACTTTAGTACGTTTACAGCCCACCCCTTCCAATCAAACATGTATTCTTCCGCAACGTGAAGCGCGTAGGCAAATGCTGCAATCCAAAGAATGTAGGCGTGACTCATGGTTTTATTTTTGCCGAACGTCCCCGGTCAGATATCCCCGTTTGCTTTTGGCAGGATCTCCTGCAGAAGCAGGTGCTGTGGCGCACGGAAATTTTCTCTGACGCATAGTCAGCCGTTGCGAGTTCCAAGAATTTCGCACCATGCTTGTGCAAAGATGGCATCTGGATGGCGGCTCCACTCCCGAAGGGCTTCTGCTTCGGCGTGTGCACCGGCGGTTGCCAGACGCAAGGCAAGATACTCACCGATGAAAGGAGGCGACTGATAACACTCGTAAGTCGCGGAGAAAGATCGTGCCGCGAAACCTGCGGAACGCAACAAGCCTGGAAGCTTGCGGCCGGCATGGACATCGCCACCGTTGGCGGTCTGAATCTCCAGGTAACGGTTGATGGCGGATTGAAGGCCGGCGGTATCTGGCGCGACAATAAAACCACCCCAATCCGGACTGCGAAGTGCGACCAAGCCGTCCGGGGCAAGGACACGGTGCAACTCCGCCAACGCGGCGGCTGGCGATGACAGATGCTCGAAGACGGCATGAGCAAAGACCACGTCAAAGGAAGCCTCCGGAAACGGCAACTCGTAAATGGAACCGACCTCGAATGCGACATTGTGCAGGTGCTGGCTGGCGGCACAGTTGCGGGCGCGTTCAATCTGCGACTCCTCGCGGTCAATCCCTGTAACACGGCCGGAGGGCATGATGCGAGCAAAGTCGCACGTCACAGAACCCGGCCCGCAGCCACAGTCCAACAAGCGCAGCGAATCGCGAAGATGAGGAAGCAGAAAGGCGGCGTGGGTGTCAGCAGAACGCCGGGCCATGAAGTCGCTGGCGTTCTGTGTATAACCGGGAGTATAGCTTTCGGAGATTTGCATCATTCAGTTGCAGTGAGTGCGGGGGAGAGTAATCCTGAGAACTCAGTTGGAACCATAAAATCACGAAAGAACATTCGGATGGTTATGTCAACACACCGACTCACCCCGCAGGGGAATCCCCGATCAGGCCATCTCTGTCTGTCACTGTTTGATTTCGTGCTTTTTGTGACGGCATGAAGTCATGAGCAATCGCTGCCGGGCAAACCGAAAGACATGGGCAGGATGCCCCTGTCACGGACTTTTTCGAGGGAGAAAAAGATCTCCGCAAGGTGATGCAGCGTGGGTTTTTGAGCGTCGAAATTGCCCCGCGAAAATCAGATTCCGGAGCCCGGCCCTGCGTCGGAAACGGAAAGCCGTTTCTTGGAAAGATCCACTGCGAAATCCAGGAGAGAAGAAAGGGACGTCTCCATCGACGATTCCCCGGTGCGGATCTCCAACTCCGGCCATTCCGGGGCTTCGTAAGGCGAGCCCACTCCGGTGAAGTCCTTGATTTCCCCGGCCCGGGCGCGTTTGTAGAGCCCCCGTGGATCACGGGCCTCGCACACCTCCAGCGGCGCGTTCACAAACACCTCTGCAAAGGGAATGCCGTCGCGGTGGCAGATCTCGCGGACACGATTGCGGTCCGCGCGATACGGGGAAATGAGCGAGCAGATCACAATCATCCCGGCTTCCGCCATGAGCTTGGCCGCCTCGCCGGCCCGGCGGATATTCTCCGAACGGTCGTCGGGCGAAAATTTCAAGTTCGAGCAGAGGCCGTGCCGGAGGTTGTCGCCATCCAGAATGAATGCCGCCATGCCGCGCCGGTGCAGCTGGTATTCCAACCCCGTGGCCAGTGTGGATTTTCCGGAACCGGAAAGTCCGGTGAGCCAAAGCACGGCACCCGAGTGACCGAACATTTCCGCGCGGCTCTCGCGGGTCACGGGACTCAGGGTCCAGGTGATGTTGTCGCTTGCGACTCCGGGCTGGGCCTGGTCGTAATCGGCCTCGCGGACAATGCCACCGCCGCCGATGCGTTTTCCCCAGACGATGACGAAACGTCCGGTTTCGCTCACCCGGTCGTGACTGTCGAAAGCCACCGGCCGACGGGTGCGGATCCTCACGTCCGCCACCTCGTTCTTCTGAAGCATCGCCCGCGAACCGGCCACCGGTTCCAGTGTCGAGGAGTCGAGCACCCTCTGGATCTCGACCAGGCGGGCCTCCACAGCCTGGGTGCCCAACTTCAACGTGAACGGCTGGTTCAGAGGGAGCGGATCGTTGCTCAACCAGAACAGGCTGGCATGGAGTTCACGCCCTTCCACGGGCCCCACGCCCGGATGGCTTGCAATCTGTCCCCGCTCCACAAAAATCTGTTCCTCCAACGTGATGGCCACCGATTCTCCCACGGCGGCGGATTTGGGAGGATGGGCCGCGCCCCATTCTTCGATGCTCTTGATCCGGCTCCGCTTGCGGTCCGGCCAGAAGACCAGCTCCTCCCCGACGGCCAGCTTCCCGGCCTCGATGCGCCCGGCAAGAATCCGGCGCTCGTCAAACCGGTAAACATCCTGGAGCACCAGGCGCAGGGGAAGTCCCTCCGGCGGCGCCGGAATGTCGAACTGATCGAGGGCCTGGAGAATCGCCGGTCCCTTGAACCAGGGCATCTGTGCGCAGGCTTCGGTGATATTGTGGCCGAGTTTTGCGGAAATCGGCAGGAAGTGCTGGGGAACGACCCCCAATTTTTCCAGAAACACCGTGTAGTCCCGGCGGATCGTGTCAAAGACCTCCTGCCGGTAATCCACGAGATCCATCTTGTTGACCGCCACGACCACCTGACGGATCCCGAGAAGAGAAAGCAGATACGCATGTCGCTTGGATTGCTCCTGGATCCCCTCGTTCGCATCGATGAGAAGAATCGCCGCATCGGCCGAGGCGGCTCCCGTGATCATGTTTTTGAGGAATTCCTTGTGTCCCGGAGCATCGATGATCACATATTCCCGGTTCGCCGTGCGGAAGGGAAGCTGGGTCGTGTCGATCGTGATATTCTGCTCCTGCTCCTCAAGAAGGGCGTCCAGAAGAAACGCATATTCGAACTCCATCCCCTCGGCCTCGCTGGCTTTGCGAATCTGCTCGACCTTGCCTTCCGGCAGCGAGTTGGTGTCGTGGAAAAGGCGCCCGATGAGCGTGGATTTGCCATGGTCCACATGGCCGACAATGACAATGCGGAGCTTTTCGGCCGTCGGCGAACGCAAGCCGGTATCGGGAACGGGAGAATGGGACATGATTTGTTTCCTTTGATTTTGGTCTGTTTGAAAATGCGGTTGTTGCGGGGAGAACTGTCGACGGTTTGCGGACAACCCTTCCCCGGATCAGGCACCGGAGGAGAGTCTGCCAACGGAAATCACATGAACCCTTTGGCGCGGAGTTTCTGCATGGCGTTGCGCTCGTGGTGATCCTGGGCCCGCCCGGCGCGCTCGCTGGTCTTGGTCACCATGAGTTCGGCGATGATTTCCTGGATGTTCGCGGCCGTGCTGACCACCGGTTTTGTGATGGGCCAGCAACCGAGGGAACGGAAACGGTAGAACTGCCCGTCCTCCCCCTTGCGTGCGAAATACATCTGCGGAATCGGGATGTTCTCACGCTCAATATACCTCCAGATGTCCACTTCCGCCCAATCCAGAAGCGGCTGGACCCGGATGTGTTCGCCGGGTTCCACGGCGGTTGTGAACTGATTCCAAAATTCCGGCGGCTGGTCTTTGTAGTCCCACTCAAAATCCGCCGTCCGCGGCGAAAAATACCGTTCCTTTGCGCGCGTCGGATCCTCATCCCGGCGGATCCCGGTGATCAGGGCATCAAATTTCTTCTCCGCCATGATCTGCTGCAACGCCACCGTCTTGAGTTCATGGGTCACCGTCACCGGATCGTGGGTCTCGTAACCGATGGATGTCGTGTAGGAACCGCGCCCGGCCCGCGCGTCCTCATTGATCTTCACAATAAGATCCAGATCATAATATTTCACCGCCCACTCCCGGAACTCCAGCATTTCGGGAAACTCATAGGTGGTGTCGATGTGCAGCAGGGGATACGGAATCTTCCCCCCAAAGGCCTTTTTTGAGAGCCAGATCAGGACATTGGAATCCTTGCCCATGCTCCAAGGCATGCACAAATTGGAAAAACTGTGGTAGGCTTCGCGAAGAAGATAGATGCTCTGGGATTCGAGTTCGTCGAGGTGGTCCATTGAAATGACAACTAGAACGGTAGACATTCCATTTTGCGAGAGAAAAAAACACGTATGCAGCAAACTTTTCATCCCCTGTCCGTCCAAAAAATCGGTTCCGAACTGGCCGTTGCCTGGAGTGACGGCCTGGAGACTTACGTTCCCCTGGAAACCCTGAGGAAAAAATGCCCCTGTGCGGCCTGTGCGGGCGAACCGGATGTCACCGGCCATGTGGCAAAGCCGCAACCGGCTTATTCCGCGAAGAGTTTCGATCTGGTCGGCTGGCAAATGATCGGAGGTTATGCCATCCAGCCCCGTTGGGGCGACGGCCACTCCACGGGCCTTTACTCTTATGCCTTCCTCCGCTCTCTCACGGGCACCGCATAACCCGCCGGGTCAATGGGCGGACGGCGATGCCCCACCATCCGGAAGGCCGGGATTGTTCCGGGCCACCGCGCACCGCTCGAGCGCCGCCTGCAATTTTTCCATCCGGATCGGCTTGCTGAGATAATCGTTCATCCCGGCAATCCGGCACCTCAGGGGATCCTCCGGCATGGCATCGGCGGTCAACGCTGTGATCCACGTGGTATCTCCCCGGCGCCGCAGGATCGACGTGGCCTCATACCCGTCCATCTCGGGCATCTGGATGTCCATCAACACCAGATCAAAGGTCTCCGCAGCCAGGCGATCCAAGCAGGCCCTGCCATTCTCTGCAAACTGCGCCGAATAACCCAGCCTCTTGAGCATCTGGAGAACAACCTTGCGATTGATGGCATTGTCTTCGACCACCAGAATTTTCAACGGGAATTTTTCCGCCGGGGAATTGTCAACGACCGTGCGCTGCGAACGGGATGCGGCATCTTCTTTTCCGGAGATCAAAACCCGGAGCAGATTGAGCAAAGGTTCCCGCCGCACCGGCTTGGGAAGAGTGCCCCTGGCATTGATGGCGGGAAGAACTCCAACCCTGTGGGGCAGTGCAGGAGTCGACAACCAGACTGTTTTCATGCGCCCAGCCTCATCCCGGGAAGAAAGCATTCCGGCCAGTTTTCGGAGCATTTCATCAGGCAGCCCCTCGTCCACAAAGAACACGTCGGGCGGCCCGGACGTCTCCAGCTGGGATCTCACCGTTTCGATGTCCCCTGCCAGAGTCACATCGAAGCCCAGAGGGATCAGCATTTCCCGGATCATGGCCCGGAAAGAAGCATTGTCATCCCAGACCAACACGGACTTCCCCCGGAATTCCCCGGTCCCCGGGAAAATATTTTTCTCTTTCACCTCCTCCACGGGAATCAAGACCACGAACTCCGCCCCCTTCCCTTCCGCACTGTGCACCGTGATCGCCCCCCCCATCAAAGTGGCGAGGCGTCCGCAGATTGCCAGACCGAGCCCGGTCCCCCCGAACTTTCTCGTCGTCGAAGAATCCGCCTGGCTGAACGGCTGAAAAATCCCCTCCTGCTTGCTGCGGGCGATTCCGATCCCGGTGTCCCTGACGCTCAACAGCAGGGCTTCCCCTCCGGGCAGCCAGGCCTCCCTCCCCACGGTCACCACGATTTCCCCCGATGATGTGAACTTCAGGGCGTTCCCGACCAGGTTGACAAGAATCTGCCGGAAGCGAACTTCGTCCCCGTTGATCCAATCCAGATCAGGCGCTTCGAAGTGCGCCAGGATTTCCAGCCTCTTTTCGGCAGCCATCAGACCGTAAAGATCCAACGCCTCTTCCACACAATTCCTCACCGAAAAAGGCCGCTTCTCCAGAGTCAGTTTGCCGGACTCCATTTTGGAAAAGTCCAGAATATCATTGATCAGATGGAGCAGCGAGTCCCCGCATTTGCGGATGGTGTCCAGATACTCGTGCTGCTCCGGGGTGATGGATGTCTCCAGCAGAAGGCTTGCACAACCAATGACTCCGTTCATCGGAGTCCGGATCTCGTGGCTCATCACTGCCAGAAAATCACTTTTCGCACGGTCCGCCGCCTCTGCGGAATCGCGTGCCGCCATCAGGTCGGATTCGGCTTGTTTCTGTTCGGAAATATCCAGCAGCACCCCGTCCGCAAACAGCGGTTTTCCGGAAGCATCCCGTGTCACCACGGCGCGGTCCAGCACCCAGACAAAATGCCCGTCCTTGTGGCGGCAGCGATACTCCCGGACCAACAGGGAGTCCTTCCCCCCCTCCGGTCCGGTACAGGCCTGCAGAAGCTCTTTGTCCAAGGGATGGAGCCTTTCTTTCCATTCCTCCGGCCCGGCAGGCATTTCTGCGATGCCGAGCCCGAGAATCGTCCCGCACTCCCCCCGCCAATCGATGCGTTTGGCCGTCACATCGTAGTGGTAAACAATCTGCCCAAGCGCACTGACCAACCGGCGGTTCTGTTCCTCAACCGCCTCTTTTTCCTCCCGCACCAGAAAACCGGCGGCTTCCTGTCTTTCCAGTCTCTTCCGGATGCGGAACACCAACACTCCGACAAGCACCGAGGTGCCCAGAACAAAAACCGAGGCAAACAAAGTTGCCCGCCAGACATGGCCCAACCGATGCACGTAATCCGCCACATCCAGATCCACTCCCACAATCCCCACCACCCTTCCGTCCCGGTTTTTGATGGGGGCCACCGCCGTCAGGAACGTGCCATACTCGTCGCTGAATGGCTCCTTGCTGACATAGGTCCGCCCCTCGCGCAACGCCTGCATTTCGGCCTGATCTTCCTCCGGGGACTGGCTTTCATAAGGTTCCAACAACCCGGACGCCTCCATCTTCCGATCAAATCCCAGGCGATTCGCCGCCGTCGCCGTGTCCAGGACAAAACAGAATTTTCCGTCCCTCTCGATCAACGTGTAGAGGTAGGCGATCTCGGGAACTTCCCGGTGAAAATCCACCAAAAGCTCCAGCGCACGCGCATAGTCTGTGTTGGAAGACGACGTGGGATCCGTCAACTTTTCGTGCAAATCACCGTCCACCACCCCGGCCGCCGCCCGCGCCAGCCGGGCCAGATCCTCCTTGATGGTTTGATCCTGCGATGACAGCGACTCAAAGGCCAGATACGAAATCCCCGCCAAGGCAATGACGAAGACCGCCACCCCAAAAAAAACAGCCTCCCGCCGGGAATGGCTGGAACTTCCGGAATGCTTTTTGCGCAGTGAGAGCAAGACGGTTGATCATTACCCCATCTCCCCGGCACACACAACCACAGCCTGTCCGCACGAAGCAGGACAACCGGTTTACTGGAGGATTTTTTTGAGTTTCGAGGATGCCGGGGGGGGAACAAACGGACTCACGTCTCCTCCCAGCCTCGCGACTTCCTTCACAATCCGCGAACTGAGGTAGGTGTAATCCTCCTTGGGCGTGAGAAAAATCGTTTCCAATCTGGCTTCCAGCTTCCGGTTCATCAGGGCCATCTGAAACTCGAACTCGAAATCCGAAACCGCCCGCAACCCGCGGATCACGGTAAAAACTCCCCGCTCCCGGGCAAAATCCACAAGCAGCCCGCTCAATGGCACCACTTCGATGGCCGGATTGTCGGCGGTGCTTTCCTTTAGCATCTCGATCCGATCCTCCACCGAGAACAACGGTCCCTTTCCTTCGCTCGTGGCCACGGCCACGATCACGGACTCAAAAAGATGCGTCGCACGGGAAATCACGTCCAGATGTCCGTAGGTCACCGGATCGAAGCTTCCCGGATAAATGGCGCGGCTCTGGCTCATTTGCCCGGTCACTCCCACTCAATGGTTGCCGGGGGCTTGCTGGAAACGTCGTAACACAGACGGTTCACACCCTTCACCTCGTTGATCACGCGTGCGGAGATCCGCCCGAGAAGCTCATGCGGCAAACGCACCCAGTCGGCCGTCATTCCGTCGTGGCTTTGGACAATCCTCAGCGCGATCGTGTAATCATAGGTCCGCTCATCTCCCATCACTCCCACCGAACGCACCGGCAGCAAAACGGCGAACGATTGCCAGACTTTGTAATACCAGCCGGACTTCTTCATCTCCTCGATCACGATGGCATCCGCATCCCGGACGATGCGGAGACGCTCCGGCGTGATGTCTCCGATGATTCTCACGGCCAGCCCGGGACCGGGGAACGGCTGCCGGTGCACAATCTCCTTGGAAAGCCCGAGTTCGGTTCCCACGCGCCGCACCTCATCCTTGAACAACTGGCGCAGCGGCTCGACAAGCTCGAATTTCATCCGCTCGGGCAGTCCCCCGACATTGTGGTGGCTCTTGATCAATGCGGCGGGGTTTCCCGAAATGGAAACACTCTCGATGACATCCGGATACAGTGTCCCCTGGGCCAGGAAACGGTAGCTTCCCGGCGCGGTCTTCTTCAGGTCGTGCGCGGCGGCCTCGAAGACCTTGATGAACTCGTTGCCGATGATCTTGCGCTTGCGCTCGGGATCCGTGACCCCTTTGAGCTTCTTGAGAAACCGCTCCGAGGCATCCACCGTCCTCATGCGGATCCGGAACTCCCCGGCGAACAATTTTTCCACCGCTGCCGCCTCGTCTTTCCGCAGGAGACCGTTGTTGACAAAAATACAGGTGAGTTGGTCTCCGATGGCCTTGTGGATCAATGCCGCGGCCACCGAGGAATCAACCCCTCCACTGAGCCCGAGAATCACTTTCCCGTCGCCCACCTGCTCGCGAATCTCCCGGCAGGTCCGGTCGATGAAGGACTCCATGGTCCAGGCCGAACGGCATCCGCAAATTTTGTGCACGAAATTTGCCAGAATCTCCTTCCCTCGCGGGGTGTGGACCACCTCGGGATGGAACTGGAGCCCAAAAATCTGGCGCTTCGTGTCCCCGATCACCGCGTGCTGCGAATTCTCCGTGCGGCCCAGCGCACGGAACCCGACGGGAAGCTTCGTGATCTTGTCCCCGTGGCTGTTCCAGACGTCCAACTCCGCGGGAAGTTTGTGGAAGAGCGCACACCGGGCATCGCCTTTCAGTTTCCCCGGCCCGTATTCCCGGCGCTCAGAGCGTTCGACTTTTCCCCCCAGCCCATGGGCAATGAGTTGCATCCCATAGCAGATGCCCAGAATCGGAACCCCCAGCGCGTAAATCTTCCGGTCCACCTGCGGCGCCTTCGGCGCATAGACGCTGGCCGGACCGCCGGAGAGAATGATCCCCGCGGGCGCCAGCTTCCGGATCGCGGCAGCCGTCGTGTGAAAGGGGACGATCTCGGAATAGACATTGCATTCCCGGACCCGCCGGGCAATGACCTGGGTGTATTGGGAGCCGAAATCCAATATCAGAATTTTCTCTCCCGGTGGTCGGTGGTCGCTCATAAAAATAAGAAGGTGGCAGGCGATGTCGGCCTTCTCTGTGAAAAAGGCCGCCCGTTCAACTCAACGGTATTCGGACCCGAAGGAATCCTGCGTCGGATCATTCGGCACAATGCGGCCGCGGCCCTGGATGCCGTTCTGGAATTGCTGGCCCACACCCGCCGCATCCTGCTCGGCAACCGAACAGGCACCCAAGGTGAAAAGAAAAACCACGCCGAAGAACAAGAACACGCCTTTCATCCACCGGAGAATAATGATTTGTTCGGGCATGGCAAACATGATTCCACCGGAAACTCTCCTCGAGTTTTACCGGCAGGGAGCCTTTCCCATGGCCGGACCGGACGGGTTGCGGTTGTTCTCCCCCGACCCCCGGGGCATCCTGCCCATCGAAGGATTTCACGTCCCGCACGGCACCCGCAGGGCCTGTCGGGAAAACCACTGGGAGCTGCGCGTGGACACCTGCTTTCCCGAAGTCGTGCTCGCCTGCGCGGAGCGCGGGGAAACCTGGATTGATGAGACGATCTTCCACAGCTACCTCGCTCTCCACGAGCGGGGACACGCGCACTCCATCGAGATCTGGAGCCGGGGACGCCTCGCAGGAGGCCTCTACGGCGTCCGCATCGGGGCCGCGTTCTTCGGGGAATCCATGTTCCACCGTGTCACCAATGCCTCAAAGGTCGCCCTGTGCTGTCTCGTCGCCCTTCTCAAAAAAGGGGGGTTCCATCTTCTGGACACCCAGTGGGCCACCCCGCATCTCGCCCAATTTGGCGCCGTCGAGATCCCGCGCTCCGTTTACCTTCGCATGTTGTTCCAGGCCGTTGCGGGGGAAGCGGAATTCCCGGATTCCCCGCCATCCCCCGCCGATCTTCTCTGAATTTTCCCGTCCGCGCCGACTCGGGGATTGCCACTCTCCCATCAGGAAAGTACCCTGGTTTCCTCGCCATGATCATAGACCAGATTGTCCACTCGGGAATACTACCTGAACCTTTCCCCCCGCTTTGCCGCAGGGTTGGAATTTCTCAAAAACCTCGATTTCGATTCCCTTCAACCCGGACGCAACGAACTCGACGGCAGCGCACTCTTTGTCCTGAAGCAGGAATACACCACCCGCTTTCGCGATGCCGGCAAATGGGAATCCCACCGGTTGTATGCCGACATCCAGTTTGTTGTGGAAGGAGAAGAACTCATCGGTTACGCCCCCTTGGAATCCATGACCGTCAAAACCGGATACCTGGCGGAACGCGATTGCGCGACCTATGAAGGACAGGGAGATTTCATCCGCCTTCGCAAAGGTGACTTCGGGATTTTTCTTCCCCAGGATGTCCACATGCCCTCGATTGCCGTGGACCAGCCTGCACCGGTCAGGAAAGCCGTGGTCAAAGTCCTGCTGTAACGTTGCGATGAAAAGAGGAGCGCCGGCGGACAGAAAGATTTCAACGCCGCCAGCGCCCAAGAGTGTTCTAAACCGCTCTAAATAACACCGAGTCCCTTGAGCAGGGAAAGCATGATGGCTGCGGCCATCACGGAACCGATCTGGCCGCCGGTGTTGGCGGCCATGGCGTGCATGAGAAGGTAGTTGTGCTTGTTCCATCGCTGACCCTCGTTTTGGACGAGGCGGGCGGCCATGGGATAGGCGGAGATTCCGGCGGCCCCGACGAGCGGGTTCACTTTTCCTCCGGAGAGCAGATACCAGAGCTTCCCGAGAAGAATCCCGCCGACCGTATCGAGTGTGATCGCCACAAGACCGAGACCGAAAACCATGAGCGTCTCCCGGGTGAGAAATTGGGGGCCGGCCATCGTGCCGCCGATGGCGAGACCGAGAAAGAGGGTGGAAATATTCGCGATCTCGTTCTCTGCGGCATTCGCCAGCCGGGGAACCACGCCGGTCACTTTCATGAAGTTCCCCAGCATGATCATCCCCATGAGAGGGAGTCCTTTCGGCGCGACAATTCCGGTGATGACCGTCACGACAACAGGGAAGGCAATGAGTGCGGCCTTGGAGATCTTGCCCTTCGGACTCGGCATCTTCACCTCGCGTTCCCTGCGGGTGGTGAGCAGACGCATGATGGGCGGTTGAATCACGGGAACAAGGGCCATGTAGGAATACGCCGCCACGGCAAGCGCCCCGACCATCGCGGTGGGAATCCGGTTCAACCCCGCGAACATATTGGAAACATAGATCACCGTCGGCCCGTCGCATGCTCCGATGGCAGCAACAGAAACCGCTTCTTCCTTCGAAAAACCGAGCGCCAGAGCCAGCAGCAGGGTGATGAAAATTCCCAGCTGGCCCGCGGCCCCGAACAACAACAGACGCGGATTCGCCAGAAGCGGCGAAAAATCCGTCATCGACCCGATGCCGACAAAAATGAGCAGGGGGAAAAGCTCGTTGCCAATCCCGAAATCGTAAAGCGTCTTCAACACTCCATCCGCAGCCATCACCTCGCTCAACGGCAGATTCACCAGAAGGCACCCGAAAGCAATCGGGAGCAGCAGAAGCGGCTCGACCCCCTTGGCGATGGCCAACCAGAACATCGCACAGGCGACGGCGATCATGATCACATTCGGCCCGCCGTGCGCAAAAAGAAACCGCACCCCCTCGAACAACGCCCCCAGCGCATCCCCTATCGCCCCGCTCATTTCTTTTCCTCCGCTCCTCCGTCCGGCCGCACCGGAAAAAGGACTGTGAGAAGACGAATGACCAGGGTGAGAAGGAACAGGGTGGCAAGGGTGCCGCCCATTCCCACCACCAACATCGCAAGGCCGAAAACGGAATTGTTCATGGGGAAGGCTTTTCCGGGGAAGCGGAAAGCCTGTTGTGCCAGATTGAGAGCACGATGGAAACCAAAAGAACCGTTCCAATGACGATCAGTGAAACAAAGGCGTTCTCTTTGAACCACTCCTCCACCGGATGATATACCCCCGCGATCATCTTGGCCCCGATGAAGAAAAGGATCACACTCACCCCGTGCTTGAGAAACTTGAACATTCCCATGACCCCGCGCAGCGCGAAGAACAGCGAGTTGAGACCCAGCACCGCAAAGATATTCGAGGTCAGCACCACAAAGGGATCCTGACTGATCCCCATGATGGCGGGGATTGAGTCCAATGCAAACAGGATGTCCGTGCTGCCGATGACCAGAAAGACCAGGAAGAGCGGGGTGATGAACCACCGGTCCCCGTGCCGGATCACAAGGCGGCGACTGTCCGGCTCCACGGAATGGACCGGGAGAAACCGGGCCGCCAGCTTGTAAAAGATGTTGTTCTCCGGCTTGACATGCTCGTTCTCATCGGCTGTGAGCATTTTCCAGGCGGTCCAGATCAGCAGCAAACCGAACAGGTAGATGAGCCAGTGGAATTGCTGGACGAGGGCAATCCCGAACAGAATGAAAACCACGCGCAGGACGATCGAGAGATAGATGCCGAGCTTGATCAGCTTCGGCTGCGCGGCCTGGGAGACACCCATCAGCGAAAAAATCAGGATGAAGACGAAAAGATTGTCAACCGAGAGGGAATACTCCGTGAGATACCCGGCCACGTAGAGCATGGCTAGGGCGGGGCCGCGGGGATGGAGCAGGTAAATGGCCGCGCCAAAACCCAGCGCCAAGGCCACCCAGATGCCCGTCCACCGCAGGGCCGATGCCACCCCGACCGGAGAATGCCGGTGGGTGATGACAAACAAATCCAGGGTGCAGACAAACACCACGGTCACCCCGAAAATCACCCACAACAATGTCAAAGGATCCATGTGCCCAGCATCTCAGGAGCCGGACACAATGGTCAACAGCCGTTTGTACAGGGCAAACGCATGGAAATTCCCTCTCTTGCAAACACCCCATCTCCATCGCGCGAGGGGCTTTTGCTGTGGAGCACACGCGTCCCGCCGACACGATTTTTCGGCGGGACGCCGAAAACCACACCCGGGACGGGGTATGTTCCCCGGAAAGCTGTGGTTTTCGGGTTGAACGTCCATTTTCCATGTGTTTTCCCTGGGTTCCTGTGGTTGCATTGATGCTCGGGAGTAGATATCCCTTTCCATCGGATGAAAGGTGTCATTTTTGATTTGGATGGTGTGGTGATTGATTCTTCGGCACAGCACGAAAAAGCGTGGGAGTTGTTGGCGGAGGAAATTGGAAAGCCGTTGCCGCCCGGGCATTTCAAACAGGGCTTTGGGAAAAAGAATCAGGAAATCATTCCCCATCTTCTTCATTGGAGCACGGAGCCGGAAGAAATTCACAGGCTGGGAGAGCGCAAGGAGGAGATTTTCCGGGAGCTTGCGAACGAGCAGGGGGTTCTCATTCTTCCGGGAGCCCGGGAACTTCTTGTCGCGCTGCGGACGGCAGGAATTCCCCGTGCGCTGGGCTCTTCGACGCCCCGTTCCAATCTTGCCGCCCTCTTTTCCGCCACCGGCTTGGGGGAACTTTTCGATGCCGTGGTTTGCGGAGACGATGTCAAAAATGGGAAACCCGCCCCGGATGTTTTTCTTCTTGCCGCTGAGAGACTCGGATTTGCTCCGGCAGATTGCCTGGTTATCGAGGACGCGCACGTCGGCATTGAGGCCGCCCATCGCGCGAGAATGAAAGTCCTTGCCGTGGCAACGACCCATCCGCTGGAGGAACTCACGGATGCCGACTCGGCGGTGAAGTCGCTGGAGGAAGTTTTCCCCGGTTTTCTTGCACGGATGTGTTGATCTGGAGAAGGCGGTGGGAAACAAAAAAGCCCTGCGTGCGTGGCACACAGGGCTTTTCTAAAAAAGAAACAACTTGTCTTACGGAGTGGGTTGTCCGGAAACCACGCTGGTGTAAACACCGATGATATTTGTAAAGGTCGTGCCGGTTTGACGGGCTTGCAAAATCGAACCGTCACCGGCTTTGCGGTACACAACATAACCCTTGTTTCCGTATGGCTTTGAATCGGCCGACAAAGTGTTTCCGCCACTGGCAGAATTTGTAAAATTGGCCGAACTCAAGAAAACTGTTCCGCCTTCGCTGTTCTCTGCCACAGCATACACGACGACAGCACTTTTTCCCGGGCTCGCCGGGTTGGTGGAAGTTGGAATGACACCCGGTGCGCTGATCATCTTTTTGAAATCATTGGCAGACATGTAGTTGCCACCGACAATATTTGTTGCCCAAGCTTCCCATGTTCCACCCACATCACCCGGCCAGCCGAGATTCGTGTCACCGGTCGTTGTGGCATCAAGGGCCATCTGTTGAGATGCCAGGTGGAGCTGTTTCATGTTGCTCAAAGTCTGGGTCATTTGACCACGCACCATGGCCCCCGTGATTGCCGGCAGCGCCAGCGAGGCAAGAATGGCGATGATGGAGATAACAACGAGGAGCTCGATGAGGGTGAAGCCGGAGGAACGTTTCATAAAGTTTTCAAGGAAAGTTGCCGCATTCCGGAGTGGGTGTCAAACGCATATCTCCGGGGGAGTCCAAGTTTTTCGGGGAGATTGTCTGTTGCCTGCCGCGAAGCCGTCCAGGTGTCTGCGATGGTTCGGAGGCCGGTTTGTGTGGAGCTCAAGATGGCCCGTGTCCCATCGGTGCCACAAAGAGGCGGCCTTTGCGCCTGCGAAAATAGACGTCGAAATCACGGCGGTCCACGCCGGCCACGGGGAGTTCAGGGTGGCGGTCGCTCAGCACAACAACCGATGCATCGGCAAGATCCACCCAGCGATCTCTGTAGCGGAACAGCTCTTCGCGCACTTCCGCGATATACTGCGGCAGCATGCCCTCGCTCATCAGGAGTCCCTGTTCCATCCAACCCAACAGTTTTTCCACGGCCGCTTTCCCAGCGTGTTCAAGGAGAAAAACACTCTCGGAGACACAGGATTCGCAGGTCAGCCATGGACCGGGCAACCGGTCGAGGACCCCTTTGGCCCAGGAATGGTGGCTGTCATTCCGGTTGAGCAGTGCGACCAGAAACCCTGTGTCAACGATGGCGCGAGGTTCCATAGCCCTGCAAATATTTTCTGTTCGTCGAAAGATCCTTCGGACCGTTGCCGGCTCCGCAATCGTCTTCAAGGAGCGCTTTCATATCCAGCCCCCCGCAGTCGGAGGTGATCTGTTCTATGCCGCGACGGATCAATTCCGATTCCGAGCAACTGGCGCGCCGGGCCGCCCCCTTGAGAAGGCGCGCCAACCCGACGGGCATTTTGACGGATTTGGTGACAGTGTTCACGGTGTAAGTATTACCACAGGGTATTACCGTGTCAAGAGCCCCTGCCCCTACCGCGAAGCCGTCCAGGTGTCTGCGATGGTTCGGAGGCGGGTTTGTTTGACTCCCAGGCGGGGCACGCAGGAGATAAGGGCCTTTGTGTAGGGATGCTGGGGATTTTTCAGGAGGCTTTCGGTGTCGCCATACTCGACAATTTCGCCGCGGAACATGACGGCGACGCGTTCGCAGAGTCCCCGGATGATGGCGAAGTTGTGGGTGATGAGGATGAGGGACATGCCGAATTCGGCGCGGAGGCGCCGGAGTTCGGCGAGGATCTGGGACTGGATGGTGACGTCCAGCGCGGTGGTGGGTTCGTCGGCGATGAGAAGTTTCGGGCGGCAGCTCAGGGCCATGGCGATCATGGCGCGCTGCTGCATCCCTCCGCTGAGCTGGTGCGGGTAATCGTGCATCCGCCGGGCGGGATCGACGATGCCGACGTTTCCGAGCCATTTGACGATTTCCGCATCGACATCCGTGATCTCCGGGCGGTGGAGGCGGATCCCCTCCGCGATCTGGCTTCGGATCGTGTAGACGGGGTTCAGGGAGGTGGCGGGTTCCTGAAAAACATAGCCGATTCCCCCGCCGCGGAGGAGGCGGATCTGGCGCGGGGTCATCCGGAGGATGTCGCGTCCGAGGAAGAGGATTTTGCCACCGGCGTATTCCGCCGGGGGGGAGGGGAGCAGGCGGGTGAGCGAGAGGGCGGTGACGCTTTTGCCGCTGCCGCTTTCGCCGACAATGGCCAGGGAGTCGCCTTCCTTCATGGAAAACGACACGCCCTTGACGGCATCCACGACGCCGTTTTCCGTCCGGAAGCGGATCGAGAGGTTGTGGAGTTCGAGGAGATTCATGGGAAAAGGGGTTCCCGCGAAGGCGCGGAGGCGCGAAGGAAAGGAGGAGACTCACGCAGAGACGCAGAGTGCGCGGATGCCGGGGGCTTTCTTTTGGTGTTGCCCTTCGCGTCTTCGCGCCTTCGCGGGAGGCTTCCTGGACGGTTGTTTGTCATCGTGTGGAGCCGGCGCGGCGGAGGGCGTCGCCGGCGAGGTAAAAGGCGAGCGATGCGATGAAGATGGCGAGGCCGGGAAAGACGATCAACCACCAGGCATCGAGGAAATAGGTTTTCCCATCGGCGATGATGTTGCCCCAGGTGGCCTGTGGCGGGGGGACTCCGAAGCTCAGGAAGCTGAGGCCGGATTCCACGAGAATCGCATCGGGGATGCTGATGACCGCCGTGACGAAGATGGGGGCGAAGGCATTCGGGAGGATGTGGCGGAAGATGATGTTCGCCCGGCTCTGCCCGAGCGAGCGGGCGGCGCGCACGTATTCGCTTTCGCGCAGGGTGAGGAATTCCGCACGCACGAGCCGGGCGGTTCCCGTCCAGCCCACGAGCCCGATCACGGTGATGATGATCCAGATGTTCGGGCCGAGGATGGCGATGGCGGTGAGGATGAGAAAAAACGAGGGGAAACAGAGGAGGGCGTCCACGATGCGCATGAGGACATTGTCCACCCAGCCGCCAAGGTAGCCCGAGACGGCGCCAACGACGATGCCGATGCCGAGAGAGACCGCCATGGCCACGAAACCGACTGTCAGGGAGATGGTCGAGCCGGCGACCATCCGGGACAGCACATCGCGGCCGAGGTTGTCCGTGCCGAGCCAGTTCGTGGGATTCGGAGGCAGCAGCTTCCGCTCCAGATGGGTGGCATTCGGGTTCTGCGGCATCGGCAGATCCAGAAGGCTGCAAAGCCCGGCAACGATGGCCACGAGGAAAAATGCCACGATGACAAGCGTGGCGGCCAGGGCCAGGCGGTCATGGAAAAACCTCCGCGCCACACGGCGAAAGGGGCTGTCCGCGGTGACCGGCTGCGGGATGTCGGCGACGGTTGTTGCTGTCACGATGGGCTTTGGGCTGAGCGGGGGAGAATGCCGCAGGGCGGGGAGCTTGTCACGCCTGTTGAGTGGGAAGCCAAAATCATTGCGATCCCCGGGAATCCGTGATTGGTCTTTGTAGAAGAGGCATCCTGCCGCTTGCCGGAAAGCTCCAAGCGGCAGGATGCCGCTTCTACGGTTTGGGATCGCAAGGGTTGGGGAAACGGTTCGGACACGGGGGCGTGTCCGGATGCGCCCGGGGGCGGGCGCGGTCCCCGGGCATCAGGCCCTGGCGAATTGTTCTTCGACGAACGGCCAGTTCACGACATTCCACCATGCGGTGATATAATCCGGGCGCCGGTTCTGGTATTTCAGGTAGTAGGCGTGTTCCCAGACATCGAGGCCGAGGAGGGCGGTCTGGCCTTCCAGCAGCGGGGGATCCTGGTTCGGTGTGGAGACGATGGAGAGCTTTCCGTCCTTGACGACCAGCCAGGCCCATCCGCTGCCGAAGCGCTTCAGGGCGGCATCGGTGAATTGTTTTTGGAATTCCGCGAAGGAACCGAAGGTTTTGTCGATGGCGGTGGCGAGGGCTCCCGACGGTGCGCCGCCGCCTTTCGGGGACATCATGAGCCAGAAAAGACTGTGGTTCACGTGGCCGCCCACGTTGTTGCGGAGTCCGGTGCGGATGGCTTCGGGTGCTTTGTCGAGATGGCGGAGGAGGTCTTCCGGGGTGAGCTTGGCGAGTTCCGGCTGGTCGGCGAGGAGTTTGTTGGCGTTTGTGATGTAGGCCTGGTGGTGTTTGTCGTGGTGGATGCGCATGGTCTCCGCATCGATGTGGGGTTCCAATGCCTCACAGGGGTAGGGCAGGGGAGGCAGGGTGTAGGGACCGGTCGGCCCGGCTGGGGCGGGAGAAGAGGATTGGGCAAAAAGGCGGTCGCCGAAAAAGGCGGTGACGGCGGAAGCGAGGCCGAGGCGGAAGATCCCCCGGCGGGTGAGCGATGTGGTGTTCATGGATGAGGCACAAAATACCCGGGCCAGGACGTGGCGCAAGCGGCTCTTTGTGCGGGAGTCTTCCAATCCTCTTGCGAAGCGCGGTCCGCTCGCATAGCACGGACGGGTGAACATTTATGCGAGAGCCCTCCGGTATTTCCGGCCGTTTTTCTGGCCGACACTGGGCGGCGTCCTGCTCACATTCGTCGGGATTGCCTTCAATCTGCTGAAACCCTGGCCGTTCAAGTACATTGTGGACGGGGTGCTTGACACGACGAAGGGAGATTCCGCGGCGACGGCATTCGTTCAGCGGTGGTTCGGTGCCGGCAATCCGATGGGAGCCGTGCTCGGACTGGCGCTGGCGATGGTGGTGATCAGTCTCCTGGCCGGGCTGATCAATCTGGCCTCGAACTATCTTTTCATCCGGGTCGGGCTGCGGGCGTTGTTGAAACTGCGCACGGATCTCTATGCGGCGCTGCAATCGCTGCCGCTCAAGTTCCATGATTCCCGGCGCAGTGCGGATTCGAGTTTCCGGGTGGCCTACGATTCGCAGAGCATCCAGACGATTTACAACAAGGGCTTCGCCACGATTCTTTCCTCGGTGGTCATGCTGGTTTCCGCGCTGGTTGTGATGTTCCGGATGAACTGGCCGCTGACGCTCACTTCGCTGGTGATCCTGCCCTTTGTCGTGTGGGCGATCCGCCATTATGCCGAGCGCGTCCGCAGGCAGTCGATGACGATCCAGGAGCGGGAGAGCGACCTGCTGACGCTGGCGCAGGAAGGGCTGAGCCAGATCCGGATGGTGCATGCCTTCGGACGCGAGGCGTTCGAGGTCCGTCAATTCCGCCGCCGGGCCGCGCAAAGTTTGGAGGCCAACATGCGGCTCAACATGACATCCGTTGCCAGTGCGCTGGTGGTCGGGACGCTCATGGCCGTGGGAACGGCGCTCATGTATTATGTCGGGTCCGTGCAGGTGTTGAAAACCGCCGGGGCCTTCACGCTGGGCGATCTGCTGGTGTTTTCCTCCTACCTGTTGATGCTCTACCAGCCGCTGGAGCAGTTGACCTATACCGCGTGGGCGCTGGAGGGGGCGACCTCGGGGGCGGCGAGATGCTTTGAAGTGCTGGACCGCGACAACGATGTGCCCGATGCCCCGGATGCCAAGGTGATCGCGGAAGTCCGGGGGAGGATTGAATTCCGCGGGGTTTCCTTCGGCTACACCGAGGAGCGTGTCATTTTGAAAGACATTGGATTTGTCGTGGAACCCGGCCAGACCGTGGCCTTCGTCGGCGGGACCGGCACCGGAAAGAGCACGCTCCTGAGTCTTGTCCCCCGGTTTTACGATCCGGGCACCGGCTCCGTGTCGCTGGATGGAAATGATCTCCGGGGGATCACGAAGAAGAGCCTGCGGTCACACATCGGCATGGTTTTGCAGGATACACTGCTTTTTTCGACCACGATCAAGGAGAACATTGCCTATGGAAAACCGGGTGCGACGGAGGCGGAGATCGTCGAAGCCGCCCGGAAGGCGCAGGCCCACGACTTCATCATGCAGATGCCGCAGGGGTTTGACAGTCCGGTCGGGGAGCGCGGAGGGCATCTGAGCGTCGGGCAGCGCCAGCGGATCGGGATCGCCCGGGCGTTTTTGAAAGACGCCCCGATTCTCCTGCTGGACGAACCCACCAGCGCCCTCGATCCGACGACCGAGCACGCGATCATGGAAACCATTTCCGAGCTGATGCGCGGGCGCACGACGCTGATCGTCACCCACCGGCTGGCCACGGTTCACGGTATCGGACGGATCATCGTTCTCAAGGAAGGGCGAATCGTTGAGGACGGGACCGGTCCGGAACTTGTGGAGAAAAATGGCATTTACGCCGCGCTTTACCGGGATGCGCAGGCCGGGTAGTTTCACTTCCCTGCCGGGGCCTGCAGCCTCAGTTTTTATCCCTGGATGCCGGCTTCCCTGAGGCGGTCTTCGATGTCGCTTTTTTGGAGGGCGTCGACCATTTCCCCGATGTCGCCTTCCAGAAAGCGGTCGAGGTTGTAGAGGGAAAGCTTGATCCGGTGATCGGTGACGCGGTTCTCGGCAAAGTTGTAGGTCCGGATCTTTTCCTCGCGTCCTCCTCCGCCGATCAGGCTTTTGCGGTGGGCGGAATATTTTTCCTCTTCCTCGCGGCGTTTGTCCTCGAGGAGTCGGGAGCGCATGATCTGGATGGCGGCTTCCTTGTTCTTCTGCTGGCTGCGCCCGTCCTGGCACCGGACGATCCGGCCGGTGGGGATGTGCATGACCTGGACGGCGGAATCCGTGGTATTGACGCCCTGGCCGCCCGGTCCGCCCGCGCGGCAGACTTCGATGCGGAGGTCTTCGGGTTTGAGGTCGATGTCGACTTCCTCGGCTTCGGGAAGCACGGCGACAGTGGCCGTGGAGGTATGGATGCGGCCCTGGGCTTCGGTGGCCGGGACCCGCTGCACCCGGTGGACACCGCTTTCATAACGGAAGCGACGGAAAACCGATGTGCCGGAAACCCGGAAGACCACCTCGCGCAATCCCCCGAGATCCGCGGCGCTGGAGTCCATTTCCTCGACCTTCAGGCCGAGGGAGTCGGCGTAGCGGGAATACATGCGGAAGAGATCCGCGGCGAAGAGCGCGGCTTCGGTTCCACCCGTTCCGGCCCGGATTTCCACGATGGCGTCGCGATCTTCATCCGGTTCCGGCGGGAGGAGGGAGACTTGAACCGCCCGTTCGAGTTCGGGGATCCGGGTTTCGAGTCCGGGGATCTCCTGGGCGGCGAGTTCGGCCATCTCCTTGTCCTCCGCCGAGGCGAGCTCCCGGTTTTCTTCGAGCTCCTTCCGGGTTTTGACGAGTTGGGTCCAGGTGTCGAGGAGGGCTTTGGTGGAGGCGTGTTCACGGAGGACTTCCCTTGCCCGGCGGGCATTGTCGAACAGGCCGGAGGATGAGATTTCGCGTTCGAGTTCCTCGAAACGCACGCGTTTCCGTTCGACCAGGGGTTCAAAGTCCATTTTTAGAAAAGCAAAAAAACGGTGAATGCACGGAGGCATTCACCGTTTTTTTTGGTGGGGAAAGTCTAGGCCTTCTTGACGGCGCGGGGAGCGCGCACGGTGCCATAGCGGCGTTTGAACTTGTCAACGCGTCCGGCGGTGTCGACAAACTTCTGTTCTCCGGTGAAGAAAGGGTGGCAGGCCGCGCAAATGCCGATCTTGAGGTTTTCGCGGGTGGACCGTGTGCGGTAAGTGGCGCCGCAGGCGCAGATGATGACGGTCTCGCGGTAATTGGGATGAATATCAGGCTTCATTCTTGAAAAGTCCGTCAGAATATCGCGATTGTTTCCGAAAGCAACCAAGAAATGTCGAATCTGATTCTCAAAAGGTGGGCCGAAGTGCTCGCTGCCGGTGGTGGAAGGGCGGTTTTGTCCCCGTCGGGAGAGGTTTTGCGCACATGGAACGACCTGGAGAACGAAGCCCGCGGGTTTGAGGCCCGTCTTGCCGGGGAAAAGGGCGGGGTGGCTTTGCAGACAGGCAACCACCCGGCCTTTCCGGCCCTGCTCCTTGCCTGCCTGCGTGTGGGGCGTCCGGTGGGTCTTTTTGATGTCGGGTTTTCGGGGGAGGCACGACCCCGGCTCGAGGAGCAACTGGGTATTTCCACCCGGGTGATCTTTTCCGACGGGAAGATTTTTTTTGAGAAAGGGGCCGGTTCGTATTCCGGGGAGCCGGGGGCGGTCGTTCTCTACAAGCTCACTTCGGGCACAACGTCGCTGCCGCAGGCCATCGGGTTTGCGCCGGAGCAGTTGCTGGCCGATTGTGATCAGGTGTGCGGGACCATGGGAATCCGGGCGGGAGATTTGAATTATGGGGTGATCGCGCTGACCCATTCCTACGGCTTCAGCAATCTGGTCACGCCGTTGCTGTGCCGGGGGATTCCGCTGGTGGTGGCCTCCGACCCGCTTCCCCGGGCGCTGGAGAGCGGTCTGCGGGCGACCGGGGCGACGGTGCTGCCCGCCGTGCCCGCGATGTTCCGTGGCTTGCTTCAGGCGGCTTCTCTTCCCGCTTCCCTGAGGCTGTGCATTTCCGCCGGAGCGCCGTTGGAGCCGGCGCTGGCCCGGGAATTTCAGGAACGGTTCGGTCGCAAGATCCACACCTTTTACGGAGCCTCCGAGTGCGGGGGGATTTGTTATGATGCCTCGGAGGAGATCGTGGATCTTCCCGGCTTTGTGGGCACACCTCTCCGGGGCGTGGAGGTTGGGCTTGCGGATGGTCCGGAGGGCGCGAAGATCACCGTCCGTTCGCGTGCGGTGGGTGAGGGAATGGCCGGCGCGACGGGAGGTTTCCAGCCATCCGATCTGTTGGTTCGTTCCGGAGAGGGATTCCGCATCGTCGGTCGCGAATCGGACGGGATCAATGTGGCCGGAAAAAAGGTGAATCCAACGGAAATCGAGCAGGCACTCTCACGATTCCCCGGGGTGCGGGAGGCGGTGGTCTGCGGAGTGGAAGATGCCGCGAGGTGTCAGGAAATCTGTGCGCTGGTGGTCGGGGAGGGGATGGAAATTTCTTCGCTCCGCCTCCATTGTGCGGAGCTCATGGCGGCATGGAAGATCCCCCGACGGTTTGTTTTTGTGCAGGAAATTCCCCGCAATGCGCGCGGAAAAACCAGCCGTCCGGAGATCGCAAAAATGTTCTTTTGAAGAGAATCCGACCTGGTGCCGTAAGGCCAGCCTCCCGCGAAGGCGCGAAGCCGCGAAGGGAGGAAGAAGGCTCACGCAGGGGCGCGGAGGCGCAGAGGGAAAGGGATAATCTCCTCGCCTGTTGTGAACAGATGCCCCTTTTGACGCCCAAAAACCCCGCCTGTCGTGGACAGATGCCCCTTTCGACGCTCAAAAACCTCGTCTGTCGTGAACAGATGCCCTTTTCGACGCCCGAAAACCTCGCCTGTCGTGAACAGATGCTCTTTTCGACGCCCGAAAACCTCGCCTGTCGTGAACAGATGCCCTTTTTGACGCCCGAAAACCTCGCCTGTCGTGAACAGATGCCCTTTTCGACGCTCAAAATCCTCACCTGTCCACGACAGGAGCCCCTTTCAACGTCCAAAACCCTCATCGCATCACCTCTTTTTTCCCACGAACCCCCCCGTAACATGGGCATCCTGCCCATGTCTTGCCGGATTGCGCTCCCCCTCCCATACAAACCCCTCTTTCCAACCCACCCGCACCACCACAAAAAGCAGACCTCCGATACGCCGCTTCCATTGTGACGAAATTGTCACAAAAGTCCGCTTGTTGTAGGCCGTATTCATTTTCTATTCAGGCCCCCTATGGCTACCAATCAAATCCCATACACACCCATCGAACGCCTCTTTGCCCTCGCCGAAGACATGGCCGACGGCGCACAGGCCCACGGAGCCGCTATCGGGCTCCTCCAGAACACCGAGGCCGCCATCCGCTCCGCCCTCACCGCCGCCCAGGCCGCCGGGAGCACCTTCCAGGCCGCCCGCGCCGACAAGAATGCGAAATCCTCCACCCGGCAAATCGCCGACTCAAACGTCAAGAGCTTCATCGCCGCCACCAAGAAAATCCTCTCCCTTTCCCTCGGCAACCAATGGAGCGCGGAGTGGGCCGCCGCCGGATGGACCACCCCCTCCCTTGTTGTTCCCGCCTCCACCCCCGAACGCCTCGGGCTTCTTCCCGCCATCAAGGCCTACCTCACCGCCAACCCCACGAAAGAAAACGCCCCCGCCGGAGTCACCGCCACCAATGCCCAGGCGGTTTATGACGCCCTCTCCGCCGCCACCGCCGCCATGAACGCCGCCAATGCCACCGCCGGGCAGGCCAAAGCCGCCCGTGACAGTGCCATGGAAGCCCTCCGCCAGCGGATGATCGGCCTCGTGCGCGAACTCACCCAACTCCTCGAAGGCGACGACGCCCGCTGGTACGCCTTCGGCCTCAACCGCCCCGACGACCCCGAGACCCCCGCTGTCGCCGTCGATCTCGTCGTCACCCCCGGAGCCCCCGGCATCCTCCACCTCGATTGGGCCGACGCCCGCCGCGCCGAACGCTACAAAGTCGAAATCAAAAAAACCGCCGACCCCGAATTCCTCGAAGCCGTCCAGGTCACCGACAGCGACGCCACCCTCACCGGACTCCCCACCGGCCAGACCGTCAAACTCCGCATCCTCAGCGCCAACACCGCCGGCTACGCCCAGCCCGGCGAAGAAATCTCTGCCCTGGTGCCATAAGCCGTTGCGTCCCCAAAAAATGCCGCCGGTTTTCATGGAAGAAAAGCCGGGAGGGCGAACCTCCCGGTGAGCCGTGGAATTTCCCATCGAAGGCCCCGTGGTTTTCCCGATGCCCTGCGCTTCTGGTATGGAGAAAGAAAGCCCTTCCTTGCCTATGCGGGGAAGTTTGCGGGACTCCTTCTTCTTGTCTGCCTGCTGTCCCTGACTCCGGTTTACCGGGCATTTTTGGAGCAGGAAGCAACAGGGAGCGCGGCACTGGCGCGGGGAATGGTTTCCCTGCTCAACGGCGGGGAATCCTCGATTTTCGGCGCGACGCTGTTCCGGGGACAGGAAGCCATCCTTGAAGTGAAGGCAAAATGCTCCGGGCTGCCCTTCTGCTGGCTGCTCTGCGCCGCCATCCTGGCCTTTCCGGCTCCCTGGGGTTGGCGCCTGGCTGGAGCCGTGGCGGGTTCGGGAATTCTGCTGGGCCTGAATCTCCTGCGGGTCGCCAGCCTGTTCTGGATCGGCTGCCGCTATCCGGGATGGTTCCCGGCGGTCCATGAACAATTCTGGCCCGCGTTTTCCCTGGTGATGACGGTCGCTTTGGCGGGAGCCTGGTTCCTCGCGCTCCGGAGGTGGGGAAAGGCACCATGAGGATCGTCCGGTTTCTTGTTCTCTTTGCTGTCATCTTCTGCGTGCTGATCCTCCCCTGGCCGGGGTGGATGGAAGGGTATATGGCGGTTTTTCGCACGATGGGCGCGTGGTGTTTCACCCGTGACGGGGGAGAGCGCGAGGTGCTCTTTGTGGATTTCCCCGACAAAGCCGCCCGCGCCACATTCATGAGAATCGAAATCGCCAACCGCAGCCTTCTCCAGCCCGATGGTTCCGGCCCTGTCCGCAATCTGGATTTTGATGTGCGGAGGCTGGGGTGGATGCCGCCCGCGCTTTTGATCGCGCTGGTTCTTGCTTCCCCCCTGCCTTGGAAACGGCGTGTGGTGGCCCTGTGCTGGGGCGTTCTTTGGGTTCAGCTTGTTGTGATGACATTTCTGGCCTTTGCCATCTGGAATGAGTCATCCGAAGTCGGGCTCGTCACGATGAGCCCCTTTTGGAAGGCCATTGCCTGCGAGTGGCAGCACAACTTCATCGCCCAATTCAGCCTCGCCGCGCCAGTCGTGCTATGGTTGCTGGTGACATTCCGAAGCGCGGATGCAGCGTTCTTCAAACGGCCTGATGGCAAAAAATGACCGGTGTCACAAAGGACGCTCAGACGCGCTATTGTTACAATCTCGTAACATTGGTCTTTTTTCATTGTCCATGTTCTCACATTTGTTAGCGCGTACAGCCGATGAAAACAATTTTCTGCGGTATCTTGCTGGCGTTCGCAAGCACGGCCTTGGCGGACACTTTCACCTACGATGATTCGGGATGGCTGACGGCAAGCGACCAAAGCAACGGGCTTTCGCACAGCTACGGCTACGACGATGAAGGCAGCCTGCTTGCTGGCCTGTCCAGCGGGGCGGATGCGGGCACGGTCAATGGCATCGCAGACTGGTGGGAGAATTTTTTCTTTGGAACCACCGGTATTTCCGCTCTGGCCTCCTCCGCCGGGGACGGGGTGAGCAATTTGACAAAATTTGCGCTGGGCTTGAACCCGCTCGCCGCGCTGACCGGCCAGCTTGTCTCGGTGAGCCAGGAGGTCTTCAACGGGCAGACCTATAAATACCTGACCTACACGCGCTCGAAAGCCAATGCCTCCATGACGAGCCTGCAACAATCTTCCGATGGGGTGAACTGGTTGGGAGGCAGCGGATATTTTGCGCAAGTTGGAACAGCGACAGACTTGGGCAATGGCACCGAACTGGTCACCTACCGGAGCCTGACGCCGCTGCCCAACAGCCTGTCCTTCCGGCTCGTGACCGATGGCGGCAGTGGGGCCCTCACCGCCTACAACAACCTGTCCGGAACCGGAGTCCCCTCCATGCCGTGGTGGGCGTTCGCGCTGTTGGTGGTTTCCCTGCCATTGGTGGCGGGGAGGTTTTTGCGAGGCCGCGGGCTGACTGCCTGCATGGTTCTTGCAATCTCCCTTGTCATGGCATCGGCTCGCGCCGAATACGGTCCGGGGTGGTTTGCCGATGAGAGTGTCGCCGCTCCACAGGCAGTCAGCCCTGGCCAGCAGCAAACGGCTCCCTTGCAATCCCAATCCTTTTCCACTCTCGGGGACATCCAAACGATGTCTCTGATCAGCGGTCCGACAGCAACAGCGGTGACACCCGAATTGCAGGCAGTGGCGACCGGCCTGAACAACGATCCGGTGGCGATCTTCAACTACGTGCGCAACAAGATCCGCTATCAACCCTATTACGGGAGTTGCAAGGGAGCGCACACGACTTATCTGGATGCAGCGGGCAACGACATGGATCAGGCCAGTCTTCTCATCGCCCTGCTCAACGCGGCGGGTTATTCCAACACCTCCTACGTTTACGGAAAGATTACGGCTCCAGACACCAAGGCCGATGGAAACGACCTGGCCCATTGGCTTGCGTGTGCCCCTTCCTTCGTGAGTTGGGCGATTTACTCGGGAGATATTCCGAACCTGAGCGGCATCACTTATGAGGGTTACACGGCATGGACATTTGACCATGTGTGGGTGCGGGCGGTCATCGGGGGGGTGACCTACGATCTCGACCCGAGTTGGAAAACTTCCGAAGTGTTCACAGGCATTGATTTCAAAACCATCAGCGGATACAGCCGCGCCCAATTGGTAAGTGACGCCGGGGGAACGACCGGCACGGATTACATTCAGAACATGAATCGAGCAGCGGTTGAAAATCGTCTGGCCCAATACGCCTCCACCCTGCGCACCCACATCAAGACGAACCTCCCCAATGCCACGACCGAAGAAATCGTGGGAGGTGGGCGGATCACGGAACAATCCGCCGCCAGTCTTTCCGCCGCCGCCGCCGTGCTCACCGGGTTCTCTCCCACGGTGACGACCACTTTCACCTCCATTCCCACCCAATACCAGGCGACCCTGACCGTGAAGGTGGGCACGCAGATCGATGCCACATTCAACGCGGATTCCCTTCAGGCCAATCGGCTGTCCATCGTCTTTTCCGGATCGAACGCCCAACTCTGGCTCGGTGATACCATGGTGGTTGCAGAGACCAACGGCAGCGGCACCACCGCCAATGTCACCCTTTCCATGACACACCCCTCCACCGGACCTTCCCAGAATTTGGGTATCTACACCTACCTTCGCACCGGAAAATACGATTTGACCTACGCTTTCTATCCCAATCCGTTTTCCAACGGGCAAATTGATGCCAGCGATGCACGGTTGCAAACTTACGTGGCCAGCGGACTTGCGGATACCACCCGCCAGGTGCTCACGGAGACCCTGCACAATATCGGCATCAAGTGGGTTCGCCGGGTTGCCTTGGGCAACTATACGGTTTGCAAGGAACAGGGCTGCTATGTCTGGACCGATCACATCCTGGGGCGCACGGGGCAGGAATCCGGCTACTACGTGGACATGCCGGGCAGCATTGTCACGGTTTTTACCGATCAGGGTGCCCAACCGAACACGTTCAAGGCCGCGACGTTTGTTTTGAGTGCCATGGAACACGGCGTCATTGAGCAGAACAATGGCAGCGCGGCAGCTTCCACTGTCAAATGCCTCGCCCTCGCCAACGACGGGGGACAAAAAATCTTCCGCGCCACGTCCTCGAACTGGACAAGCATCAGCTCGCAGTTGACCAATTACACCACCTCGGAAAAAACCTATGTTGCCGGATACGTCAACACCGCTGGCAACACGGTTCTCCTTCATCAGAACGCCAATACCGTTCTCAACCAGTGGACGGGGTTTGGATTCGCTTCCATGAGTTCCACGCTGGCAAGCATGAAGATCGCTGGCGGACTGAGCGGGGGATACGCCTCCCAATCCGGCAACGCCAGCGGAACAGGGTTGAACAATTTCAACAGTTCGCTTTCTGAGGATTCCGTTTCTCCCTACAACGTCCAACAATCCCTGAGCGCAGAACCGGTAGACTTGGCAACAGGAGCCTATACCTACGCCGCCACCGACCTTGCCTTGGGCGAGGCAAATTCTCCGCGCGGGCTGACCTTCAGCCGCACTTACGACAGTTCGCGCAGTTTCCAGAAAACCGCCCTTGGTAACGGCTGGCGGCATTCCTGCGACGGGAAAGTCTATCTCAACAGCGACCTTGATGCGGCCTTCGGGTTCCGGCAACCCACGGATGCAGTCCAGACAATCATTGGGGCGATGGCGATCCCGGATTTCACCGATGCCACCTACACGGCGAAGGAAATGATGGTGGGCGTCCTCTCCGCAAACTGGCTGGTGAACCGCATCACCAACAACGCCGCCAACGTCCAGTTGGGCGAGCAGCGCCTGACCTACCTTTCCCAGCCGGACGGCTCGTGGAACCCTCCTCCGGGTTCGACAACGGCCCTCACCGGTTCCAGCGGCTCCTTTGTCCTTCAACCCCGCTTCGGCGGCAACGTGACGTTCAATGCACAGAACCGCGTGAGCCAGTGGAAGGATGTGGACAACAACACACAAACTTACGCCTATGATGCCAATGGCCGCCTTGCCACCGTCACGGACTCGCAGGCGCGGGTGCTGACCTTCACCTACGTTTCCGCCAGCAGTCCCCTCATCCAGAGCGTGAGCGATGGCACGGGCCGAAGCGTCACATTCACCTACACCGGCAACAACCTGACCAATGTCCTGGATGTCGAGGGCTACAACACCACCTTTGTTTACGACACCCGCAACCGCCTCACCGACCTCAAGGACCACTCCGCCGCCTACATCACCCGCAATACCTACGATGCCCAGGACCGCGTGAGCCAGCAACTCAGCCAGGGCATCGCCAACCACATCTGGAAGTTCCTCTATTCCCCGGGTGCGACCCGTGAGGTGGACCCGCTCAACAAGACCACCACGCACCTCTTCGATTCCAAGAACCGCCGCGTCGGCATCATCGACCCCCTCGGGAACACCACGAGCACTTTTTACGACGGGCAAAACCACGTCATCAAAACCGTCGATGCCACCGGCAGGCAAACGCAGTTCGTTTACGACGCCAACCAGAACCTCCGCCAAACCATCGACAACGCCGGGAAGATCACTTACCGCGATTACGATGCCTCCCTGCGGCTCTGGAAAATCACCGACCCCACCAACCGGGTGACGGAATACGGGTATGATGGCGAAAACCACCTCACCAGCATCAAAGACCCCGGCAACCGCACCACCTCCATGACCTACAACGCGGACGGCCGGGTGCATGTGATCACCAATCCGGATACCAAAACCACCACATTCACGTCGTATGACCAATGGGCCAACCCCACCGGAGTCACCCGCGCCGACAACACCACCACAAGCGCCGTCTTCAACGCCCGTGGCGACATGACAAGCCTCACCGACGGACGCGGAAAAACCACCTCCTTCACCTACGACAAACGCCGGTTGCTCAAAACCCGCACCGACCCGCTGTTGAAAGTGTCCTCCTGGACGTATGACAGCAACGGACGCCCCGCCACTTCCGTTGACCGCAACAACAAGACCACCACCACGGTGTTCAACAACCTCGGCCACCTGCAAACCGTCGCGGCCCCGAATACCGGCACAGTCACGATGGGCTACGATCTTGCCGACCGCCAAACGAGCGTCACCGATGGTCTCAACCACACCACCACCACCGGCCTTGATGATGCCGGACGCCCGGTCTCGACAACCGATCCGCTTTCCATTGTGGTTTCGCAAACCGTCTTCGACAATGCGGGGCGCGTCGCCCAGCAGAAAAACGGACTCAACAAAATCACCCAACTATTTTACGATACCACTGGACGCCTCAGCTATACCCTCGACCCCATGAACCGCCGCGTGGACCACACCTACGATGATGCCGGGAGGGAACACACGCTCAAGAACCGTCTCAGCCGCACATTCACAAATGGTTACGGAACGGACGGCCTCCCCACCACGTTCACCTACCCGAGCGGACGCCAGAGCAGCATCGTGGACCGCGACTTGGCCGGACGCCCCAAAACCCTCCAAAAGCCAAACGGCCAGCAAACCGTCCTGACCTACGAAGGCATGGGCCGGGTCAAAACCCAGGCGGACGGCGTTGGCACGATTACCTGGACCTATGATAACGAGGGCAACCCGACAAACGTCGCCCAAGGAGCAACCAACATCGGGCGCACATTCGATGACCTTGGTCGCGTGCTCACCTGCACGGATACAAGCGGCAACACGGTCTCCTACACGTATGACAACGAGGGAAACCTTCAAACTCTTACCTACCCCGGCAATAAAACCGTCACTTACACATATGACGGTTCCAACCGCCTGAAAACCGTCACCGATTGGGCCAGCAGGCTCACCACTTATACCTATGACAATGCCGGACGCCTCACCCAGGTGGACCGTCCCAACGGCACCCGCCAGCGTCTCGAATACGACAATGCCAACCGCCTGAGCGCCACGTATGAAGAAAAGGGAGCAACGTCCCTCTGGCAGGCAGGCTACGGGTTCGACAACGCCTATCGGCTCACCAGCTACACGCCTGCTCCGATCACCAAAACACTGCCGCCGCCCCCGGCGATGATGACATACGATGTCGATAACCGGTTGGCGACCTACAACGGGCAGGCCGTGGCAAGTGACACCAACGGGAACCTCCTTTCCGCGCCTGTTTCGGGGACGCTGCTGGGCGCATTGACATGGGATGCCCGCAACAGGCTGACCGACGCAGGCGGCATCACTTACGTTTACGATGCCGAGAATCGCAGAGTAAGCAGCACCACCGGCAACCAAACCACCAGCTACACCTGGAGCCGGGGAGGGAAGCTCGACCGCCTGTTGGTGAAGACGAACCCGGATGGTTCCATCACCCGCTACATTCACGGCCTCGGGTTGATTTACGAGGAGACAACGCCATCGGGTGGCGGTTCCACAACCACACAGTATTACCACTACAATTGGCAGGGCAGCACGATGGCGCTTTCCGACGCGGCGGGCAATGTCACCTCCCGCCTCAGTTACAGCCCCTACGGGGAAGTGACGATTGTCTCAGGAACGCCGAACACACCGTTCCTGTTCAATGGACAGTTCGGGGTCATGACGGAAGCCAATGGCCTGCTCACCATGCAGGCGCGGTTTTACTCGCCAATCTTCCGGCGGTTCCTGAGCGAAGACCCCGCCGGGTTTGGCGGAGGAATCAATCTCTACGCCTACACTTCCGGCGACCCGGTGAACCTCATGGACCCGTTTGGGTTGGGGTCGGTGGGAACTGGCTTTCTTGGCGGTCTTGCTGATGTCTTTGGGAATTTCTTCCGGGATGCCTACTACAGTGTGGGAGATACCGTCTACAATGCCTTTTCCTCGGTAGCCGCTCTCGCCTCTTACGGAGCAGGATACGGAGCACAGGCACTCGGAATTCCCAATCATCTGATAGATCAGGGAAGAGCCATTGAAGCCTCCTTTTCTCCCTATGCACGGGCAGGTCTCTACGATGCCAGTTCCCCCATCAGCCTCGCCATGACTCTCGGTGGCATTTTTATCGCTCCGGAATCAATGGCTGGAAGGATAGGAAGTTCACCACAAATTGCATTGGGTTCCCGCATTGGAGGTTTGAGAACATTTGCTTCCGATATAGGTGCCCAACACCTTTTGGACATTCCATCAGCTGAATGGAAGAGTGTATTTCTCTCTCATGTTGACGATCCTTCAGCGATGTTTCATGTTAATACAGCAGGATTTTATGGAGAAACAACGGAAGCTATGATACTAAACGAGATCAAGAGCGGATCGAATACAGGCTGGGAACTTCAACAACTGCAAAATGCAGGCAAACTTCCGCAAGTTAATTTCTATCAAGATGGAAGACTTCTACTTAACCCATTTCAATAATGACTAATACTATTTTATTTGAATCCGCCAGGAAATTTTCTGTGTTTAGCTACACTGTAAATCATGGCGTTTTACTCTTGCGAAGCGGAAAAACAAACAATGAGCCGACGCGAATTGACATTCTCTTTCAAGATGTACGAGCAATCGAAATCAGAGCATGGTTCGATGGAATAAAAATTGAAGAAGCAGATATTGATTCTCTGCAGAATCGCAGCAGTGCTCCGATTGAGCTAATGGAACCAGGAAATAAAATTTATCGTCTCGCCGGTTCCGGCTGGGAGGGATTTATATTAGCAGGAATAGTATCTTTTTGCGAAGACAGGGACGACTTTTTTGCTCCCAGCAAGCTTACACAATTGTAGAACAAGACGACAACGGCAACCCATGCGAGAATTCCAACCATAGCAAAGGCCATGCCAAAAGAGGCAAGACACACACGCAAGCTTCTTATTACCGACGGTCCGCAACAAAGACGGATCGGCTTTCACTTATCTCCCAACGAGTCAACGGCCGGATTGACTCGCTCGCTCCCGCTCGTCTCACTCTTTGGGCTGCCTGTGGCAGTCTTCCCCGCGTCATCCCCGGTTCCGGTGGTCGCCAATGCCACCGCTGTCCCTGGCAACCCGCGGAATGCCCTGCGATCTTTTCAGCCAGGCATTTCTTATGAAGATGGTTGAGAGGCTGTCTGAAAAGAAAGTTATTGGCCTTAGAAATCATTTTTTCATGAATCGAAAGTGCTGTGTTGAAAACATAATCATGAACAAGGAGCCCCTACCGATGGAGGGCGTAA
>CAZPEN010000023.1:0-65751 GCA_964585615.1 uncultured Chthoniobacter sp. | reverse complement strand
TGCAAGTGCCTGCATATCAGCAAAACGTCTTCTTAAACTGCGGAACTTGGGCTAAAGCATCTCGGCAAAACTTTGGAAACATCCCTGCGACGATATTTCACAGGGGCGCAGCGGGCGGGACGAGCCGATTGCACATGATCTTATCTGTATGAACTGGGAAACAGGAGCATAACGCGCGGAGGCATGTTTTACTTCTCCTGGCAGTTGGGGCACCCGGCTTTTGCCTCCACGGAAGAAAGCCCGGGTGCCTCGGATTTCTGAAAATGCCACTCAACAGTTTTTTTAGCCAATGACCCCCACGAGATTTTTCTTGAATGCATCCATGACTTTCGAGGTGTTTTTCTTTTCCTTCCGCACCGCACCGGGATTTTGGAAAATCCTGCTCTCTCTGACTGTCCTGTGCCTTGCAATGACCACGGCAATGGGCGCGACTTCCAAGCCTTTCGTGCATCCGCTCTTTGCCAACAACATGGTTTTGCAGCGCGATGTTCAAAATCCGGTCTGGGGGTGGACAACTCCCGGCACCACCGTTTCTGTCACCATGAACTCGGCAACCCACCAGGCGACGGCGGACGCCAATGGCCGCTGGCAGGTTCTCCTTGATGCGCTGCCAGCGGGGGGACCTTATGCGATCGCGATTTCCGGCCCCCAATCGCAAACGATCACCAATGTCATGATGGGGGATGTCTATCTCTGCTCCGGACAGTCGAACATGTACAGGGGGCTGAGACTCACAGAAGCCGGGATAAACAAAAATGTGGTCAACTATTCATCCGAGGTGTCTGATTCGCTTAACTACACGGCGAAGGTCCGGGTTTTTACGGTTCCGCTTCTCGCCTCCTCTTCGCCCCAGGAGGTTCCCGCCGGAGGGTCGTGGCTGGTTCCCAGCACCACGAACACCCCGGACTTTTCCGCGACTGCGTATTTCACAGCACGGGAGATCAACAAGCAACAGAACGTGCCGATCGGGGTTGTCGTTTCGTCTCTCGGGGGCAGTGATATCAAAGCGTGGAGCGAACCGGGATTTATCTCAACCTTTCCCGACACCATGCAGACCGCCTACGACCAAACCGGGCTTGGCGTTGCCACGACCAACACCTCGCTCTCGGGACTTTACAACGGCATGCTGGTTCCGCTGGCTCCCTTTAAAATCAGGGGAATGCTTTGGTATCAGGGAGAACAAAACAAAGCCGCGCCGGAGCAATACGGTCGACTCCTTCCCGCATTCATAAGTGCCATGCGCACGCTGTTTGCCGATCCGCATCTCCCGTTCCTTGTCGTCCAGTTGCCCAATATCGACAGTAGCGGTTGGGCGGGAGTGCGCGAATCTCAGCTCCAGACAGTACTCGACGATCCACATAGTGCCATCGTCACGACCATCGACCTTGGCGAGGCAACCAACATCCATCCCATGGACAAACAAGATATCGGTCTGCGCACTGCAAATGCGGCAGCGCAATTGATCTATGGCCGGGCGAGTGCCCCGACCAACGCCGTTGGTCCGGGGCCAATTTTCGATCATGCGGTCATCTCAGGCAGCACGGTTCGCTGTTATTTTCAAAATGTCAGTGGCGGGCTCATGGTCGGCCAAAAACCGACTGTGATTTGGAACAGTACGGCGGTGCCGGATCCTACGAAATCAATCCAGGAGCAGACTGGCGTGGCATTGAAGGGGTTCGCTCTTTGCGGCGCGGATGGCACCTTTTTCCCGGCTGATGCCATTATTGATACCGACAATACCATTGTGCTTTCCAGTGCCAGCGTACCCGTTCCTGTCTCGGTGCGCTACCTTTGGGACAACAACCCCATTTGCAATCTTTACCGCAAAGTTGTCGACACTTCGGGGAATGTTGTTGACGGTGTGCCAGCCAGTCCGTTTCGAACGGATCAACCCTGCAAGCTGGTTGTCAATTCCGGCTCCGGCAGCGGAAACTATTCACTCAATGCCACGGTGGGCATTACGGCCAACTCGACCACAGGTCTTGTATTTGATCACTGGAGCGGGGATGTCGGGTTCCTGAGTGCCGCCGGATCTTCGACTGCCACTGCTACGACTGGGCAGCGCTATGTCACAGTCCTTGCAAATTACCGGGTTGTCGCTGCTCCCACGGATCTGACGGCATCTCCGGAAGTTGGCAAGGTGACTCTGGCTTGGACGGCGATGAATGCCGTTCATTACAATCTCAAACGCAGCTCCTCTGTTGGAGGACCATTCACAACGATTGCCGAAAACCTTGCGAGCACAACCAAGTATGTCGATGACACTGTCGGCAGCGGAACGACCTACTACTATGTTGTTTCCGCAGTCAATCCCCAGGGCGAAGGGCCGGATTCTTCGCCGGTCAGCGCGACCCTCGTTCCTGTTGTCAATGACGTGACGGTGACGGACAACACGGGCAAGGTGGTGTTGACCTGGGCCCCATTCGACGGGACGGTTGGCTCCTACAACATCAAGCGGGCTTCATCGCCCGGCGGACCGTTTGACACTGTTGCCACCGTTTCTGGCATCACCACCACCTATACCGATCAGACCGTTCTTGCTGGCGACTCCTTCTACTACGTGGTGACGGCAGCGGACTCAGGAGGCGAGACGGTGAATTCCCTGCCCGTTCACGCCGTGCCCAGTTTCCTCCCCCCTCCTTTGCAGGATGCCGACGTGGGAACGGTGGGACTTGGTGGTGGTGCCTGGGCAGGCACCTCCGGCAATTACACGGTCGTGGGATCCGGTGCTGACATTGGCGGTACGGCCGATTCCCTTCACTTCGTGTATGTCCATTTGTCCGGCAATTGTTCGATCACTGCGCGGATCGTTTCGCCAGGCTCCAGCGTGTCGAAGGTCGGGGTAATGATGCGAGCCTCGCCAGATGCCGGTGCTGCCAGCGCAGCGGTTGTGGCCAACACCTCGTCGGCGAAATGTGAACTTCGAACCGCAACCGACGGGGCCACCAAGGTCGCCAACAGCAACACCGGAGTGAACGCTGCCACCCATCCTTGGGTGCGTGTGGTTAGGGTGGGAAATACCTTTTCAGGCTATGTGTCCACCGATGGAACAACCTGGACCTCTCTGTATTTCAATCCTCCCGCGATTTTGATGACAGATCCGATTTGCGTGGGTCTGGCTGTGTCTTCATCTGACAACGCAACTGCAACTACAGCGGTTTTTGACAATGTGACAGTTTCCGGATTGACATTCCAGGCACCCCCCGCGCCTTCTGGTCTGAGTGTGGCTCAAACTCCGGGGGCAGTCCAGGCCACACTGCGTTGGAACTCCTCCGCTGCCGCCGCCGCTTACAACGTCAAGCGGGCAACGATCAGCGGAGGTCCCTACACCACGGTCGCCTCGGGGCTGAATGCACTGGGTTACGAATGCACCAATCTGAATCCCGGCTCGACCTTCTACTACTGCATCACCGCATCAGACCCCGCCGGTGAAAGCCCGAACAGCAACGAAGTGGTGGTTGATCTGACGCCTCCGGACATCAGCGTCCCGGCAGGTATCTCTGCTTATGCCACGGGTGCCGCCGGAGCTGCTGTCACATTCAGCACCGCTGCGCTGGACAATATCAGCGGCGTTCTCGGAACAACCAACAACCCTGCATCCGGTTCCGTGTTTCCCATCGGAACAACAACGGTCACGACGAGCGCAATGGACGTGCTCGGAAATACATCTTTCCGCACGTTTTTCGTCACCGTTGATGTTCCTGCGCCATCAAATCTTGCGGGAGCGGCCCTGTCAGAATCGCAGATCCGGCTAACATGGACAGACAATGCCCCGTTTGGAACCGGCTACATTTTGCAAAGGTCACCGCATGCCCTGAACACTTGGACAACGCTCGATGGCAGCCTCTCTGCCAGTTCCACAACTTACACCGACTCACTTCTTGACGCCTCCGCATCTTATGATTACCGGCTGAAGTGCCTTGTGTCCGGATTTTCTTCCGACTATGCGGTCCTGAACGCCTCCACTCCGGCGGGAGTCGGAGATGGGTTCCCGGGTGCATGGCGGCTTCAGTATTTCGGAGACGGGCTGAGCGCGGCTGGGGATGCTGCCGCCAACGCTGATCCAGATGGCGACGGCCAAGACAACCAAAAAGAATATCTGGCTGGAACCAGCCCTGTTGATGCGGCAAGTGTGTTGCGGGCTTTCATTGGACAAAGCGATAACAATCTCCTGCTCAGTTTCACGACTGTTTCCGAAAAAACCTACCGACTTGAGCAGTCAGATCGACTCGAATCGGGAGCGGCCTGGCAGGCTCTTCAGCAACACATTCCGGGCACAGGCGGTACTGTGACGGTAAACCTCGCTAACGATGGCAGTCAGCCGCGACGTTTTTTTCGCATCGTCGTAGAGTGAAATACCTCGCATGCCTTCTATTATTCTGAAAGACCGTCTTATCAGAAGCAGGGGGTGCCGTGTTGTTCGTCGAGCGTCGTGGAGGCATGTTGCTCTGTTCGCGATGCGCTCCGCGCCATTGAGCCGAGGTCGTTGACGCGTTTTCTCTGGATAAAAACCTCACTAGATGCCACCATGTGCCTTGGTTTTTATCCAAGGCAACCATGAGCACACCCATTGAGCGAGCAAAGGCCGTATTCGAATCGAGCGGCGGACTCGTTCGCACGCGTGAGGCCATTCAGGCAGGGATTCACTCGCGCACACTCTATGAGATGCGGGATGCGGGGATCATTGAGCAAACCAGCCGCGGGCTGTTTCGCCTCGTTGGGCTTCCTCCGCTGGCCAATCCCGACCTGACACTGGTGGCCAAGCGAGTTCCATCGGCTGTGGTCTGTCTGATCAGCGCCCTTGCGTTCCATGAGCTGACTACCCAAATCCCCCACACGGTGCAGATCGCGCTGCGTCCGGGAAGCTGGCCCCCAAAAATCGAGCATCCGCCGATTGAGGTGTTCAGCTTTTCTCTGCAATCCCTATCCTGTGGCGTTGAAGAGCATGACATCGACGGAGTCACTGCCCGCATCTTCAGCCGGGAGAAAACGCTGGCCGACATTTTCAAATTCCGGAATCGGATCGGAATCGAGACAGCGACCGAGGCGCTCCGCAACTATGCCCGCAGCAAGCCGCGGCGATTCGACAAGGTTTTGGATTTCGCCCGCACGTGCCGGGTTGAAAATGTGATGCGGCCTTATTTGGAGGCCGTCGCGTGAGCGAGCTCAAGAATATCGGAGCCTCGGTCCACCAGCGGCTCAAGAATGTGTCAAAAGAGTCGGGGCGTTCCTTCCCTCGTTCAGTATTACGCGCTGGAAAGATGGCTCTATCGATTGTCGCAGTCCGGGCACGAGAATCTTTTCATCCTGAAAGGGGCGTTGATGCTCGTGGCATGGCGTGCTCCGATCCTGCGGGCGACCCGTGACATCGACCTGCTGGCCAGAACCAGTAACGATCTCAACGGGATCACGCGCATCATTGCGGAGATTTGCCGGACAGATGTGCCGGATGATGGGGTTTTGTTCGACTCCGAAAGCGTGATCACGACGAGGATTGCCGAGGATGCCGACTACGAGGGGGTGCGGGCAACCTTTACCGGAATTCTCGCCACCACACGGCTCTCCATGCAGATCGATATGGGGTTCAGCGACATCGTGACTCCCGGACCGGTCGAAATCAGCTATCCGACCATTCTCGACTATCCCGCTCCCGTCTTGCGTGCCTACAACCGGGAAACAGCCATTGCCGAAAAGTTCGAGGCGATGGTCTCTCTGGGAAGACTCAACAGCAGAATGAAGGATTTCTTCGACGTGTGGTTGCTGGCAAACACATCGGATTTTTCCGGTGCCGACTTGAGTGCTGCCATCCTTGCCACTTTTCGCAAACGGGGGACGGAACTTACCGCCGCACCACAGGCATTCGAGGACGACTTCGACCCTTCCAAGCAGTCACAATGGGCAGGGTTCTTGAAACGGATGCGACCTTCCGAAGCTCCATCGACATTCTCCGATGCGGTCACTGCGATCCGGGGATTTTTGCGGCCTGTTCACGAGGCGTTGCGCACTGGAGATTCTTTCACAATGGACTGGAAGCATCCGGGGCCTTGGATTTCGCTGACAAGACCTCGCGTTTGAATTGTTCCGACCCGTCCGTGTGACCGAGGTCGTCCACCGATTTCCACGGAAGTTCTGCGCCGCTTGAAGTTGCTCCCAATCTGGAGCAGGGGGACCGCGCAGCAGCGGCTAATTGTCGCTTCATGACCGCGATCAGACCCAGCAGACCGCCGACAAAATCGCCGCAAAAAATTGGCGCATATTGTTCCCAGCCAGGAACAGGGTTTTCCCGCCATTGTGCGGTAGTGGCATCCATGAAGCCGAAAACAGATTTCTCCATAATCAGAGACATCAATTCCGAAAACTTTTCTACCTTGAGACTCATGATGAAGGTCGAAATTTCCAACCGGAGAATCGGATGAATCGTTCTATCCAGCGAGTTTCCATTGCAGGCATGCGCCCGCTGACGTTGACAAAAAAGCAAATCATCGCCGTGCTTGGTTCGGCCAAGCTCGTTGACCGGATGCTGTGGGCTACCCGGCACGCGAAGGGCGGTTGGTTTATCATTCTGCGGGAAGGACGGGACCTGCTTGTCGCCACGGAATCCGTGGAAACAGCATACGAACGATTGGTGGGCGGGGAATTGCCTCCCCTCATGCCCAGCGAGAGACGTTTTGTCAGATCGGCTGAAACCGGGGTCACGGCATGAAAAGGGCCTCATGCGAAAAATCGGGAATCACAAAATCTCCGTCGATTTCTTTCCGGCCTGTAGGAAGAAAAAAGGGGCGTGGCGTTGTCTGCCGGGGAGGCGGTGTCATGTGGCGAGCGGTTGGATGGAATCGCCTGCAATGGCCCGAAGAGGCAAGCCAGTTTTCATCCTACCAGTTTACGAAACCGGAGCGGGCAACGACGAACGCGGAAAGCCTGTCGGGAATTTCAGGCGCACCACTCTCCCGCCGTTTTGAACAAACGGCATTTTCAAAACACCAACCCCAGACCTATGGAAATCCCAACCACCAGCCAGCAAAAGATTGAAAAGCTCGAAACCGAGAAACGGCAGATCGAAGAACGAATCCGCCGTCTCCGTCAAGAAGCCAAAACCTCCGAGCGCAAACGACTGACCCGCGCCAAGATCATTCTTGGCGGGCTGGTCTTGCGTGATCATCAGCCATTGCTCTCCGAACTCCTGTCCGCCGCCTCAGAGCCGGACAGGGAGGTTTTGCGTTCGGTCTTTCCCCAGGCCGCGAAGGAAGCACTGCCTCCCTCTCGCCGGTAAAAGAGAGGGTCTTTGCAAATGAGACTTCCGAGCCACCGAAGCCTTCTCTTGAAGGCGAAGCGCACTTACGCATCGTGGGGGGAACCCCACGACGCGAGCGCGTTTTCGCCGGGGGCGAAAAGGGCTCACTACCGTTCGCCTGACACCTGTGCGGGCAGTCGGGACTTGGCCCGACCGCTCTGCCAAAATCCCACGCACGGATTTTGGAGAGCCGCGATTTCGCGCCCCACGGACCGGACACCCGGTCCGGCGGATGTTTTCTTTTCCTACCCGGCCAAACCGGTTTCCTGAAATGGCGATTTTCCATTTGTCCATCCGCCCGATCAGCCGGGGCAAGGGGCACAGTGCCTTTGCCCAAATCGCCTATGACACGCGCACCAAGTTGACCGACGAGCGCACCGGTCAAAAACACGATTGGTCCAAGCACAAGACCGACGTGATCGAATCCCAAATCATCGGTCCCGCCATGACGCCGGGATGCCTTGCCGCCGCCGCAGAAGGGGCAGAAAAGCGTTACGATGCCCGTGTGGGCCGGGCGATGGATGTTGCCTTGCCTCATGAGCTGGGCACGAAAGAACAGTGGGCGCTATTGCGCGGTTTCGGCCTTCAACTTCGCGACACCTACGGGTGCGCCGTTTGTGTGAATCTCCACCATCCCAACGTGAAAGGCGACAGTCGAAATACCCACGGCCATATATTCATGACGGCCCGTGCCGTGGACGAAAAAGGAAATTTCTCCTCCCATAAAATCCGCTGCCTTGATGATCGCAAAACCGGCCCGCTGGAAGTCGAGCGCATCCGGGAAATGTGGGAGACGCGCTGTAACCGCGCATTGAAGAAGGCCGGGCATTCCGAAACCGTCAACCGGCAATCTCTCAAAGCCCAGGACATTGAACGTCCACCCTCCCAACATCTCGGCCCGCAGATCGCCGCCATGAGCCGCGCCGGTCGCAAAATGCGCAAGGCCGAAATCAACAAAGCCATTTCCTCAGAATCCCGCCGTCTGGCGGAAATCAACGACAACCTCAACCAACTCAAACATCATGGCAATCGAAACACCGAAAACCAAACTTGTAAAAAAAACCGAACCCACCAGAAACCAAACATGGCTCGAAATCGCGAGCCGCATCGACCCCTATCACCTCGTCAAACCTACGGGGTGGCTGTCCGTGGAAAATCGCGCGTTTCCTACGGAGGAAATCGACCTGATCGAACTCATCCCAAAACGAGGGTTGCACATTCGGACCCGGCAAGAGAGCTGGCTCGTTTCCTTGCCAGTGGAAATGATCTTTCCCGACTTGCTTTGGGCCATCATTTCCGGCGAGGTCAATTGCTTGTCGGCTCCCTGCGACTCCTACGAACCATCATCCGAATCCTAGAAAATGAGCAACGACAGCAGCGGCATTCCCAAGGCATTCGCATGAGATTTTGAAATACCTTCCTCGAAAACAGGATTTTCGAGGATTTTGGGCGGATAAATGGCGGACACTTTCATGCGACTTCCTGTAAATTCCATCCATTTCCAGTCATGCAGCAAAATTTCTGATTTTTGCGGAGCAAGAACCCGAATTATCCTTGTAACTCGCTGACTATAAGCAAAAAGCCCTGACAGCATTTCGTGTTGTCAGGGCTTGAAAGTGGTTGCGGGGGTAGGATTTGAACCTACGACCTTCAGGTTATGAGCCTGACGAGCTACCGGGCTGCTCCACCCCGCGATTGAAGGACAGAAGATAGTCGGGTTTTTGAATGTTGCAAGAGAAAGTTCAAATCGTGTGTCGTGCGTTTTTGTTCAGGTTTGTTTGCAGCGACAGAAAACGTCTCTCCCATTGACTCGGGCGGATTTGCCGTTACATTGCGCCGCAATTTCCCATTTGAAAATGAGCAAACCTGAAATCACTGCCTACCTGAAAACTCACTGTGGCTGGAGCAAGGGCGTTCGCGCCGTTCTGGCCAAATACGACATTCCCTACACGGAGAAGGACATTATTTTGAATCCCGATTACCGGTTCGAGATGGAGCAGCTCAGCGGCCAGCCGTTGTCGCCCTGCGTCGTGGTGAACGGGGTGATGCTGCCGGATCTCAGCGGCGAGGAACTGGAGAGCTATTTGCTTGCGAACGGGCTTGTCGGGGAGTCTTCAAAAGAGACCGACGTGCCGCTCAATTCCGCCTGTTCGGATGAAGAGCACGCGGCGATGGTGAAGCTCAAGCTCTGAGTTTCGCTCCGGGGCGATTACTGCGCCTTCACCACACAGGGTGAGGGCGCGGTGCGGGCGTAGATGCGGCTGTCGTACATCGGGTAGATCTGGGCGGCCGGCCACCCGAACGTGCCCGCGGAGGTTACCCGGGCAAGGACGGTGTAGGAATTCAACCCGGCGGGCAGATCGTCGAAGTAGAGATCCGTCCGGCTGTCCCGCATTTCCGAATGCGACAGGGTGGGGATGATGACCCCGGCGTCTTCGTTCACGGAATAGTATTTGCCGAAGAGATCAAGGTTGGGATTCAGAACTTCCACACCGGCAGGGAGTGCGTCTTCCAGAGCAATGAAGTTCTGGGGTTTTGCGGATTGGAAGCGGTAGGTGATGAGGATTTCATCGCCGAGCCGGAAGGGGGCATCGGCGGTTCCCTTGCGCGAGGCGTCGGTGACATTTTTGACGAGCCGGTCGATCCTCATGCCCTTTTGCACCGGCTGGGTTTCTGTTTCGGTGAGTTGTCGTGTGGCGTTCAGGACGAAGGTTCCCTTTCCGTTTTTGCCGAGGCCGGAGAGCTGGAATCCGGCGGCAGTGTCGAGCATCCGGCCGGTCCATTCGGCAGCGGTTTTGTTCGGGGCGAGGGCATCGGGAGCGGGGGTGACGGATTTTGCGAAGCCGACGGGCGGCTGCATTTTCAGGAGGGCCTTGAAGGTGAGAAGGAGCCACAGGTTTTCCTGGGTGGAGAGCGAGGCGGAGGATTCCATGAGCTGACCGATCCGGGAGCGGATGGTTCCCGCCTGGGTGGAGGGATCCACGGAGAAGCGGGCGAGCAGGCACAAAGCCTCGGTGCGGGTTGGCGAAGAAAAGGTCTGGGGGTCGAAGCCCTGATCGGGGAATTCTCCCGGCAACCCGGCGACGAGTTCCTTTTGTTTTTCCGGGGCAAGTTTGAGTTCCGCATAAGCCAGGGCGAGGAAGGCCCTGCCCTCGTAGGTGAGCTTGTCGCGTTCGAGATACAATTCATCCGCCGGGGCGGCGAGGTCGGGATTTTCCTCGATCTGGGTGAGGGCGAACAGAGCAAAGGCCCGTAGCGTGGGGGTGACGCTGATTGTGCGTTGTACCATGGCGTTGAGAGCTCCCGGCAGTTCCTCCGAGAGGCGTTGGGGAACGTCCATGCCTTCCGCCTCTGCCATGGCAACCGCGAGGGATGTCTGGATGGTGACAAAGGGACTGCCCACGGTGCCCATCGGCCAATAGGGAAGGAGTCCATCGGGAAGCAGTGAGGCTTCGATGACTTTCAAGGATTCCAAGATCGTGTGGCGGTAGTTTTCATCGCGCTCTTTGTCCGTGGGGAGCCACTTGAGGAGTTCCGCCAGCGAGGTGAAGGCGAGGATTCGCGAGGATTGCTGCTCCAGGCAGCCGTGGGGGTAGTCAAGCACGGCAGGCAGGCCCATCAACTTCGTGAGCCATGGGGAAGTGGAAAGCGTGGTGTCGAATGTTCCTTGCGATGCGGCCCATTCCGGCGGCAGAAAATCTGCTGTGGAGAATTTGTCCCCGGACCAGTTGCCGGCGCGGGATTCGTTCACGGTGATGGTGCGCGGGAGCACCGGGAGAGTGACTTCCACGGAGTCCGCCGCTTTTTCAGAACCGGTGGAGATCACATCGAAGCGGATGGTGGCGCTGGAAAGATTTTTTCCCACTTTGGCCGGGAAGCGAACCACGGCCGGGGCGTTCCGGTCGGCTGCGACTTCCAGGCGGTCCGGTCCGGAAAGCGGGAGGTTGCCAGTGCAACGGACGAGCAGTTTTTCGTTGGCGGCGAATTTCTGGCGGGCCACGGCGCGGAGTTCGACCTCGTCGCCTTCGCGCAGGAAGCGCGGGAGAGCCGGTTCGATGATCAGTTTTTTGGAGACCTCGAAGGTGTCCGAGGCGGCACCGAACTGGCTTTTCGGAGTCTGGGCGAGAGCGATCACCCGGAAGCGTGTGAGGTTGTCCGGAGCGGTGGTCTCGAAGGAGACCAGCCCCCTGGCATCGGTTTTCAGTGCCGGACTCCAGAAGAGGAGCGGCTTGAAATCCTTGCGGGTGAATTCCACGCTGCCGAATTCCTCGCCGCCGCCGTCGCCGACGGTGTAGCCCTTTTGAGTGAGCTGCTCGGGATTGATTCCCGCCACGAGTCCGCGGAGTGCGGGGGAGGTGATGATATTGAAGGTATTCGGAGGGAAGAAGGGGGCGGCCAAGTCCGGAAGCATCCAGTCGCCGAGGGTGAGAATGGCATCATCCACGGCGTAGACCGTGACCTCGGCACCCTCGACCGGTTTTCCTTCGTTCGTCACGAGCACCGAGCCGGTGACCTTTTCGCGTGGTTCACAAGTCGGCTTGTCGAGTTGTGGGTGGACGCTCAGTTCCTTCGAGGGGTCGGAGACCTGGAAAGCACTGTAACCAAACATTTCGCCCGGAATCCTGTCATTTCCTCCCGGTCTCAGCACATAGACGGAGGCAAAGGCGTTGGGCAAAAATTCTTCTTTTGTCGGGATTTCGATGCGGGTGGCATTGCCGGGGAGTTCGAGCGTGCGGGAGTCCAGGATGCGGTCGGTTTCGACAGTGACCCAGGCAATTCCTCCGGAGGGGGCGAGGATGTCGAATCCGGCGTTCTGACCGAGGATCACGGGATTTTGCGGACCGGAGACATCGAGAGATTCGTCATTGCGGACCGGAAACTCCGACTCGCCGGGACCGGTGACATCTTCCTGTGCGCTGACCTGCATTCCGCCCGCGATGGGGCCTGCGACGAGGACGTAGCGACCGGGTTCTTTTGCGGGGAAATCCACCGTTCCGTTCGAGGGAACGTCCTTTGCCGCCAGGCGGATGTAGTCGTCAAAATTCCGGTAGCGATAGACAAACGGGGCGATCTGTTCCTTCACCGACTTGGCTTTGACGAGGTAGAGAACGACCGGGACTTTCTCCGGAACGGGGGTGCCTTCGAGTCGCGGAACCGCTCGGAGTTCGAATCGGGCGGTGTTTTCCGGGCGCTCATCGAGAGGCTTCACCCCGAGGGCGACCTCATTCATGGCCACGCTGTCCGTGACGCCGCCGGTGATGGTCTGTCCATCCGGGCCCGTGACATCCACCTGCCAGAAGACCGTGGTGTCGGCGCGGTTGCCGGGATCGGGGAAGGGTTGCGGGCAGGTGATGGTGGCGAGGCCGTTTCCATTCAGCACCGTTTCGCCCTCGACGACGGTCTCGTAGACCGGGGGCTTCAGCATTTGGGAATAAAGATCAACCTGGATGAAGCCGTCGCTTTCCTCGGCGTAATAAAATTCGCCCTCGTGGTCGCTGAGCCACGTGGCTTTCCACTTGACCCGGCTGCCGGCATTGGGAGCGCCGTGGAAATAGCGCGAGGCGATGCTGATGACCGATTCGGCCGGTTTGGCGGCGTCCTCCGCCAGGCAACTCACCGAGAAAGGCGGATTGCGGAATTCCTCGATGCGGAAGAGGGCGGGGTTGCCGGCATCCGCGATGCCGAGTTTTGCCCGCACACGAAACTCTCCGAGATCGCCGTCCGCGGGAGTGGTCCAGTCGGCGTCCCAGCCGCCGGAAGAACTGACTTTTGCGGTACCCGAAGCGAGGATGTCATCCTGCCAGGCCTTGGTGATTTCCCAGGAAATGGTCTGTCCTTCCGGCACGACAAGCAGGCCGTCTTTCTTTTCCCGGACGAACCCCTTGATCTTCAGATCCTGTCCCGGCCGATAAAGCGGCCGGTCGGTGAGGGTGCGTCCCAGCACGGATGGCTGGGGAGAGAAGTAGGAGGAGCCGGAGGCAAACTGTCCGTCCGGAGCCGCTGGCCAGAGAGTCGGGCGGCCATCCTGCGTGGTTTGGAAATACATGGCGGCGGTCGAGGCGGTGCGCGGGAAAGTGACGAGGCCGGAGGAGTCGCTGACGGCAGAGGCCACTTCCAGCAATTCCTTGGTCAGGAGCTGGAGGCGGACTCCGGGGACCGGCTGTCCGTTCCCCATGCCGGCGATGCGGATCGTGAGGGTGTCCGGAGCGAGTTTCTGCGTGAGGGCGAGATCTCCGAACCAGACGAGTGCGCGGTTGGCGACCTTTGTGCCATCTGCTGTTCCGGCAACAGCCTCGATGATGCAGGGGCCGCCGAGTGGGACGGAGGGTTTGAATTCGATTTTCCGGAGTTCTTCCCTGTCATCCGACACCGCGGGAAATTCTCCGTTGCCGAGGACTTCGAGAGCGAACTGGTCGATGATGAGGGGATCTCCCGCCACGGACTCTTTGCGAACCGCATCAAGGACGGCCTGCAATTTTTCTCCCGGGATCTTCGCAAGCCGCCAATGGAGGGTTTCGGTATTCGACTGGACGAGGGCGAAGCGCAGGCCGAGCGCGCTGCGTTGGCGGAACTCTCCCGGAGGGAAAAGGATGGTTGGCGGTTTGTGCGGGAACGTCGCGCCCCACAGGGAATCAGCGGCCATCGGGAATCCCCGGTCGCCGGTGACGGCCTTTGAGATCGTGACCTTGTAGCGGGTGTTCGTATCAAAACGCCCGTCCACGTAGATGCGGGCGCTGTCCTTGCGCAGGGAAAATCCGGGCACGGGCGGCTCGATTTTCACGGCATTTGCGGGGAGGGGATCGTCGGAGAGATCCGTGCGGAATTTGATTTCGATGTGGGGTTTGTCCGTGGCCCAGTTGCGGGCGGCGACGAAGTCCACCGCCAGCGGGCGTGTGGAGCCGAGCGGGAAGACCTTCGGGTAGGGAAGGATGCGGCCGGCGTAGGCATCGTGGACGTTTTCCACCACGATGTCGTAAAAGGCCCCCACCGGGAGCGGTTCGCGTGGAATGGCGCGGATGGTGGTCGGGGTTGGCAGGAGCAGGGATTTTTCCTCATCCTCTCCGAACTCAACCGAGACCTGGGCGGGGAATCGCTTCCGTGTCGCGCGGTCCTGGAACCACAGGCCTTCTGCGACGTCGTGGAGGCGGACCGGGTAGTTGAATTCCAGCGGCACGACCGGGCGCGAGTTCAGTTGATCGCGTTCGTCATACCAGCTGGAGACCTTGAGCGGATCGCTCCGGAGTTCGACGCCCCAGGAGTTGACCGGCAACGGGCTGCCATCCAGCGTCCTGAGGTCTTCGCGCAACCGCAGGCGATAGGTTTGTCCCGGGATGCGCGGTCCGGTGACCAGCCAGTCGCCCTCGACCGGAGATCGCCAATAATACGAGGCCTCCAGCGGCGGCCAGACTGCCACGGGGGATTCCGATCCCTCCATGTCGATCTTGTCCGGAGTGATGATGTCACTTGGAAATGTGATGCTGAAACTCGAGTAGGGCTCGATTTTTCCGTCGACGGGAGAAATCCCCATGCCACCTGCTTCGGGGTCATTTGTGAAGCGACGGGTATCCTCGGGAATCTCAAAAACCGGCGGCGGAGGAAGCGGGGCGGGAGTCACCGTGGGAGCCGGGCCCGCCGGTTTCGGTGGCGGGGGTTGCATCGCGGAAGCGGTGCCGAGGGCGAGGAGAAGAAGCCATTTTTTCATCGGGAGCCTTTCTCCGCCTTTTTCAAGGCGTCAGCGGCCTCATTCGGCTGGCCGAGGCGGGTGTGACAGGCGGCCTTCAATTTCCAGACCGTGGCGGTTGGCTGTGCGGCCAGCGAGCGCTCTGCGAAATCGAGGGCGAGGGGAAGATTCGACTGCTCGAATGCCATTTGAGCCAGCCCGGAGAAGACATCCGAGAGGACATCCTTCGGGGCCTTGAGATTTTCGAGTTTCTGGGCATAGGCCGTTGCCGCAGGAAAATTCCCGAGGCGGAGGCTGGCGGCGACGGCGATATGGAGGGCGAGGACATTCGAGGGATCCGCCTTCAGGACGGCCTCCACGTCATCCATGGCGAGGAGGTATTGTCCCATGTAATTCAGCCAGGAAGCGCGGCGGGCCAGCAGGGCGGGATCCGCGGGTTTCTTTGCCAGATCCGCATCCGCCAGCAGGATGCCCTGGCGTCCTTTTTCATCGTCCAGGCTGGCGGAGACATCCACATGGCGTTCCTGGCGGGCCTTGGCGGAATCGAGCGTGCCATTGGCAACCAGGCCCTTTGTTTCCAGGATTTTTCCCAAAGCCGAGTCCGGCCAGGCTTGGAGCCCTGCGACAGCCTCCGAGAGCCCGCGGCGCGGGAGACCGCCGTAGAACCACCAGTAGGATTTTTTGAGGTGCCCGGGAGGACTTTCCGGCTGCCTGTCCAGCGAGGAGGTTTTTTCCAAAGCCACTTCGAGCCGTTCAAAACCCGGTTGGGCCTCCTTGACGCGGGATTCGTCCGGCGCTCCGGAGGCGGCGTTGTGAAAATCTGTCAGGGCTCCCCGGGGATCGTCCAGGGCGAGTTTCGCATCGGCACGGTCGAGAAGGAGGTCGAAGTCGCTCTGTCCGGCAATGAGCGCATCCAGCACGGTGATTTGTTCCCGGCGTTCCCCGGCCTTCGCCAGGTAGTCCGCCAGCATCAACTGGGAATCGCGATCCTTCGGGGCCGCGAGCAGGCGTTCCCTCAGGATTTTGAGAGCCTCCTGCTGGTTCTCATCCCGCCGCCAGACCACCTCTGCATTGGTCCGCGCCACCAGACCGGCATCCGGGGAAGGAGCCAACTTCAGGGTTTGGAGGGCCATGGCGTAATCCGGCACTTCCAGCCAAAGTGTGACCAATTCCTCCACGGCCGCGGCATCGCTCGGGTTTGCTTCCAGCCAGCGCCGGAGCAACTCGATCTCCGCATGGGTGTCATTTGCTTCCCGGGCCAGTTCCAATTTTTGCTCCAGCTCCGAGGCCGCCCGCGCAACTCCCAGAGTCGAGACGATCAATAAAACCGCAAGCGGGATTCGCATACCCCGGATTCTTGATCTTCGTCATCCGAATACACAAGCGGATTTCTTGGGAAAAAAGCGGAGGATTATCGAGACAGGCAATCGTGTTCTTTCTCTTCGGGGAGCTTTGCAAAATGGGAACGGGAGGGGTATTTTGGGATCTCTCCCTATGAATACAACAGCATTGTCGGTGGAGGAACGGGTTGCCTTGCTGGTGGCGGCTTTTCCGATTGAGGATATCTGGTCGCTTGATGCGGGGGTGGCAAAGGAGTGCGGGCTTGATGCGGAAAAAAATCTCATTCTTCTGGTTGCCGATGGCCGGGCGGTTTCGCGTGTGGAAGCCGGGGCGCGGGAGTTGCTCCGCGAAAAATTTCCCGGTGAGCCGGTGGGAGTCCATGTTTTCCCGCAATCGGCGATGTTTCAAACACCCCGTCCGTTGTTGGTGAAGATGGCCTTCACCGCCGGGCGGCATGTTTATTGCGGCTGAGCGCGGGGCTGTTCGTTCTGCTGCTGGCCGTGTCCGGTGCTGCCCAGTGCCTCTTTTTCGAGAAAATCCCTCATATCCGCAGGCAGGTTGCAGGTCCAGTGAAGGTTCGCGCCGTTCCAATCCAGGGCAATTCCGACGGAGTGGAGGGCATGGCGGGGGAGGAGAAGACGTTCGGCGAGAGAAGGCGTCCATCCGGTGCGGATGAATTCCAGGTAGCAATCGGGAGAGGGGCCGTAGATTTTGTCGCCGACGACAGGATGTCCGTGGTGGGCAAGGTGGACCCGGATTTGGTGGGTGCGGCCGGTGAGGGGTTCCGCGGAGACAAGGGCGAAGGGACTTCCGTGGTGCAGGTGTCGTGAGAGGACGCGGAAACGGGTGTGGGCGGGGGCTCCGGCGGGATGCACGGCGCGTTGGAGGTGGATCGTGGTTTCGGCCACCTCGCCGAGCCGGAGGATGGGGGCATTGATGTCAAAAGTTTCTTCCGTCGGCCAGCCGCAGACGATGGCGAGGTAGGACTTCCGGATTTTTCCCTCCTGCATGGCCATGGCCGCGGTGCGGGCGGCGGAGGAGGATTTGGCCACCAGCACGGCTCCGCTGGTCTCACGGTCGAGCCGGTTGATGAGCGACACCTGGCCGCCATTGACGAGTTCGTAACCAAGGAGCTCGCGCAATCCGTCCCAGAGGGTACGCGGGCCGCCGGGCTTGGTGGGATGCACGAGGAGGCCGGCCGGTTTGTCCACGACAAGGAGGTCGGGAGTTTCCCCGAGGATTTCGAAGTCTTCTTGAACAGGTCTCACATCACGGCAATGGTGGGTGCCACTATGATCCATTTGCGAAATGTCACGCGAACGTATTCTTCCGGCACGGGGACCATCCGGGCGCTGGATGCGGTGTCGCTGGATATTGCCGCAGGGGAGTTTGTGACGATCACCGGACCGAGCGGCTGCGGGAAGAGCACCCTGTTGAATCTTCTGGGCGGGCTGGACCGCCCGACATCCGGGGAAGTGGTGGTGGATGGAGTGCCGCTTCACGGGGCGGATGAAAAGACCCTGACCGCCTACCGCCGGCATACTCTCGGGATTGTCTTCCAGTTTTTCAATCTGCTCCCGGCGATGACGGTGCGGGAGAACGTGGAACTGCCGCTTCTCCTGCGCGGGGATTCTCCGGGAAAGACCGCTCCCCGTGTCGCGGAGATGCTGGATCTCGTGGGGTTGGGAGCCCGGGCCGGGCATTTCCCCCATCAGCTCAGCGGGGGGGAAATGCAACGGACAGCCATCGCGAGGGCTCTTGCCGGGAGCCCCCGTCTGCTCCTGGCCGACGAACCCACCGGGAATCTGGACTCGGCAAATGCCGCCAGGGTTTGTGAGACACTCTCAAAGATTGCTTCCCAAAAAATTGCCGTGCTGGTTATTGTGACTCACAGCGAACCGGTTGCCGCCCTGGCACCGGTCCGAATCCAAATGCTCGATGGAAAAATCCTCAATCACTTCAACGACAACGCTCACGCCGGATGACCCGCGGTTGCAGAAGTTCTGCGTCTTTGCGGGACTTGCGCCGGAGGAACTCACCACGTTGCTGCAATTGACCGATGTGGTGAACTGCGCTGCCGGGGACCGGGTTGTCCGGGCGGGGGAAGAAGGGCATTGTCTCTATGTCGTCCTGGAGGGAAGCGTCCGGGTGACGGTGGATGCCGAGGGGCGGGACATTGAGATGGCCCGGCTGGAGACCGGAGATTTTTTTGGAGAGGTCTCGCTGGTCGACGACGGCCCGCGGTCGGCCGATGTGACCGCCCTGGAGACCTGCGTGCTTCTTCGGATCACCCGCATGACCATCGGAGTTTTGGGCGGGTTGCAGCCGAACGCCGCCATCCAGCTCCTCGGAGCCATTGGCCGGGCCCTCGTCGGACGGCTCCGGGCCGGCAACCAGAAGTACGTGGACATCCTGCTCCGCACCGGAGCGCAGGAATAAAAATTTTTGAAACAAAGAAACGTGGACAAACAACGCACACTCGCAGCCCCTGCAACACTCACCGGAAGCGCTCTTCACACCGGGGAAGACGTCACCCTGACCATTCTTCCCGCCCCGGCCGGACACGGCTTCAAGTTCCAGCGGGTGGATCTGCCCGATGAACCGGTGGTGGAGGCGGCCGCGTCGCATGTCAAGACCGTCGAACGCGCAACGACCCTGGTGCAGGGGATGGTGAAAATCCACACGGTCGAGCATGTGCTTTCCTCATTGAGCGGGTTGGGTGTGGACAACGCCCTCATCCAGATGAATGCCAACGAGCCGCCGATCGGCGACGGCAGTGCTTCGGCCTATGTCGCGATGATTCTCAAGGCCGGGATCGTCGAGCAGGATGCCCCGCGGAGTTATCTCGACATTCTGGAACCCCTGACCATCGAGATGGGGGAGTCGGTTTTTGTGATTTTGCCCGACACGAAATTCCGTGTCTCCTGCACCCAGGTCGGCCCGCAGGGACGTTTCACGCAATTTCTCTCCGCGGAGATCACCCCGGAATTCTACGAGAAGGAAATCGCCCCGGCGCGGACGTTCGTTTTTTACGAGGATGTGAAGCCGCTCATGGACAAGGGGCTCATCAAGGGGGGCAGCCTGGAAAATGCGATCGTCGCACGCGGGGACAGTGTCCTCAGCAAGGAACCGCTTCGTTTCCCGGACGAATTCGTGCGCCACAAGATCCTCGACATCATCGGGGATCTGTCCCTCTCGGGACGCCGCATCCGCGGACACGTGGTCGCGGTGAAACCCGGCCATGGGATCAATACCGAGGCCGCCAAGCGCCTGGCCTCGCGCCATGCGGAGATTGCCGCCGCCGCCCCGCGGCCCGTCGCGGCGACCGCCGGAGCCCTCGATGTCAACGAGGTCATGCGCACGCTCCCGCACCGTTATCCGTTCCTCATGGTCGACCGCATCATCGAGTTCCAGGGGGACACGAAAGCGATCGGGGTCAAGGCCATCTCGATCAACGAACCGTATTTTCAGGGACATTTCCCGGGGCATCCCGTGATGCCGGGCGTGCTCCAGTTGGAGGCCATGGCGCAGGTTGCCAGCATTGTGATGATGCGCAAGACCGAGAACGCCGGGAAGATCGGGTATTTCATGAGTGCCGACGAGGTGAAGTTCCGCAAACCGGTGATGCCGGGGGACACGCTTTTCATCGAAGGCGAGATGACCAGCATGAAAAGGCGGCTCGGCAAGGCGGTCTGCCGCTGCCTGGTGAACGGCGAAGTGGTCTCCGAGGCGCAGCTTCTTTTCGGGTTGGTTGACAAATGACGGTGATCCATCCCAGCGCGGTTGTGGACCCCTCCGCGTCCCTCGGCGAGGACACGGAGATCGGACCCTTCTGTCACATTGGTGCCGGCGTGGAAATCGGGGCCGGGTGCCGCCTCATCGGGCATGTGACCATTGCCGGACCCACGAAAATCGGGGACCGCAACACCTTTTACCCGTATTGTTCGATCGGCCAGCGCTCGCAGGATCTGAAGTATTCCGGCGAACCGACCCACCTGGAAATCGGCTCCGACAATTCCTTCCGCGAATTCTGCACCGTCAACCGTGGGACCCTTCCGGGAACCAGGACCGTGATTGGAAACCACGGGAATTTTCTGGCCTATTCGCATGTCGCCCACGATTGCACGGTCGGCGACCATGTGATTTTCTCCAACAATGGCACCATCGCCGGGCATGTGCTCGTCGATGACCATGCCGTGATCGGCGGACTTTCCGGCGTGCATCAATTCTGCCGGATCGGACGGCATTCCATCATTGGCGGCTGCACGAAAATCGTGCAGGACGTTCCGCCCTACATGATTGCCGATGGGAATCCGGCGGAGATCCGCGGGGTGAACCAGGTGGGACTCGAGCGGAGGGGATTTTCCGCGGAGGATGTGCGGGCACTCCGCGAGGCCTACCGGCTCCTGTATCGTTCGAACCTCAATGTCAGGCAGGCCTGCGGGCAGATTGCGGCGGAGATCGCCGCTTCCGGGGTCCGGGACCACCTGCTTTCGTTCATCGAGAGTTCCCAGCGCGGCATCGTTCGCTGACCGGACCGCCCTATGTTGACGATCCGGGATTTGAGGAAGAGCCAGGGCGGGCGTTTGCTTTTTGAAGACGCCTCGCTTCAGGTGAACTATGGCGAGCGGGTGGCTCTGGTCGGGCCCAATGGCGCGGGGAAATCCACGCTCTTTTCGCTCATCCTGAAAAAAGACGAGCCCGACGCGGGAAGCGTCCAGCGCGACGAGTGGACGATGCTCGGGTATCTGCCGCAGGAAGGCGAGGCGGTCGGGGCGGAGACGGCCCTGGATATTGCCACCGGGCGGGCCGGGGAGATTCCCGCGCTGGAAGCCCAACTGGCCCGGCTGGAGAAAGACGGTCTTGTCGAGGGTGCGGATTATCTGGAGGCCCATGCCAAGCACGAGGCCCTGTGCAACTCGCATGTCGAGGCCCGCGCCAGAAAGATGCTCAAGGGACTCGGCTACCGGGAGGAGGATTTCGACCGGCCCGCCAGGGAACTGAGCGGGGGATGGGTGATGCGTGCCCACCTTGCGCGACTGCTCGTCATGGAGCCCGATCTTCTGCTTCTGGACGAACCCACCAACCACCTTGATCTGCTCTCGCTGCTCTGGCTCCAGAAATACCTCCAGAACTACTCCGGAGCCGTGCTCCTGATTTCCCACGATCTGGAGTTCATGGACGCCCTGGTCGGCAAGGTCTTCGAGATTTCCAACCGCAAGATCCTCTCCTACACGGGAAATTTCTCCGACGCCATGCGCCAGCGCGAGGCGAACTACGAGCAGCTCGCCGCCGCCTGGAAGAACCAGCAGAAGGAAATTTCCGCCCTCCAGGAATTTGCCGATCGCTTCCGCTCTGTCTCTTCCAAGGCCGCCCAGGCACAGAGCAAGCTCAAGCAAATCGAGCGGATGGAAAAAATCGAGCGCCCGGAACCTCCGAAAAAACCGTTCCGCTTCCGCATTCCCCAGCCGCCGCGGGGCGGCCAGCAGGCGATGGCACTCAAGGGGGTTCACATGGCCTACGGGGATCGTCCGGTTTACCGCGGGCTTGATCTTCTGGTCGAACGCGGCGAACGCACCGCTCTGGTCGGTCCAAATGGCGCGGGGAAATCCACGCTTCTCAAGATCATGGCCGGGATTGTCCCGATCCAGAAAGGTACCTGCCAGGCCGGGCACAACTCGAAGATCGGCTACTTCAGCCAGCACCGTTCCGCTTCGCTCGATCCCAACAACAGCGTCATCGAGGAAGTCCTTGCCAGCAACGGCACCCTCCGCGAGGAAGATGCCCGCAGCATGCTGGGGTCGTTTCTCTTCAAACGCGACGACATTCACAAGAAAACCGCGGTCCTCAGCGGCGGGGAAAAGACGCGCCTCAACCTGATCAAGTTCCTTGTCGATCCGCCGAATCTCCTCCTCATGGACGAACCGACGACGCATCTGGACATCCTCACTGTCGAATCCCTTGTCCTCGCCCTGGAAGCCTACGAGGGCACCCTGCTCTTCATCTCCCACGACGTCCACTTCATCCGGAAACTGGCCAACCGGATTCTCCACATCAACGCCGGCACCGTGACCTCCTACCCGGGTGGCTACGATTACTTTCTCGAAAAATCCGGCCTTCTGGGCTCGGACCGCTTCGCCCTCACGGCCTGAGGACGGACTTCTCCGCCTCTTTCGCCTGGCTGGAGAGTACCCGTTCGATGGTGCCGGTTGTGGAACGTCCTTCAACCATATCCGCCAGGACGACCCGGCCACCGTGGGCCTCGACGATGTCGCGTCCGCTCACGTAGTGGGCCCAGTCCTTTCCCTTGACCAGCACCTGCGGGAGGATTTTTGCGATGAGATCCTTCGGTTCGTCCCCGTCGAAGAGAACAACAAAATCCACCGCCTTCAGCGAACCGACGACGAAGGCGCGGTCTTCCTCCGGGTTGACCGGACGTGTGGGGCCCTTGCTTCTGCGGACGGAGGCGTCGCTGTTGAGGCCGACGCAGAGGGCGTCGCCCTGGGCCCGGGCGAATGCCAGGTAGGTCGCATGGCCGCGGTGCAGGATGTCGAAGCAACCGTTGGTGAAAACCAGTGTCTTTCCAGCTGCCACGAGACGATCCCGCTCCGCACGGGCTTCGGCAGGGGAGAGAATGCGGGGAGAAATCATGCGCGTCGGTTCAATTTTTCCAGGTTTGCCTTAAGGGAATGCAGTTCGGGGGCGTCGGGTTTCTTGAACGCGAGATAGGTTTTCATCGCCGCCTCGTAGTAGCTGCGGGCTTTTTCAAAATTGGAACTGGCATGGTAGACCACGCCGAGGTTGGCGAGGGATTGGGCGACTTCCGGGTGAATGGCCCCGAAGACCTGTTCCCGGATGCCAAGTGCGCGCATGTGGAGGTTTTCTGCACGGACCCAATCTCCGGCATCCGTGTAGGCCACGGCGAGGTTGTTGCAGACGAGGGCCACGCTCGGATGAACTTCCCCGTGGAGACGGACGGCGATATCCAGCGCCTGTTGGTAGTGCTTTTCACAGGCGGGAAAATTCCCCGCGCGCTTTTCCAGACCGGCGAGGTTGCTGGCAAGCATACAGTGCTGGGAATAGTCATGGGCGGCCTCGTAAAGCTCCAGGGCCTGGCTGTAGTAACGGCGCGCACCGGCTTCCTCGCCCTGATGATCCAACAACAGGGCCAGCTTCGCCGCCACGCGCGCGGCGGAGGAAAGGTTTCCGTTTTCCAGGTTGTGATCCAGGGAGTCCTTGAAGTCCTGCACCGCATCGGAAAAAAAGCCGGAGGCCTGGCACACATCGCCCGCGATTTCCAGGGCATCGCTGAGACGCGGACTGCTCTTGCGGAAGACCTGGTTGGCCGCCTCCTTGAATTTCTGCGCCGCGACATGGTGCTGTTCCCGCGAGGGCAGGCTGCGCTGTTCTTCCAGATCCCGGCAGAGGACTTCCCAAAGATTTGCAGTGGTCTGCATAGAAGACGACAGAATAGGGAAAAGGGAACTTTGAGACGAGAAGGATTTTTATTTTTTGAGAAGTTTCAGTGCGGCATTTCGGGAGGAGGGGATGCTGCCGCAACAGGTTTCCAGTGCGGAGAGGACGACTCCGTCCCCGACGCCCAGCGCACGGGCGAGTTCCCGCTCGAAGTGTTCCAGTGCGCGGAGCGTGGCGGTTTGGCTCCGGAGGTGACCCAGAGCCCGGCGCAGAAGATCGTAGACTCCCGCGACGGGCGCACCCGGTTCCGTGACGAGGTCGGTCATCTCCGCGAAATAGCCACAGAGGTAAATGTTCGCGCAGGGCACGCCCGAAGCGTCGAAAGGTTCGAGGAGCTGCACTTCCCGCAACGAGTGGAGGGCGGACTTTCTGGAGGATTGGAACGAGATTTCCGCGGAGTAAAAGAGATCCAGCTTCCCGGCAAACGGACTGCCCGGACGCCGTGCTCCGCGCGCCATGGTGGAGACCTTCCCGTGCTCCAGGGTGAGCCATGTGACGATCCAGCTCGTGTCACCCCAGGCCCGTCTGCGGATCAGGATGGCGGGAGAATGTTCCATGCCCCGGTTGTCGCATGTCCGCGCCGGAAAGGACAGACCGCGCTGCAAAGAAAGCGCTGTTGCGGCAACTTTATCCTGAAAACGGCGGCTGCCTGCGAATTCTCGAGGGAGCGTGCTTTGGAACGGTTTGGGAAATCACATCCACTCGGCGCTGTCATTGGTGACGGGGGCGACTGGCAAATGGTTTTTGTGGGGGGAGAAAACAATCCGGGGTTCCGGGGTTGAAATCGCCGGGGGATTCTGAACAGAGTCCGGGGATGTCCGGGGGAATTGAAACGATGCAGGCGGAGGGGCTGGCCCCGGCGGAGATCGCCGGGTGGGTGGTCCGTGCGTTGAGGGAGGAACTGGCGGTGTATCCGAAGCCGGGTTTGGTGAGTTTTGTGGACAATGGGAGTCATCCGGACATGGATGCGGGGTGTTTTCTGGAGTCGATCGCGTGTTTGGAGCCATTTTTCCAGGCGATGGCGGCGGCGGGTGCGGCGGGGGAGGAACTGGGCGAGTTGCAGCGGATCGGGTTGGCGGCGGAAAGGGCGATGCTGGAGGCGACGGGGGGACGGAACACGCACCGGGGGGCGATTTTTTGTCTGGGACTGCTGGCTGCGGCTGCGGGGGTGAGGTCCGGGGGGACCGTGGGGACGCTGGGGGAGATCGTGGCGGGGCGCTGGGGCGGGGAGTTGCCGATGCCGGGGGAAGTGGCAGGGGCGAGTGACGGGCTGGTGATGTGTCGGCGGCATGGGGTGACCGGGGCGCGCGGGGAGGCAAAGGGGGGATATCCTTCGATTTACGATGTCGGCCTGCCGGCTTTGCGGCGGGCGGTGGATGCGGGGGTGTCGGTGGAACAGGCAGGGGTGCAGGTGTTTTTTGAGCTGTTGACGTGCTGCGGGGATACGACGCTGTTGAAGCGCGGGGGGAGCGGGGGATGGTGGTTTGCGCGAGAAGAGGCCGGGCAGTTCCTGGCGTCGGGGGGAATTTATGAGGCGGGGTGGGAAGAGCGGGCGGTGGGCATCCACCGGGCGTTTGTGGCACGGGGACTGACGGCGGGTGGCGTGGCGGATTTGCTGGCGGCGACGTTGTTTGTGCATTATCTGGAGGGGACCGCATGAATGGAGGGGACCGCATGAATTTCGCGATTATTTGTTCCGGGCAGGGCGCCCAGTCGCCGGATCTCTTCCAGCAGATGCCTTTCACGGAAAAGGGAAATGGGGTGCGGCGGCGGGTGGTGGAGGCGGGATGTCTGGAACCGGAGGTGGCGGCGTGGCTTGCGGAGCCGGGGGCGCGGCCGGAGGAAATTTTCAGGAACCATTTTTCGCAGCCATTGTTGTGCCTGTTCCAGCAGATGGTGTGGGCGGAATTGGCCGGGAGTCTGCCGACGCCGCAGTTTTTTGCGGGTTACAGTCTGGGGGAATTGTCGGCGTATGGCTGTGCGGGGGTGTTGGGAGAGGTGGATGTCGTTCGGTTGGCGGGCCTGCGGGCGCGGGCGATGGATGCGGCAGGGAGCGGGGAGCTTGTGGCGGTGATGGGGCTGGAGGTTCCGCGGGTGGAAGAGGTGGCGAAGGCGGGGGGGGGATTTTTGGCGATTGTGCTGGCGGAGGATCATTGTGTGGTGGGGTGCCGTGCGGGAGGCGAGGGGGAGATCGTGAGAGGGCTCCTGGCGGCGGGGGCACGGGAGGCTGTGGTGCTGCCGGTGTCGGTGCCATCGCACACGCCGCTGCTGGATGCGGCGGTGGAGCCGTTCCGGGAGGCGCTGCACCTGCTGCGGTGGAGTCCGCCGGTGTCTCCGATCCTGGCGGGGATTGATTCCGGGAAGGTGTCCACGCGCCAGCAGATGGAAGCAACGCTGCCGGAGCAAATACACCGGACGGTGCGTTGGGATCTGGTGAGACAGCGGTTGCGCGAGGCGGAGTGCGACGTGGTGCTGGAGCTGGGACCGGGATGCCAGTTGGCCCATGCGTTTCTCGGGGGGAGCGGGCGTGGGGATGCGCGGGCGGTGGGGGAGTTCCGCTCGTGGGAGGGCGTGGCGGCCTGGGTGGAGAAGACACTGGAGCGGCTGGCCGGGGGGTAACCCGAGAACGGCTTTTGGGACAGAATGAACAAAATGTACAGAATCACAACGCAGCGGAGCAAATCGAGGGATGCGAAGGGATTTGCGGCAAGGATGGCGGGGATATTTCAAGCCCGACGGTTGCTTGTCCTGCTCGGTCCGGTTTTTCTTTGGGCGTGCGATGCGCCGTCGCGCCGGGCGGATCTGGTCTTCATCAACGGGGCGGAGCCGGAGACTCTGGATCCGGCTGTGATCACGGGCCAGCCCGAGGGGCGGGTGGTGAACGCCCTTTTCGAGGGGCTTTGTGCGTTCGATGCGGCCGGACGGGCGGTTCCCGGGGTGGCGGAGTCGTGGGAGATCTCTCCGGATGGCCGGACGTATACTTTTCACCTCCGGGAGGATGCCAGGTGGAGCGACGGGCGTCCGTTGGTGGCGGAGGATTTTGTGGCATCGTGGAAGCGCACGCTCACCCCGGCCACTGGTGCGCAATACAACTATATGCTCTTTCCGGTGAAAAATGCCCGGGCCTTTGCGGAGGGGGCGACGGTGGATTTTGCGGATGTGGGGGTGAAGGCTCCCGACGGGCGGACGCTGGTGGTGGAGCTGGAAAATCCGACGCCGTATTTCCTGGAGTTGTGTGCATTTCCCACGCTGCATCCGGTGCGCGTGGATCTGATCGCGCGGGTGGGGGACGATTGGGTGAAGCCCGGAAACCTCATTGGCAATGGGGCGTATGTTCTCGAGGATTGGCGGATCAATGACAAGATCCGGCTCAAAAAAAATCCGCACTATTGGAACAGGGCCGGGGTCGCGCTCGGGACCGTGGATGTGCTTCCGATCTCCGATGCGAATGTGGCGTTCAATTTTTTCGCCAGCGGCCTCGCGGATCTGGTGATGGACAAGGGGCTCGCTCCGCCCGCACTGCTGGACGAACTGAAGAAGCAACCATGGTTCCACGCAGCGCCGTTCCTGGGGATCTACTTCCTGCGCTACAACTGCGTCCACGGACCGTTTGCGGACGAGCGGGTGCGGCGGGCATTCTCGCAGGCGATCGACAAGAAGCGCATCGTGGAAAAAATCACACGGGCCGGGGAGCTGCCCGCGCCGGGGTTTGTGCCGCCGGGGATTCCGGGCTATGCGGGGACCGATGGGCTGGCATTCGATCCCGCCGCGGCGCGACAACTGCTGGCGGAGGCGGGTTTCCCCGGGGGGCATGGGTTTCCCCTGGTGAACTACCTTTACAGCAAGAGCGAACTCAACGAGGCGGTGGCGGTGGAGTTGCAAAGCATGTGGCGCGAGACGCTCGGGGTGAACGTGAACCTCGTCCGCCAGGAGTGGAAGGTCTATCTCAATTCGCTGTCGCTTTTGGATTACGACATCGCGCGTTCAAGCTGGGTGGGCGACTACCCGGACCCGAACACCTTTCTGGACATGTTCCTCACCGGCGGCGGCAACAACCGGACCGGCTGGAGCAGCCCCGAATACGACCGGTTGCTCTCCGAGGCCACCCGGGAGGTCGATCCCGCCAGGCGTCTCGACATCCTCCGCCGGGCGGAAGACCTCCTCGTGCGGCAGGCCGTGCCGGTGGCCCCGATCTATTACTACGTCGGCATCCAGCTCTACGACCCGGAGAAACTCGGGGGAATCCGGGCAAATGTCCTTGATGAACACCCCCTGCGGGAGATTTTCAGGAAAAATCATCCCTGACGCGAGCCCTCGCAACGGGCCCCTGTGTTTCAATGGGGTTGAGGTCCGGGGAGCAGGCGGGCAGGAAGAGGACTTTGGCACCGGCCTTTTTGATCAGGCGCAGAGTGGGGGCGTCTTTGTGGGGGGGGCGGACCGATTCGATGAACATGGCTACCATTGCCAGCGCATGAAGCAATTATGTTCACATGTCGACATAGTGAAGCAAAAAAAGACCACGACTCAAGTGCCCTTGCGGCTTTGCGGCGTTTTTCTCCCTCGAAGTTCAGGATAGCTTTTTTCCTCTCTCTATCGGCCTTCTTGACCTTCAAGCCAAAACACCCTGACCATGATCGCCTGTTTGGATTTCCATGCTGGCCATTTGGATTTTTCAAGTGTACTAAAGAGCACCAGAAAAAATGAACTGGTTTTACGCGACAATTGATAAAACACAGGTCGGCCCGGTCGATGAAACGGCGCTCGGCAACCTCCTGCAATCCGGTGCCATTGCGGCGGACACGCTTATCTGGAAGGAGGGCATGGAAAAATGGGTGCCCTATGCCAGTATTTTCGACCTGCCACCACCGCCTCCTGCCCATGGAATGTCTCGCTGTGCCGAGTGCGGCCGGCTTTTCCCTCCGGACCAGTTGATTTCCCTGGCCGGACGATTCGTCTGTGGTGCCTGCAAGCCGGTGGCCGTGCAGAAATTCCAGGAAGGGGTGGTGAGCTTCGGGCGGACGATCAATGCCGAGGATCTCTGGAAATTGGTCCAGCAGCGCGGCTATGATTTCACGATCCGCTCGGTGCTGTCGCGCACATGGAACCTGGTGAAGGGAAATTTCTGGCCGTGCCTCGGCGTCACCCTGCTGTGTTACCTGGTTCTGATCGGTTCCCAGCAGATTCCGATTCTCGGGATTCTGGCGGTTTTCCTGGTCCAACCTCAGATCATGGCGGGATTGAACTGGTATTTCCTCAAGCAGTTTCGTGGAGAAGCGGCCACCTTGAACGATGGGTTTGAAGGGTTTCGTCGTGGCTTTGCCCAACAGGCCATCTACATGCTCATCGTGACTGCGGTCATTCTTGGGGGGATGCTTGTCTGTGCCATTCCCCTGGCCCTTTACATACCGGCAATCGTCTCTGTGTCATCAAAGGAGGGGGGGACACCCGGGATTTTGTCGTTCGTTCCGCTTGTCCTGCTGGTTCCGGTCCTGCTGGCGATGTTCTATTTTACTCTTAGTTGGATGTTCACCCCCCTGCTCATCCTTGACCGGGGGTTGAATGCGACGGCTGCGATGAAACTGAGCCGCCGTGTTGTTCACCTCCACTTTTGGAAGATTCTGGGTTTCTTTGCGGTCCTGATGATGTTGTCCCTTCTTGGTTTGCTTGCCTTGTGTGTTGGCATTTTGGTCGTGCTTCCGATTGCTTTTGCGTCGGTGTCGCGGCTTTACGAAGACATCTTCGGCGAAGAAGGCGCGGGGACCACAACGGCCTGAGCGCCTGTGACAGAACCTGTCCATTTGTCCTGTCCCAAATGCCGGACCGATCTCCAGGAGGATTTCGTGCAGCCCGGGGCTGCGCACCCGTGCCCTTCGTGTGGACGCCTTCTCGAGGGGGTGGTTTTCCCCGCCTATTCCCGTTCATTGCCTGTCTGCAGTCCGGTTGAAGCCGTGGTCGCGGCGGAAGATGCGGGGTGTTTTTATCATCCCCAGAGCCGAGCCCGGCAGGTGTGCGATCTTTGCGGACGGTTCCTTTGCGCTCTCTGCGATGTGGAGTTGCAGGGACGGCATGTGTGTCCGGGGTGTATGAGTTCTTCGCGTGGGAAAAAACATATCGGGAACCTTGATGGGGATCGTATTCTTTACGGGGGAATTGCCTTGATGATCGCTGTGCTGCCGGTGTTGATCATGTGGCCGGTGACGTTTGTGACCGGACCGCTTGCAGTGGTGGCCGCTCTTTACGGGTGGAGCAGGCCGCCGAGTCTCACCGGGCCCCGTCGGGCGAGCTTCGTGTTCGCCATCCTGCTTGGGTTGGTGGAAACCCTTGCCTGGGGGATGTTCTTCGGGAAGCTCTTCAAGATTTTTTGATCAATGGACAGGCACCCCTACAAACGGCTTCCCGGGCGCAGCGGACGGTTCCTTTTCACTACCACGCTGTGGACATCCGCCGACCATCTTCTGCTGGTCTATTCCCACGGCGTCACCGAATCTTACAGGAGATTTTTTTACCGCGATATCCAGGCCATCGTCATCTGCCGGACAAAGAATGGTCTGGTGATGACCCTTGTGCTCTGCCTGCTGGGGCTGGTTGCTGGTGTTCCTGCATTTTTTGTTCCTGTTGAAGGAGCGGTGATGTTCGGCATCATTGCCGGGCTGTTTTTTCTCATGGCTGCGATCAACCATCTTCAGGGACCGACGTGCCGGTGTACGCTGCGCACGGCGGTGCAGACGTTGGAACTTCCCTCCCTTCATCGGGTGCGTTCCGCGCGCAAGATGTTGACGCGACTGCACCCGGCCATCATGGCCGCCCAGCGGGAAGCTGGCTCCTCATGAGGGCGCTCGTCCATCAACGTTGCCGGCATCACGCCGAACGGGAAGCCGTTGCCCGTTGTCCGGAATGCAAACGGTATTTCTGCCGGGAGTGTGTCTCCGAACACGATGGGCGCATCCTTTGTGCGGACTGTCTGCGGCGGCTCCTGGCGCCCGCCGTTTCCCCCCGGCGTCGTTTTGACGGGATCGGACGTCTGTTGCTGGGCCTGTTTGCCGTTGTTTTCATCTGGTTTTTCTTTTTTCTCATCGGCAGGAGCCTTCTTGCCATTCCGAGTTCCTTTCACGAGGGAACGATCTGGAAAACATTCAAGATGCTGGAAAAATGAAGAAGGCGTTTCTGCGCGAACACGGCAAGTCTGGAGTCGAGTTGATCGAGGAGGGGTTCGTTCTCCTGCGTTCCTGTCCCACCGGCATCCTGGCGGCTTATTATCTTGGCTCGGTTCCCTTCGCCGCCGGGTTCTTGATTTTTTGTGCCGATCTTGGCGGGAAGGCCGGTGCGAACAGCCGTCTGGGAGGAGCGGCGCTGGCCATGACCGTGTTGTTCATCTGGATGAAGTTTTTTCAATCCTGCTTTGCCGCAAGCCTCCTTGTGAAGTTGCGCGGCGGGAGGCCCGGGGTCTTCACGCCGGGGAGAGTTTTCCGTTCTTTGTGCATTCAAACGATCTGTCATTCCGCGGGGCTGGTTGTGCTGCCCCTTGCTGCGATCGCTTTTCTGCCTTTCGGTTGGGCCTATGCCTTTTTTCAGAATTTTTCCACGTTGGACGATGGAAAAACCCGTTTGAGGGATCTGGTTCGAAGCGCCTGGCAACAGGCCAGGTTCTGGCCGGCGCAAAATCATACGCTGCTGACACTTCTCTCCCTGTTCGCTCTCTATGTCTTCATGAACTGGATCACCCTCGGACTTGTTGCACCTCATCTGCTCAAGATGTTTTTCGGCGTGGAATCCGTTTTTACGCAGAGCCCGATGAGCCTGCTGAACACCACATTTTTTGCCGCCACTGCTGTTTTGACGTATTTGAGCGTCGATCCTTTGTTCAAGGCTTGCTTTGTTCTGAGATGCTTTTACGGAAAGTCCCTGAAGTCCGGGGATGACCTGAGGATGGAAGTCCGGCGTCTTTCCGGTTCTGCGGCCATTCTGGCGGTCTGCCTGTTTTTCAGTTTTGGGTCTTCCGCCCTTTCCGCGGAGCAGCGCCCGAGGCCGGTTGTCGAAGCTGAGCTGGATCGGTCCATCTCCAGCGTCATTCAACAGGAAAAATATACATGGCGGGTTGGTGTGGAGGAAAAAACCGTTGAAAAAAGTGGGTTGTTCGCCGGTTTTCTCAAGAGTGTTTTCCGGGTGGTTCGGGAGGGGGTTGAAGTCCTTGCGGAGTTTCTTCGGAAGATTTTCGACTGGATTTTTTCGCGCGAGCGTCGCTCGTCTTCACCCGGCCCGGAGCCCGGGTGGATGGCCTTCCAGAATGTTTTTCTCTTCTCCGTCCTGGCTCTGGTTACGGTGGGACTGGCTCTGACCACCATGCGGATCGTTCGCAGGCACCGGCGCTCCGTTTCCGTGACGGGGACCGTCCTCAGCGCCGTTCCCGACCTGGAAGACGAGACCACTTCTGCCGATGATCTTCCCGAAGACGACTGGGTGAAAATGGGGCGGCAGCTTCAGGAGAGGGGGGAGTTTCGCCCGGCCCTGAGGGCTTTCTACCTGGCCGGGCTCTCGCACCTTGCCTCGCGTGGACTCATCACAATTGCCCGGTTCAAATCCAACCGGGACTATGAACGGGAACTCGGACGGCGCGGGCATTCCCTGCCGGAAATCCCCGTTCTCTTTCATGAAAATGTCCGTGTCTTCGAGCGAGTCTGGTATGGCCTTCACGCGGTGAATGCCGGGCTTGTGCAGTGTTTTGCCGCCAATCTGGAAAAAATGAAAGGCAGTGAATGAAGTCGCATGCTCCCGTGATTCTTTTGTTTGCCTGTGCGGGACTTTTTGCGGGAACATTGTTTCTCCTGCTCAAAGATCGTTTTGACCGGGGGGATGTTTACCCTCCGTCGTCTTCGTTGCGCAGCGATCCGCTCGGAACCATGATCTTTTACGAAAGTCTGCAGACCCTTCCCGGCGTGTGGGCAACCCGCGACCACAGCGCGGTGAATCGTCTGCCGGAAGGAAAGGGAACCACGTATATGCAGTTTTCCGCCAGGGCGGGTGACTGGGACTTGCTGCCGGTGGATGCGTTTCGTGTCATTGACCGCTTCCTGCTCGAAGGCGGACGCCTTGTCATCACCCTTGCTCCCGGATATGCGGGCTGGCGGGCCCGGCAGGAAAGGGACGGAGAGTCAAAAAAAGAAGGCGAGGAGAAGGCTCCGGAAAAAAAGAAAAAAAAGGAAGAGAGAAAGGAAAAGGAATTTGTCAGCCTCCGGGAAAAGTGGGGGCTGTCCCTGGAGGTGATTCCGTCCGAGGGGTCCGGGGAATATCCGGTGCAAAATGTCGCTGCGGACGGCCTTCCTCTTGAGTTGAAATGGCATGGGGAAACCATCCTCAAAGATCCTTCCGCCTTGTGGACCGTTCTTTATCGGAGCAAGGAAGGTCCGGTGATGGCCGAGATGAAACGCGGGCGGGGCAGCGTGGTGGTGGCAACGGACTCTTACTTTGTGAGCAATGAGGCCATGGTGAAGGATCGCCAACCTGCCGTGTTGGCCTGGCTAGTGGGTTCCGGCAGGCACATCGTCTTTGATGAAGCCCATTTCGGGATCATGGAATCCCCCGGCATTGCCGCGCTGGTACGCAAATACCGGCTCTTTGGTGGAGTCGCCACCCTTCTTGTGTTGGCCGGGCTTTTCATTTGGAAAAATTCCTCCACTCTCGTGCCCCGCCGCTCGGTGGGGAGCGGGCGGGAGGATGTCATTGTTGGACGGAACACCACGGCCGGGTTTGTCGGTTTGCTCCGGCGCAATATTCCCCCGGATCAGGTATTTGACGTTTGTCTTCAGGAGTGGCGGAAATCTTTTGGCCGGACCGTCTCGGCCCGTGAAAAATCCGCCGTGGAGGAGATCGTCCGCGTGGAAGAAGAGCGACCTGTTCGCGGACGCGATCCTGTCGCCGCCTACCAAAAAATTCGTGACGTCCTCCGCCACGGTCCTCAGAACACCAGCATTCAACCCGTCAAAAAATCATGGAAAACACCCGCTTGAAGGAAGTTCTCACCGATGCCCGCGCCGAGGTGGGCAAAGTCATCATTGGCCAGCAGGATGTGATCGAAAAGGCCCTCATCGCCATTTTTACCGGCCACCACGCGCTCATCGAAGGCGTGCCGGGCGTGGCAAAAACCCTGCTTGTGCGCACGCTGGCGCATGTGCTCGGATGCGATTTCTCCCGCATCCAGTTCACGCCCGATCTGATGCCGTCCGACATCACCGGAACCAACGTCTTCAACCTCCAGCGCAACGAATTTTCTCTCGTGCGCGGCCCGATTTTCACATCATTTCTGCTTGCGGATGAAATCAATCGTGCGCCTGCAAAAACGCAGTCCGCATTGCTCCAGGCGATGCAGGAGCGGGAGGTGACGATCGACCGCGAGACGCATCATCTGCCGGCGAATTTCACGGTTTTCGCGACACAGAATCCCATTGAATACGAAGGCACCTACCCGTTGCCGGAAGCGCAGAAAGATCGCTTCATGCTCAAGATCACGATGAGTGCACCGGAGCGTCCGGAGGAACTCCTGCTGGCCCGCCGCACCATTGGCCCGGACTCTCCCGAAGCCACCCTGGCCGGAGGGGCCGTGCGGGCCGTGATCCGGCATGAGGATCTGCTGACCTTGAGGGAGCAGCTCCGGGAGATTGTTGTGAGCGAGGAGCTCCTGGCCTATGCGGTGGACATCGTTCTCGCCACCCGCCGGCATGAGAATGTTCTGGTCGGTGCCGGACCGCGTGCCACGCAGGCCCTGATTCTGGCCGCCCGCGCCAATGCGGCCATTTGCGGACGGGATTTCGTCACGCCCGATGACATCAAGAGCATGGCCCTGCCGGTGCTGGAACATCGCCTGATCCTGCGTCCGGAGTTTGAGATCGAAGGGGTCACCGTTCCCGAGTCTGTTTCCCATGTTCTCGAGCAGGTTTCCGTGCCGCGATGATCTCCCCGCGCAACCGCCTTCTTTTTTGGTTTGCGCTGGTCGCCCTGCCGTTCTCCGTGTTGGCGGGAGTTCACCCCTCGACGTTTGGGATTGGTGTCGCGCTGATTGCGGCCCTGGTGTTTCTGGTGATTCTGGATGGGCTGCTTTCCCGGGGTGTGTTGAACGGAATCGGACTCGATGCGCCCGCTGTTTCGCGGTTGAGGCTGGAAAAGGATGCTCAAATCGAACTTCGAATGCGAAATCCAGACTGCCGTCCGCGCACGCTGCGTGTGGCACTGCCGCTGCCCGGTGAATTTTTTGTGTCCCGCGATGAAGTGGAGGTTGCGTTGCCGGGCGGTGCGGAGTGGTCCAGGCTGCCGTGGGCCTGCCGCCCCGAGAAGCGCGGGAGCTACCCGCTGCACGCGGTGCATGTGGAAGCTTCTTCTCCCCTGGGATTCTGGAACATCCGCACAAGACTGCCTTTGCGGGGGGAAATTCGGGTGTATCCGGATTTGCAGAAAGAGCGGAAGGGACTGGATTTGATGTTCCGCGGGGCGTTTGGCGCTCATGCCCAGCGGCAGATCGGCAAGGGGCGGGAGTTCGAGAAACTTCGCGAGTATGTTGCCGGCGACGGGTCCGAGGACATTCATTGGAAAGCCACGGCGCGGCGGGGACAGCCCATCACCAAGGTTTTTCAGATCGAGCGCACGCAGGAAGTGTATGTTGCGGTCGATGCCTCGCGTCTGAGCGCACGGGAGGAAGCCGTCGAGCGACACCTTTCCTCGGCTCTGTTGTTGGGGCTCGCGGCAGAACAACAGGGTGATTTGTTCGGCCTGCTGTCTTTTTCCGACCGGGTGGAAAATTTTGTGCGGGCGCGCAGCGGCTTTTCCCATTATCAGGCCTGTCGCGATGCGATTTATGCGATCCAACCCCGCATGGTGAATCCGGATTTCGACGAAGTTTGCACGTTCATCCGCCTGCGTCTGCGCCGTCGTTCGCTGGTGATTTTTCTCACGGTTCTGGACGATCCGGTGCTTGCCGGGAGTTTTCTGCGCAACGTGGAGCTTGTCGCCCGGCAGCATCTGGTGATGGTTGGAATGATGCGTCCATCGGGGATTTTCCCGATGTTTTGCGATCCGGTTTCCCACACAGAGGATCTTTACGGGCGCTTGGGCAGCCACCTGCGCTGGCACAATCTCGAAGAACTGGGGCGACAGCTCCGGCGTCGGGGAGCGAAGTGGATGCTGTTCGACAGCGAACGCATGGGACTGCGCCTTGTGTCGGAATATCTCAACATCAAAAAACGTCAGATTCTGTGATTATCGACCTGCCGCGATTCATTGCTGCCGGGAGCCCCTGCTGGCGGGAGTTGGAAGAGTTCCTGCAGCGGCTGGAAACCGATCCCCATGCGCATCTTTCCCTCGAAGAAGTGAAGCGCTTTCATTTTCTCTACGAACGAAGCGCTTCGGATCTTGCTCGTTTGGCCGGATATCCGGAACCCGAAACCCGGCAATTCCTCGAGAATCTCGTCTCCCGCGCCTACGGGGAGATTCATGAAACCCGTGGAAACCAGACGCGGTTGCATCCACTGCACTGGTTCTTTTGCTCCCTGCCTCAAACCTTCCGCCGTCATCTCCGTGCATTTTTTCTGGCGGTGGGCATTACGCTTGCCGGCTGTTTTTTTGGCGCGGGGGCGATTGCGTTTGACCCCGAGGCCAAGCAAGTCATCACTCCTTTTCCTCATTTGCTCCAGAATCCCGCAGAGCGTGTTGCCAAAGAGGAGGCAGCCGAGGACGATCGGCTCCGGGATGGCCGGGCTTCCTTCTCCACCCAATTGATGACCCACAACACCAGGGTTTCCATTCTGGCCCTGGCACTTGGAATGACCTGGGGGGTGGGGACGGTGGTGCTGCTTTTCTACAATGGAGTGATTCTTGGTGCGGTGGGGTTTGATTACATCCTCGCTGGACAAACGGAGTTTCTTCTCGGGTGGCTCCTTCCGCACGGGGTCGTGGAGATTCCCGCCATTCTGATTGCCGGTCAGGCGGGGTTGCTTCTGGCCGGTGCCCTTATTGGCTGGGGGGGGCGCGAACCGCTTGCCGTTCGCCTGCGCGCCATTGGTGCCGATCTGGTGACATTGATCACCGGCGTGGCCCTGCTGCTGGTTTGGGCGGGATTTGTCGAAGCTTTTCTCTCCCAGTATCACGAACCCGTCTTTCCTTATTGGGCCAAGATCACCCTTGGTTTGGTGGAGTTCGTGTTGCTGGCGCTCTTTCTGTTGAAATCCGGAACTGGAAAGCCAAAGGCATGAAGCCGAGTTCTCTTCGCATCCGCACGCCGGAAGGCGTGGTTTTTTCCCAGGTTTTGGCCGGTCCTGTGGTGCGTTTTGCCGCCTGGCTCATCGACCTCGCCGCAGTCGGGGCCCTGATGAGTCTGGCGGGGCTGTTCATCGGCTTCCTGAGGTTTGTCAGCCGGGATATTGCCGCCGCAGTCTACACATTTTTGTATTTTGCCATTTCGATCGGATATGGCCTGGTTTTTGAATGGTTTTGGCGGGGCCAGACCATTGGAAAAAAACTCCTCCGGCTCCGGGTGGTGGACGCGGAGGGGCTGAAGCTTCAGTTTCACCAGATCGTGGTGAGAAACCTGCTGCGCTTTGTCGATTGTCTGCCGCTTTTTTATGCGGTGGGAGGCCTCTCCTGCTGGTTTTCCCGCAAGTTCCAGCGCCTTGGGGACATCGCAGCGAACACGATTGTTGCTCGAATTCCAGCGATTGCCGAGCCGGATGTCGCTCAACTTGTCGCGGGACGCTACAACTCTTTGCGGCAGTATCCCCATCTGGAAGCCCGTCTTCGCCAACAGATCGGACCGGGCGATGCAGCCATCGCCCTGCAGTCCCTCCTGCGCCGGGAAGACTTTGATCCGAGCGCCCGCATCGAGTTGTTTTCCGAGCTGGCCGCCTATTTTCGCAGCAAGGTGGTTTTTCCCGCGGAGGCGACGGACGGGATCAGTGACGAACAATATGTGCGCAACGTTGTGGATGTCCTGTATTGCAATCGCAGGCTGCAACGCGGCATGGACAACTGAGGTGCAGTTGACTCGAACGGAAAATCCCCGGGCGATTTATCCCGAAACCGTTTTTCTCTGTGTCGCTGCGTGAAGAATCTCCGGATCCGGGTTTACTCGAGTTCGAAGTTGATGTTGACCGTATAGGCACCACCGGAGGAGAGGCCGGACGGGGGAGGGTCGATCTGGGACACCCGCTTTGCTGCGGCGAGAACGGATTCGTCCATGAGGGGGTTTCCACTTGTTTTGACGATCTCCGCACTGGAAATTTTGCCGTCCTTTTCGATGCGGATTTTGACCGTGCAGACGAACGATTTGGCCTGGTCGAAAATCGATGTCGGCTGGTCCCACTGGCTGTAGAAGCGATCGTGGATGAGTTCATGGTACCAGGCAAACTGGGAGGCGTCTCCTCCGGCTCCGGCTTTCGAACTGTTGCCCGAGCCTTGGGAGGCGCTGCCGGAGCCTTTGTCGCCGGACTTCGAGGAGGAAGATCCCGTGGTGGATTCGCCCGGAGAAGCACCGGGGGAAGCTTTGGGAGAGGCTCCCGGAGAGGCTTTGGGAGAAGCGGAGGCCTTGGGGGAAGCATCCGGTTTTGGAGAGGCTTTGGGGCTGGGTTTCGGGCTCGCTTTGGGGCTGGGTTTTGGACTGGGCTTGGGTGTTGGCTTTGGAGAGGGTTTGGGAGACGGTTTGGGAGACGGTTTGGGCGTTGGCTTTGGGGTTGGTTTGGGAGTCGGAGAGGGGGTTGGTTTGGGTGTGGGAGTTGGTGAGGGCGTTGCAACGGGAATGTCGGAGTCCGCAGGGGGGATTTCGGGGGTGGGTTCCGGAGTGGACTCCGGAGTCGGTTCTGGCGTTGGTTCCGGGGTGGGCTCCGGCGTTGATTCGGGAGTCGGTTCCGGGGTGGGAGAAGGCTCCACTTCCGGGGACGAATTGTCCTGCTCCGCGGCCATGGAAAATGCGCCGGGATTCATCCAGACAACTTCCCCGGCCGGCTTTTTGATCTCCCGCCTGGAAAAGGCGAAGAAGGCTGCCAGTGCCAGGATGTGGATGGCGGCAACGAGGATAAGATTCCGCCGGAACCTTGGATCGCCCATGTCAGGGAGTGGCGGGTTGTTCCGGATGGGTCATGACGCCGACTTTCGTGATGCCGGTGCGTTGGAGGATGTCCATGACCGACACAAAATTTTGGACCGGCAGATCCTTGTGCGGGCGCACCACAACAGCAGTGGCGGGATCCTGCGAATGGAGGGCGGCCAGTCGGGATTCGAGATCTGCGGCGGTGACGGGCTCGTTGTTCAGTTTCAGCCCGTTGTCCTTGTCGATGGAGATGGTGAAGACTTCCGCCGGATTCACCGAGGACTTCGCGGTCGAGCTGGTCGGAACGACAAGGTCGAGGCTGTTTTCAATGAGCGGAGTGGTGATCATGAAAATGATCAGCAACACGAACGCCAGATCCAGAAGGGGGGTCACGTTCAACTCCGTGAGCGTTTGCAGGCTCTGTCGCGAGGAATAGCGGCGCATGGTCAGGAGTGGAGGGAACGGCGGGAATCGCGCGTTCCGTGTTCGACGTAACGGTGTTCAATCTCGGAAGAAAGTTCCGCCGCGAAATTGTCCGCCTGGACAATCATTGAGCGGACGCTGGTGACCAGAAAATTGTACCCGAACATCGCAGGGATCGCGACAAGCAATCCGACGACGGTGGTGATCAGTGCGCCGGAGACACCGGGAGCCATTGCGGCCAGGTTGGCCGTGCCCGCCGCGGCGATGCCGGAAAAGGCGTCCATGACACCCCAGACAGTCCCCAGGAGACCGAGGAAGGGGCCGCCACTGACGGCGGTGGAGAGGATGATCATCTGCGATTCCAGCTTGAGCGCCGATTCTCCGACGGCCCGCTCCATGGCCGCCTGCACCGCCCGCATCTGGGCGGGGCTGATCTTGTCCGCAGATTCCAGCCTGGCCCGGAAGGTTTCGTCCACCTCGGTGGAGCCGAGCATCTGGAAGCAAAGTTCGGCCGTGCCCGCCCGGTAAATCTCGTAAAGCGGGGAGCCCTCGAAGCGGACTCCCTGCTCGTAGATCCGGAGCGGCAGCCGGTCGCGGTGGAAGAGCGCTGAGAATCGCGCACTTTGCTTCCTGGCAAAGTGCAGATAGCGCAATTTGGTCACCATCACCGACCAACTGAAAATCGAGGCAAGAAAGAGGGTGAGAAGGACCAGCTTCCCCTCAATCGTACTCTCCAAAAATGCGTAAACGAGTCCGGCGGCAATCATGCCCGTTCAATCGATCCCCATCCGGTTGCGGTATTCATTCGTCGGACGCTAACCGACACCGGATGGAGGAAAAATGCAAAACTTTTTGCCTCGGAAAGGAATCGGGGGTAATGAGGGCGCCGATGTATCGCCCGATCCTGCTTCTTTTGCTGGCCGCCACCCTTCCTATTCACGCCCAACAGGGAGTTCCGAGGGACAATCCTTACGATGTCATCGGGAAAATTTTTCAACCGCTCTGGGGAGTCCTGCTGGCCGATACGAAAAGCGCAAACCGGGCGGCGACGCTCACCATTGAGATGACCGGGGTGGCCGGCCGGCTTCCGGCCAACATGAAAGGGGCCACACTCAAAGCGGCGGTGCAGTTTCCGGACAAGGTGAGGCTGGAGGCCCCCGTGCTCGGCGAGCAATTCACAATTTGTCGGAACGGCAACGAAGTCTGGGCGACCCCCGGCAGCAAGGTGGAGTTCCTGATTTCGCAGTTCAAAGTCAAACCGAAGAAGAACCTCAAGTTGACCACCCCGATTTTTGTGCCCGTCTCGGCCCAGCAGGCGATTTTTCTGCCGGCGCTCTTCTCCATCGCCCGGGCCGATGTGGCCGAGGTGGAGACCTTGAACGGAGAGGATTGCCGGGTGCTGACTGCGGGGCTGATGCCGGAGCTTGCCAAAGCGACCAAGGCGGAGGATTTTCAGGGCCGTATCTGGGTCGCTCCGGGCTATCTGCCCCGCCGCATGGAGGTCACGCGCAAGGATTTCACCGCAGTGGTGGACATCCGGGATCTGAGCTTTGTCCCCTCGCTTCCCGCCTCGACATGGCAGCCTCCGGAAGGAGCGACGGACATTTACCGCACCACCCCGGAGATGCTGGAGGCGTTGCTCTACATTGTGATGAATTCCTTGAAAGCCTCGGAGGCCGACGCTCCCTGGCTTCACGCAAAATAATCCCGGGAAAAGCGGAGAATCCACCGATTTTTGTCCTTTCGCTTCGGGGTTCAGACCCTGAGTGAACCGCGAAATCCCCGGATGGCGTAGTAGGACTGCGCTCCGTTGTGGCCGATGAACACACGGTCGTAGCGGCGTTCGGCATACAGCGCCCCGCCCCGCTTGCGGATCTCCGGCGGGGTGGCGATCCAGCTGGAAGTCTTCAGATCGAATTCTCCCAGCCTTTGCAGTGCAAGGTATTCCTCTTCCGTCAACAGGCCGATGCCCATGGTTGCTGCCATGTCCATGGCGGCGGCTTCCGGTTTGTGCTCCCTGCGCGACTCCAGGCCTTCGCGGTCGTAACACACACTGCGCCGCCCGGCGGGACTTTCCGGCGAGCAATCCATGAAAAGGAATTCGCCCGATTTTCCCCCCACCACATCCGGTTCGCCGCCGGTTCGCTCCATTTCCGCGAGCGAGCGCAGACTGTCCGGATTCGCCTCCAACCGCGCCTGCACCATTGCCCAATTCAAATTCCTGTGACGGTGCGGGTTTTTCTCAAATCGGATTTGCAATGCCTGGAGCAGTTGCTCTTGGGTGTGTGTTTTTTTCATTTGAAACGCAGGATTTGCTGCCGGTGACAAACACGCTCGCAAAGGGGAATCCGACGAAGGCGTGTTCCAACTGCAGCGACGATGTCGTGGTCTGGTTGAGATTGCTGAAGAGAAGGGGCCCCCCTCCTGTGCCGTCACCGGGCGGACAAATGCCAGAAATGGGAAGACGAGGGAAACCAAAAAGCCTTGGAACAAACGACACGGACAATGATCTCGTGATTTTGTTTTGCACAGGAAGGAAGTTGCCCGAGCATAACACAGCGGCCGGCCGGTGATTCAAGGAGCAATCATTTTTCCCGGGGGAGAGCGCTTTTCATGCAAGTCCATTTGCAGGCAGAGGAATTTTCATTTCCCATTTGACGCCATCGCTTATTTGCTGTTCTATTTTCCCTCCCGCGCCAAGCAGCCGTAGCTCAATTGGATAGAGCATCTGACTACGGATCAGAAGGTTATAGGTTCGAGTCCTATCGGCTGCACCATTTTATCAGAGTTTGGTGCTTTTGTGCGTTCGGGTGTCTTTGAAATCGTTTCTTTCCCCTTCGGCGGGGAGACTGCAGATTTCCTTTCGGAAACGAACCCAAGGCTCCGCTGCCGGGTGTCACTGTGCTTTTGGCGGGGTAGCGCACTTGCAGTCGCGGTCTGTCAGCGCGGTGGAGATCTTCACTTCAACAATCTGGCATCGGATTGTTGGCCCACTACTCGCAAGCAGAAATTCCATCACGAAGGTTGTCAAACTTCCACAAGTCAGTTAACTCTAACGGCTCTCTCCGAAGGGGATGGGTGGCAGAGTGGTCGATTGCGCACGCCTGGAAAGCGTGTGTACCGAAAGGTACCGGGGGTTCGAATCCCCCCCCATCCGCTCCTGAATGCCTGATAAATAGAGGCTTTGCGAGCAATAACGCAATTTTTGACATCCGACAGGAATTGTCAGGAAATCAGCGGAAAGGGTCAGCTTTTGCCCCAATTTTGCCCCATGAATTATGACTTTTGAGAATCGAGTGATCCTCAAAAGTTAGAAACCCAAAAATTCAGTCTTCCAACATCGGCTCCAACGGAAGTTGGAAAAAGAAGCAGGAACTGAATCCGGGGCTGGTTTCCACGAGCAGGGAACCGCCCATCAATAATTCCCGTCCCGCTGTCCTTTACGCAAAAGAGAAGGGGCGATTCGCTGGAAATCGCGATGAAAACATATCCTGCTTCCGTAAATTTGACGGCATTGTCCGTGAGGTTGAGCAACACCTGTCGCAACCGCCCCGCGTCCCCGACAAACATTTTTTGGAGCATCGTCGGGATTTCTCGAAGAGCTTGTCCAGAAGGACTCAACAGCGGGAAGGGATCCGGGAGGAAACCGCCTGGAGCACCTTGTGGAAGAAACCCGAAGAAGTCGTCGCTCGCGCCAATGTACGGGTGAGGGGATGGATCGGTTACGCGCTTCGTGCGTGCATGATCAAGCACGGCAGCACCACCGGCGCGTGGGTATACTCGGAAGAGTGCGAGCCAAACTGCCGCTGCAAGCTGCCAAATTCGATACGAAACATGTGGTGATAAGCGGTGGGAGTCGGGAGATGCTCCAGCGGCTATTTAGACGCGGGCTTTGTGCCGCCGAGTGCCCGTGAGGCCAGGCGGTAGTCGGCTGCAGTGGTCTTTCCCAGGAGCAGCCGAAGTGTGAGTTTGATCTGTTCTTGTTCGGCGGGAGCGAAACGGCGTTTTTCGGAGAGGACACGCAGGGTATCTTTGATGGTATCGAGTTCCTGAGCGGAAATTTTGTCCTGGGCGGAGAGGGCGCTGGCGCGCTGGCGCAGGGTGTCCAGCGTGCCGAGACGTCGGGCTCGCTGGGCCGGTATGACGGTGAGCGGAATGTCGCCGACCTCACCCAGCAGGCCGCCGCTGGTAAAGCTCGGGGTTTGCTTTTCGCCGAATTTGGCAACCGCGTCTGCCGGGACCTTTTCGGAAACATACGCCCTCACCTCGGAAAGGGTGGCGATTCCATCCCCGTCGCGATCTGCCGCTCCGGTGAGCCCGGCGACCAGATGGTAGGTGAAGAGCCCGTGCCCCAGTTCGGGTGACTCCCAGGAAACCTCGTTGAAAGCACAGGAACGCACGGTGATCTGCCCCTTGGAATCGGTGAACTTCTGATAAAACGCCTCGGGGATTCCTGCGGCTTGGCGGACTTCCTTGCGGCCCTTTACCTGAATGCCGCCGCTGTGGCAGGAGTCCAGCACGACAATGAGCTTCTCGGCCGCGATTCCGGAGAAGAGCTTTTGCAGGGTCGCGCCATAGAGAGTGGTGCGTTCGAGATTCTGCGGATTGGCGTCGCTGGTGATAATCATCGAGTCTTGCTTCGCTTCGTCCCAGTCGCCATGCCCGGAAAAGCTGAAATAGACAATGTCCTCGGGCTTGGCCTGGGCGGCTACGGTCTTGATCATCCGTTCGATATTGATCGAAGTCGGCTGCAACTCGGGAGGCGATTCGTCCGTCATCAGAATCACGCTGTCCGAGTGGAAGATGCCGGAGTCCACCAGCGACTTGGCGACCGCCTTGGCGTCGTTGACACACATGGCGAGGGAGTTGATTCCGTTGGAGTATTGGTTGACGCCAGCAATGATGGCCCAGCCGCGACCAATGGCTGACGACGCGGGAGTCGTTGCCGAAGGCGGGGGATTTTGCGGGGCGGATTCCTCGACCAGTTCGCACAACTCTTCGTCGGGCGGGGCTTCCTGAGCAGTTTCCTCCAGGGCTTGTTCCTCTTTGGAGCCGTTCCAAAACACGATCCCCGCCACTCCCAAACCCAGAAAAAGAATAATCCCTGCTGCCAATACGAGGGGCTTGGATCCGCGAGATCCCCTTTTGACTGGCCCCATTGAAGCCGGGAGCGTGGGCACAGGGGGTACCGGGGCTTGCACAGGAGGAGGACTCATGGGCACAGGAGACGACATCGGGGCCACGGCAAACTCCAACCGGATCTTTGGGCCGCCGCGCCCGAGTTCGATTTCGGTCACCGGCTCCAGTTTGCGGGCGGCGGAAAGCCGTTGGCCGTTGATCCAACTGCCATGCTCGCTGTGGTCAATGAACCACCAGTCACCTTCCCGGAGTTCCACTGTGGCGTGCTTGGCAGAAACCGTCTTATCCCAAGCGGGATCAAAAATGAGAGAGCAAGTGTCGGCCGTGCCAAGCACCACGGGGCTCTCGACAAACCGGGTCGCTTTGCCCCGCTGAAATCCCGTGATCTTGGTGATTTGAAGTTCGCTGCTCATAGTTATTTTTTGGGTGCCGGTGGAGGAACGATCGTCAGCGGAATGTCGCCGATTTCACCCGCCTGTCCGCCGCTCGTAAAGCTCGGATGGAAGACGTCATGGCCGAGTTGCTTGGCAAGCTTCGGAGTCTCCCGAGTCACGTAGGGTCGCAGTTCGCTGAGGGTCACGATTCCATCCTTGTCGCGATCCGCCCCTCCTGTCAGACCCGCCAGCGTGACAAATGTAAAAATACCGTGATTCAATTTATCGCTCCCGATGCTCATCTCCTCCTTGGCGGCGGCGCGGATCACCACATGCCCGCGGCCCTCGGCCAGTTGATCGAGAAAAGTCGGATTCACACCACTGCGAAATCCCCGCGGATTCCGGCCCAGTGGCGCCAAACCGCCAGCGTGGCAGGCATCAAAGAACATGAGTAACTTGGACGCGGCGGAGCGTTTAATAAGTGACTGGAGAGCGGAGCCGGTCAACCCCGTATCCAGTGGATCGTCGAAGGTAAAGTCCACACCGGTGAACACGGTTTCCCCCGAGGCGGGATCTTCTCCCCCGTGGCCGGAAAAAAAGAAAACCACCATATCGTTCGGTCCCGCCTTGGTGAGGACCTCGTTCAAGGCTCTTTTGATGTTCGCTCCCGTCGGTCGCATGGCTCCCTGCATCTTGTCGGTCATCAAGTAGGTTCGTTTGGGATGGAGCAACCCGTGCAGCATGAGAATCTTCGCCATGCCGATGGCATCGTTTTTGCAGCCCACGATGTCGTTGATATTCTCAAAATCGTCAATGCCAACGATCACCGCCCACACCTGCGGGCTGACGTCTGGAGAAGTTGCCCCCTCCTCCCGTGCACTTGCCGCAAGGCGCTGCCGTCCGGCATTGCGAGCCTCCGTATCGAGGGCCATGCGCAAAGTCTTTGCAAAATGCCGCGCATTTCCCCCTGCTGCCTTCGATGCCTGGCGGCCAAGCTGATCCTCGACCGCCTGGAGCTCTTCAGGAGAAAGATTGCCCGGAACGAACACGCCCGGTGCTCCCTGTGCTGGCAGCCCTCCCTGTGCCTCTGTATCTGGCGGGGGATTGGCGCCATATTCCGCCGCCAGCATCAGCTCCACCGCCAACCGGGTGTCGTCCGTGGTCCAGATTGCTCCCGCCGATTGGGGGGGCAGGCCACCGCCGGGTTCTTCGACGAATTGCGGGGGGCGGATGCTGAGTTGGGCAAATTCCTGTGCCAGGCTTGGGCTGGAGAGATCTCCGGTGAAGGGGCTGCTGCCGCTCCCGGGAGTCCATCCTTGGACATAAGTTGAGTATTGATACGATGGCTCCATCGGCAGCCAGGTGAGATCCTCCTCGTCCGGACCGGTCTGATCCCATGGTTGCGGACCCGGCGGGGTTGAGGCGAGTTGCTGTTGTGCCTGCTGCGCCTGAAAGACGGGATCGGTTAGTGAGAAATCCTCTTCTTGGGCTGGTGCGGAGAAATCCAGATTTTTGGGGTTCGCGAGCTTCCGCCCTATGAAAACCCCACCCCCGGCGAGGATTGCCACCGCAAGCACGATTGCCACCACAATCCCCGCGACTGGCAGACGTGGCTTTGTTTTTGGGGGCGGAAGAACCGGCAACGGAGCGACCGGGACCTCAGACATAACGCTGGCTGGCAGCACGTGCACGGAAACTCCCGGACCCGATTGACCCAGCCGAAAGGAAAACTCCCCTCCCGCCCGCAGGGGTTCTTCCAGCCGACGCCCATCTAACCAGATGCCAGCGGGCGTTCCGCCATCCAGCAAATACCACGCCTCTCCATTCCACTCCAGCCGGGCATGCTGCGGCCCCACGCCCTTGTCGAGAACGGCATCGAAGCGAATGTGACAACTGGACGCTGTGCCGAGGGTAACGGGAGATCGATCAAAGTCCTGCGGGGGCTTCGAGCCGAAGCCGCTGAGTCGGGAAATGCGGAGAGGGTTTATGGCAGGCATGGCAAATGCTTCGAAAAGTTAATAGCCTTCGGACGTTTCGTCACGCCTGCCTTCTGGGCAAATTCCGTGCCAAGATTCATGCAACCGTGTGGCGCAACACCACTGGTTGGTGCCTGCCCGATGAAACGGCTGAGCAAAATCAATGTCGTTGTTTGGCATGGGGCGATGGATGGCAAAGTCAGTCGTTGATTGGTTCACTCAACAGAAAGAAGATCGTTTCGGTTAACGGAAACTTCCGCCCAAAGTTGAGACAGCGATTTGTTCGATCTGATCGCCGCACGTGTCACTGTAACCAGAGATCCCCTTTTAATTACGGCGATACTGGGGGCGAATAACAGCCCCTTCTCGTTCACTGAGGGAAAGTCGCTACGAAGAAAAATATCGGCCTCCACAACGTATTTCGCGTTCAGATCCAGCATTTCATTCTCGGGCTCCGCTCCGGTTGGTTTAGGGAAGCCTCGATTCTTATTTCCTTGCGCGGAGCGAATCAAAATATCATCCCACTTTGGATTTTGACTTTGAAGAGGGCCATAGTTCGCAACCCTGATAAACCCCACGGCAGATTCTTGCTCAGGCGTTGGACTAGCCGTAGAAAGGCCGATTGGAGAAGGAGAGGGTGATGCACCTCTGCCGGGCATGTTTCCTATTTGCGCAGTGGGCTTCGCTGTCGCAGGAGAGGAAGCGACTTCAGAACCTGCCAAATTGGGAATCGGAGTAGAGGCGGCAACTGCCTGCAGAGATGTTTCCGCGTTCCTCAAGTGTCGCTTTAGGAGACCCTTCATGTAATCCGACAAGCAGAGACCTTCCAATCCCGAAAGATCACGAAGTGCCTGCACTGACTCACGCGGAGCTTGCTTGACTCCGTCTTCAAGAGTATCGAGGCCGACAAAAAGTGTCGGAAGTATCATGCCATCCGTTTCCATCGAAGGATAGGCAGCTGCCATCGAAAGAAGCTGAGCTAAACGATTTCGCGTCTCCTGGATCTTTGCTTCAGCGCTATTCTCAATTCTCGCCCCATCAACTTGCAATTCCTGCTGTCGGATAATCTGTCGAATCCTTTCTTGTATCAATTTCTCTTGATTCAAAGCACTCTGAAAATCCACCTTCTCCTTCACTCCAACAAAGCTTTGCGTGCTTTCAATTACCGCTACGCCAGCGAAGCCACAAACCACCGACAGGGCAAAGCGGCGAACAAGCTTGACGACCTCACTCCCCAGAACGACGTAGACGCCAACCCAAGCTGCAGCCACACCGAAAATCAGGTAAAAATAATCCATGCTCTCCCGGCTTGCCAGAGGATCTGGATGTCGTAAATCACTCAAAAAACCACCAGCCAAGCCTCCCAGAGAAATGACAACAAATGCGAAAACCTCGCGCTGACTCAACTTATTGAAATGCTTGCAGGCTAGACGCACAATCCTAAGGCATGGTCTTGTTTTCATACAACCAGAAACCCAACACATCCAATCTGAACAGCCATTTGTAGCTTTCTCTTTCTATATTTGGATCTGGCTACAGTCATATTTTAAAAGAAGAGCGGACAGGGATTTATCGCGGTGCTGGGCAGACATTTATTTGTACTTCATCAGGCGTGGCAGTTCAATAGGCCCGTTTTGCATCCACGATCCACATCCATTGAATCGGTGCCGGGAGCATGCCGTTCACGTATTCCTTTCGCCCTCGATCCATCAATCCCCAATTATCGGGAAACGGATCTCGCACAATCAAGGTAGTCACATATGGCCTCCCATATTGGTCCACGACATAACTCAGTGCCGTCAGCACCACGACATGGCCGGAATCAGGATCAGGTCCATATCCCAGGATAATGGGCCTTCCCGATTTGAGATGATCAATGACAATCTCGTTACGCGGAGTTCCCGGAAACAACGCCGCCCGAACCACGTAAGGTTTGCCATTCCGATCGAAACTCCAGTTATTTAGATTCCGTGTGATCTCCGGGGCTTTCGCTCCAAATACTGGCAGATTTCCAGCCGCGTCAATACCGTAGGTGCGATAGACGACATCTTCCTGAGTGATTTCAATGTTGTAATACCGCAACACCATCTCAATACAAGCAGCCCAACACCACATCGGTGTCTTCTGCGAAGCCGAAATACCGGATATCGCGTTCTTCTCAATACCCACATAAATTGGTGCCAAGCCGTAGGATTGCGCTCCGACATGGCTCGCGAGAAAAGTCAGGATCAAAAAAACGCAAAGAGGCAGTAGCGAAATCCGCCGGACACCGTTAAGTTCCTGTTGAGAGGCTTGGCTTTCTCGATTCGACCGCTTTGAACCACCAAAATGGCATTTCATGGTTTTGATCTACTGGTTGAAGTTTTTTCCGACCCTGCTTCGCAGGGAAAAAGGGTAAAGGGCTACACCTCGCCGCCGGATCACGCCTCACAGACCACCCGAAAACCGTAGCTACCGCCGCGATACTCGGGATTGACGTGATCGCGACACGACGACAGCAAACCGCAGATGTCGCCACCGCCCCACGCCCCGCCGCGCATCACACGATAGGCTTTTGCTGCTCCGCTTCCTCCGTATTTGTCCTCGCACCATTCCCACACGTTTCCCCCCAGATCGTAGATCCCAAGACTGTTCGGTGAATAGCTTCCCACGGGAGCCGTGAACATGTGTCCATCATTGTAGTCGGGAACCAGGCACAGTTGCCCCTCTTTCCAACCCTTCGATTTCGCATATGCTATTCCTGCCGAGCTACTTTTCCACTCCTGCCCCATGTAATTCCCTGCCCTCCCACTCGGCTTCCCGCTTCCCCACGGAAACACATCCGGCAACTTCTCGCACTTGCTCTCCGGGCTCCCTCCCACGCTCTCCAGATTCCCGATCCCCACCGCGCAACTCCACTCCCGGTCACTCGGCAAACGATACTTCTTCCCCTCCTTCTTGCTCAGCCATGCGCAGTATTTCTTCGCATCGTTCCAGCTCACATTCACCGCCGGATGGTTCCCGCTCTGCGCGAACTCCGGTGCCTCATACCCCAGACCTGCCGCCCGGTATTGATCCACTGTCACCTCCGTCGTCCCCATCAGGATCTTTGTGCCCGGCACAGGAACCATCTTCATTCCAACGCTGTTCGTGAAACCCTGCGCGCGAGCGATAGACGCCGACACCACAAGCGCCATCGCCAAGACAACCCATCGTGGCATCCGCATCCTGCCGATGCGTTTCGCTTTCATTACTCGGACGGATCGGCAAGCCATTTGCTTCGCTTCGCTCTCCACTTCGATACTAAATCCGGAAGGCTGTCTTCCAATTCCTGGCTTTGCCAACGTTTTTGATTCATTCATATCATTCACGGTTTATCTATTGGAATACACACAACCCGAAAGCCGATGTTGTCGCTGCGAGATCCTGGTTCATTGCGGATACGGGAGGACGATAATACAAAATCCTTGGTGAAGTATCCCCATGACCCGCCCCGTTGCACACGCATGCTCTTATCATATCCGTTCCCGCCGAACTTGTCCTCGCACAACTCCCAAACGTTTCCCCCCAAATCGTAGATCCCAAATGTATTCGGTGAGTAGTTGCCGACCGCCGATGTGAAAAGAACTCCGTCGTGATAGCCAGGAACTAAACTCCACTCGCCCCGCTTGAATCCGTATTTTTGAGCGGTCTCGATTCCCATTGGCGAATTCCACTCCTGCCCCATGTAGTTGCCTGCCTTCCCGCTCGGCTTCCCTTTTCCCCATGGATACACATCAACGATCTTTTCACTCTTGCTTGCCGGATTGTCTGCTGGATTCTCCAAATGTCCGATTCCGACAGCGCAACTCCATTCATGATCTGTCGGCAGCCGATACTTCTTCCCCTCCTTCTTACTCAGCCACGCGCAATACTTCTTCGCGTCGTTCCAGCTCACGTTCACCGCAGGGTGATTGCCTCCCTGCGGAAACTTCGGCGACTCATACCCGAGCCCTGCCGCCTTGTATTGGTCCACCGTCACCTCCGTCGTCGCCATCAGGATCTTTGTTCCAGGCACCGGCACAAGTTTCATCCCAAGCGAATTTGTCTCCTGCGCGCGAGAGAATCCTGCTATGCCCAGCAGTGCTAAAACAATGTATTTCATTTCTCTGCAGCTTCCCCATTTTTGATTTCTCATTTTTTGTTTGGCTAGTTTGCGCGAAACTCTGGTGCCACCCCCGGAAGAAGGAGGGCTGCCGCCACCAAAATTCCCAGCAATGTTTCCTGTCGCAAAACGGAAGGTTCTCCGCGTTTAAAGACAATCTCGAAAATCGCGCCCCCTCCCAGGCAGCCACCCATGAGCAAAAGCAGTGCGGAACTGAGATGTTCCATCCAACGGGAAACCGAATTGTCATTGGAACTGGAGTCCATTTTATTTATTCTTTCTCCTTGTTTGCATAGCGCGCCCGCAGGGCGTCGGCGACAGCAGGAGAAATCTCGGGAGATTTTTCTGCGACAAGCGCGAGGGATTGCTCGGCGCTCAGCCCTTTGCGCATTTCCATCTCGGCCAGTTTGAGCAATCGGTCCGCCTGCTCGGCGGGCAGTGTGGCGATGAGGGCTTGGAGCGGTGCGTCGCCTCTCAGGCGCAGGCGCTGGCTTTCGAGGTTCAACTCATGCTCGTCTTCCTGCTTGCGTACCCCTAGTTTCGCCTCCTTGAGCTTCACGAGAGTGTCGATACCCTGCTCGGCGATGGTTTTATTTGTGGAGGCTTTATGGAGTCGTTGGGCCTGCTCCTGGTCGAAGCGTGCTTTATCGTGGGCCAGCGCCTCGTTGAGCCGGAGGCGGTCCTGGTCGAGCTTCGCCTTGAGATCGGTAAAGTCGTGCTCGTGAAGGAGTGCCTGCTCGTCGAGGCGGTGGAGGATTTCCTGGCGGCGGAGTTGGTAATCGAGGCGGATCCCCTCGACCTGCGTCTGGTTCTCGGCGGCCTGTACCCAACGCTTTTTCTTCTCCTCGCGCTCTGCATCTTTGAGTCCGTATTCGTCAGTGATCTTCGAATAGTAATCGCCCGCCTCCTCCTCGCTGCGGAAGGCCTCGACTTTCTCGCGGCGGAGGGCCTCCTCGAGGCGGCGGTTGAGTTCGAATTCGCGGTTGAGTTGGGCCAGTTCACCGAGCTTGGCCCGGGCCCCTTCGACGGCCGTTCCATGGAAATCCACCAACCGCAACCCCGCCACCTGCATCCCGAAGGGCGCAAGTCGCTGTTGGAGTGGGCCAGACATTGCCTCCTCCACTTGGGACCGCACGCCACCCAGCACAAGGAGGTCGTTGAGATCGAGGCTGGTGATGGCTCCCTGCAGGGCGTCGCGAACTTCCGCCCCGAAGCGCTGGGAGAGATCGTCTGTGGTGAAAGTTGATGCGGCCTCGCTCACCATCGTAGCCACAAATGCCTGCGGGTCAGTGATTTGAAAATACAGCCGCGCCTGGAAATCCACCAGCAGCCCGCCGGACACCTGCAAACCGGAGAACGAGAAGTCCACCTCGGCCGAGCGCATGTCAAGCAGCACGGCGTGGGCGTACTTGCCCTTGTCCAGCCCCAGCACCCGCTGGAGGACGTTGTCGAAGGTGTGGTAGCCCGGCTCCAGCGTGCTCAGCAGCCGACCGTCCTGGAAAATCAGGGCAAGCGTGCCGTCGTCCACCTGAAGGCCGTGGTGGAGAACGGCCTCAGGAGTATTCAACTCCACACGCACAGCGAAGTCCGAACCGGATCGTCTCCAGCGGTCGCCGTAGAACTTCACCCTGGCGTCCGGGTTTTGTTCGGAACCGCACTTCCAGCAGAATTTCGAGTCCGCGCCCACGGCGGTGCCACAGGAATGGCAACTCGCCCAGGCGGTGGAGGACGGACAGCCACAGTGGTTGCAATGCTGGGCGTTTTTGGAAATTGGTTTCCCGCAGTTCGGGCAGCGTTCGGTAAAGAATCCCATGGCGTTAGAATGATTTTTTGTTGGTAATCAATATTTTCACAAATGTCGATTCGGCAGATTCCGTGCCAAGTTTCTCCCAAATCTCCAAAATTCAACCGTGGAGACAGTGAAGAGACAATCCGGGAAACCGATGACAGAGAAAATCCGAGGACCTTCCGGGACCTCCGACTTCTCGACCATCAACCCGGAATAGCCGGTCGAGACACGATGGTTTTTCCACCCAAGTGCTATTGAGCGGAAGCATGCGGAACTCACCGCACGTCCGACTCGTCGATCAAGGTGTAGGTGAAGGAGTTTCCATGCATTGCGCGGGCGCGTCGGGCGGTTGCCATAAACCCATCGAAATGCTCGGCGCACCGGAAAACCTGGCACCCGGCGGAGTACTCTCCGATCCGAATGGTGCATCCTTGTCGGGAAGCCCTGTGGATATTGATCCCGCCAGCCGTGAAGCGCTTTCTGTCGTCCAGCTCGGGGATACCGTCGAACTTGTCGTCGCGATAGACCGGCAGACGCACCGAGTCCTTCTGGCAGACCGCCTGATACCCCCAATGATTGCCGATTTCATAGGCATCCTTGTATTGCCCGGGCATAAGAATGGCCGTTCCCTTCTCATGATAAAATTTCTCCTTGAGATACGTGAGTCCGGGAATCGTGGTGATCTGGTATTTCGCGTAAGTCCACTGCCCGTTCAACGGGTGAAAACAGAAGAGAGTATCGTTGAAGACATCCACCTTGAACGGTCTCCGACGGATGCCGACGATGTTCAATTGGTAGTCCTCCCGGTCAAATACGTGATATTTTTTCGCCCGCATGGCGGCAATCACCTCATCGAGACGGATCGAGGTGTTATTCAGGAGAGAGAGTGGCATGGCCTCCTCCTCAGGGAATGGCAGAAATCGCCGCTTTCATCAGGATGTCGATGGCACCGTTAATAAACTTGTCACGGGCGACTAGGGTGAGCCCCTCCTGTTTGAGCTTTTCCATTTTCGCCAGTGCCTTCAGGTCAAGCATCAGTTCGTTGAATTCGGACTTCGTGATTTGCTCGGTTGCGAGCTGAAGATGATACTTAATTGCGCGCTCCTGGACCTCCTTCAAGAAGATCATCCCATCCTTGGCCAGCGCCTTGGCGCGGCTCGAAAAGATGCTCTGTGCGAGTTTCGCCACGTCGCTGCCGACCTGGCCCCAATCAATGCTGTTTTTTGCCATATGCTGTCAGGGAATGTCCGATGGTTTCAACTTGCCGCTTTCGAGGGCAATGATCTTGTCGAAGGCATCGGCGACGTTTTCCTTCTTGTCTTGCAGATAGGCTCCGGAGAGACGCCCGTCCGCCCGCCACCTCTCCACGAATTTCGGCCAGATTCCATTTTCGGGAATGGCGGCATCGGATTTCAAAAGGATATCCCACATCTGGAGGGTCTTCTGGTTGACTGGTCGTCCGGCGTCGTATTCGTAAGCCTTATCCATCTGCACCCCCAAGGCGTCCAAAGAGTCTTTCTGGGAGGAATAGGGCTGATTGGCCCGACTCATCACAGTCAGGGTATCCACCTTGAGATCAACCGCATTCTTGTATGCGGTCTGGTCGTAATCGGAAATGGAAGCACACCCCGCAAAGGCAAGGCTGAAGAGGATTGCGGAAAGTACTGAGACTTTTTTCATCTTCGCGGTCAAATCTGTTATTTTCATGAAGGTGGGATCGTTAAAAGAGGGAAATCAAAACATTATTTGAAAGAGTGAGTTTGATCAGGCCAAGCCGCTGCGTTGGAGGTGGTCGTTCGCGAAGAAATTCATAAGCGAAGTTTTGTAGTCGAAAACCGATTTCCGTGCCAGCTTTGTTCGCCCACTTTGCTCGGGGCTGCGGTATACATCGCTCCCCGGCGGGGCATCATGTCCACCGCCCCCATTCGAAGTGCATGCCGTCGAGCCGGTTGCGGAAGTGACCACCCCAAAAGAAGCCGTGCTTGAGGGCGAGCGGGACCAACTCGCGGACGCTGCCCTTCTGTCCGACAAGGGCCGGAATGGAGCCGAGTTGGTTCCACTCGTAGTTGATGTCGAAAGCCGTGCCCCATGCGTGGTTGCTGAGCTTGCTGCGATTCTTGGCCTGGACGTTCTTGGGTGTGGCTCCGCCCCGGATGAAGCGTGGGGAGAAAGCACCCTCCCAAGTCAATATGCGGTCTAGCAGCCCTGCTTTTTCCCAAGCTGCCCACACAGAGAGAAAGGGATCTTGGATATTCTTGTGGATGGTGGCTCTTTGGGTGGCTAATCCAAGGGCCTTCGCTAGTTGCGGGACATCCACCACGATCAGATTATCCTTCTCCCACGTCGAGAGGATGCGGATGCGTTCATAGTTTTTGGGGGCTGGAGCGTGCTCGAAATCAAACCATCCGAACTCAGCGTCCCGGGTTTCTGCGTTGGTCGGACCGAAATCCTTCGGCGGCACTGGCCACGAGATGGAATTCTGGGCGGTCGAGTCATCGGTGGTGATCGGAAAGCCGAGTTGTGCGGCCACCGCGTAGGTGCTGTTGCCTACGACACCGTCGGGCTTGAGTTTGTATTTCTTTTGGAAAGCCGCCGTGGCGATGAGCGTGTCCTTGCCGAAAACGCCGTCGGCGCCTTTTGCGTGGAAGCCTTGGCCGATGAGAAAGGTCTGCCAGCGCGAGACAGCATCGCCTTTATCGTTTTTGCGGAGTGTAGGGATCATCGCTTTTGTTTCTCTGCTCCACGTAACATCTCATGGTGGTGTTGTATCATGGCACTAACACTACAGTTTACCAAGAAACGGCTGCATATATGAGATGAGATCAGAGTCTTTTGAAGAGTACAATTTTGACAGGTGGAATGGGCACATTATTCTTGAAGCAGCTTATAACTAAGCCTGGAGGTGTATTCGTAGGCACAACTTCACACTGAATCTGCTGGGTTGAGATTGTAAACTCTCTCTGTCCGCCAGGCAGGCCGACTTTCTTCAAATAGTCGAAATAGCCAGGACCAGTCGCGACGCCATTGAGAGTAGCAGATCCATCTAGCAAGTAGAACCGCCCGGCTTTTGCATATACACCGTCTATAGTGACAGAGCCATCCTCTCGAGCATCTGGCCAACCAGGCAGAGGATCTTTTTCATGTGGCTTTGACTGCCTACTCCAAGAGATTGAACCTGTAATGTTGTAAACTTTGAGGCCATCGCTTTGAGGAACTCGTCTCACTGTCACTGACCCCCGGAAACCAGTTTCCGCCCAAGACGGGTTGAATCCGTATACACCTTCAGGCACAGGGAAGTTATTCATCAGTAATTCCCCTCGCCTCACCCCCCAGGCGGAATAGAGGGAGTCATTTTGTGTGCAGGACGGAGTAACTCCTAAAAGCAACATGGCAAGAGTGAAATGGCATGCGAATTTTTTCAGGTTCATATTGTGTTTAAAAGATAGTAAGTTGGTAGCTGTTAGAAATCGCGGTATTATCTGTTTTTTAAACCTTCGAGGTAAAAGTCTCTTGTTTCTTTGTCTATGTATCCCGCCTCGTAGTTTCTTTGAAGGGCACTTCTAGGATCCACGGAACTATTGGGATTGGAAGGAGGAGGCTTCGTAGTGCCTGCGGGCTTTGGCCTCGGTGTGGCGGTCGGTTTTGGACGTGGTGTGGGGGTAGGCGCTGTCATTTCGGCGATGCCGGTGAGGCCGAGTGCGGCGAGCGTGGGATCATCCAACCGTCCTGAAACAGGCAAGTTCATGTCTGCCCGCTGGAAAGCGATGAGTGCATTTGTGGTTCCTGCACCGGATTCTCCGTCAGCGGATCCGCTGTAAAGCCCGGCTGATTTGAGCTTTTCCTGAGCTCTTCGAAGGATCTGACTTTGCGAGTAGTTGTTGTATGATGCGTAGGGGGAGGGAGCGAAGATCGCTTCTGTGCTGAAGGCTGCGGAGGCGGGGAGGTCGGGGGGCAGCGCCCGGGCGCGTTCCTCGGAGGTACGCTGGGCTTCGCGGCCGACTACTGTAGACTGGCGGATGCTCGCGATCTGCGTATTCTGAGGGTCGAGCGAGGTAAGTTTGTCGGCAATGGACTCTGCCTGGTTCCACTGTTTGGCCGCGAGCGCCTTTTGAGCAAGATCCTGGGTCTCGGTGATGAGCTGCTGCTTGGCTGCGGCGATGCGGGCTTGCTCGGCGGCGGCAGCTTCGGCCTTCTTTCGCTCGGCTTCCTGTCGAGCGGCGGTTTCGGCTTCTTCCTTTTGAACCTGTGCCTCGGCAGCAGCGGCCTGGCGGGCGAGTCCCTCGGCCTGCGCCTGGGCTGCGAGTGCGGCAGCAGCCTGCTGGCGCGGCTGCTCGTAGCCGAACCACCAGCCTGCGCCTGCAGCGATGAGGGAGAGGACCACAACAGCAGCCACCCGCACCGGAAAGCGGCTCGATTTTTTCAACGTGTCAGCGGACACACGTACGTTGAGACCCTCCCAGATCTCGGCAGCCGATTGCGGGCGGTGTGCAGGATCCTTCGCCAGGCAAGCTGCAATCATCTTTTCCCATGACTCAGGAAGCACCATGCTGCTTCCCACGTCCAGCTGCACCCGTCTCTCGGCTATGGGTGGTGGCACAACCTCTCGAACTTGGGCGTAGATGTTCCCGCTGTGGAACGGAGGCTTCCCGGTAAGGAGGTCATAGAGAGTCGCCCCGAGGCTGTAGATGTCATCCGCTGAGGAAGGCTTCGCACCGATGGCCTGCTGTGGACTCATGTAGGCGAGCGTGCCGCTGCTGTCGTGATGCTGCACCGAAACGCGACTCATGCTGTCGCTGATTGATCGTGCGATGCCGAAGTCGGTGATTTTGAGGCGTCCGCCGGAACTGAGCATCAGGTTGGCGGGTTTGAGGTCACGATGGACGATTTTGGCCTCCGAGTGTGCATAGTCGAGGGCGGCGCAGAGCTGGCGCACCCACTCAACAATCTCGTCCGGCTCGAAAACGCGGTTCGGTTTTTGGATGCGGAGAGCCGAAAGCGTAGGGCCATCCACATATTCCATGGCGATGGCTGCCGACAAGTCGTCCATGGCAAAATCGTGAATGCGAACGATGTTGGCATGAGTGAGTTCGAGGCTCTTGCGCGTTTCCCGCTTGAGATCGTCAATGGCCGAAGCATCCAAACGCACCATCTCCGGCATGAACTTGAGCGCGACATCCCGCTCCAGCCGTCCGTCCCATGCCAGCCAGACAAGCCCCATGCCGCCCCGGCCCAAAATCTTCCGAAGGCGATAACGGCCAAACGCCTCCTGCCCTTCGACAAACCCGCGGATCGTCTGGCCGAAATCGATGTCGTCCGGCAACGCACCGTCGCCGGCGCTGGTCGCGCCGCTGAGCGTGGAGGAATTGAGTTCGTCGTTTGTCACTTACGCTGGCCGGCAATTTCTGTGCCAAGTTCTGGTCATGTCGCAATAGGAGAATGTGCTCATTGTGAGACGAGGTATTTCAACGAGCTATATTTTCAATCTCGGAAAGACAATTCTGGATTGGTGGCGGAAGCAAGATAGCAAGCCAACTCGCGAAAGTTTCGTGGCAAATCCATGAAGCTGTCGGCAGAGCTCTGTAACTCACCCGGCAGAAAACCCAGGCTCATGCCGGCTCCCACGGCGCAAAATGCGATGACCGCCCCCGACAATGTCACAAACCAGGCATTCTTCCACGGCCAAGCCCATTGGCTTCTCATCAAATCCGTCAAGCGCAGCCATTCCGTCGTGCCTTTGGCGGCCACTCTGCCGATGCATTTTTCCCGATACGTCGCGAGGTGCCAACTGAATAACGTCATCGGCCCGAAAACTACGGCCAAAACCACTGCTACAACCAAAAGAATGCTCAGAAATTCGATAACCTGTGTGTGGCCGCCACCCGTGTCCAAGACTCCGGGGGTGAAGGAATTCAGAAGTAGTAGGCATAGACCCAGCGCTCCAAGTGCGGCCAGGGCAACCATGGCATTGTATATGGCGTGAATTTCCCCCATTCCGTATTTGCGGGTCGGATCCTGGCAGTCCGGCCTGATCTTGGCGTGCGCAATCGCCTCCTTGCGTCCCTGACGTGCGAGATTGAAAAGCAAGGCAGCCAGCAGCCAGGCCGGAACCGTGGCGAACAAGGTCATCGGCTTGATACAAGCAAAAACGACCGTAAGTCCGAGCGCGGCAATGGCAAATACCTTGGGGAAAACCTCCCTCATGAAGCGAAAGATCGTTCCGTTTGGTTTGGAAGTTGTCGCGGAAGGCAGCCAATATTGCAAAAGAACGATCCAGGCGATGCTCTTGATCACGATAAGCGTTGCGACAACCTGGAAACAGGCTTCCGAGGCAAGATTGAGAAACAGGAAGGCTTCAAAGCAATATTTTTCCCGTACCGTTTGGGCATCCCATCGATGTTGGGGCAGCACCGTAAAGTTCCATTTCGGTGGCTTGTCCAGAGCAACTCCTCGTGCGTGCAACCAATCGGGAAGTCGAATCGCAAAGTGTCCCGAGTCATAGATTCTTCCGGCCTTTTCTGGCCGGAGGGTGTTAAAGGCCAATCCCTGCGTTCTGGCCTCAAGCGAGATAAAGTATTCTGAGGGGATGCCGAGTTTGTTATAAGCGACGCGATTTTCGAATTTCTGGGATAACGAGGGAGACTCTTCTTTCCACAATCGGCTTGATGCCAGCCATTCCGCCCGCTCGTGCAGGGGAGTTTCTCCAAACGTGTCGCACCATTTTCCCGTCTGCCAAGCCTGCACATAGCCAAAGTTCTTTGAGAGGCTTTCCGACTTCCGGTCGTAACCGGAAGACCTCACCTTGTTGAGGCTGGAATATTCCTGAAACAGCTGGGCCGGAACCCAAACACAAAAGGCCAGAATCCAAATTGGCAAAAACCAGGTGTTCCATCGTGCGAGGCGCTCCGTAAAACTCGCGCTGGGTGGCAGGGGCACAAGCCTGCGGTGTTCAATCAAGGTCCTGGTAATGGCACCCACTTGCCATAGAAAGGAGTGGGCGAGGAAGAGAAACAGGGGAGCAACCAGCAGGTAAAAAAGACCGTGGTTGGCCTCGGCAAGGTAGCCGCTTTTTAGAACAAGAGTGAATTTTTCCCATTGCTCTCCAACCGGGAAAGACAATTCGAAAACGCGGGGAATATAGTTGGCTTTCCCGTAGTGGCCAAGAAGCAGGACGATCGACCAGAACAGCAAAGCCCACAAAGCCAGCTTGCGCCCTGCGTTCTGCCGGAGGAGGAATCGGCCAAGGCCAATTCTGTCGAACTCACTAAAATACCAGCCTTGCGAGTCCTCCCTGTTCAGATGCCCCTCCGTCCTGAAGTTCATACCCGTCCCGTCAGATCCGGCAGGCGCGATACCCGCTGGATTCCGCCCCAATCGGCGAAAAGTCGGCCGCCGATCTTTTCGATCTCTTTCTGCTCGCGAGGCCGACCATTGCCTGAGCCCGGGAAGACGAGATAGAGGAATTCGCGTTTTGAACTGCCTCCCTTGCGAGGGTTGGCGACAAATCCCAGTTGCTTCACAGCCAGAATCGATGCTTCCCCGGTCTCGTCGTCCGGCCCCACTTCGGACCAGATGGCGGGGATCGCCTTGCCGGTGGGGCGATGAATAATAGATCCAAAATCTCCCTTGCGAGCTCCGCCGGTATGCCCACTCGGAAGCACCAGATAGGCGATCTCGTTGGCGTTCACGTAGCAGCGCGGATCGGTCTCCGGGTAGCGTCCCCAGTTGCCATGGGCGGTTTGGGAAACGAAGAAGCCGGGGTTGGGGTCGGAGGCTTTTTGTACAATGGGGTGATTTCCGTCACCAACAACTATGCCAAACCATTTCCAGAGGTGAAAGTCGCGATCCATCGGAGCGTCTTTGCGAGGAGGCTTTCCGGCGTTACGCAGGTCGTCTGTTCCCAGGTTTCCCGGCGCATAGGCGTCTGGCGCACCGTCAGCGCACACATGAAGGCGGCTCTGAAAAAAGAATGGTGTCTCGCCGGGGAACTCCCAGGCGTGGGTAAATATCCCGTCCCCTTCCTTCACGGAAAACCGGACTCCCGCGGCATGCGGGACATCTCTGAGCAACCCTCTGGTTGCTGTGGTAATCGTGGATCTGGAAGCGGGCGACATGACAGATTCCATACCGGAAAACCACCCGTATCTCACATCTGGATTCTTGAGCAGAGCGGCTGGCGCGTTCTCCTGGATAGAGTCTCCCTGCTTCTTCCAACCCGATGAGGAGCAGTGAATCACGGAGGTTGCTTCCGCACCGGCTGCGGTTTTTCTTACCTTCGTCACGATTCCGATGTGACCTTCGTGTGGTGTGCCACCGGCGACGTGATCTGGATAGACCACGACGCATCCGGGTTGTGGCTGGTCCAGGGCAGAGAACAGCCCCACCGGCGAGCCAATATCCTCATAAACGGCTGTTGTCTCAATCCAGCCACCATTCTTGCGGAGGTAGAACGGATCCTTCGTGAGGCGGCTAATGCCGAGCGCCCAGGCGACGAAACCGCTACAGTCGCAACCGCCGCGCTGATTGGGAGTATCGATTTCGGGTTTGAAGCCACCTTTGCTGTTCTCATAAGGGATCTTCTTTCCCAGGGCAGAGCGGGCGCGGGCAAGCAATTCTTCAGTTGTAGTGATCATACCCTTCTATTTCTTCCAAGGCATTGGTTTTCGCATTTTTACGCTTGGTCCCACGAGCACCGGTGTCTGTGTGTAACCGAGCGCCTTGAGCGCGGAGTTGGTTCGTTTGATCAACGAGGCAAAGGTGATCGTCTTTTTCTGTGCGGCGTGTTGGCGGAGGATATTGGTTGTGACAAAGGTGAAAGCCCCGTAGGGCACTGCTCCGTGGTGGTATTCGCAGGCGAGTTCGCTTTCCTGACAGGCTTGGAAGATGACGGGCAGATAGGGGCCGTGGTGATGGAGATCCTTGCGCACGGAGTCGTATTTTGCGTTTGGCAGTGTGCGGAGTGAGGAAGAGCGCAAGAGGCGGTGCAGATTCCCGGATCGCCCCAGGTAAGACTGTCCATTTGAAAGGGCCGACCCGTCGCCACTGATCGCCGATGTGCTTTTTGTCGATGCGGCGAGATCGGGATTAACGGGAGGCAGGTTGCGGGCTTTCCAGAGTTGCAGCTTTCCATCCCATTCCAAGCTGCGGTGGCGGACATCGTCGGGAGGCTGCAGGCCCCGAACCCTCGGGCCTCCCTCACGGGCCAGTCCTCCGGAGTGGCAGCAGTCGAAGAACGCGTAAAAGTCCAGCCCCTCGGGGAGGTCCACGTAGAGGTCGTGGATGAAGTCGTCGAGGATGGCACGGTCCAGGCTCCAGTCGAAATCGTAGGGCACAAGACACTCGTCCTGACGGTCCACGGATTCACCGAGTCCGTAGGATTCGATCTGCGCTCCGTGCCCGCTGAAGGCCAGGAACCGCTGGTCGCCCGGCTGGGGACGGTCAAGCAGCCAGGCCAGGCGCTCTCGGATGGCATCCGTCGTGGCGCGCTCATTGAGCAGCAGGCGGATTCCCTCTGCGGGAAAGCCGCACTCCTGGAGCGTCTCACTCATGCGGAAGGCGTCGTTGACACATCCCTCAAGCCGCATCTTGGGATCGGGATAGTCGTTGATTCCGATGATCAGCGCCCGGTTGAGAGGCTTGCCCGCACCGCGCACGGATGCCGTGAACTTTCCCTTCAGATTCCTCGCCAACTGGGATTTTTCGGCCCCACTGATCTCTGACCACACAACCTGAACGGCAGATGCATGGCTGAGGTAGCCATCGGCATCGTGATCGCCAACGCCTTCAAGCTCAAAATCCGTGATGACTTGAAGAAAATTTGTGTCCGAGAGATTCAATCGGGCGGTCAGCACGTCATCCTGAGGATTGAAAAGATGGAACCAGCGTTTGGCGGGTAGAGGGACAATCCGTCCTCCAAAAATATTTCTCACGAAGGGATTTCCGATTTGGGACCCGAAGGTCACGTAATATCGGTCCCGCACGAGATCGTCCCCGCCGTGCACGAATGTATCGTAGGTGACGAGCGAGCCAAGGCTATGGGCGAGAATCACATCGGGTTGATAGTTCGTGATTTTCTGCCGGATTGCCTTCCGCACCTTGTCCCGGAGTTGAGGGTTGTCCGCCCATTGCACCACCATGCCTGCAAGCCAGCGAACTTTGTTGGAGACCTCCGTGACCCCCCGGTTGCGGCGGAACAAATCCCCGATTCCGTGTGTCAGCCCGCTGAAGGTCATCGCTGAGATCGCTTTGGCATATGTCGCCGCATTGATCGGCGCGTCGGCGAAAAACTTTTCAAAATAGAGAAGGTCTGCCTCGGTTTGCAGAGTCGGGTTCCAGGGCTTCGTGCCCTGAATCGCATGATCCGCCCAAGCCTGCACCCAGGCGATGTCCGCCTCGTGCTGGCCCACGCCGTGAATGCAGAGGATTTTGAGTTTTTTCATGGATGGATTTTTTGATGCTTAGGAAACACCGATCGCCTTTTTCACGTCTTCCGCCAAAACCGTCGGCCCGGCGGCAACGATCGCGCAACGCTGGATGACATTGCGCAGTTCGCGCACGTTGCCGGGCCATTGGTGTTTTTCGAGAAGGGCCAGGGCCGCGGGGGCGATGGCGAGTTCGGCGAGGCCGTTTTCGCGGCAGAAGGCTTCGAGGAAATGGCGGGCCAGTTCGGCGATATCCCCGGCGTGTTCTCGCAGCGGAGGGACACCGAGGTTGAAGACATTGAGACGAAAGTAGAGGTCCTGGCGGAATTCCTTGCGCTCGACCATCTCGGCAAGGTTGCGGTGCGTGGCGGCGATGACGCGCACATCCACCTTCTGCACGGCCTCGCTGCCGAGGGGTTCGATCTCCCCGTTTTCGAGGGCGCGGAGCACCTTGGCCTGCACGGAGAGAGGCATCTCGCCGATTTCGTCGAGGAAAAGGGTGCCTCCGTTGGCTTGAAGGAATTTGCCTTTGCGGCTGTCTTTTGCGTCTGTGAAGGCCCCCTTCTGGTGGCCGAAGAGTTCGCTCTCGATGAGGCCGTCGGGAATGGCGGCGCAGTTGACCTTGACGAAGGGCTTGGCGGCACGGGGGCTGGATTCGTGGATAAATTGGGCGACAACTTCCTTGCCGGAGCCGGTCTCGCCATCGAGCAGAATGGTGGCCTTGGTGGCGGCGGCGCGGTTGAGTTGCTGGCGCAGGTGCTGGAGGACGTCGCTCTGGCCGAGCAAGGTTGGGGAGGCCGCCTTCAACTTGAGGGCTTGGTTCTCGCGGCGGAGGGTCTCAGTGGCTTCGATTTTGACCGTCTCCCTGGCCCAAAGTTGGCAGACGGCTTGCAACAGCACGCGCTGATCGAGGGTGAAAGGTTCCCAATCTTCGGGGCGCAAGAGGAGGATAAAAGGGGCTGCCGCATCGCCATTCCCCCCCCGGCGAATCGGGCCCACGAGATAGTTGAACTGGCCGACGCCCCTTTGGTGCCGGGCGATCTCCTTACCGGATACCATGGCCGCCTCGGGCAGGGACTGGAATTTCTCAGCAAGGAAAGCAGCGATCTTCACAACAGGTTTTCCGGCCTCTCCGCAGCGGTGGCGCAGGGTGAGATCTGCGGAATAAAACTGCGCCTCCACCGCATCGGTCGCATCGCAAAGCAGGCGGGCAAGGCGTTCGGTGAGAAGCTCAGGATCCGTGCTCTCCGTGAGCCAGAAACAGGCGTGGTAAATGGTGGAGAGTTGCCGCTCATGGGACAGCTGCGGGAGTGGGAAGGCGCGAGAGACGGTTTGTTCGATGGCGACCTCTGGCGAAGGGCGTTGCAGCGCGGGCGCACGCCGTTGAGCCGCTCCGGCCTTGAGGCGGAAGGTAAATACACCAATCTCGAAGGTGTCTCCCGGCAGGAGGTTGGCCTGCTTACGGGGAACCCGGTTCACTCGGATGCCGTTGCGGCTCCCGAGGTCGCGGAGTTGCACTCCACCTGGCGAAATGGCCAGCTCCGCGTGGTTTCTGGAGACCGAGGCATCGGGCAGGGTGAGATCGTGCGCCGCATCGCGCCCGAACGTAAATTTTCCGCCCTTGAGTGGAATGGTCTCCCCCTCGGCCCCATCGCGGAGAATCACCAGCGCCAGATTGAGCTCGGAGACGGCAGGCATAGAGTGCCTTTACTGGGTGCGTTGCCAGATCGGTTGGTCCGGCGAAGGGGCCAGAGGCGAGGTGCCTGTATCGGGTCTCTGGGGGATCGGGTAAGGGGTGGGTCGGCTCACCGGGGACGGCGTCGGTCGTGGTGATTCCGCCGGTTGGGGCCGGGGCGTTGGGGCGGGGGAGGACGTGACTACCGGAGCCGGACGTGAAGGGCCGGTGGGGCCTTCCGTGATCTGCGTGGCGCAGCCCACGAGCAAAAGCGAGGCGGCGAGCGGGATGGATATTTTTTTCATTCGACAGTGACGTAAAAGGGTTTTGCCTTGAGCGCTTGCTGGATGCGGCCTTCGTCGGTGATCGTCCTCGGTTTGAAGCCGGTCTTGTCAAGCCATCCGCGCTGGACCACGCCCCCGACCGTTTTTCCCTTGCGCAGGCCCTTGAGGAAATACGTGGCGGTCGTGCCTTTCTTTTCCACGATCACCTGCACCACTCCGATAGCCTCGGCGGGCAGATAAAAGGCTTCCGGAGCGGAGGCAAACAGGCTCCCTTTCGATTCAAGGGCCGGGCGGATTTCTCCCACCCGCAGCTTCACGTATTGCGCGTTTGGGTTGGATGGAAAGGCCGAGGCCGGACTGGCCTGCACTTTCACGGTTTTCTTTTCCGTCACGACCTCTTCGGTCGTGAACTTCTCCGGCTCGCGGGTGAATCCGTTTCCCGCACCGGCAAGCACTGCGGCGGCGAGGAGGGCGTATGTGAGTTTTTTCATCGAATGGAGATGAGGCAAAAATCGTGCCAACTTGTGCGGCAAATGGCAATCCTTGTTCTCCCTGCCAAACGGAATGTGAGGAGCTTTCCTTCTTGATGCCGATGCGCGAAAGCTGCCATCAAGTTGTCCAAATTCATAAAATTTTTTCCGTCCCTGCTTCGCAGGGTAAAAGGATAAAGCGTAACACCTAGCGCCCGGAACCGGCC